>NZ_CP192696.1:3500000-3859762 GCF_021462805.2 Allorhizobium sp. Av2 | reverse complement strand
CTCGCCGCCTTCCAATTGTCCACATGTGCCGGCCAGTTGCCATTGCTGGCCGACGCTTTAAATTCTTGCATTTGACTGCCTGAGACTTCCAACACCGACGTCCCCTCGTAAGGACACCGGTCTTGTCAGGCATTCACCATCATGCATTCTCACAGCAGCATGCGTCTTCAAGAACGCTAACCATGCTGATCATCATATCTGCCAAATGGAGCTCCTCAATCCGCATTGCCTAATTTAATGCAGCAGGGAATGAGCATATGCCGTTATGACACAGGTATTTCGTTCAAGGCCCTTCATCCTCGTTTATGTCGGGCCAGTCTTTCCCTCTCTTATTCCCAAATTTAAATAGGATGCTTCCAACTTAAGCCGGACACACAAACTCCAACTCTCGTTTCCTGAAATGGAAACGAGTTCCGCATGAGAACCAATGTATGATGAAACGAAACTGAGCCGTTCCGCCCGGAGAGGATTTTCAGAAAAACCAGCTTTTGCAGCTTGTGTCTTTCCGACAGGAGCCAAGATCCGCACCTCTCTTGAAATGCATTTAGGCAGGATCGAATGCCGAGATCAACAATGAATTTTACCTAAAATTAACAGCGCGCCATTGACTCCGTCCCGGAAGTTTCCCGGAGCACAAAAGCCAAAAAAGAATCGCTTTTGAATCAAGGAGTTTGGCGGGCTCCATCATTGCAAGCCCTGATATTGCCTGAAAATAAAAAAATCACTTGACTCAAAATCGCACAGTCCTGCCGTAAAGGAAAGATCATCCAAGACGGAGAACCTCCGGCAAGTCATTGATATAAAAAGGAATATCGTGTCACTGGAGTGACATGAAACCGTAACGTGCAATAGTGATGAAATGAGAAAAATATCAAAAGACGAAAAGCCCGGCTAAAAAGCCAGGCTGATCAAAATGTTAATTTTCGACGAAAATTAGGCGGCGAGTGCCTTGACGCGGCTGGCAAGACGCGAAATCTTGCGCGACGCGGTATTGGCGTGAACAACGCCCTTGGAAGCAGCGCGGTGCAGTTCAGGCTGGGCAGCCTTCAATGCAGCTGCGGCCAGTGCCTGATCGCCAGAAGCGATGGCTTCTTCAACCTTGCGGACAAAGTTGCGAACGCGCGTACGGCGGCTCTTGTTGATTGCGGTGCGGCGAGCGATCTTGCGGGTCGCCTTCTTCGCCGATGTAGTATTGGCCATGGATGCCTCTCTCGAATACGAACCAAAACTCCACCTTCGCCGCCAAGTCGTTGCGACCTGCAATACCAGCAATTCGGGAGCAATCGTGGAAAGCGATAAGCTTTCCTAACTGTGGCCGGGCATATAGCGGGAAAGAACGGCGTCGTCAACGCGCTTTCTCAACCTTTGTGCCGGCAGGCGCCCGTTCGAAGCGCCACACCGTTTTGACCAGAGGCACGAAGGCGCCTTATCTCTGGCACTGTGGGCAGTGGAAGGTCGACCGTCCTGCCTGGGTCATGCGCTCGACCGTCCCTGTGCAGCCAGGGGTGCGGCAGGCTTCGCCTTCGCGGTCATAGACATTGAAACTGTGCTGGAAATAGCCGAGCGAGCCATCCGCCTGGATATGATCGCGCAGCGAGGAGCCGCCGGCCTCGATCGCCTCGGCGATGACCATGCGAATGGCCTGCGTCAGGTCTTCCAGCGCCGCCACCGGCTTTCCTTCAGCATCTACCAGCGCGCGCGCCGGTGTCTCCGGCGACAGATGCGCCCGCCATAAGGCTTCGCAGACATAGATATTGCCGAGACCGGCGATCACTTTCTGGTCGAGAAGGGCGGTTTTCAAAGGCTGCGCCTTGCCCTTGAACCTGATGGCCAGATAGTCGGCGTCGAGCGCGTTGCCGACCGGCTCCGGTCCCAGCCCGGCAAAGGCGGCATGACGATCCATGTGACGGCGCTCGACCATATCCATGAAGCCGAAGCGGCGCGGGTCATTATAGATCACCCTGAGAGGGCTGCCCTCCGGTCCGCTCAAATGGAAGATCACGTGGTCATGCTTTTCATCACGGGAGCGCGCCATATGAAACTGGCCAGGCAGGCCTGTCTCACCCGAGGCTTCGATCCGGTAAGAGCCGGACATGCCGAGATGGGAGATAATCGAGACGCCGTCATCGAGATCAATCAGCAGGTATTTCGCTCGCCGAGACAGGGAGATGATCAGCCGGCCTTGCGTCCTCGCCGCAAAATCGACCGGCAAGGGAAAGCGCAGATCCGGCCGCCGCAATTCCAGACGGATCAGCCTCCGCCCTTCCATGGACGGCGCCAGTCCCCGTTTTACGGTTTCCACCTCTGGTAATTCCGGCATGAAGGCTCCATGTTTCTATTTCAGTGGCACGCATCATGGTTTAAGGACCAGACGGCCTGTTATGGCATTGCCCTGCCAATATCCCGCCAATATCCCGACGGGCTATTGCAATCGTGCCGCAGACATAGTGCAAGAGACCGGGCCTCGCCAAGGTCGCTGATATGGTTTTAGAGAGAATGGAGTTGAGCCGATGGTCGCAAGCCGCACCTCCGCCGATGGCGGCATGGAAACCTCCTACGGCTTCCGCGATGTGGCGGAAGGCGAAAAGCAAGGTCTCGTCAACGACGTGTTCCACAAGGTTGCCAAGCGCTACGACATCATGAACGACGTGATGTCGGCGGGTATGCACCGGGTTTGGAAGGATGCGCTGATTGCCACCCTCAACCCACGCAAGGATGCTAACTATAAGGTGCTGGACGTTGCCGGCGGCACGGGCGACATCGCCTTTCGCATCATCGAGGCCTCGCGCAGGCTCGCCCATGCCACAGTGCTCGACATCAACGGCTCCATGCTGGGCGTCGGCCAGGAGCGAGCGCAGAAAAAAGGCCTCTCCGACAATCTCACCTTCGTCGAGGCCAATGCCGAGGCCCTGCCCTTCGAAGCCAATCAATTCGACGCCTATACGATCGCCTTCGGTATTCGCAATGTGCCCCGCATCGATGTCGCGCTGAGCGAGGCCTACCGCGTGCTGAAACGCGGCGGACGGCTGCTGGTGCTGGAATTTTCCGAGGTGCAGATGCCGCTGCTCGACCGTTTTTACGATCAATGGTCGTTCAAGGCGATCCCACGATTTGGCAAGATGATCACCGGCGAGGCCGAGCCCTATCAATATCTGGTGGAGTCGATCCGCAAGTTCCCCAATCAACAGGATTTTGCCGCGATGATCACCAAGGCGGGCTTTTCCAAGGTGTCCTTCACCAACTATACCGGCGGCATTGCCGCCCTTCATTCCGGCTGGAAGATCTGAACAATGCCTGACCGAAAGACCGCCGGATTGAAGATCGATTAATGAGCACAGTCAGCGCCTATTTCAGATTGGCCCGTGTCGGCTGGATTCTCGTTCGTGAAGGCGTTGTCTCGGCGTTGCCGTCCGAAGGACTGCCGCCGAGCGTCGGCTTTGTAAAGAAAGTCGCCGCTGCCTTCGAGCGCAAGCGCGCCCGAGGCACGTTGCGGTCCGACCGCCTGTCGCAAGCCGTCGAGCGGCTGGGGCCGTCCTATGCCAAGATCGGTCAGTTCCTGGCAACCCGGCCCGATGTGGTCGGCGCCGAACTCGCCTATGACCTGACCGGATTGCAGGACCGCATGGCCTTCTTTCCAACGGCGGAGGCCAAGGCATCAATTGAATTGTCGCTCGGGCGTCCGGTCGAGGAGCTATACGCCAATTTCGGCGAGCCGATTGCCGCCGCCTCCATCGCCCAGGTGCATCCCTGCATGGTGGAAACGCAGTTCGGCGTGAAGCAGGTTGCGGTCAAGGTGATCCGTCCCGGCGTACGGCGCCGTTTCGCGGCCGATCTCGAGGTCATGTATCTCGTGTCGCATTTGCAGGAAATGCTGCTGCCGCAGACCCGCAGATTGCGCCCTGTCGAAGTGACGAAAACACTCGAGCAGACCACGAAAGTGGAAATGGACCTGCGGCTCGAAGCCGCCGCTCTTTCGGAACTGGGCGAAAACACCGCCAGAGATCCCGGTTTCAGGGTTCCGCAGGTCGATTGGGAACGAACGGGCCGCGACGTCATCACCATGGAATGGATCGACGGCGTCAAGATGTCCGATGTCGAGGCGCTGAAAGCCGCTGGCCACGATCTCGATGCGCTGGCCGATACGCTGATCCAGTCCTTCCTGCGCCATACGCTGCGCGACGGCTTCTTTCATGCCGACATGCATCCGGGCAATCTGTTCGTCGACCCCGCAGGCATGATCGTTGCCGTGGACATGGGCATTTGCGGACGGCTCGGCAAGAAAGAACGGCGGTTTCTGGCGGAAATTCTCTATGGCTTCATCACCCGCGATTACATGCGGGTGGCGGAAGTGCATTTCGAAGCCGGCTATGTGCCTTCCCACCACAATATGGCCAGTTTTGCCCAGGCGATCCGGGCGATCGGCGAGCCCATTCACGGCCAGCCGGCCGAAACCATTTCCATGGCCCGGTTGCTGACGCTGCTGTTTGAAGTCACCGAACTGTTCGACATGCAGACAAGGCCTGAACTGGTGATGCTGCAAAAAACCATGGTCGTGGTCGAAGGCGTCTCACGGATGCTCAATCCACGGTTCAACATGTGGAAGGCATCGGAGCCCGTCGTCGCGGACTGGATCAAAGCCAATCTCGGTCCAAAGCGCATCGTCACCGACATGAAGGACGGCATTCGCGCCGCGGTGCGGGTGGCGGAAGCCCTGCCGGAGATCGCTGCCAAAACCGAGAAATTCCACAGTGAATTGATGCAGATGAGCGAGCATGGACTGCGGTTCGACGAGAGCACCACCGATGCCATTGGCAAGGCGCAGGCGCGGCATGGTCGCTCAGGCCGGCTGGCGCTCTGGGTGATTGCGCTCAGCCTGCTGTTCATCGCGTTTCAACTGGGTCATGGCGGGTAGGATTGCATGTCGGCAACAAACGCAGGTTTCATCCGCTCCAGTCTGTTTGTGCTTGGCCTGGGCTGCCTTCTCCTGATCAGCCTGATCGGCTCGACCCTGTGGCTGACCGGCAAGACTCGCGTCACCTTCGGAACTGTTGTCGAGGAGCGGATGCTTCGCCGCGCCAGCGCCGACCTGATGCAGACGCTGACTGATGCGGAAACAGGGCAGAGAGGCTATCTGATCACCCGCGATGTCGCTTTCCTGACCCCATACAGTCAGGCCATCGGCGATGTGACCACGGAAATGGACGGTCTCGTGCATCTGCTTGCGCCTCGCCCTGAACATGCCCCGGATGTCGAGAAGCTGCGCGAATTGGTAAAGGCCAAGCTTGAAGAATTGGCCAGAACCGTCGAGCTGACCCGCAGCGGCGACATCCGCCAGGCCTACGAACTTGTCCGGGCCGGTTACGGCAAGCAGCTGATGGACCAGATCCGCACCGTGCTTGACGAAGTCCGCGACGAATCCGACAACAGGATAGACCAGGGAATTGCCAGTCAGCTCCTTGCCATCGGCTGGTTGCAGGTCTTTACCATTGGCGGGGCCGTGGCCATCGTGATCGTGATCGGCGGCGCGATCCTGATCATCATCCAGCACGTGCGCGATCTGTTGAAGGCCCGCCAGGAGGTGGAGGTCCTCAATGCGGGGCTGGAAGAGCGCGTGCAGGAGCGAACCGAAGACCTGATGCAGGCCAATCAGGAAATCCAGCGCTTCGCCTATATCATCACCCACGACCTGCGCGCCCCCCTCGTCAATATCATGGGATTTACCGCCGAGCTGGACAGTGCGCTCCAGACATTGAAGGCCTATGTTCTGGCGGATGGGCAGCCCCTGACGACGCAGCAGATCGAGGATGCGCGGCTTGCCGCCTCCGAAGACCTGCCGGAAGCGATTTCCTTCATCCGATCCTCGACCCGCAAGATGGACGGGCTGATCAACGCCATCCTGAAAATCTCGCGCGATGGACGCCGCCAGCTCAAGCCGGAACCACTGGATCTCAAACCGCTGATCGAGACGACGGCTGCCAGCGTTCACCACCAGATCGGCGAAAGCGGCGGACATACAGAAATTTCAACCGAAGTTGCCAGCATCATCTCCGACAGGTTGTCCCTGGAGCAAATTCTCGGTAACCTTTTTGACAACGCTATCAAATATAAGTCACCCGATCGCCCGGTCGTCCTTTCTATCCGGGCGGTCTCGGATGGACGGCACTTCATTCGCCTGGAGATAGAGGATAATGGCCGCGGCATCGCTGAACAGGATCATGAACGGATTTTCGAGCTTTTCCGCCGCTCGGGACAGCAGAACCAGGTGGGCGAAGGCATCGGCCTTGCCCATGTGCGCTCATTGACGCGCAACCTGGGAGGTGAAATTACCGTACGCTCCAAGATCGGCGTCGGCTCGACATTTATTTTGCGCTTGCCGCGCGACCTTTCGAAACTGGTAGGGACCTGAGCATGAAAGCAGTGGCCAAGGAAGTGACCATCGTCATGGTCGAAGACGACGAGGGACATGCACGCCTGATCGAGAAAAATGTTCGCCGGGCCGGGGTCAACAATGAGATCGTGCCGTTTACCAATGGCACCGACGCGCTGGATTATATCCTGGGCACGGACCGTTCCGGAGAAACCTCGGCAGATCGATACCTGCTAATTTTACTCGATCTTAACTTGCCGGATATGTCGGGCACCGATATACTCGAGAAAGTAAAGACCAATCAGCACACACGTCGGCTGCCGGTCGTCATTCTCACCACAACGGACGATCAACGGGAAATCCAGCGCTGCTACGATCTTGGTGCCAATGTCTACATCACCAAGCCGGTTGATTATGACAATTTCGCCAATGCCATTCGTCAGCTCGGGCTGTTCTTTTCCGTGATGCAGATCCCGTAACGAGCCGACCGCCCCATGAATGTCCGAATTCTTTATCTCGATGACGACCCGGCCATCGTGCGGCTGGTGCAGAAAGCGCTCGGGCGCAACGGACATTCCGTCACCCATGCCGAGGATCTGGAGCGGGCGCTGGGCTTTCTGGCGTCTGAAAACTTCGACGTTATTGTTCTCGATCATTATCTCAGCAATATGACCGGTCACGATGTGCTGGCGCATTTGCGCGGACGGCATATCATGACGCCGGTGGTCTATGTGACCGGTTCCAACGAAGCCCGTATCGCCATCGACGCGATCAAGGCAGGCGCCTCCGATTACGTCATCAAGACCACCAGCGAGGATTTCCTGTCGCTGCTGGAAAGCGCCATCCGGCAATCGGTCGAAAATGCCCGGCTGCGCGAAGCCAAGGTCAAGGCGGACGAGGAAATCCGCCTTGCCAAGGAACGGGCGGAAGCGCTGCTCAGCGAAGTTAACCACCGCGTCGCCAACAGCCTGGCATTGGTCGCAAGCCTGCTGCGGCTTCAGATCGCCAATTCTCCGAGTGACGAGGTCAAGGCCGAACTGACTGAGACCCAGGCCCGCATTACCGCCATTGCCGGCATGCATCGCAGCCTCTACACCTCAGACGATGTCAGCCGGGTCGATATGGACATTTATATCGCCAATCTGGTGCGGGAAATCGGCGGTTCGCTTGCCAATCCCGACAAGCCGATCACCCTGACAGTCGATGCCGAGCCGATTTCTCTGACCGCAGATCGCGCCGTCTCCATCGGCATGATCGTCACCGAACTGGTGACCAATGCGATCAAATATGCCTATCCCGACCGCAAGGACGGCGAAATCCGCGTGCGGCTGTGCCATGCGCAGCCCGGCCATGCGCTGTTGACGGTGGAGGATGACGGCATCGGCATCAGTCCTGGCGCTGCCCCGAAGGGCACTGGCCTCGGCAGCCGGATCATCAAATCCATGGCCGCAACGCTGGGCGAAGGTCTCGCCTACCAGGAGATTGCAGCGGGAACGATTGCCTGCGTGCCAATAGACCTTGCCCGATAGAGCATCGGATCGATTCCGTTTTCTGCGCCAGCCTATAGCAGGCCTCATCTTATCGTTTCCCCTTTCAGGCGCTTATGCGCTACGGCGCCGTGCATTTTACAAAATGCACAAAGGACGCTGTAACTCTTTAAATCTGCTGCATAATTTTTTCCTTAAATCGATTCCGATTTAAGGAATTATGCAGTAGTGTCCGGTTCGCATCGATAATTTCATGGCAGGCTTTTCATGGCGCTGACGGACAAGCGTATTCTCCTGATCATCAGCGGCGGTATTGCCGCCTACAAAAGCCTGGACCTGATCCGGCGGCTGCGCGAGCGGGGTGCCTCGGTGCGCCCGATCATGACGCGGGCCGCCCAGGAATTCATCACGCCGCTCGCGGTCGGCGCGCTTTCGGCCTCCCATGTCTATACGGATCTGTTTTCGCGCGAGGACGAACAGGATGTCGGCCATATCCGGCTTGCCCGCGATTGCGACCTGATCCTGGTTGCGCCCGTCACCGCCGATCTGATGGCGAAAATGGCCCATGGGCTGGCCGATGACCTGGCCTCGGCAGTGCTGCTTGCCGCCGACCGGCCCGTTTTGATCGCACCGGCGATGAACCCGAAAATGTGGGCCCATCCCGCCACTCTGCGCAATGTCGCACAGCTCAAGGCCGATGGCATTCAGTTCATCGGGCCGATGGCTGGCGAAATGGCCGAAAGTGGGGAAGCTGGTCTGGGCCGCATGGCCGAGCCGCTGGAGATCGTTGCCAAGGTCGAAGCCTGTCTTGACGACTCCTTCCAGCCGTTGGCAGGCAAAAAGGCCATTGTCACCTCCGGCCCGACCCATGAGCCGATTGATCCCGTGCGCTATATCGCCAACCGCTCCTCCGGCAAGCAGGGCCATGCCATTGCCAGCGCACTTGCCCGGCTGGGCGCCGAGGTGACGCTGGTATCCGGCCCGGTCAGCCTTGCGGACCCCACAGGCGTTAAAACGATCCATGTGGAGCGGGCCGAGGAGATGCGCGACGCCGTGCTCACCCACCTGCCCGCCGATATCGCCGTGATGGTCGCAGCGGTGGCCGATTGGCGGGTCGAGACGGCATCGGAGCAAAAGCTCAAGAAACAGCCAGGCGACGCCGCGCCGATGCTGGCGCTGACCGAAAATCCGGACATTCTGAAGACGGTTGGCCACCATGAAAAACGCCCGGCCCTGGTCATCGGCTTTGCAGCAGAAACCCAGAATATCAAGGAAAATGGCCGTGCCAAGCTGGAGCGCAAAGGTGCCGACCTGATCGTCGCCAACGACGTTTCACCGCAGACAGGGATCATGGGCGGCGACCGAAACCGGGTGACCCTGATCTACAAGGATCGCTCCGAAGACTGGCCGGATATGGACAAGGATGCCGTTGCCGAGCGGCTTGCACAGACTATTGCGGGGATGCTCGGCGTCAAATCTCTCTAAATAAAGATAAGACCGATCAGCGCGCCGCTGCCGAGCGCGATCAGCGGGTGAACCTTGGTCATCCCGGTCAGCACCGCACAGCCAGCCGCAATGCCAATGAGAATTGGGCTGGTTGCCGATGCTTTGGTGATCACAGCGGCGCTGGAGGTGACGAGGCCTGCCGTCATTGGTGCAAGCCCGGCTTGGACGATGCGCCGCCAGGGCCGGTCCTTGAAGCGCTCCCAGAGGGTGACGGCACCGGCGGTGATCAGCGAGGACGGGCCGAATTTGGCGATGGAGGTGACGACCACCCCGGCAAAGCCCGCCACATGCCAACCAACCAGCGGCACCACCATCATATTCGGCCCCGGAGCAGCCTGGGCCAAGGCAAACAGCGCGCTGAATTCGCTGGCGCTCATCCATTGCTGGACTTCCACCACCCGGCGCTGCATTTCCGGCAGGATGGCATTGCCGCCGCCAAAGGCGATCAGCGACAATTCCGTAAAAATCAGGGCAAGAGAAATCAGGGTGGCAATCATTTCGACAATTTCCAGCTCAAAACAATAGAGACCGGCGCCAGAACCAGCATGGTGGCGAAAAGCGGCAGGCGGAAAACCGCAATGGCAATGAAACACAGGGCAACGATGGCCAGCGCCCACAGCTTGTGTTTCAGCGGTTGCAGGACTTTCCAGGCCAGCGAAATCAGCAGGCCAGAAGCCGCCGCAGCCAGACCCGCAAACAGATGTTCGACCTGCGGATTGTCGCGGTAACGGTCGTAAATGTAACCCAGACAGATAACGATGGCCGTCGGTGCGGCAATCAGGCCGAAGGCGGCGGCCAGCGCACCCCTCCAGCCCTGGAACTTCAACCCAACCGCCACCGACATATTGATGATATTGCCACCCGGCAGGAACTGGCAGAGGCCAAGCAGATCCATGAATTCGCCAGGGGAGAGCCAGCGCCGGTCCTCCACCATCATCCGCCGTGCCATCGGCAACACACCGCCAAACCCCATCAGGCCGAGCCCCAGAAACCCGGTGAACAATTCGGCGATACCGGGATGATGTTGTGGAGGGTCGGCCTGAACTTTCTCGGCCTGAACTGGCTCCGGTTGAACTGTCTTCGTCATGACCATCGTCCGTCTCGTCTTTTCTCTTCCATACGCCCCTCAAATCCTGATGTCCAATATATGGATAAGCCATTCTCCATATGTTAAACCTATGGCATGATTGAACTGCGCCACCTCCGCTATGCCGTAACCGTCGCCGAAGAGGGCCATCTAACCCGTGCGGCGGAGCGGCTTGGCCTGCAACAGCCGCCCCTCAGCCAGCAGATCAAGGCTCTCGAAACATTGGTTGGGGTGACGCTGTTTATCCGCCAACCCCGAGGCATGGCGTTGACCGAGGCGGGCCTGGCGTTTATCGCCCGCGCCCGGCAGATCCTTGCCGATGTGGATATGGCCGTCGAGGCCGCACAGCGGACGGCGCGTGGCGAAATCGGGGAGCTTGCCATCGGCTTCACCACCTCGGCGGTCTTTCATCCGCTGGTGCCCAGCATCGTGAGGGCCATGCGGCTCTCCTCGCCGTCACTGAAACTGCGGTTGGACGAAGGCTCTACGACGGAACTTCTGGGTGAATTGTCCGCCGGTCGGCTTGATGCGGCCTTCATCCGCGCCACCGCCGGTGCTTTGGCCGGAACGGAGCCAGCCCTCAGCATCGAAACCGTCGATATCGAGGATATGGTGCTGGCTTTGCCCGACACTCATCCTTTGGCCCTGCACAGCCAAAGCCATGACAGCGATACCGTCACGCTTGCCGCGCTGGCCGCAGAAACCTTCGTGCTCTATCGCCGCCCCCTGGCGCAAGGCCTGTATGACCGGATCATCTCGGCCTGCCAGGCCGCGGGCTTCAGTCCGAATGTCGCACAAGAGGCACCAAAACTGGTCTCCACCCTCAGTCTGGTGGCGGCAGGCCTCGGCCTGTCGATCATTCCGCAATCCATGGCGCGGCTGGAAACCTCTGGCGTCGCCTATCGCCGTTTTGCGCCCGGCTCCGGCCTCGATGCGCCGCTTTCGCTTGCCTATCGCCGCGATTTCTGTCGTGGCGCGCTGAAGACCTTCGTTGAGGAAGTGAGGCGGCAAGTCAGCACACCATGATTCCGCAGCCCTATCGGCGTCTGTCGCAGCCCCAGATCAGCCGGCCATTTCCGTCACCCGAGCAGGCGCGCCGCCGATTTCCGGCTCAAAACCCATGACATTCAGACCCTCATCATTGAGGATCACGGCGCTGCCAGGCGGGATCTCTACCCAGGTTTCCGTGTCATCGTTGAGCGGTTCGGACACCAGGCAATGCCCGCCCTTACTCCCCATCGGCCCGGCATACAGCGTCGGGGCAAAGGCGTCGGTGGAATAGCGCACCGCATACAGCGCCTCGCCATCAGAGAAGGCGGCGGTGAAACGCACCCGGGTCGTGCCAATGATCTCTGCGCTCAGCCTTTCGGCAAAACCGATGGCCTCAGCCATCGCCGCAATCGGGCGATGCTTCATGCCGAATTGCATGGCCAGCAAAAACAGCAGTTCGGAATCGGTCGAGCCGGTGCGGGCGTTGAAATATTCGTCGTCCAGCATGCTTTCCATGGCGCGGCGGATACGGTCGAAATGATCGATCTGGCCGTTATGCATGAAAGACCAGTTGCCATACACAAACGGGTGGCAATTGTCGCGCCGGGTGGCGCCATGGGTTGCGGCGCGGACATGCGCGAGAAACAGCGGCGAGCGGATCTGCCGGGCAATGCTTTTCAGGTTACAATCCGACCAGGCGGGCAGAACATCGCGAAACCGGCCCGGCTCCGGCCGGTCGCCGTACCAGGCAAGGCCGAAGCCGTCCGCGTTGGTGGATGTCTTGGCGCGGGTGGCGCAGACGGATTGCTCGATCAGCGAATGGGCGGGTGACGATACCAACTCCTCGATAAAGAGCGGTTCTCCCCGATAGGCTGCCCAACGACACATGGCATTCATGCTCCGGCAAGACCGGTCCTCATTTGTCCCGGCAAAGCCAATCTTGAAGGAAGGTGTATAATGAAGCGTAAAGCTCGGCTTTCTTCATGTCAGATTCGTGACGAAAGCGGTAATCACATTTTGCAGTGCGGCATTGAGTTTACGTGAAGAGCCGCTTCTGTGAACACTGCGTTGCGCCCAGTGCTCTTCGCCTGCTTTTGAAAAACCTTATATTGGCTGCAAATCATATTCGCTCGAAAGGAGCCCGACCGATGTCCATTCGCCCTGTCAAACATGAGAGCCGCGCCACGCCCACCATGGAAGGTGCCGGTGTCAAGCTGCACCGCGTCTTCGGCTTCGGCGACACCTCGATGACCGATCCGTTCCTGATGATGGATGATTTTCGCAATGACGATCCGCAGGATTATATCCGCGGCTTTCCCTGGCATCCGCATCGCGGCATTGAAACCATCACCTATGTTCTGGCCGGAACGGTGGAGCATGGCGACAGCCTCGGCAATCAGGGCCAGCTAGGCGCCGGTGATCTTCAGTGGATGACGGCGGGTAGCGGCATCATGCACCAGGAAATGCCAAAGGGCGATTTTTCCGGCAAGATGCACGGGTTCCAGCTCTGGGCCAACCTGCCCTCCTCGCTGAAAATGACCGCGCCGCGCTATCAGGATATCAAATCCGCCGACATTCCTGTCGTGGTCGATGACGACGGCACCGCTGTGCGGGTGATCAGCGGCGATTTCTGGGGCAAATCCGGCCCGGTCGATGGTATTGCCGCAGAGCCTGTCTATCTCGATATTTCCGTTCCACCCGGCAAGACCAAGCGTTTTCCGGTCGATACCTATCGGTCGGCCTTTGCCTATATTTTCGCGGGCTCCGGCTCGTTCCGCGATGCCTCCAAGCCCTTCGGCGTCAAAGTCGAGAAGGAATTTCAGGGCGAAGAACTGAATATCCGCGACCTCTCGGGCAATCGCACGCTGGTGGTCTTTGATACCGGCGATGAAATCACCATCCAGGCTGGCGAAAAGGGTATCCGCTTCCTGCTGGTGACCGGCAAGCCGATCAAGGAGCCGGTGGCCTGGCATGGACCAATCGTCATGAACAGCCGGGAAGAACTGATGGAGGCCATGCGCGAGTTGAAGAACGGCACCTTCATCAAGGCCGATCATTGATCACTGCGTATTGACGACACTGTGATGATAGGACGCGGCAGGTGGTCGCGTCTTTCAGTTCGATGTCAGGTTCAGCTTTTACAGGGTGGATGATTATTTGATCCGACCCTGTGTGAGCCCATGTCCATCCTGCTGGCGAAAGCCATCCGCTATACCGCCCTTGCCTGTCTGACCGGTCTGCTGTCTTGTGGCGCTTACCTTGGCTATCTCCGGCTTTCGGGCAATTTCCACGAGGTCATTCCCGGCGAATTCTACCGCTCCGCCCAACCGAGTGCCGCCGATATCAAGGATTATGCCGGACGTTACGGTATCAAGACCATCGTCAATCTGCGTGGCCCTTCCCCCTCGCCCTGGTATGCGCAGGAAGTCGGGATCGCCAAGGAACTTGGCATCGGCCATATCGATTTTCGCATGTCGGCTGGCAAGGGCCTGTCCATCGACAAGGCCGAGCAACTGGTCGCTCTGCTGAAATCCGCGCCAAAGCCCATCCTTATCCATTGCGAGGGCGGTGCCGACCGCAGCGGTCTCGCCTCCGTGCTCTACCTGCAACAGATCGCCGGCGTGCAGGAGGACACAGCAGAGCAACAACTCTGGCCGGTGATCTATGGCCATGTCGGCATCCCCTATGTCACCAAGGCCTATGCCATGGACCGCAGCTGGCTGGAATTTGAAAAAGCAATGGGGATCGAAAGCTGAGCCTTATGCATTATAGTCCCGCAGAATGGACTGCGGGAGGCTTAAGACATGCAGATCGAAGGACAATGCCATTGTGGCAAGGTGACCTACCATGCCGAAATCGACCCTGAGAATGTCGGCATTTGCCATTGCACCGATTGTCAGCGCCTGACAGGTTCACCATTCCGGGTCACGGTTTCCACCCCGCGCGACAAACTGCATCTAACGGGAAGTCCACCTAAATCCTATATGAAATACGGCGACAACGGTCGGCCGCGCTATCAGTTCTTCTGCCCGGATTGCGGCACGCCCTTGCTGACATCAGGCGAGGGCATGGATGCCGATACCTGGGGCATCCGATGGGGTAGCATCAACCAACGGGAAGTCCTGCTGCCAAAACACCAAAGCTGGCGCCGGTCCTCCGTCCTCTGGCTTGACAGCATCGGCGCCCTCCCAGGGTCAGAGACGGAATAACATTCTGTCGGCTACTTCGGCCATGTCTGGTAAAAATGATGAACGGGTCCGTGGCCGGAACCAACGCTCAATTGTCCGGCGGACCGGACTGCGCCAGCCAGCCAGGCCTTTGCCACCGTGACCGCTTTTGCCAAAGCATCGTCTGTTCCACTGTCCTTCGTCCCTTGGTTCATGGCCTTAGCAAGCTCGGCGGCAATCGCGCTGGACAGCGAGCAACCGGTACCATGAGTGTTGGCGGTGGCAATCCTTTTGCCTTCCAGCCACAGGGTCAGCGTTGGCGTGACCAGCAGATCGGGGCTCTCGTTACCGGGCAAATGCCCACCCTTCAAAAGCACCGCCTTGGCACCCAGTCCCAACAAGGCCCTGGCCTGTGCCTCCATGCCGTCGCGGTCCACGGCCTCGGCCACACGCAGAAGTGCGGCAGCCTCCGGCAGGTTGGGGGTGATCAGGCGGACCCGCGGCAAGAGCTGCCCGACCAGCGCGCCAACTGCCTTGTCATCCAGCAGCGCGGCCCCGCCCTTGGCAACCATGACCGGATCAAGGATAACCGGCACTGCCGGATGGCTTGAAAGCACAGCGGCTACAGCGCCGACGATATCGGCATTGGCCAACATGCCGATTTTCACCGCATCGACTCGGATATCGGCAAAAACCGTCTCAACCTGTCTGGCGACGAATGCAGGATCAAGCAGTTCGACACCCGCCACCCCTTGGGTATTCTGGGCCGTCAGCGCCGTCAACGCCGCCATGCCATAGACGCCCAAAGCCGAAAATACCTTCAGATCGGCCTGAATACCCGCCCCGCCGGACGGATCGGAACCGGCAATCGACAAGACATTGGCGATGCGAGGCAGAGGCGTTTCATCGTTTTTTTGAACGGTCATGATCGTCCTCGTCGAAGTCAATAGTCTCCAACACCTCGGCTCCTGTTGATGGAAAAGGTGGGCGGCGGGGCAGATCTATCGCAGTTTTCCATGCGCCTGTCACGGCCCCGCCAATTATGCTGCATTGCGCAATTAATTGCATTTTTCGGGAACCAAACTGGGCACCCATCGTTACCTAGGCGTCGACAGGTCGTGTGAAACGAGGCAGGATATGGAAAACCAGCAATCGGTAATCAAGCGATCGCCAGCTCGAACCGAGCAAAAAGACGCAGCAGCGCTGCTGTTTGATCTTCTTCAGGCCGAGCCTCACCGCTACGCATTGTTTCTCGATATTGATGGTACCTTGCTGGATCTTGCCGAGAGCCCGGATGGAATCCGTGTGCCGGTTGGTCTGGCAGACGATCTGGCCGCCCTGTCAGGACGCATGGGCGGGGCACTTGCTCTCGTGACCGGGCGGGCCTTGGCCTACGCTGACCGGCTGTTTGCGCCAAAGCACTTCCCGATTGCCGGATTGCACGGCACCGAGCGGCGTACGGTTAAAGGCACGGTGATCCGCAGTGAGCCAAGTGCGGCTTTCCTAGCGGTTAAGCAAGGCCTTCCAAAGCTCGAACAGGCCTGGCCGGGCGTGCTAGTCGAGGACAAGGGTGCCGCCATCGCCGTTCACTATCGCCAAGCGCCCGCCTGCGCCGACGTGGTGGAAAAAGCGATAGTGGATGCCTTTCAGGCAGCGGGTCCCGGCTATGAGCTGCAACGCGGCAAGATGGTCGTCGAAATCCGCCCCGACAGCGCCGACAAAGGCCGGGCCTTGCAGTCCTATCTGGCCGAGCCGCCCTTCACCGACCGGGTTGCCATCGCCATTGGTGACGACGTGACTGACGAGGCAATGTTTGAATGCGTCAACCGCTTGGGCGGCCTGTCGATCCGCGTCGGCGATCTCGAAGGAAGCGTGGCCAGCCAGTCTCTGGCGAGCCCGCAGCTCCTGCGTGACACGCTGGCCAGATTGGCCCGCTAAAGCTGAACAACGATAAGAAGGATAATGATATGAGCAGACTTGTTGTGGTTTCCAACCGTGTTCCCGTACCCGACAAGACCAATAAGGCGCCGGCGGGAGGTTTGGCCGTCGCGTTACGCGCTGCCCTTGAGGACAAGGGCGGCATCTGGATGGGCTGGTCGGGCGTCTCCAGCGGCGAGGAAGAAGCCGGTGAGCTTGCGATGATCGAGGATGGCAAGATCACTTACGCCCTGACGGATCTAACCGACCGCGATGTCGATGAATATTATCACGGCTTTGCCAACCGCGTGCTGTGGCCAACGTTTCACTACCGCCTTGACCTGACCGATTATGCCCGCAAGGACATGACCGGCTATTTCCGGGTTAACCGGTTTTTCGCCGAGCGGCTCGTGCCGCTGCTGAAGCCTGACGATACGATCTGGGTCCAGGATTATCACCTGATCCCGCTGGCCAAGGAATTGCGGCAGATGGGGGTGAAGAACCGGATCGGTTTCTTCCTGCACATCCCGCTTCCGCCCGCCGATGTGCTGTTTGCCATGCCGGTCTATGAAACACTGATCGAAAGTCTGGCCCATTACGATCTGGTCGGCTTCCAGACTGATTTCGACCATGCCAATTTCGTCGGAGCTCTTGTACGCGAGGGGATTGGCGAGGCGATCGCGGGCAACAAGATCAAATCCCATGATCGGACGTTCAAGGCGGGCCATTATCCGATTGGCATTGAGACAGCGGCCTTTGCCGCCTATGCGCGTCGCGCCGTGCGCAACGTCATGGTGAAGCGCGCCGCGCAAAGCATTGAAGGCAAGGCACTGGTGATCGGCGTAGACCGGCTGGATTATTCCAAGGGCCTGACCCAGCGGCTGGATGCCTATGAGCATTTCATCAATGCCAATCCGAACTATCAGGGCAAAGTCACCTATTTGCAGATCACCCCGAAATCCCGCTCTGAAGTGCCGGAATATGAGGCCATGCAGCGCACCGTGGCCGAACAGGCCGGGCGCGTGAATGGCGCGCTGGGCACGGTGGATTGGGTGCCGATCCGCTATATGACCCGCTCGGTGGCACGTCCGGTGCTGGCTGGGCTCTATCGGCTGGCCAAGGTCGGGCTGGTGACGCCGATGCGTGACGGCATGAACCTGGTTGCCAAGGAATATGTTGCCGCCCAGGACCCCGATGATCCCGGCGTTCTCGTCCTGTCACGCTTTGCCGGGGCGGCCCGCGAATTGAAGGGGGCCTTGCTGGTCAATCCATACGATACGGAAGGCACAGCCCAGGCCATTGCCCGCGCCCTCGATATGCCGCTTGCCGAGCGTCAGCAACGCTGGAAAGGCATGATGGACCATCTGCTGGTCAACGATGTCAACCATTGGTGTGACACGTTCCTCTCGGATCTGATGGAAATGCCGAGGGAAAAGTCCGCCGAAGCGGCGTGAAAACAGTCTGAGACCGCATCACGATCTTTCAATCGTGATGCGGTCTCAAGCTTTTCAACAATGATCATGCCGCCTTGGCGACGTGATATTCCTTGATCGCCACCATCTTGATCGCCGGATAACGTTCTGCCTCATAGCGCAGCGAAAACGCATCCTGCGCCATGAACACCGGGTCGCCGTCCAGATCCCGGCAGATGTCACCGCGCCGCGCCGTCATGAACTTGTCGAGTTCGCCGGGTTGATCTGACGAAATCCAGCGGCAGACGGAAAAGCGCGACATTTCAAACGACACCGGCAGGGTATATTCACCCGAAAGCCGTTCCTTCAGCACATCGAGCTGCAAGGCCCCGACCACGCCGACAATGGCGGGCGAACCGTCTTCCGGCGAAAACAGCTGCACGACGCCCTCTTCGGCCATCTGCTGCAAGGCTTCCTTCAGCTTCTTGGCCTTCATCGCATCTTCGAGCCGCACGCGGCGCAGGATTTCCGGCGAAAAGTTCGGCACCCCCTGAAACACCAGCGCTTCGCCTTCGGTCAGCGTATCGCCGATACGCAGCGTGCCGTGGTTGGGAATGCCCACCACGTCGCCGGCAAAGGCGGTATCGGCCAATTGTCGCTGCGAGGCGAAGAAGAATTGCGGCGCTGTCAGGCCCATCAGCTTGCCGGTGCGCGCCAGCCGTGCCTTCATGCCGCGCTCCAGCTTGCCAGAGCAGATCCGCGCAAAGGCGATGCGGTCGCGGTGATTGGGGTCCATATTGGCCTGGATCTTGAAGACGAAGGCGGTCATCTTGTCTTCCGCCGCATGCACCTTGCGGATATCGGCCATCTGGTCACGTGGCGGCGGGGCGAAATCGCCCAGCGCATTGATCAGGTCGCGCACGCCGAAATTACGCAAGGCCGATCCGAAGAATACCGGGGTCATATGGCCTTCCAGAAAGGCCTGCCGGTCGAAGGGGCGGCAGGCTTCCTGCGCCAGCTCCAGCTCGTCGATAAAGGTCTGACGCTCGTTTTCCGGCAGGTTTTCCGCGACATTCTTCGGGCTGTTGACGGCTAAGGCCTCGACCTGCTTGTCGGAGCCACGGAAGGTATTATCGACCAGATTGTAGGAGCCGCAGAAGCTCTTGGAACGACCGACCGGCCAGGTGATCGGGGCGGTGTCCAGCGCCAGCTTTTCTTCTACTTCATCCAGAACCTCGAAAATATCCCGGCTTTCGCGGTCCATCTTGTTGACGAAGGTGATGATCGGAATATCGCGCATCCGGCAGACTTCGAACAGTTTCAGCGTGCGCGGCTCGATGCCCTTGGCGGCATCGATCACCATAACGGCGGCATCGACCGCCGTCAGCGTGCGATAAGTATCGTCCGCAAAGTCTTCATGGCCGGGCGTGTCGAGAATATTGAAGACATTGCCTTCATACTCGAACGTCATCACCGAGGTGACGACGGAAATGCCACGCTCGCGCTCGATCTTCATCCAGTCCGAGCGGGTCTGGATACGGTCTTTTTTGGCTTTTACCTCACCCGCCAGCTGAATAGCGCCGCCGAACAGCAGCAGCTTTTCGGTCAGCGTGGTTTTACCAGCGTCCGGGTGAGCGATAATAGCGAAGGTGCGGCGGCGGGAGACCGCCTCTGCGAGCGTTTCGGCCATGTGAGGAATTCCTTTTAACTGGCCGGTTATCTAGCGTTTTGGCGTTCAATATGCAATTGACCCCGGCAAACAAAGGATACCCCCATGCACGATACGTCCGCGCCACGCCTTCATCTCAAGCGTCTATCCCATGGCGAAGGGCTGGAATTGCCCGCCTATGAGACGGCGGGTGCGGCTGGCATGGACCTGCGCGCAGCGGTAACGGAGGCCGAGCCGCTGACCCTTACCCCCGGAAAACGCGCTCTGGTGCCAACCGGGCTGATTATGGAAATCCCCCAGGGCTTTGAAGCGCAGATCCGCCCCCGCTCCGGCCTCGCCTTCAAAAACGGCATCACCTGTCTCAACACCCCAGGCACCATCGACAGCGATTACCGGGGCGAAGTAAAAGTGCTGCTGATCAATCTTGGAGACGAGGATTTCACCATCACCCGTGGCATGCGCATTGCCCAGATGGTGATTGCGCCGGTGACGCAGGCGCAGGTGATTGAGGTTACAGAAACATCGGATACGGTGCGGGGTACGGGCGGATTTGGCTCGACGGGGGTCTGAGCGACATCATGAAGCCGGACGGGCTAACATTGCGACAAGGATATTTCAACGATCCATCGGCTTTTCAAGGGCTTGTTGATCTGCTGCATGACGTCTTCGGTATCGATATCGGTGCGCAGGAACAACTTGGCGGCCCCGATCCCACATGCATGCCGTTTGGATATTTTGACCGGTCCGGCCGCTGCATTGGTAATTTTTCAGTCTTCGTCATGCCCCTCATGATTAATGGGACGACGGTAACTGCTGCGGGCTATCAATCCGGCGCAGTCCGCCCGGAATTCCGGGGGCGTGGCCTTTATCGCGACCTGATGCAGCGGGCCTATGCGTGGGCAGAGCAAGCAGGATATCGAACCGGAATTCTCCTGACCGACAAGCCCGCGCTCTACCAGTCTTATGGTTTTCGCGTTGTAACGCATCGTAAATTTGGTGGCCCGGTTCCGGCCTTTCAGCCGATTATCAACGGCAACGCACGAAAACTCGATCTCGGCAAAGCGGCGGACCTCGCCCTTTTGCGTGACATGCTCGCCTGTCGCCAACCAGTCTCCAACCACTTCGCCGTTGTCAGCCAAGCAGAGATGTTTCTGCTCAATGCTCATTTCGATGCATCGATTACGTTGAGCCTATTGCCTTCTCTCAAGGCGGTTATCGCATGGAAATGCGCCAACGATGGCGGTGTGAAGCTTCTGGATATTGTCGCTCAGGATATTCCGCCGTTAAGTGCCATCCTATCGCATCTCAATATTCAAGCCGACTCTGTGGAAACCTATTTTCCACCTGATCGCCTCTCGTGGGAAAGCCAGCCTGTACCTTACGAAGGCTCCTGCTCCTTGATGATGTCGGGCCTCGGGCTGGAGGCCGCAGTTGGGCCACTCATGCTGTCGCCTATGGCCGATTTTTAACATCAGCGCTGCGCCTGCGTTGCCATCCTCACCGCCAGCACAGCCAGTACCGTACCCATCAGCCAGCGCTGCACCATGATCCAGAGCGGGCGGCGGCTGAGGAACAGGGCGATGGAGCCGGCAGTCAGCGCGATCACTCCGTTGATCGTCGTACCGATGGCGATCTGGGTGAGGCCGAGAAACAGTGATTGCAGAAAAACGCTGCCGCTGTTCGGATCGATGAATTGCGGTAGCAGCGACAGATAGAGAACAGCCACTTTCGGATTGAGAAGATTGGTCACGAGGCCCATGGCAAACAGCCGTCTTGGGCTGTCCTTGGGCAGGTCGCGCACCTGAAACGGCGAACGACCGCCGGGCCTGACCGCCTGCCAGGCAAGATAAGCGAGATAGGCCGCACCGGCCAGTTTCAGCGCCTCATAGGCATAGGGCACGGCCATTAGCAGCACCGTAATCCCCAGCACCGACATCAGCATGTAGATCAGGAAGCCCAGCGCGACACCACCCAGCGAAATCAGTCCGGCCATCGGTCCCTGACAAATGGAACGCGACACGAGATAGACCATATTCGGGCCGGGTGTCAGCGCCATGCCAAGGCAGATCAGGGCAAAGGCAAGAAGTGACGTGGTGGTGGGCATGATGTCTCCTTGGCGGAAAGCTATATCCACTGAAAGAGCAGAAAGTGCCGTACCGGGCAATTTCAATCGTGTCACCGTTGCAAGTTGCAGCCGGGCGGATTAGCACTGCGTGTATTGATGGAGTGATTTCATGACCCTTGCCAGCCTGCTTGCCTATGCCGGAGCCCTGTTCATTGCCGCTGCCATTCCCGGCCCGGGCATGACGGCGATCGTGGCGCGGGCGCTTGGCTCCGGCTTTCGCCCGACCTTTTTCATGGGACTGGGTTTGATTCTAGGTGATCTCTGCTACCTGACCGCCGTCATTCTGGGCCTTGCCTATATTGCCCAGACCTTCGTGACGCCGTTCATGATCATCAAATTCGCAGGCACGCTCTATCTGGCCTATATCGCCTGGAAGCTCTGGACGGCAGGGCTTTTGCCGCAAAATATTGAGGCACGCAAAAGTGCGGGCGTGTTGGCGTCCTTCCTATCCGGCCTGTTCGTGACGCTTGGCAATCCGAAGACCATGCTGTTCTACGTGGCCCTGGTGCCGACCCTCATTCCACTTCAGGCCATCGGCCCGTCGGATTACGGGCTATTGGTCGGCACGACTTTCGTCGTGCTGATGGCCGTACTCATTCCCTATATTCTTCTGGCTGCCAAAGCCCGTCTGCTTCTGAAACAGCCATCGGCGCTGAAACTGCTCAACCGGGCCGCCGCCAGCATTCTGGCCGGAACCGCCGCCTATATCGCCACAAAGGCGGCGTGAAATAAACATTTGTTTCCGCTGGCTTTGCAGCGGGTTTTTTCTCCCCGAAACCACGGCGATAGGCAAAGGGTTCTGGTCGCTTGGGTGATTTGGTCCTATTGTCCCTGCAAAGCCCGTTATTCTGGAGGACCACACATGTCTGAAGCAAAGAAGCCTGGCCGCGGCCGCATCTATGGTTCGATCACCGAGACCATCGGCGATACGCCGATCGTGCGGCTGGACAAGCTGGCGAAGGAAAAGGGCGTCAAGGCTCATCTTCTGGCCAAGCTGGAATTCTTCAACCCGATTGCCTCCGTCAAGGACCGTATCGGTGTGGCGATGATCGAGAGCCTGGAAACCCAGGGGACGATCACACCGGGCAAGACCGTTCTGGTCGAGCCGACCTCCGGCAATACCGGCATTGCGCTCGCCTTTGCCGCCGCCGCCAAAGGCTATCGCCTGATCCTGACCATGCCGGAAACCATGTCCATCGAGCGTCGCAAGATGCTGGCTCTGTTGGGCGCCGAACTGGTGCTGACCGAAGGTCCCAAGGGCATGAAGGGCGCGATTGCCAAGGCCGAGGAACTGGCCGCGACCATTCCCGACGCGATCATCCCGCAGCAGTTTGAAAACCCGGCCAATCCGGAAATCCACCGCAAGACCACAGCGGAAGAAATCTGGAACGACACCAATGGCGAGGTCGATATTTTCGTTTCCGGCATCGGCACTGGCGGCACGATTACCGGCACCGGCCAGGTGCTGAAAGCCAAGAAACCGTCTGTTCAGGTGATCGCCGTGGAACCTGCCGACAGCCCGGTTCTGTCGGGCGGCAATCCCGGCCCCCACAAGATCCAGGGCATCGGCGCCGGTTTTGCACCGAAGATCCTCGATACCGGAATCTATGACGAAGTTGTCACCGTTACCAATGACGAGGCGTTTGAACTGGCCCGGCTGGTCGCCCGGCTGGAAGGCGTGCCAGTCGGCATTTCCTCAGGTGCCGCCCTCACCGCCGCCATCAAGGTTGGACAGCGCCCGGAGAATGCCGGAAAGACCATCGTGGTGATCATTCCCTCCTTTGCCGAACGGTATCTGTCGACGGCACTGTTTGCAGGCCTTGGCGAATAATCACATTCAATGCGCTGTGCCATACATTGGCGGCATCAAACAATGAAGACGAGGGCTACAGCATAAGGTGTAGCCCTCAGTTTGTTGACAAACCCCGATCTCGGCATTTCGTCATCCTCGGGCTTGTCCCGAGGATCTGTTGTGGCTGATTAAGCCATTGACGTTGTTACTTAAATTGACGTGCGTAGATACTCGGCACAAGGCTGAGCATGACGTCGAGGATAAATGCAGCCTTTGTCAGCAGTCTGAGGGCTACAGCAGCAGGCGCAGTCCTGTTTCGTTATGCAGCAGCCGTCAGGCGTTCCGAGGGAATGCGGTAGGAAATTGCCTCGGCCAGATGAATCCGACCAAGTGCCTCTGAGCCATCCAGATCGGCCAATGTCCTCGCCACTTTCAACACTCTATGATAGGCGCGGGCCGAGAATTTGAACTTCTCCGCTGCATCTCGCAACAGCTGCAAACCGGCAGCGTCCGGTGCGGCCAGTTTTTCAATCAGCGCCGTCGAGCACCGTGCATTCATGCGGATTTCAGGCACGCCCGCCTCGATAAACCGTTCCGTTTGCCGCTGTCGAGCGACAGCGACGCGGCGGGCGACATCGGCGCTTTTTTCGGCTGCCATCGGCTTGATCAGGTCCATGGCCGAAACGGCGGGGACATCGATGCGAATATCGATCCGATCCAGCAGCGGACCGGAAATCCGGCCCTGATATTCGGTCAGGCAGCGAATGCCGCGCGCGCAGGTATGCCCCGGCTCACCCGCCATACCGCAACGGCAGGGGTTCATCGCGGCAATCAACTGAAAACTGGCCGGATAGGTGACGCGGTGATTGGCGCGGGCAATGACGCATTCGCCGCTTTCCAGCGGCTGGCGCAAGGCATCCAGCACTTGTGGAGAAAATTCCGGAAATTCATCGAGAAACAACACGCCGTTATGGGCAAGCGAAGCCTCGCCCGGCCGGGCGCGCAAGCCGCCGCCAACCAGCGCCGCCATGGTGGCGGAATGATGCGGCGTGCGAAACGGTCTACGGTCCGACAATTTTCCACCCGCCAATTGCCCGGCGATGGAATGGATCATCGACACATCCAGAAGCTCTGGCGCCGACAGGACCGGCAGAATGGACGGCAGGCGGGCCGCCAGCATGGATTTCCCCGATCCTGGCGGGCCAACCATCAGCAGGTTGTGGCCCCCGGCAGCGGCCACTTCCAACGCCCGCTTGGCGCTTTCCTGACCGCGAATATCGGCGAGGTCAGGCAGGTTGCCCGGCAGCGCCCGGCTGGCCGGGTTCGGGCGCGTCAGAACTTGGGTGCCACGAAAATGATTGGCGAGCGCAATCAGGCTGCGGGGGGCGAGAATATCCATGTCTGAGCCCGCCCAGGCTGCCTCCGGGCCGCTATCCGCCGGGCAGATCAGCCCTTTGCCAAGTGCATTGGCTGCCATCGCCGCTGGCAGAGCACCGGCAACGGCAGCAATCGTGCCATCCAGGTTCAGCTCACCAACCACAAGATAATCGCCCAGCACATCGGCAGGAATGGCGCCGAGCGCGGCCATCAGGCCAAGGGCGATGGCCAGATCGAAATGCGACCCTTCCTTGGGCAGATCCGCAGGCGCCAGATTGATTGTGACCCGCTTGGGCGGCAGCGCCAGTCCGGAGGCATGCAGGGCCGCCTGAACTCGTTCCCGGCTTTCGGCCACCGCCTTGTCCGGCAGGCCGACGATCTGCACGCCGATCTTGCCGGGTGCGACCATGACCTGCACATCGACAGGCACGCCATCAATGCCCTGAAACGCAACCGTACCCACCCGTGCAACCATATCCCAGCCCCCTTGCCGGCAGCGGTCCATCCGCCCCTACGCAATTTCATGGATTTCGCCGGACGAAAAAGAGAAAATGCGTTTAAAATCAATATTTTAAATCAAGACATCGAGCAAAGTCCGTAACGGGCATGCTGCAATTTCCTGCAACCGTAGTTTTGCATGAAAAAGAAGTGACGACAAGAACAATAAATGAACAAAGACCCGTTTCGAGGGCAAAATGGTTGTATTCGGTTGTGCTTTCAGAACAAAAGGGAACGCTTCCAGCACCCCGCAACGCCAAAGTTTTATCAAACCCAACGTGGCGGGGCGCAGAAAACACTCTCCGATCAATTGTCGAACAGGATCAGGACCGCTTTTTCTCGATGGCGTTCCAAAGCAAGCTGGCGATATCGGCGCCACCGAAATTCTTGACCTCGCGGATGCCGGTTGGCGAGGTAACGTTGATCTCAGTCATATAATCGCCGATCACATCGATGCCGACCAGCAGGAAGCCGCGTTCGCGCAGCGCAGGCCCGATCCGGGCGCAGATTTCACGCTCGCGAGTCGTCAGTTCCGTTGGTTCCGGCTTGCCTCCCGCATGCATGTTGGAGCGCGCATCATGCTCGGCAGGCACCCGGTTAATCGCGCCGACGGGTTCACCGTCCACCAGGATGATCCGCTTGTCGCCCTTGCGCACGGCAGGCAAATAGCCCTGGGCGATAAAGGGTTCGCGGAACATCTGGCCGAACATTTCCATCAGCGAGGAAAAATTGCGGTCGTCACGGGTGGAATGGAACACCCCTGCCCCGCCATTGCCGTAGAGCGGCTTCAGGATAATATCGCCCTGTTCGGCCCGGAAAGCGGCAATTTCCGCCGGGTCGCGGGTGATCAGCGTTGGCGGCATCAGGTCGGCATATTCGGTGACGAAGATCTTTTCCGGCGAATTGCGCACCCAGGCCGGATCGTTGACAACAAGCGTCTTCGGGTGAATGCGCTCCAGCATATGGGTGGCGGTGATATAAGCCATGTCGAATGGCGGGTCCTGGCGCAGCAGCACCACATCCATCGTCGACAGATCGACGCGCTCCGGGCTGCCGAGGGTGAAGTGATCGCCCTTCACATCGCGCACTTCCATCGGCTCCACCGTCGCATAGACGCGGCCATCGCGCATGGTCAGCCGGTCGGGTGTATAATGGAACAGCTTATAGCCGCGGGCCTGAGCTTCCAGGCTCATGGCGAAGGTGGAATCCCCTGAAATATTGATGGAGGATACATGGTCCATCTGGACGGCGACATTGCGGATCTGGGCCATAATCTTTCTCGCGTTGCATTTGGAGGAAGATTTAGGACGCGGCGACCGCGAACGCAACGTCCGGCAGAGGCCAAATTTTCAACCGCTCAAATCGGGGCGCGTGATCCACTCCGCAGAGCATTTCGAAGCCGGTAAAGCGTTGCGATTGGCTCCGGGAAAGGCTTACGCAGAAAGGCGATCTTGCGCACATAGGTCTCGATGCGCCAGGTGGCCCAGGTTCCGCCCTTGAAATAGGCGATATCGCCGGTCTTCAGCAATCGCTCGGTGCCATCCTGCGCGGTCACATGCACTTCGCCCTCCTGGATCACCACGGTCTCGTCCCAGCCGAAATACCAGCGGAAACTTCCAGCGGTGCAATCCCAGACAGCTGTAGAGCTTGCTTCATCAGGACTTTGCGAGTGATTAGCCAGCCGAGCCTGCGGATCACCCTCGAGTATCCAGTCCGGATTGATTGGCGCCGGTTGCAGGCTCAAATTCCCGGCATTGGCGGCGACCAGCGGTGGCGTGTCTTCCGCTCTAAAACGCGGCAAAGCCATGGCTGCCCCGGCCATGGCTGCGAACAAAAGCTTGACTGGCATAGACGTCCCCCTTGTAGTCCCGTAATTTTATGAGACTTCTATCAAATTCGGGTTAATCCAGTCACATGCATTTTAGCGTTTGCCCAGGAAACCGGTAAAGGGGAAAAGGACAATCGGCTCTCGCTGACACTGGCGTGAGCCGACCCGCGTTTCAGGCCTCTACAGTCTCAGCCTGAGCCCCGAAGGTCATCTGAGCCGTGGCAAACGGCAGAGCAAGACGGCGGCCTTCCCTGTCGAAGAAATGGAATTTTTGCGGATCGACCCCAAGCCGCATCTCATTCGACAATACGGTCGAAACCGGTAGGGAGGCGCAAATCGCCTGATCGCCGACAAAACCGTGCACGAGACGGACGGCCCCCAGTTCTTCCACATAATCGACCCGGAACGGCAGATAGGGCTGGCCGGGAGCTGCAACCGTCAGATCTTCGGCCCGAAGGCCGATCGTCACTTCGCCGCGATAATCGGTCTCGCCCTCGAAGGTGAAGCTGACCGGCCAAAGCGACAGACGATTGCCATCCAGGCGGCCAGTGACAAGGTTCATGGCGGGAGAGCCGATGAAGCTGGCGACAAAGGTCGAGGCGGGCGCGTGATAGACTTCGAGCGGCGTGCCGATCTGCTCGATCCGGCCACCGTTCAGCACCACCAGCCGGTCGGCCAACGTCATGGCTTCCAACTGGTCATGCGTCACATAGATCGACGTCGTACCAAGTCGGCGTTGCAGCTTGCGGATCTCAACGCGCATGGAGACGCGCAGCTTGGCATCGAGATTGGACAGCGGCTCATCGAACAGGAAAACGGCCGGTTTGCGCACGATGGCACGACCCATGGCAACGCGCTGGCGCTGGCCACCGGACAGCGCCTTGGGTTTGCGATCCAGATAGGGTTGCAGTTCCAGCATCCGGGTGGCCTCAGCCACCCGGGCTTCGATTTCCGCCTTTGGCGTCTTACGGTTCTTCAGGCCATAGGCCAGGTTCTGCCGCACGGTCATATGCGGGTAGAGCGCGTAATTCTGGAAAACCATGGCAATGTCGCGGTCCGCCGGTTCAACCGTGTTGACCACCCGGTCACCAATGCGCACCACGCCCTCGGATATGCTTTCCAGCCCAGCCACCATGCGCAGCAGGGTGGATTTTCCACAGCCGGAGGGGCCGACCAGCACGATAAATTCGCCGTCATTGATCTGGATGTCGACGCTGTTGACCGCACGCACACCGCCGTCATAGATTTTCGAGACCTGATTGATATCGATGGAAGCCATGGGACTGTCCTTTACTTGTCGGTTTCGGTGAGACCCTTGATGAACCAGCTCTGGAACACCACCACGATAATAATCGGGGGCAGCATAGCGAGCACGGCCATGGCAAAGGCTTCGTTATAATCGGGAATCTGTGCGCCCACCCAGACCTGAAGGATCTGCTTGATACCGCGCATCAGCGTGTAGAAGCTCTCATCCGTGGTCATCAGCATGGGCCAAAGATACTGGTTCCAGCCATAGACGAACATGATGATGAACACCGCCGCAATCATGGTGCGCGACAGTGGGATCAAAATATCGATCAGGAATTTGAACGGACCGGCACCGTCGATGCGGGCGGCTTCCAGCAATTCTTCCGGTACAGATTTAAAGAATTGCCGGAAAAAGAAAGTGCCCGTGGCAGACGCCAGCAATGGCAGGATCAGGCCGGTGTAGGAGTTCAAAAGGCCCAGATCACTCGCCACCTTGTAAGAGGGGATGATGCGCACTTCCAATGGCAACAGCAGCGTGGTGAAGATGATCCAGAACGCCAGTGTGGCAAAGCGAAAGCGGAAATAGACAATGGCGTAGGCCGCCATCATGGAGAGCACAATCTTGCCAATGGCAAAGCCAAGGCCAAGGATCAGCGAATTGAGCAGCATGCTGAGACCCGTGACCTTGCCGTTAAAGCCGGTCTGGGCAAACAATACCTTGTTATAGGTCTCGCCCAGATGCCCGCCCATGGAGAGCATCAGGCCCTTCTGGTGGATTTCGGCGGCCGTATGGGAGGAGGTAGCAAAAGCCACCACCAGCGGGCCGATCATCATGATCACGCCGATGATCAGAATGACATGGTCGAAGAGTTTGGTTTTATACATGGTCTTCTCCTCAACCGTAATGGACGCGCCGCTCGATGAAGCGGAACTGGATCATTGTCAAAACCAGCACGACGACCATCAGGATCACCGACTGCGCGGAAGAAGAGCCGATGTCATTGCCGCGGAAGCCATCGAGATAGACCTTGTAGACCAAGGTGATCGGGTTATCCGCCGCCTTGTCCTTGACGATCACATCGATCACCGCAAACGTATCGAACAGCGAATAGGTCATGTTGACGACCAGCAGGAAAAACGCCGTTGGTGTCAAAAGCGGCATGGTCACGGTCCAGAACCGGCGCGTGCCGGAGCGGCAATCCAATGTGGCGGCTTCGCGCACCGAAGCCGGAATGCCTTGAAGACCAGAGAGAATGAAGATGAAATTGTAGGGAATCTGGTTCCACACGGCGATGGCCACCATGGCAAAGGCGGTGTCGAAATAATTGAGGCCGACCTTCATGTCCCAGCCAAACAGCGCCACGAATTTCACGAACGGACCGATATGCTGGTCGAAGAACATCATGCCGATCAACCCGGCCACCGGCGGCGCGATGGCATAGACGACGATCAGCAGGGTTTTGTAGGCCGATTGTCCGCGGATCACGGCATCAGCCTTGACGGCGAGCACGGTTCCGATCGACAGCACCAAAAACGTCACCAGGACACTGAAGCACAGCGTAAACAGCGCGATTTTTCGATATTCTGGGGAGCTCAGCATATCGGTATAATTGGCCAACCCTACAAAGGTCGCGCCAAAGCCGAAGGGATCTTCGATGTAAAAGGACGATTGGATGGCCTGCACCGCCGGCCAATAGAAGAAGATGGCCACGATGCAAAACTGCGGAGCCAGGAAGAAATAGGGCAGAAATCGCGAGTTGAACTGGACACGCTTCATCGCGGCAACCTTTCAAAGCAAGTCCCGGAGGCGATGGATCGCCTCCGGGTGACATCATCTCTGGATTTTTAAGGTATCAGCCTGCGGTCTTGGCAAAGCGCGCCAGGATTTCGTCCGCTTCCTTCTTGATGGTTTCCATCGCCGCCTTTGGCGTGACTTCGCCTGAGAAGATCTTGTTGTATTCACGTTCCATCACCGAGCGGATCTGCGGGTAGAAGCCAAGGCGATAGCCCTTGTCCCACTCAGCGCCCGGCAGCGACAGCTGCTTGATGCCCACTTCGGCAACCGGGTTCTTCTCGTAATAGCCTTCCTTCTTGGTCAGCTCGTAGGCAGCCGTGGTGATGGCAACATAACCGGTGGACTGGTGATAGAATTTCTGGATGTCAGGCGAGGTCAGGAAGTTGAAGAAAGCAGCTGTGCACTTGTTTTCAGCTTCCGTCTTGCCGGACATGGCATATAGGGCAGCGCCGCCGATGAAGCTATGCACGCCTGCACCCTTGATGGAGCCCCAGTATGGCAAAAACGTTGCGGAAAATGGCATGGAAGCCGTCTTCTGCAAGCCACCGAACGAGCCGGAAGAGCCAACCCACAGAGCAACCTTACCTTCTTCAAAAGGCTTCTGGTTGTCGTTCCAGCCTGCGCCGTAATAGGCGAAGTAACCTTCGTCCTTCCAGGCCTTCAGCTTGTCATACATCATCACATGGTTTGGATCGGTCACGTTGATGGTGGTCCCCGCAAGACCGTCATAACCATTGTTGTTCGAAGCAAACTGGATATTGTTGCGCGAGAAGAAGTTCTCGGTGAATTCCCATGTCAGCTGCGACTGAACCAGCGGAATATAACCGGCAGCCTTCAGCTTTGGTGCAATGGCTTCAAACTCTTCCCAGGTCTTTGGCGCTTCAACGCCAGCCTTTTTCAGGGCTTCGGTGTTGATATAGAGAATAGGCGCCGAGGAGTTGAATGGCATGCCGACAAATTTGCCGGTCTTGTCGGCGTAGAAGTAGCGAACACCTTCGATGAAAGCGCTGCGGTCAAACTTGTAACCAGCTTTCAACAGCAGATCTTCCGCCGGAATGGTCGCACCCTTGGCATTGATGATCGTGGCGGAGCCAGCATCGAACACCTGAAGAATGTTGGGCTGATCGTGCGAACGGAATGCCGCGATGCCAGCCGCCAGCGCTTCTTCGTAGGAGCCCTTCGACACAGGCGTCAAAACGCATTCGCCCTGGGACGCGTTGAACTTCTGCGACAGTTCATTGATGACTTCGCCGTTGCGGCCACCCATGCCGTGCCACCAGCTGATGTTGGTTGCGGCAAATGATGATGTGGTCGATACGGTCACGGCCAGCGCCGCCATCGAAAGCTTTTTGAACATGGTAGATCCTCTCCGCCAATCTGGGGTGAGCATGCCCATAGTGAGCCAAGATGACAGAGAATTGAATATTTTGTGACAGCACAGTCATATTGGCAGTGAAAATGAATTCCTCACAAAATATCCCATGTAAATGCTTACTATAAATACTCGGTATACTCTGGGGTAGTGGATTATCAAAAAGCACCAGAAAAGTGCCGGGGCCAGCGCCAGGGCAAGACCGCGACAATGTCGCAGCGGATCGACAGGCGGCTGGCATCCGGCTGACGGCACAGCCAGAGATCTCCGGCAGCGCGAATGCGGCGCTGGCTCTCAAAACTCACCGCGTCGACGGCGGATTGCTGCGTGGCACGCGCCTTGACCTCGACCAGCACGACCAGATCGCCGCGCCGAACGATAAGGTCGATTTCACCTGAGCGGGTTTTGTAACGCAAGGCGACGATCCGGTAACCCTTCAACAGCAGATAGGCAGCCGCCAGATATTCCGACCAACGGCCACGCCGCTCGGCCCGCTTGCGCGCTGCGCCGGATGTGTCTTTCGGCCTTTTTTCCTGAACCCTCACCCGGCCTTCAACTCCAGCAGGCGTTGATAGAGATCCTTGCGCGGCAGGCCGGTCTGGCGGGCGGCCTCAGTTGCCGCCCCCGCTGTCGGCAAGGTTTGCGCGAGCTGCACCAGCAACCGGTCGACATCGGCGGCATCGGGGGGGCCGGAGGGAAGCGGCGGCCCGACCACCAGCACGATTTCACCCTTGACCTGGCGCTCGTCATCGTACCAGTCGGATAATTCTGCCAGAGTGCCGCGCCGGAATTCCTCGAATGTCTTGGTCAGTTCGCGGCAGACGCAGGCGCTGCGCTCCGCGCCCAACACCTCGCGAGCGGCGGCAAGGGTCGCGCCGATCCGATGCGGCGATTCAAAGAAGATCAGCGTTGCCGGTGTTGCCGCCCATTGCGCCAGCCGGTCACGGCGGGCCTTGTCCTTGGTGGGCAGAAAGCCCGCAAACAGGAAGGCATCGTTGGGCAGGCCGGAGCCGACCAGGGCGGCAAGCGGCGCTGATGGCCCCGGCAATGGCACAACCCGCAGCCCCGCCTCGATGGCAAGCTTCGCCAGCCGATATCCCGGATCGGACACCAGCGGCGTCCCCGCATCGGAAACCAGCGCCACGGATTTACCTGAGGCCAGCGCCTCGATCAGCTTCGGTCCGACCTCTTCGGCATTATATTCGTGGTACGCATAAGGACGGGTGGTGATGCCATAGCGATCCAGAAGCACGCGGGTGACGCGGGTATCCTCGCAGGCCAGAACATCGGCCCCGGCCAGCACTTCCAGAGCCCGCAGCGTGATGTCGGAGAGGTTGCCGATCGGGGTTGCCACCAGATAGAGCGCCGGCTCGATTGGCCGGGCCGTGACCGGGCGATCATGCAGCCGGAAACTTTTCTGCCCGTCATCCGGCGTGTTCACAGTCTCTGCCACGGCACTCATCCCATTCTCTCTTCATTCGGATAGTCCTTGGCCGGACCTGTCCACACAGGCGCATGACATGCATGGCCTGCCCTTGTTATGGGCGAGGCGGGCCGCCCCCGCAAGCGCCCCTGCACGCCAAGGAGCGTGATCTGTGGTGGAAAGCCTCGGCCAAGGCGTGCCAAAAGACGGCAGGCCCTTGCATTTTGATCGTCTTTGCTGCCATTTTGCCCGTCCGAATAAAGCCGGGCATCGTCGCCCGGATCAAGGCAAGCCGATCCCGAATGCCGGATCGCACAGGTCGAAAGTGGCAGCGTCGATGCGTATTACTCTTGAACGGTCCAATCTTCTGAAGTCCCTGAACCATGTTCACCGGGTGGTCGAGCGGCGCAATACCATTCCGATCCTGTCCAACGTGCTGCTGCGCGCCGAAGGCCAGAGCCTGTCGATGAAGGCAACCGACCTTGATCTGGAAGTCACCGAAGCGACCCCGGCCAATATCGAGCAGGCGGGCGCTACTACGGTTCCGGCGCATCTGCTGTATGAAATCGTCCGCAAATTGTCTGACGGTGCCGAGGTGCTGCTCTCGACCAATCCGGATGGCGCCAGCATGACGGTCGCCTCCGGGCGGTCAAAATTCTCGTTGCAATGCCTGCCGGAGCAGGATTTTCCCGACCTGACCACCGGCAGCTTCAGCCATTCCTTCAAGCTGAAGGCCTCGGACCTGAAAATGCTGATCGATCGCACCCAATTCGCGATCTCGACAGAAGAAACCCGCTATTATCTGAACGGCATTTACCTCCACACGATTGAAGCCGATGGCAAGCTGAAGCTGCGCGCCGTCGCCACCGATGGCCACCGCCTGGCCCGCGCCGACGTGGAAGCGCCATCCGGTTCGGAAGGCATGCCGGGCATCATCATTCCGCGTAAGACGGTTGGCGAGTTGCAGAAACTGGTCGATAATCCCGATCTCATCGTGGCGCTCGAAGTGTCCGACGCCAAGATCCGCTTCAATATCGGCGAGATCGTCATGACCTCGAAGCTGATCGACGGCACCTTTCCCGATTATCAGCGGGTCATTCCCCAGGCCAATGACAAGGAAATGCGGGTTGATTGCCAGACCTTCGCCCGCGCCGTTGACCGTGTTTCCACCATTTCGTCGGAACGTGGCCGGGCGGTGAAGCTCGCCATCGGCGACGGCCATCTGATGCTGACGGTCAACAACCCGGATTCGGGCAGCGCCACCGAGGAAGTCGCCGTCGGCTACGAAAGCGATGCGATGGAAATCGGCTTCAACGCCAAATATCTACTCGACATCACCGCGCAGCTGTCCGGTGAAGAGGCGATTTTCCTTCTGGCCGATGCCGGATCGCCGACCCTGATCCGCGATACGGCTGGCGACGACGCGCTTTACGTGCTGATGCCGATGCGCGTTTAAAAAATCGATCCTCTCATCAATCCATAACGCCGTCCCGTCTGCCACACGGGACGGCGTTTCTGTTGCATACTGCCCCGAAAAAATCTGGCTGGTCTGCGTCTTTTGCAACACCGCCCAGCTTGGGCCGGACACAAATTTTCACATGCGCGCCATTTTGTCTTGTTTTCGCGACAAATCGCATCAACATGCCGATTATGCGCCCATGATCGGCGCAGCATATCTTTTTAGGAGATGACGGCGAATGAAGCTCAACCTGAAGCAGCGGCTGGAAAAGAAGTTCGATGAGGAAATCCGTTTCTTCAAGGGCATGATGCAAGGGCCGAAGCTGGTGGGCGCCATCGTGCCGACCTCCACCATTACCGCCCGGCGCATGGCCAGCATCATCACGCCGGAAAGCGGGTTGCCGGTACTGGAACTGGGACCGGGAACCGGCGTGATCACCAAGGCGATCCTGGCGCGCGGCATCAAGCCAGAGAAACTGGTGTCTGTCGAATATTCCGCCGACTTCCACCGGCATCTGACCGAGACGATCCCCGGCGTGAATTTCGTCCACGGTGACGCCTTCAACCTGGAAAAGACATTGGGTCCGCTGTCCGGCCTGTCCTTTGACTGCGTGATTTCCGCCATGCCGCTCCTGAACTTCCCGATGCAAGAGCGCATCCGGCTGCTGGAAGACCTTTTGGACCGTATGCCGCATGGACGGCCCTTCATGCAGATTTCCTACGGGCCGATGTCGCCGATTATCGCCAAAGGCGGCAGCTATTTCATCCAGCATTTCGATTTCGTGGTCCGCAACATTCCGCCAGCCCAGCTCTGGATCTATCGCCGCCGCTGAAGAGACCCAAGACATGTTCGCCGTCTACATCACCCATCCGCAGGTCCGGATCGACCCGGACGTGCCGGTGCCGCAATGGGGACTGTCCGATCTGGGGCAGGAGCGGACCCGCCGAACAGCCGATGCCGCCTGGGTGCGCCAGCTTGGCCGCATCGTCAGCAGCCCCGAGACCAAGGCCGTGGAAACAGCGGCGATCCTGGCGGGTGCGGCCAATATCGGTGCCGAACAGATCGAGACCATGCATGAAAACGACCGCTCCGCGACCGGCTTTCTGACCCCGCCGGAGTTTGAAAAGGCGGCGGACTGGTTCTTTGCCCATACTGAGGAGAGTTTCTACGGCTGGGAGCGGGCCATCGATGCGCAGGCCCGGATCGTCAGGGCGATCCAGGATGTTCTTGGCAGCCACGATCCGGCTGTTCCTATCGCCTTCATCGGTCATGGCGGCGTCGGAACCCTGTTAAAATGCCATCTGCAAGGCCAACCAATTAGTCGAAGCGGCGATCAGCCGCCGGGCGGCGGCAATCTCTTCTGCTTCACTCTTGCGGATCTGACCGTCACATGCGACTGGACCGCCATGGAAATCTGGCAGGGAGATCGTTGATGGATGCGCGCAATCGTTTGATCGTTGGGCTTGACGTTGCCACCGTCGCTGAGGCGGAAAAACTCGTCTCGACGCTGGCCGAAGACGTGACTTTCTACAAGATCGGCTATCAACTGGCCTTCGCAGGCGGGCTGGAATTTGCCCGAGACCTCGCCCAAAGCGGCAAGAAGGTCTTTCTGGATATGAAACTGCTCGATATCGACAATACCGTCGCCTCGGCAGTGGAAAATATTGTCAGGATGGGCATGACCATGCTGACGCTGCATGCCTATCCGAAGGCGATGCAGGCCGCCGTGGAAGCAGCCCAGGGGTCGGGTCTCTGCCTGCTTGGCGTGACCGTCTTAACCTCGATGGATGACCAGGATCTCACCGATGCTGGTTATCAGGGCGATGCCCGGTCGCTGGTTTTGAAGCGGGCCGCCCAGGCAAAAGAAAAAGGCATGGGTGGTATTGTCTGCTCAGCGCAGGAAGCTGAGGCTGTGCGCGCCATTCTCGGCTCCGAAATGGCCATTGTCACGCCCGGCATCCGCCCCGCTGGCACCGATGCCGGTGACCAAAAACGGGTGATGACACCAGCAGACGCCATCCATGCTGGCTCCAGCCACCTGGTTGTCGGTCGCCCGATCGTCAAGGCAGACGATCCGAGAGCCGCAACCCAGGTCATTCTCGCCGAAATGCAGGCCGCTTTCACCTGAGGTCCATGAGGCTCAGCTGGGAAGCTCGGCCGGTCCTCAGTGCTTGGCGCTATTGCCGCTCAGCACATTGTTTTCGCCATTGTCACGGATCAGGTCGGCATCTCCACCGATGATCTGGTTGCCGCTGACAGTATTGAAATCGGCAAAGCTGTGGTTGTCGGCACCGCTTCCGAAAGGGGCGGGCGGGTCCTGGTAGCAATAGAGATTGCGCCAGGCCTCGCGAGCATTCAGCCAGATGGCCGGGCGCGGGCGAAAAGCGTCTTGGTAGGTGAATTTATTATCGGCGATCCGGTTATGCTGCGGTGTCTGGTGGCGGATCGTGCCCCCCTCGCCGCAATTGCGGTAGAGAAAAATTCCGCCATGCTGCGCGTTGGCGAAGCTATTTGCTTCGATGACATTATGAGCCGATCCGTCCACCGCGATCATTTCGCGGCTGCGCGTCGCCAGTTCGAGACTATTGCCTGAAATGGTGTTATGCGCGGTCTCCGCATCGAGATAGATCGCCGATCCCTTGGTTTGCCCTTGGATGGTCGAGTGCGACAGGGTCACATGGGTGACACCGGGCGCGACATAGAGCGGGATTGGGCCATCGGCGACAATCGACAGAGTGTCCAGGACGATGCCTGAAGGTGCGACTGACTGGGCATATTCGGTATGATTGCGATTGAGCGAGGATTGCCGCACCAGGTCCGCCTCACCATTGGCGCCAAGCCCCATGATGTGGATGGACCCGTAGATCTTGCAATTGCGGATCACGATGTCGTGCGGAACGCTCCAGCTGCCATCATCCTTGCGCAGCGAGGCAATGCGGATGGTGGGCGGCGCGCCCTTCGGCACGTTTCCAGGTAGGCCGATAACGCCGCCATGGCAATCAATGCTGACACCGCTGGCATCGGCCCCCAGCAATTCCAGATTTTGCATCACCAGATCATCACGGGTCAGGTCGACCTTGCAGGCCAACCGCAAGACGCTCTCGGCCTCAAGCGGTGTGTCGCGCAGCGCCTCATAGACCGAGGGAGCGCAGGGCTTGGCAACCGCGCCATGGGTGGCAGCAGGCGCGGAGGCCGCGAACGCACTGCCTCCCATCAGCGAGACCTTGGTAAAGGGGACCGGCAGCAAAGGAACGAACAACAGGAAAAACAACAGGACCGGCGCGAGCCTTGGAAGCCTGTTCATCTCCCTGCTCATTTCATTGTGTATCAGGTTGCGGATATTGACCACCTTGACCCCGTCTCCGATTGGTACCCCAGACGGGCTGGCCGTCGCGCTGAATTTGACAATGCCTCACTCTTGCGGCCAAAGCCAAGGCCACAAAACATCGCACAAGCGCCCTTTCCATCCTTCAAACCATTGGCCGCCCATATTGGCCGCCCGTACTGGCCCACTTGACCTTGCAGCAAAATTCACCGATCACCAAAGAGAAACCGAAAGAGGTGATTTGATGGCAAAGGGATATTGGATCGCGCGCGTCGATGTGCGTGATGCGGAACGCTACAAGGATTACGTCTCGACGGCAAAGCCGGCTTTTGAGCGTTTCGGCGCGGTCTTTCTGGCCCGTGGCGGCAAGACGGATGCCGTGGAAGGCCAAAGCCGGGCCCGCAACGTGGTCATCGAGTTTCCCTCCTTCCAGGCCGCTTATGACTGCTATCACTCGCCGGAATATCAGGCCGCCGTCAAGATCCGCCAGGACGTCGCCGACGGTGAGATTGTCCTGGTCGAAGGCAACCTTTGATCCCAGTTTCAAAGCGGTTCTATTAACTCTGGTCCCAGACATCGAACAGCATGATTCTGCTTCACCTCGCTGCGCATTAGCGATATGAGACAGCAGATGAATTGGTCCGATATTCCGATCCGCAGGAGCTCTCTATGACGTTCGCAAATCTTCCGCCGCTCGTTACCGTTTTCGGAGGCTCCGGATTCGTGGGCAGGCATGTGGTGCGGGTGCTGGCCCAACGCGGTTACCGGGTGCGCGTCGCCGTGCGCCGCCCCGATTTGGCCGGTTTCGTGCTGCCGTTCGGCAATGTCGGACAGATTTCACTGTCTCAGGCCAATCTGCGATACCGCGACAGCGTCGCAAAGGCCGTTGATGGCGCGTCGGTTGTCGTCAATTGCGTCGGCATCCTGCTGGAATCTGGCCGCAACAAGTTCGACGCCGTGCAGGATTTCGGCGCCCGTGCCGTGGCCGAAGCAGCAACCGCAGCCGGTGCGAGACTGGTGCATATCTCGGCCATCGGCGCCGATGCGAAATCGGCCTCCAGCTACGCAGCCAGCAAGGGCCGGGGCGAAGATGCCATCCGCCAGGTCGCCCCGGGCGCGGTCATCCTTCGGCCATCCATCGTTTTCGGCCCCGAGGACAGCTTCTTCAACAAGTTTGCCGCCATGGCCCGTCTGTCGCCCGTCCTGCCCCTGATCGGCGGCGGCAAGACGAAATTCCAGCCGGTCTTCGTCGAAGACGTGGCCGAAGCCGTGGTCAGAGCCGTCGATGGCAAGGTATCTGCCGGTCTCTATGAGCTGGGCGGACCGGAAGTTCTGACCTTCCGGCAATGTCTTGAGGAAATGCTGCGGGTTATCGACCGCACTAATCCGCTGGTGTCGCTGCCCTTCGGTATCGCTTCGCTGCTTGCCTCCGTCGCCTCGGCTATTCCGCTGATCACCCCGCCACTGACCAACGATCAGCTGACGCTGCTGAAAAGCGATAACGTCATCTCCGAGGCCGCCAAGAAGGAAGGCAGGACGCTCGCAGCCCTTGGCATTACGCCGACAGCCGTTGCCGCCGTTCTGCCCTCCTATCTCATCCATTTCCGTCCGCATGGACAGTATAGCCGCTCCGGCAAGGCAGCCTGATCGGCATCGGATTGAGAATCACTCTTGGGACTTGTTCATGCGCTCCATACAGCGCATGAACGGCGGGTTAGGGTTGGTCAGGGGGAAGCTGAATCCAGCTTTCAAGGGACGACAAACTCCGCCTCCAGAACGGCTTTGGCTTTGTGTCGGCGTTGCACAAAAGACGCAGAAATTAATTAGTTTCATTAACCGCCAATTCAGCACATTCCGCTATTGATGTTGAGGTGGGCCATGCGTAAAGACGGATCGATGCATGGGGCCAGCGTTCTTCGCACCCGCCATTTCACATTCTTCTGAGGTACTGATTTCATGGGCAAATCTATCGCACTGTTTTTTGCGTGTGCGGCATTGGTTGTCATCGCAGGTTCCTTCGTCGCTCCATCGACGGTCGCGGCCCGCAAGGGCAATTGCGCCCCCGCCTACGGTGTTGACCCTTGCAGCACGGGCTCGATTGCCCGCTGAGACCTGCGGGTCATCCTGTTCCCCGTCAGAGAACCTTTCCAGGAACCGTAAAAAGCGGTTTTCAATCAGGTTATGCGTAAAGCAAAGAGATAGTTTCTCTCGCTTACGTTTCCGGAAGCGCGTTTCCATTTTTCTCTGAAAAACTCTACAGCGCCGTGCGTTCATAAAACGCGCGGCGCTGTAGGAATTTTAGGAATTCGTGTACATCACGCCGCCAATCATTTGGCGACGCGCTACAGGGTGGGCTGGGCAAACCCCCATGGATTTGTCTTATCCCCAGACCAGAAGACCGATCAGACCCACGACGCCGACGGCGATCCGCCACCAGGCAAAGGGTGCATAGCCGCGGCGGGAGACGAAATCGAGCAGTCCACGCACCACGAACAGCGCCGAAATGAACGCCGCGAGGAAGCCGGCGCCGATCAGCAGGCCGTCATCCATGCTGAGCGCGTTGCGGTTCTTGTAGAGATCCAGCACGAAAGCCCCCAGCATGGTCGGCATCGCCAGGAAAAACGAAAACTCGGCAGCGGAACGCTTGTCGGTGCCCATCAGCAGCGAGCCGACAATGGTTGCGCCCGAACGCGATGTGCCGGGAATCATCGCCAGGCACTGGAACAGGCCGATCTTCAGAGCCAGCGACATGGGATAATCCATGACGTCGGTATAGCGGGGATTGAAGGTCATCCGGTCAACCCACAGAAGAATTACCCCGCCCAGGATCAGCATCACGCAGATCAGCATCGGGGTTTCGAACAGCACCGCCTTGATGAAGTCATGGGCCAGCGCGCCGATAATCGCAGCGGGTAGGAAAGCCACCAGCACAGCCAGGACGAAATGGCGGCTTTTGGGATTGCTGGGCAAAGACAGCGCAATCCCCAGCAATTTCTGGATATAGACGGCCAAAATAGCAAGAATGGCACCGAGCTGAATCAGCACTGCAAAGGTGTTTCCGGGCGATTTGAAGCCGAGAAAATGACCGGCCAACAGCACATGCGCCGTCGAAGACACCGGGATGAATTCCGTTAGGCCCTCGATAAGACCGAGAAGAAGGGCGCTGACGATCGATTGATCTTCCATGGATTGTCCTTTGATAGGCGTGACAAGGAAAGCGATTCGCTTGTATGACGGAATGAAATTCCTATAGACGCAAGGTTGGCCCCCTGGCCAGATGTTATGGCCAGATGGAATGGCCAGCCAAGAGAAACCAGACAGCCCCGATCATCGCCCCCAACCGGAACAGTGCCCCATCAATGCCCACTTTGTATCACCATCCGATGTCAACCACGTCCCGCTTTGTCCGATTGATCCTGTCGGAATACGGTTTTCAGACAGATCTGGTCGAAGAACAGACCTGGGAAAAGCGCCGGGAATTTCTCACGCTCAATCCCGCCGGCACCCTGCCCGTCTATGTCGATGACAATATGCGCACGCTGTGTGGCTGTACGGTCATATCGGAATTTCTGGACGAAACCCATGGCGTGTTGAAGCGGGACCGGAGGCTTTTGGCCGAAGACCCCTTCCAGCGCGCCGAAATCCGCCGGCTGGTGGACTGGTTCCTGCAAAAGATGGAACAGGACGTTACCCGGCCACTGGCCCGCGAGCGGGTATTCAAATTGCAGATCCCCAACGGTCTCGGCGGCGGCGCACCGGATTCCAAGGTGCTGCGCACCGCCCGTGGCAATATTCGCCAGCACATGAAATATCTGAGCTGGCTGGCTGGCTCGCGTACATGGCTGGCTGGCGACCGGCTCAGCTATGGTGATCTTGCTGCCGGTGCGGCGGTATCCGTGCTGGATTACCTCGGCGAGATCGACTGGGCCGAATCACCCATTGCCAAGGACTGGTATCAGCGGCTGAAATCGCGCCCCTCGTTCCGGCCACTGCTGGCCGAGCGGGTGCGCGGCCTCACCCCGGTTTCCCACTATGCGGATCTGGATTTCTGACGGAAAAAACCATGGCAAAGGAAGGCAGCCCGGAGCGGACGGCAGAAAAGGCCAGGGCGCGGGCCGCAAAGCTTTCCGCCTTCATCCGCCAGGAAGCAGCCGACAAGGGTTTCGACCTCTGTCGGATCACCGGGCCGGAGAGCATTCCCCAGGCCCCTGCCCGGTTGCTGGAGTTCGTGGACGCTGGCTATCACGGCACCATGGCCTGGATGGAGGAGACGCGCGAGCGGCGCGGCGATCCGAAAGTGCTGTGGCCGCAGGTCCGCTCCATCGTGATGTTCGGCCTGAATTATGGCCCTGAGACCGATCCGCGCGCTCTACAGGCGCAACCCGACAAGGCGGCGATTTCCGTCTACGCCCGCAACCGTGATTATCACGACATCATCAAGGGCAAGCTGAAGGAAATCGCCACCCGCTTTGCCGCCCGGGCTGGTGAGGATGTGAAAGTCTTCGTCGATACGGCACCTGTCATGGAAAAGCCGCTGGCCGCTGCCGCCGGGCTTGGCTGGCAGGGCAAGCATACCAATCTAGTCAGCCGCGATTACGGCTCCTGGCTGTTTCTCGGTAGCCTGTTCACCACAGCCGAGCTGGAACTGGACACGCCGGAGCGAGATCACTGCGGCTCCTGCCGCGCCTGTCTCGACGCCTGCCCGACAGCGGCCTTTCCGGCCCCGTACCAGATCGATGCCCGCCGCTGCATCTCTTATCTCACCATCGAGCATAAAGGCGTGATCGACCGCGACCTGCGCCCGGCGTTCGGCAACCGCATCTATGGCTGCGACGATTGTCTGGCCGCCTGTCCCTGGAACAAGTTTGCGGCGCAGGCGAGGGAGATCAAGCTTCAGGCCCGCGAAGACCTGACGGCACCGGACATCGCCTTTTTGCTGACCCTTGACGATCCGGGCTTCCGCAGCCATTTCAGTGGCTCGCCGGTCAAGCGGATCGGACGCGACAGGTTTGTGCGCAATGTGCTGATCGCTGCTGGCAATTCGGGACTGTCAACGCTGATCACCCCCTGCCTGGACCTGCTCGCCGATGCCTCACCGGATGTGCGTGGCATGGCGGTCTGGGCGCTGTCGCGCCTGATGCCGTCGCAGGCGTTTCGCGCTCTCGCACATTATAGAGAGAATGAGCCCGATAGCGATGTCAGGGCGGAATGGATAGCAGCCGGAGTGACCCCATGAGAGTGATGATTTTTGGCGCCGGATATTCCGGCAAGGCGATTGGCCAGCACTTTATCCAGCAGGGCATTCCCGTCAGTGGCACGACGCGCTCACCGGCCAAGGCAAAGGCTTTGAGCGATCTCGGCATCGAGCCGCTGGTGTTCGACGGCCAGCGTCTGTCAGACGAGATCATCAAGGCCATGGCCTGCGCCACCCATGTCGTCCAATCGATTGCTCCGGGCAGCGACGGCGACCCGCTGCTGCGGCTGACGGAGGGCCAGTTGAAGACATGGATGCCGCAAGTGCAATGGCTGGCCTATCTGTCGACCGTCGGCGTCTATGGCGACCACCAGGGCGCCTGGGTGGATGAAGACACGGTCTGCAAACCAGTCTCGGTACGCTCGGTGGAGAGAGTGGAAGCAGAACAGGCCTGGGACAGGGCAGCGCTTGCGGCAGGTGTGCCGCTCTCGACACTGCGGCTGTCAGGCATTTACGGGCCGGGTCGCAACGGTCTTGTCAATCTGGCCGAAGGCACTGCGCGGCGTCTGGTGAAAAAGGATCAGGTGTTCAACCGTATTCGCGTCGAAGATATTGCCACCGCGACATGGCTTCTGGCTGGGCAAAACGAGCATGGGATCTTCAATATCACCGACCACGAACCCGCCCCGCCGCAGGATGTAGTGGCAGAGGCTGCCCGGTTGATGGGGGTCGAGCCGCCGCCGGAACAGGCCTTCGAGACAGCGGAACTGTCGCCGATGGCGCGATCCTTTTACGGCGAGAACAAGCGGGTGATGAACGCCAAAATCAGGGCGCTGGGCTTTGCCTTTGCCTATCCCGACTACCGGGTTTCACTCCACCAACTCTGGTCTTCCGGCAGCTGGCGAGGATAGATCAGCACATTCATTTCTGAATGACCCGCTATTTCGCTCAAAAATTGCGCCAATTTCGCCATATTCCAGTGACTGCCCCAGCATTTGGAGCGTATTTTTTCGATACAACGGAAAAATATTTCGTGATCGATTAGAATTTCCATAGCGCGCAATATTTTTGCGTTTTTAGGCTGTTTTTAAACAGTTTTTCTAAATTCATTCCAAAACGTTAATTTGACCCTATCATCACAAATATATCTTAACGTAACATTCCGTGATCGACTAAGGCACTTTTTTGCCATTTTTGCCTACCTTTAAGCCTCCCTACGCAAATTTCATCTCAGAAATAGCAAAGGGAAACGAAAACTTGGTGCCTTTAAGTCGGTCAGTCCTCATCGCAGCAGCTATTACCTCTTTTGTTGCTTTCAGCCCTATCCAGGCCTTTGCAGCAAATGGCTGCGGTGGCGCTTCCTGGTATGCCCTATACTCGCGCACTGCTTCCGGCGAACGTATGAACCCCACCACATTGACCGCCGCTCACAAGTGGCTGCCCTTCGGCTCCAAGGTCAAAGTCACCAACCGCAACAATGGCAAGACGGTCGTGGTGCGGATCAATGATCGCGGTCCATTCATCAAGGGCCGGGTTCTGGATCTCTCGAAGGCCGCAGCCGCCGATATCGGCATGGTCGGCAGCGGCACCGCCAAGGTCTGCTACGAGTTGATCGGCTAGGTTTGTCGGTATTCAGGCCTGGTTGGGCTGCAAACGGCAGATGGATTAAACACCCGCAAAAGCGTTCTGTTATCCTGATGCTTATTGCTTCTATCGAAAATCTGCCCCCACTTTTTGATGGGATACAGCAACGCAGCTTGCCCCAACGGCATTTCATCGCTACCACGCAAGGTCTGATGGATCACCAAGGAGAAGACCATGCGTTTGGGCGGAAGGCTAGCCGGGGCAATAGAAGTTCTGAGCGATATCGAGACACGCCGCAGGCCAGTGGCCGACGCCCTGAAAGATTGGGGCCTGGCGCACCGCTTCGCCGGATCAGGTGACCGCGCCGCCATCGGCAATATCGTCTATGACGCCTTGCGCATGAAGCTTTCTCACGCCTACATCATGGATGACGACAGCCCCGCAGCACTCGGCTATGCCGTATTGTTGCGGCAATGGGGAATGGCCCCCGAAAACCTTGCCGCCGACCTCGATGGCGACAGTTTTGCCCCCGTTCCCCTGACCCAGGCACAGACGGCGGCCTTTGCCAGCCGCACGCTGGAGGACGCACCGCAGTTTATCCAAGGCGATATTCCAGAATGGGTCGTTCCATCCTTCGAAGCTGTGTTTGGCGAAAACTGGCTGCGCGAGGCACAGGCGCTCGCCGTGCGCCCCAGCCTCGATCTGCGCGCCAACACGCTGAAGGCCAATCGGGACAAGGTCCTCAAGGCGCTATCCCATACGCAGGCAAGACCTGCCACCATTTCCCCCATCGGCATCCGCATCGAGCCGGGCGAAGGCCCGTCGCGCCTGCCGAATGTGACCGCTGAGCTTGGCTTCCAGAAGGGCTGGTTCGAGGTTCAGGACGAAGGCTCTCAGATCGTCTCGGCGCTGGTCGAACCGGCAGAAGGTCACCAGGTGCTGGATTTTTGCGCTGGCGGCGGTGGCAAGACGCTGGCCATGGCAGCCGCCATGGGCAACAAGGGTCAAGTTCATGCCTATGATAGCGACCGCAAGCGGCTGGCGCCGATCATCGAGCGGCTGAAACGGGCAGGCACGCATAATATCCAGGTCCATGACCGGGTGGCCGCTCTGCAATCTATGACAGGACGGTTCGACAAGGTGCTGGTCGATGCTCCCTGCACCGGCACCGGAACCTGGCGCCGCAGGCCCGACACCAAATGGCGGCTGACTGACCGCAATTTGCAGGAGCGGATCGAACAGCAGAGCCAAGCCCTTGCCGAAGCCGCCACCTATGTCCGGTCCGGCGGCGAGTTAATCTACGTCACCTGCTCGGTGCTGCCAGAGGAAAACGACCGGCAGATCGAAGCCTTTACCGCCGCCCATCCGCAATTTTCACCGATGCCGATGCTGGAGCGCTGGACGGCGCTGTTTGGCGCTTCGGTCGCAAAGCCCACCTCTGCCAATGGCAAAAGCCTCACCTTGAGCCCTGCCGCAACAGACACGGACGGGTTTTTCTTCTGCCGGATGGTCAGGGCTTGAAATCAGGATGCGCCCTAAATATTAAGGGCTATTCCTGATTGTTTGACACTAGTTTAATTTTGTTCCATGACATGCCCACAGACCACATCCACAGTTCATAAGCGGCGCCAAAGGCGCCAGAGGAGAGGGCATGTCTCGACCATTCATGATCGGCGCCGGACTGGCGCTTTTCATCGCTTCGACCAGCTTTGCTGCCCCGGCAGCAAAAGCGCCGGAAGCAGATGCAGTGCTGAAGCATTATGCAGAGCTGGCAGAGGCGAAATACCAGGATTCGCTCACCACAGCCAAGACGCTGGATGCTGCCGTTGACGCGCTGCTTGCCAAGCCCAGCAAATCGACGCTCAACAAGGCTCGCTCCGCCTGGATCAAGGCTCGCGTGCCCTATCAGCAGTCGGAAGTCTATCGCTTCGGCAACAAGATCGTTGATGACTGGGAAGGCAAGGTCAATGCCTGGCCGCTGGACGAAGGCCTGATCGACTATGTCGATAAATCCTACGGCACGGAAAGCGATACCAATGCGCTGTACACTGCCAATGTGATTGCCAATACCAAGATCAAGATCAACGGCGAAGAGGTGGATGCCACCAATCTGACACCGGATTTTCTGGCCAACAAGCTCCAGGAAGCCGGTGGCGTCGAGGCCAATGTGGCAACCGGCTACCATGCCATCGAATTTCTCCTCTGGGGACAGGATCTGAACGGCACCGGCCCAGGTGCTGGCAACCGTCCGTTTACCGATTACGACCTGAAGAATTGCACCGGCGGTCATTGCGACCGGCGCGCCCAATATCTGAAGTCGGCCTCGACCCTGCTGGTCTCCGATCTTCAGGAAATGGTCGATGCCTGGAAGCCGGAAGGCGAAGCAACCAAGACCTTGCTGGCCGACCCGACCTCTGGCCTCAAAGCTATTTTGACCGGCATGGGCTCGCTGTCCTACGGCGAACTGGCTGGCGAGCGCATGAAGCTCGGCCTGCTGCTGCACGATCCGGAAGAAGAGCATGACTGCTTCTCCGACAACACCCATAATTCGCATTATTACGACGCACTCGGCATCCGTTCGGCCTATACCGGCAAATATACCCGCACCGACGGCACCAAGATGACTGGCCCGTCCCTGTCGGACCTGGTTGCCGCCAAGGACAAGGCGCTGGACAAGGAAATGAAGTCCAAGCTGAACACCACCATGAAGGCGATGACCGCGCTCGTGAAACGCGCCAAGTCCGTCGAGCATTACGACCAGATGATTGCCGAGAACAACAAGGACGGCAATGCCACCGTTCAGGCTGGCATCGACGGCCTGATCGACCAGACCAAGTCGATCCAGCGCGTCGTGGCGGCCCTTGATCTCGGCGAAGTCAAGCTGGAAGGCTCCGACAGCCTCGACAACCCCAGCGCCGTCTTCAAGTAAGAACGGATTGAAAATCAGATGGCCGCTGCACACACACTGGCGGCGGCCATTATCATGGGGATGCCGAACGTGCGGCTGACGACAGCGACGATAATCCTGCTTGGCGGCCCGCTTTTGGTGGGAACCGGATGGCCGTCAATCACGCACGCAGCAGAGCCGCGCCCAGACCTCACAGTGGCAGATCGCATCAAGGTCAACGCCGCTACATTACCCGCCAACGACTTTTCAAAAGCCGAAGCCTTCGAGGCGATGACAGCGGGCGCTGCGAGTTCTACCGGTCCAGCCGATGCCAAGGCCTTTACCCATCCGCTCGCCACTTTGAGTTTCGAACAGCAGCAGCAATTTTCACTTGGCGAAGCACTTTTTCAAAAATTCTGGGTCTCCTCTCCCTCCTCCACCCAGGCCTCGGACGGGTTGGGGCCGCTGTTTAACGCCCGATCCTGCGAAAGCTGTCATCAGCGCGGCGGTCGTGGCCATCCGCCCGGACCGAATGGCGATACCACCTCGATGTTTCTGCGGCTGGCTCGCCCCGCGCATACCGACGAGGAAAAGGCTGCGATTGCCGCCTTGAAGGCACTGAATTTTGGCGATGACACCTATGGCCGGCAATTGCAGGACCGCGCCGTACCCGGTCTTGCCGCCGAAGGGCGGCTGGCCGTGACCTATCAACCAAAGACCGTAACGCTTGGCGGTGGTGAAACGGTAACGCTGCGGGTTCCCACCTATACCATTGAGGCGCTCGGTTATGGCCCGCTTGGAGCCGACACCACGCTATCGCCGCGCATCGCCAATCCGATGATTGGCATGGGCCTGATCGAGGCGATTGCCGACAAGGATATTCTGGCCAATGCCGAACGGCAGGCCCAAGCGGGCAAGGGCATTTCGGGCACTGTTGCCAAGGTGCGCGATCACCTGACCGGCGACATCAAGATCGGACGTTTTGGCTGGAAGGCGGAAAATGCCACGGTCCGCGATCAGGCGGCAAGCGCCTTGGCCGGGGACATCGGCATTTCCTCTCCCGACGATCCGCGCCATGCTGGCGATTGCACGGCAAACCAGCCGCAATGCCTGGCGCTGCCGAACGGCGTACAGGCAAGGCTTGGACCGGTCGAGGCGCCGCCGCCGGTGCTGGATCTGATGACCTTCTATAGCGAAACGCTGGCCCCTCCCAAGCGCCGCGACGTGACAAAGTCGGAAGTATTGGCTGGCAAGGCGCTGTTTTATGCATCTGGCTGCGCCAGCTGCCACCAGCCGAAATATGTGACGCGGCGCGATACCGCCAACCCGGCCCTTTCCTTCCAGCTGATCTGGCCCTATTCCGATTTCCTGCTGCATGATATGGGTCCCGATCTGGCCGATGGGCAACAGGTGGGATTGGCCAGCGGCCAGCAATGGCGCACGCCGCCGCTCTGGGGCCTCGGTCTCACAGCCAAAGTGGGCGGTCGCCAGGCCTATCTGCATGACGGGCGCGCCAACTCCCTGCCAGAAGCTATTCTCTGGCACGGCGGCGAGGCGGAAAAAGCCCGCAACGCCTTTGCATCCATGACGCCGGGCGACCGCAAGGCGTTGATTACATTTCTGGAGTCACTCTGATGCCCAATGCTCGATGCCGGATTTTGACCCTCGCCCTGACACTGTCCCTCCTCCCATTCCAGGCCCTGCCAGCCTTGGCCCAGGACGCCGCCCCCCATGCGACAGCCCTGCAAACCGCCGCTGTTCCAGATGTGATGGCAAAGACCGTGGATGGCTTTATCCGCCCTGGTTACCGCAATTTCCTCGACAAGGCCAAGGCCCTGCATGCCGGGATGAATGCCCTATGCGCGACCCCTTCCGACCAAACCGTCAAAGCCGCGAAGGATGGCTTTGAGCAGGCCGTGCGCGCCTGGGCGCGGATCGAGATCGTCCGGGTCGGGCCGGTGATCGAGGAAAACCGCTTTGAGCACATCCTGTTTTACCCGGACCGCAAGGGGCTGGCACTGAAGCAGATCCAGGGTGCCATCGCTTCCAATGACGACAGCTTTACCAAGCCGGAAGCCCTGCATGAGAAAAGCGTGGCGATCCAGGGCCTTGGCGCGCTGGAATATGTGCTCTACGGCACCGGCTCTGAGACTTTGAACCAGGCAGACGGTGCGTTCCGCTGCCGCTATGGCGCGGCGATTGCTGGCAATATCGAAAACATGGCCGGTGAATTGTCCAGCCTCTGGGAAGCGCCCGGCGGCATCCAGACCGCCTGGAAACAGCCCGGCCCGGACAATGATGTCTTCCGCACCCCATCGGAGGCCGTCACCGGCCTGCTCGGCATTCTCGTCCACGGAACCGAGACCGTGCGCGATGAGCGGATCGAAACATTCTTCAAGGGTGCAGGCGGACGGATCGCCCCCAAGCAGGCGATTTTCTGGCGCTCCGGCCTGACCTTCGTCAGCATGCAGGAAAACCTGACCGGTCTCAAACGGCTTCTCAACGACACAGGGGCTGCAAACCTGTTGCCGGAGGGCAAGCGAGGCGTAATCGCCGCCATCAATACCCAAGCCGACCAGCTGATCCAGACCACCCAATCCATCACACCGGATGTGGAGGCGGCAGTCGGCCAACCCGACAACCGCAAGAAGCTGGTCAGCCTGCTGGATGACAGCCGCAGCATGATCACCGATCTCAGCGACGGGCTGGGCGGCGGCGTCGGCCTCAGCGCCGGTTTTTCCTTCGCGGACGGGGATTGATCCCTATGCGCGGCGCGTTGATGGACCGGCGACACTTTCTCAAAGCCGCAGGCGCCGTTTATCTGGCCGGGCTGACAGCGGCGCAGGCGCAAGCGCTGACGGCAACCGATGCCGTCTATGCCTCCGCCTTTCGCTCCGAAGATGGAGCATTTGGCGCCGCCCTGCTCAGCGAAGACGGTCGGATCGTTGCGCGTGTAGCCCTGCCAGGCCGCGCCCATGGGCTTGCGGCCAGCGCCAGTAAGGTGGCCGCCTTTGCGAGGCGGCCCGGCACATTCGTCTTCATCTTCGACCGGCAACAGCGGGTGGCGCCTGTGGTCGTAAACGCCCCGGCGGGCCGCCATTTCTACGGCCACGGGCATTTTTCGCCCGATGGCAAGCTACTCTATGCCAGCGAGAACGATTTCGACAACAATCGCGGCATGATCGGGCTTTACGATGCGACAGACGGATTTCGCCGGATCGGCGAATTTTCCGCCCATGGCATCGGCACCCATGACATGAGCGTCAGCGATGACGGCAGCCTGCTGATCATCGCCAATGGCGGCATCGAGACCAATCCCGATTTCGGCCGCACCAAGCTCAATCTCGACCATATGCAGCCATCTCTGGTGCTGGCTGACGCCAGGACCGGCGCATTGATTGAAAAACACGCGCTGCCCGAAGCCTTGCGGCAGCTTTCGACCCGGCATATCGATCTCGATGCGCGTGGCCGGATCTGGTTTGCCTGCCAGTATGAAGGCCCCCGCCGCGACCTGCCGCCACTGGTCGGCCATTTCAGGCGCGGCGAAGCGCTACACTGGCTCGACCTGCCTCCCGATATCACCCGTGGGCTTGCCAATTATGTCGGGGCGATTGCCATCAACCGTCGCGAGGGACTGGTCGGTATCACCTCACCAAATGGCGGCCTTTCGGTAACGCTGGATGCCGACAGCGGCAAAGTGCTGAACACCGCCAGCCTGAGCGAGGCGGCTGGTATTGCGCCTGCGGCCCATGGCTTTGCCACGTCTTCCTATGATGGCCGGTTCCTGGACAGATCAGAGACCGTAAATTGGGACCAGCACATCATTCGCATCGGATGATGGCTCATCCTCTTCCATCCAGGGCTTGATGCTATAGATAATTAGTTCATGCGTAACGCTCTCACCAATCTCATCTTCATGGCCGCCGTCACCGGTATCGGCACAATGATCGGCCTGACCAATCTACCGGGCGACTGGTATGACGGGCTGGAAAAGCCATTCTTCAATCCGCCGGGCTGGATTTTCGGACCGGTCTGGACCGTGCTTTACGTGCTGATTGGCCTTGCGGGCGCTCGGATCTGGCAGCGGACGCGGCAATCGCGGGGCGCATCGCGCGCCATGGCGCTGTGGTTTGGCCAGATGCTGCTGAATTTCCTCTGGTCTCCGGCGTTCTTCGGTGCACAGAGCACCGGTCTCGCCCTGATCGTCATTCTGCCAATGCTGGCGCTGATCTTTGCCTTTGTCTGGCAGGTCCGCCGCCTGGATCGGGTGGCTATGCTATGCTTCATCCCCTATGCCGCCTGGGTTGCTTTCGCCACCGTGCTGAACGCAGCGCTTTTCCTGCTGAATTAACCACCCCTGCAAAACCGCCGCGCCCAAAGCCCATCAACAGGCCAAACCCCATCAACAGGCTTGCCGAACCGGTTCTGTCATGCCAAATGGCAGGCAGACGAGAGGGAAAGAGGCGGCAGCCACATGGACGCGGATATCCAGCAGCGGATCACGGCAAGCTTTGCGCGGCAGGGTGCCATGCAGACCATCGGCGCGGAACTGACCCGCATCAGCCATAAAATGGTGGAAATCGAACTGGCGTTTCACGACAAGCTCACCCAGCAGCATGGTTTCCTGCATGCAGGCGTGATTTCTGCCGCCCTCGACGCAGCTTGCAGCTACGCCGCCTATACGGTGATCGCGCCGGAGACTTCGCTGCTGACCATTGAATTCAAGGTCAACATGATGTCGCCGGGGCGCGGCGACCGTTTTCTATTCCGGGGCGAGATCACCAAGCCCGGCTCCACCATTATCGTCGCCGATGGCCGTGGCTATGCCATCTCCGACGGCCCAGCCAAATTAATTGCCTCGATGACCAGCACACTGATGGTGATGCGAGGCCGTGAGGATATCAGGGAATGACATTTGAACTGAAATCGGTTTGCAGCAAGTCTATTCTGTTCATCATGGCAGTCGATGCCGAATATGGACCGCTCCTGCGCCTGCGCATCCAACCGCTGATGACCGGGGTAGGTCCGGTGGAAAGCGCCATCGCCACCACCAATGCCCTAAGAGACCTCCAGGCGGCAGGAACGCTGCCCGATCTCGTCGTCTCGCTGGGTTCGGCAGGCTCGGCACGGCTGGAACAGACTGCGGTCTACCAGGTCTCCTCGGTCGCCTACCGGGATATGGACGCCTCGCCGCTTGGCTTCGAGAAAGGCTGTACGCCGTTCCTCGATCTGCCTGCTACGGTGGACCTGCCGCTGCGCATTCCCGGCGTTGCCGTGGCCAGCCTGTCGACCGGCGGCAATATCGTCTCAGGCCCGGTGTATGATAGCATCGCCGCTGACATGGTCGATATGGAAACCTATGCGGTGCTGCGCGCCTGTCAGGCCTTCAACCTGCCGCTGATCGGCCTTCGCGGCATTTCCGATGGCAAGGCGGAGCTGAAACATGTCGGCGACTGGACGGAGTATCTGCATGTCGTTGACCGCAACCTGGCCCAGGCGGTGGACGCTTTGGTCAAGGCGGTGGAAGACGGCACCTTCTGGTTCTGATCCGGCCCAGCCGAACACGAGATTTTTTGCCATGCCGGCATTTCCCGGATTGCCACGGACACTGCTTTTCATTAAAGGCTCGACATGACCCAGACAGCACATCCCGACAGCGTTCTCATCATCGATTTCGGCAGCCAGGTAACGCAGCTGATTGCGCGGCGCGTTCGTGAAACCGGCGTGTATTGCGAAATCGTCCCTTTCCAGTCATCCGAAGAGGGCTTCGCGCGGTTGAAGCCGAAAGCGGTTATCCTGTCTGGAAGCCCCGCCTCGGCACTGGATGAAGGCAGTCCCCGCGTTCCCCAGGTGATTTTCGACAGCGGCCTGCCGATCTTCGGTATCTGCTATGGTCAGCAAACCATCTGCGCCCAGCTGGGCGGCAAGGTGGAAGCCGGTCATCACCGCGAATTCGGTCGCGCCTTCCTCGAAATCGAGCAGGATTGCAAGTTGTTCGAAGGTCTCTGGTCGGTTGGCTCACGTCATCAGGTCTGGATGTCGCATGGCGACCGCGTTACCGCGATCCCGCCGGGCTTTCGGGTTCTGGCCACCTCGTCCAATGCGCCCTTCGCGTTCATTGCCGATGAGGCCCGCAAATATTACGCCGTGCAGTTCCACCCGGAAGTGGTGCATACGCCTGACGGCGCCAAGCTGATCCAGAATTTCGTCCATAATATCGCTGGCATTACCGGCGACTGGAGCATGTCGGCCTACCGCGCCAAGGCCGTCGAGCAAATTCGCGCCCAGGTCGGCGACAAGCGGGTGATCTGCGCCTTGTCCGGCGGCGTCGACAGTTCGGTCGCAGCCCTGCTGATCCATGAGGCGGTCGGCGACCAGCTGACCTGCATCCTGGTTGACCATGGGTTGATGCGCAAGAACGAGGCGGCGGATGTCGTCGCCATGTTCAAAGAACATTACAATCTCCACCTGATCCATGTCGATGCCATCGACCGCTTCGTTGGCGAGCTCGAAGGCGTGTCCGACCCGGAAACCAAGCGCAAGATCATTGGCCGCCTGTTCATCGAGACCTTCGAGGAGGAAGCCAAGAAGCTTGGCGGCGCAGACTTCCTCGGCCAGGGCACGCTCTATCCAGACGTTATCGAGAGTGTCTCTTTCTCCGGCGGCCCTTCTGTCACCATCAAGAGCCACCACAATGTCGGCGGCCTTCCAGACCGGATGAACATGAAGCTCGTGGAGCCGCTGCGCGAATTGTTCAAGGACGAAGTGCGGGTACTCGGCAAGGAGCTTGGCCTGCCAGACTCATTCATTGGCCGTCACCCCTTCCCCGGCCCCGGCCTTGCCATTCGCTGCCCCGGCGGCGTGACCCGCGAAAAGCTCGACATCCTGCGCGAAGCCGACGCCATCTATCTGGACGAAATCCGCAAGGCCGGCCTTTACGATGCGATCTGGCAGGCCTTCGCCGTGTTGCTGCCGGTCCAGACCGTCGGCGTGATGGGCGATGGCCGTACCTATGAATTCGTCTGCGCACTGCGCGCCGTCACCTCCGTCGACGGCATGACCGCCGACTTCTACCACTATGACATGGAATTCCTCGGCCGCGCCGCCACCCGCATCATCAACGAAGTCCGCGGCATCAACCGCGTCGTCTATGACGTGACCTCCAAGCCGCCCGGCACGATTGAGTGGGAATGATTCAGGCCCATCCGAACGCCGCCGAAACTACGCTATGGTACGATCTAAGTCATTGAAATAAAAAGTTATATCTCATCGTCTATCGGCATCTATCGCAGGGCATGCGAATGGAATGACGGTACGGATGACGGTATGGCCGAATCTTGATCGACTACCAAAATCATTATACCGTCAGGCTCAAGAGAGCCTTGACGGTATATTTTTTGGCCATACCGCGTTGAAATTAAAGCGATAGTTCATCTTCAGAGAGGGTGATTTTGGCCTGACGGTATAATTCGAGACTCTCCCTTGGAAGTCGTCCATTTTTGGAGGGAGTTATGCTGACGGATGCCGCTCTTAAAAGCCTGAAACCAAAAGATAAATTGTACAAAGTTGCCGACCGTGACGGTATGTACGCGCTCGTGCAGCCATCAGGCAAAATCGTGTTCCGCTACGACTATCGCTTGAACGGTCGGCGTGAGACCGTCACGCTCGGACGCTATGCCCCAACCGACCTTTCTCTGGCACGGGCGCGCGAGAAGCTGATCGATGCCAAGCGAGCGATCGGCGAGGGCCGTTCGCCGGCCCATGAGAAGCAGCGCGAGAAGCGTCGCCTCAAGGAAGCCAAGAGCTTCGGCGAGTTTGGCGAGCGTTGGGTGCAAGAGGCGAAGATGGCCGACAGCACCAGAGCCATGCGGCGCGCAATCTTCGAGCGCGACATCCTACCGACATTTCGAAATCGACTGCTGACGGAGATCGCGCCGAACGATCTGCGGGCGATGTGCGCGAAGGTCAAAGAGCGCGGCGCGCCGGCCACGGCGGTTCATGTCCGTGACATCGTGAAGCTAATCTATTCCTTCGCGATCCTGCACGGCGAGAAGGTAGCCAATCCGGCTGACGAGGTTGGACCGTCCTCGATCGCAACCTTCGTGCCGAAGGATCGCTCGCTCTCGCCCTCGGAGATCCGGGTCATGCTCGGGCAACTTGAGCATGTGCCGACGCTGCCGACGATTCGGCTCGGTCTGCGCCTCATCCTGCTTACGATGGTCCGCAAGAGCGAACTCCAGGATGCGACGTGGGACGAGGTGGATTTCGAGAACGCCGTCTGGTCGATCCCCAAGGAGCGGATGAAGCGCTCGAAGGCACATAACGTCTATCTTGCCCAGCAAGCGATCGACATGCTCATCGCACTGAAGACGTGCGCGGGTAACTCGAAATATCTGCTTCCCTCGCGGTATGACGCCGATGCTCCGATGTCGCGCGCCACGTTCAATCGAATCACGACTGCGGTGGTGGTGCGTGCGAAGAAGGAGGGATTGCCTCTGGAGCCCTTTACGGTCCACGATCTTCGGCGAACCGGCTCGACGCTTCTCAATGAGTTGGGTTTCAACAGTGACTGGATCGAAAAATGCCTCGCCCATGAGGACGGTCGTTCGTCGCGTGGTATCTATAACAAAGCCGAGTATGAGCATCAGCGGCGTCACATGATGCAGGAATGGGCGAACCTTGTGGACGCCTGGGTCGTCGGACAGAAATACACCCCGACACTATATCCGCCATCAATGGATCTGCTTGTGCCGGCACCTACCGTGTGACCGACCTCGTCTTTCTCAGATATACGTCGGGAGACGGTGCGCGTTTGACTGCCTTTGCATTTGAAGCGCGACGACGCATCGCTAGCCAGGCTTCGACTTCCGCCAGATCCCATACGACGCAGCGGGAGGTCAGATAGAACCTCTGCGGAAATTCTCCCCGCTGTTCCATGTCGTAGATTGTGGTGTCGGCAAGTGGCACAATCTCGCGGAGTTGGCTCCGACGAATAGTTCGTTTGCTCAAGGCTGATTGCGGATGACTCATGGTGACTCCTCAGTTCTAAAATCTGAGGATGATAGAAGCCGATAGATGTTAGGGTTGGGAATACCGGGCCGAATGCCAGCGTAGAAACGGCGGTGTTGGCGTAGGAAACGGATGGTTTACGCAATGCCATCGGCAGACCTTTATGGTCACCATAGCAATGCTCAATGTAAGGTCACGCCTGCCTGGGCCGCACGCGATCAGGCGCTTTCAGCGTTACGCGTCGCCTTCGCAAAAGCCCCATCGGAGGCGATGAACCGCCCCAGCATCAGCACGATCAGGCGGACGGGATCGGTCGGCGGGTGGCCGTTTTCGCGGCCGAGCACGTCGGCATAGGCGGCGAGATCGCGGTGCAGGACGGAGGGCAGTTCCACCGTCACCTTCACCGGTTTGTCGTCGGCGATCGGGCCGAGCTTGAGCTTGGTCATGGCGTCGCTCCATAGGGTTCGAGCACGAGATCGCGGGTGACGATGACACGGACGAAACCCCGGCCAGATGGTCAGCGTCGGGACGATGTTGAGCTGGCGCTGGACGATCTGTCGGCCAGTCTGGCGGATTGTATCCATCCGAGGTGGGCCGCAGGACTTAATGGAGCTCGCGTGGTAACGTCGGGTTCATGGAGATCGACGAGGACAAAATCGACGATGCGGTTCTGGCACTGCTGTGGCTGACGCTTCACGACGAGCGTTGGGCCTGGAAGGGGTTTGACTGGGCGACGACGGACCGCTTGCATCAGAAGGGCCTGATTAGCGACCCGGTGAACAAGTCGAAGTCGCTGGTGCTGACGGACGAGGGGCTGCGGCGGTCGGAGGAGCCATTTCGGAAGCTGTTTACGCGGCAGCCGCAATAGCCGCGCCACGCAAGGCCTTCCAGTTCCAAGGCAAGAGCTCCTGCAGGTGGGAGACGGGCAGATCGGCGATGCGGGCCAGCACATCGGACAGCCATGCTTTTGGATCGATGTCGTTGAGACGGGCCGTGGTGATGAGCGTGAGCATGATGGCAGCCCTGTCGGCGCCACGATCGGAACCAGCGAAGTTCCAGTTTTTTCTTCCGCAGGCCACGCCGCGCAGGGCTCTTTCCGCCGCGTTGTTCGTCATACAAATCCTGCCGTCATCGGCATACCGGGCAAAATCGTCCCAGCGCGACAGCATGTAGTTGATGGGTTCGAGCACTGGCGAGGATCGCGACAGGCCTTCGAGTTCCAGCCTGAACCAAGCCTCCAGCTCGTTGAGCAGCGGCTTGCTCTTTTCCTGACGTACTGCAAGGCGATCTTCGGCATTCCGGCCGTTGATCTCGCGCTCAATGGCGAACAGCGCATTGATGCGCTTGACCGCTTCCAGCGCCGTCGCCGAGACAGACCTTGCCCCTTTGCCCCGCCGGGCACTGCGCGAGACATCCGCCAGCTCGAAGAACTTTCGCCGCGCATGGGCAAAGCAGAAGGCCGGCGTCACCGGGATTTGTTTCTTGGTCCGGTCGAAGAGCGGCCTCTCGGCGCATGCAAGCATGCGCCTGCCGGCTGAGAGATTGAAGCCGTTATAGCAATCGGCTTGCAGGATACCGCTGAACTCGGCCAAGTGCCGTTGCGGATGTTCACCCCGCCGGTCGCTGGAGGCGTAGAAGACGGCCGCCGGCGGCGACGACCCGCCAAATGGCCTGTCGTCGCAAACGTAGGTCCATATTCGGCCGGTGGTACACTGGCCCTTGGCGAAAATCGGGATGGTCGTGTCGTCGCCGTGCAATCGCTCAGCGGCAAATACATGGGTCTCGATGAGATCGAAGAGCGGCTTAACGGCGGCGCTGACATAGCCAACCTGGTCGGCAAGCGTCTGGGTGGACAGATCAATCCCCTCGCTGCGGAAGCGGCGGCTTTGGCGGTTAAGCGGCTGATGCTCGGAGAACTTGTCGACGACGATGGTGGCGAGCAGGTTGGGACCAAGGAAGCCACGCGGTGTGGCATGGAAGGGTGCCGGCGCTTGACTGATGCAGCCGCAGTCCCGGCAGGTAAACTTTTCCCGCACGGTCTCGACCACCTTGAAGCGGCGAGGGATCTCCTCCAGCGTCTCAGTGATATCCTCGCCGAGCTTCGACAGCCGTTCGCTGCCGCAGTGATTGCAGGCAACTGGCGCGTCGATGACGACGCGCTCGCGCTCGATATTCTCTGGCCAGGGTTTACGCACTGGCCGCTTGCGGGTGAAGGCACGCACGACTTGGGTTTTGGCAGCCGCCGCTTCTGAAGCGATCTCGTCTTCGGTCGCATCGTATGCGCCGTCCACGCCCCATCGATTTTACAATTTCGGCTACCGGGTAAGGCAGCCTGAGGGCCGGATATGAGCTCACCGGATAGTATCTGACGAGCTCATTGTGGGGCCTTGATGCGGGCGGCGTAGGCCCAGGGCATCAGGGCATCGATGTCCTTGGCGAGGTGGCCGTTTGCGAGACGGGTGAAGAGGTCGCACAGGTAGGCATAGGGCTCGACGCCGTTCATTTTGCACGTGCCGATCAGGCTGGCAAACCGGGCCCAATTACGGCCCCCTTCGTCGTGCCCGGCAAAGAGCGCGTTGCGGCGGTTCATGGCCGGTCGACGGATCGCGTTTTCCACCAGGTTGGAGTCGATATCGACATGGCCATCGTCCAGGAACAGCCGGAAGCCCTCCTGCCGCGTCAGCATATAGGTGAGGGCTTTTCCGAGGTCGGACTTGCGTGAGACACGCGAAGCCTGGGCCGCGATCCAGGTAAAGAACGCGTCCACCAGTGGAAGGGACATCCGCTCATAATCGGGTTCGCCGCGCTGATGTTGGTCGATAATCTCCTTCAAAAGAGCTCTGCTGTTTTCCACCGGCCGCTTGTCCCTGATCCGTTCCGCAAGTTTGTCTTCCAGCGCGGCTACGACGCTCTCCTCGACACGGGGCGCTGCCTGTTCATAACCATTCTGGTGGAGCACGAGGCCGGATACGGAACCGTTCTCATCGCGAGTAAAGGCGAGTTGCGCCTGGACCGCCTTGTAGAAAAAGCGGTCGATGTCCTCGGGAAAGATTTCCAGCTCCGCTTGGCCTGTCAGGCGCGAGAAGAGGCAGCCATCTCTCACTGTGATGACATAGGCGAGTCGATCAAGGAGGTAGTAACCCTCATACTCGGCATAGAGAGTAAGGTCGATCTTCTGCTCTGTCCGAGGCCTTGCCTGTTCGTAGCGGCGCCACGCGATGGTATCGGAGGAGATATCGGTCATGTTCGTGTCCTTTGCGAGTTTAAGGAGTTCCTCGATCGAAAGGGGGGCTCCTGCGGCAATCTTCGTCCTCAGAGTGTCAACGATGGCTAGACTGTGCTGGGTGCGTCCGAGCTGTTCCTGTAAGGCGAGGTTCTGCATGGAGAGCATGCGGTCAAGATCGGCCGCTTGCCCGGCCAACAGTCGGGCGATGTGTTGCAGGCTCAGGCCCAGGCGCTTCAACGTCAGAATCTCGTTCAGCCGTGCGATTTCGTTGGCTCCATAGAGCCGCCAGTTCTTTCCCGTCCTGCGAGGGCGGATGAGGCCGGTTTGCTCATATAGCCGGAGTGCACGGACAGTGAGGCCAATGCGTTTGGCGCATTGCGCAGCGGTCAACCACGTCTCTTCCTTGATGTCATTCCGCATGAAGCCTCCAAAGTCACGAACCTCATCTAAGGTATGACGTTGGGTACGGCTCAAGCAGAAATTTAAAGAACGTTCTGTAGCGCAACGATTCCGAGAGAATGGTCTCTCTCTTATGTCGCGAAATTCCCGACATTTTTTCGATTTTTATAGCTGACTTTTGCAGCGTTCGAAATTCAAGCAGACCGTGTCAAAAGTCGCTGATAGCTGAATAGCAGTTGTCATAAGGTGGCCTTGGGGATTTTCGGCGCTGCTGGTGCTGATTGGCGCTATGAGCTTTCTTTGGTCGTTCTGGCCGCTTTTTGGCGGGAATGTACTATTTTTGCAGGATATTGGCATCTCTCAGGCCCTGACAGCGGCGATCAGGCCCGGAACGCCGACGAGGGTGATGGCTCTTCGAATGTTATAGGCGAGCGCCGTCAAACTGAATTCACCTCGGACGTTGTGCAGCCTCCGCATTAGGAAAGCGCCCTGGTACATCCACTGTTTGATCGTGCCGAACGGATGCTCAACGGTTTCGCGTCGCTGGTCGAGCACTTCGGGCCTGGCTGCAAGGCGCGCTGCCATCCGATCCAGAACGGCCTCGTTCTCGACACGGCCGACTCGTCGATATCCATGGGTGCAATACGCCTTCAGATCGCAGGATCGACAGGCCTCCCGGTTGCAGTATTCGACAAGCTTCAGGTCGCGGGTTTTCTTCTCATATCGCGGTGAGAGGTGCTGTCCAGCCGGGCAGACGTAGACATCCTTCTCGGCATCGTAGCGGAACTCGTCCTTGGAAAAGAACCCCTCGCGGACGGCGGCTCCTCGCAATGGCTTGGGGACATAGGCGGTGATGCCCGCTTTCTCGCATGCCTCGATATCCTCGACTTTGAAGTAGCCGCGATCGGCAACCACCTCGATCTGCTCAACGCCGAGATTGTCCATCGCCGCCTGCGTCGTCTGCGTCAGCAGTCCCATGTCGACGACCTGACTGCTAACCTCCTGTTCGGCGATCAGCTTGTGCTTCACATCGACGGCAAGCTGTATGTTGTAACCGACGCCCACCTTGGTCATGCGCGCCATGGCGCGGCTATCTGGATCGGTGAGCGATATCTGGTCTTCGCCGGTGCGATCCAGTTCATCGAGCAGAGCCTTGTGGCGGTCACGCTTTCCTTTGATCGCAGCGATCTTCTCAGTGAGGTTTTTTGCTCGGGGTCCGCCGCTTCCGGTATTCTCTTCCTGTGCATCGCCGTCGTCGAGCCGCTTCATGTACTCGGTCAGTCGTTCGTCTGCCTCGCGGATGAACTTTGTCAGCGCCGCCCGCGTGAAGTTGCGGTCCTTGTTATTGACTGCCTTGATGCGTGTGCCATCCACTGCCAGCAATTCCCGGCCGAACAGATCGAGCTGGCGGCACAGGATGATGAACTCCCGGAACACCTGCCGAAAGGCGGCATGATTTACCCGGCGAAAGTTGGCAATGGTCTTGTGATCAGGCTTCAGGTGGCGCAGCAGCCAGATCGCTTCGATGTTGCGATGCGTCTCGGCTTCAAGTCGACGGCTCGACCTAACCCGGTTCAAATATCCATACAGGTAGAGCTTCAGCAGATCGGCCGGGTCATAACCGGGCCGACCCGTCACCTTGGGCTCGACACGCATGAAACCAGACGTCTGCAAATCCAGCCCGTCGATGAAGGCTTCGATGAACCGGACCGGGTTGTCCGGGCCGACGTAATCGTCCACCACTTCAGGAAGAAGCAGCATTTGCGAGCGGTCTGTTCCTGATAAATGTGCCATGGCAAAATATACCATGCAGTCACAAACATCGGAATCCCCAGTCAGCATGAAAGGAGAGCGGTATGCATCCCCAGGACCACATGAAACTTTACGAAGCCAGAGTTAATCTGCGGCGCTTCGATGAGGTTGCCCCGCTTATATCAGCTGAGGCGGTCTTCTGGTTTACCGACGGCACCTATCGCGGGATCGACGCAATCAAGGCTGCGTTTGAAGAGACGTGGCGCAAGCTTCATAACGAGGTGTATTGGCTGGAGGATGTCGACTGGATTGCGGTGAGCCCTACCGTCGCAAGCTGCACATACCGCTTCCGATGGAAGGCCGACATTGATGGGAAAACCTACGAAGGCGACGGTCGCGGCACTACTATATTGAAAAAAGAGGACACGCAGTGGAAGATCGTCCACGAGCACCTCAGCCGCTTTCCAAAATAATCAAGCTACTTTTGACACGGTCTGTGGGATTTTTGCGACGGGAGCGGCTGCGTCCGACCCAAGACAGCCTCTCGCCCAGCCTAAAATTGACAAGCAACAAACCTTCTGCGCACAATCGAAGCCCGGTAGATACAGCCTGCTGCTTGCGCCCCGTCGGGGTACGGTGAATGTATCGAGCCACTTATGGCTCCCTTTGCCCGAACGAACGGGTCAGCAACGCAAGCCCCTGACGCTCTCTGTTCGTTTACGCAAAGGATCATCTCATGCGCGATTTCCGTGATGCCAAAGCTATGGCGAAAACGCTACGCGAAGCGCTTCACGCCAAATCCATCACCTTCACCAACAGTGAGAGCCAGGAGCTCGTTGCTCGAATTCTTGGCTATCGAGACTGGAACGTATTGGCCGCAAGGATCCAAGCGACCCAGTCGTCTGCGACCTCGGTGCAGGCTAACACGCCTTTTCCAGCCGGGTTGGATATTCCCATCGTTCCTATGCGGGACATGGTCCTGTTTCCGCACATGATCTCGCGGATTTTCGTGGCGCGCGACAAAACCCGGCAGGCCGTGGAACACGCCCTTGTCGGCGATCGGCGCATTGTCGTAGTCACTCAGAAGCGCGGTATCGACGATCGGCCCAACACCCTTGATGCCCTTTATCCGGTGGGCGTTATAGCAAACGTGGTCGATCGCCAGACACAGGTAGACGGGACGCTTAAGGTCACAGTCTGCGGGCTTCAGAGAACAGGCATTGTCCGCGTTACCGATGGCGAATTCCTGGCAGCGAAGGCTGCGCCGATTGAAGAGCAGGGCAGCCAGTCGGCGAAAGCCGCCACTCTTTCGAGTGCGGTTCTCGATGCGTACCAGACTTACGCCGATGTCGATTTTTCGGCGCTTCCGCCAGGGTCCAAAGCCCGTTTCGGCCTACCTTCGATCGGCGATCCGAGCCTATTGGCTGACACAGTCGCTCCATTGCTGTCGATCAGTATCGAACAGAAGCAGCAACTCTTGGAAGCAAATGACGTGGTGGTTCGCCTCGAAAGAATCATCGAGTTGATGAACGCTGGCCACCCCAAAGCTGTCGCCTAAAGATTTCTTCGCTTTCACGCGCCAGTCCAGCAACAGTCTCCATCTGCAGAAGGGCCTGCAAAATCGGGCCCTTCTGACCATCGCGCTAGATTCCGTCAACTTAGAGGATACACTAGCCATGCAACTGGGGCGGAAGAGATTTAAAAATGTTTGGCCGGATTTTAAAACTGGATCTTGCGATAAATTGGGGCCGGGTCGCACCGGTGATCGTTCTTTCGGCCGTCGCAGCTGTCCTGCCCGTTGCTGTGCCGCTTCTGCTCGGCCATGCCATCGACGCCGCACTGCAAGGCAAAGGCGTGCTCGAACTCTTGCCGACGCTCGGATTGATACTGGTTCTCGCCATTGCCGGCGCTACTGCGGAACTGTTGACCAATGCACTTGGCGCCAGGGTCGGATACGGAATTTCGTGGGAACTTGCGCGTAAGCTTTATGCCAGCCTGCTTCGGATGCCGCTCCTCAGCTATTTCACGATCAATCCTGGCGTCCTCAACAGCCGGCTGACTAATGACATGCGGATGGTCGATCCACTGTTCGTCTCGATCCCTATTGCGTTCATTCACGGGTGGGCCGGTCTCCTGGCTGTCGCCATCGGACTGGCGTTCATTAATGTATGGTTCCTTGCTGCCTTCATCCTTGTTCCGATCGCACTTCTGGCAGTGCGTTTCGCTGAGGGGAGGATTAATGCAACGATCCGCGAATCTTACGAGGTCAATGCGCGGGTCGCCCTCCAGATCGAAAGCACAACCAGCGGCGATGCTGTCAGCCTGGTCCGCCAGGCACAGGCTACTGAGGCCGAAGAGAGGCGCTTTGCCGATCTAGCGGAGAGGTCGGTCGAGATCGCATCCCACATGGATGTCTGGCGTGCCATGATCGTCGTGGCATACCGGCTTTGCTTCGATCTGATCACCGTGCTGTTCCTAGCAATTGGCGTCTTTCTCGCATCAACCGGGCGTGCGTCGATCGGCAGCGTCGTATCTGCCTTGTTCTTTGTCGGCCTGGTGCGTCAGCCTCTGGGAGAGGTGGTTGGGCAACGTTATCCGTTAATCCGAGCCGGCATGGGTCTCGGCAGGGTGGAGGAAGTTCTGGCATCATCCAACACCGGTCTCACAAACATTGCCGCTACCGCGTGCCGTCACCCGGTAGACGTAACCAAGCCGCAGTTGATCTTCGAGAACGTGGGGTACGCTTATCCCACTCGCGGTGACGTGGCCGTAAAAAGCCTCTCCGAGGTGGCTGCCGCCAATTCAGCTATGAGTGGATTCCTCGCCGGGGTATCGCTGACAAAGTTGGTGGAAGCGACGCCCGTCGAAGAGGCGGGGGATGCGTCATGGGTGCTTGACGACGTTTCCTTCTCGGTTTCCTGCGGCGAGACGGTGGCCGTTGTCGGAGAATCCGGGTCTGGCAAATCCACGATCATCACGCTGGCATGCGGCATCGCCCGGCCGGGGCGAGGGCGTGTTCACGTAGGCGGTGTCGATACCCTCGACATGACAGAAGAAGACGTCTGGAAGTCCGTGTCGCTGGTAAGCCAGGACATATATCTCCGAGATGCGACGCTGCGGGAAAACCTGAACTACGGCCGCGAGGATGCAACCGACGAGGAATTGATCGGCGCTCTGGATGTGGCAGGGCTCGGGGACTTGTATAAGCGGCTCTCGGAAGGGCTCGATACGAATGTCGGCCAGCGCGGAAAACGTTTTTCAGGGGGCGAGCGCCAGCGCGTTGCGATCGCGCGGGCTGTTTTGCGAGACCGTCCGCTGCTAATCCTCGACGAGGCAACATCACACCTCGACACACAGCGCGAGGAAGGCATTCTCGATGCGATCGAAACTGTTGCCAAGAACAAGGCCGTCCTTGTCGTCGCGCACCGATTGTCTGCTATCGAGCGAGCAGACCGGATCGTGATGCTAGACAAAGGTCGGATTGTTGAACACGGGCGGCACGGGGAACTGATAGCTGCGAATGGTCCCTACTCTCGTATGCACCGCGTGACGAGTTAGGATTACAGTCGCGAAAAGCGTGATTGTGCGACGTTCGCGCAAAACTCGGGATTAGGCGACAAGGCAATAGAGGGCTCTTATGGACAGCACGGATTCCGAATACGCAGATGTAGTCGAATGGCGGCGAGATCTTCACGCGCATCCCGAGCTTCAATATGAAGTCCACAGAACGGCGTCGCTAGTCGCTTCTAAGCTTACCGAGTTCGGGTGCGATGAAGTGGTAATGGGCATCGGACAAACAGGCGTCGTCGGCGTTATTCTCGGCCAGAAGCGGACCAGTGGCAAGGTTATTGGCTTACGGGCAGATATGGATGCGCTGCCGATCGAGGAGGAAACCGGCACACCTTGGGCCTCAAAGATTAAGGGTGTGATGCATGCCTGCGGACATGACGGCCACACAGCGATGTTGCTTGGTGCTGCACGGGACTTGGCACGGACCCGCACTTTCGATGGGACTGCGGTTGTCGTTTTCCAGCCGGCCGAGGAAGGAGGTGGCGGAGGAAAAGCTATGGTCGACGATGGCCTCATGGATCGGTTTGGGATTGCCGAAATCTATGCCATGCACACAGAACCGGGCTTGCCGATCGGACAGTTCACCACCGCAAGTGGGCCACTGGCAGCATCTGCTGACGGCTTCAGGATCAAGATTGACGGCAAGGGCGCACATGGGGCATCCCCCCATGTGAGCGTCGATCCTCTGGTGGTCGGCGCAAATATCCTTTTAGCACTCCAGACAATTGTTTCCCGCAACGTCCATCCTCGCCAGTGTGCCGTCGTCACTGTCGGCTGGATGGCGGGCGGCAAGGCTGGGAATGTCATTCCTCAGTCGGCCGAGATGGGTGGGACGACCAGAACGTTTGACCCTGCCACCAGAGATATGATCGAGACGCGCCTGACCGAAATCGCGAAAAAGGTTGCCGAAGCCTATGGGGCGAAGGCAACGGTCACTTACAAGCGGATGTTTCCGCCAGTCGTGAACCATTCAAGTGAAACTGCCTTCGCGGTGAGCGTGGCAAGATCATTGGTCGGTGACCGGAATGTCAACGCCAGTATGGAGCCGCTGATGGGATCAGAAGATTTTGCGTTTATGCTCGAAGCCCGTCCCGGCAACATCATGCTCATTGGAAATGGGGATGGCGCATCCGTTCATGACGCACGGTTCGACTTTAATGATGAAGCCATCCCGTTCGGCATCCAGTATTTCAGAGGAATAGTGGAGCGCGGCATGCCTCTCTAAATTAGAGGATCGAAGCTTCCCTTTGTCGCGGAAATCCTAAATTTGTAGCTGCAAAAGTCGAGCTTGTTAATTTTTCGTGTGAATTTGATCCATTTTTTCATTTCGCCGTGATCCACTCAGGCCGAGTAAAGTTGTTTGCGGACAATTCACTACACCGGATCTGGTGGGCTAATGCGAAATGAAAAAACGGGGCAAAGCCTGTTGAAACTCAACAGCGGAGCGAAGGGCGGCGTCGACGCCATCGGCCAGCGCCGGGCAGATCGCTTTGGGATACGCCGGCTCCCCGGGTCGAACGCGGCCTCGACCGCCGCCGATCGTGCGGAAGGCCGGGCCAAACCGTTCGGGGAGCAGCAGCGGCACGGGTTTCGGCAGTTGAGCTTTTGCGCCAAGATGAGATCGGCGAGCCCCAGTGCCAGCGCTTCGGCATCCGGGCAGGCAACGCAAATCGCCGCTATAAGGTCCGCCGCGACGAAAGGCGCTGCTTGCCCGGACTGATTTGCAGAATCGACGATTGCGGGAATCGAGGCAAGGCTGTCGTGCCAAGCGATCCCCAAAAGCCCGGCAAGCTCCTTAACGAAGGGTGTGGTGATTGTCCCAGATCGACGCGCCACCAATCGTGTTGCCAAAAAGCAGGTTGCCGCCCGGGCCGGGATCGTCGCCGGCGGCTGTTAGCAGAACCGCATCCCGGATGGCGGCGTCTCCCTCGTTCCGTCCGAGCATCCGAGCGGCGACGGCGACCGATTTGAGTGCGAGACGATCGCACCAGCAGCCGAGCCAGGGCGAGTCAGATCATCAGGTGATTTCAAGCCGATACCAGCGGCGAAGGCGGCGTCGGATTCGCTGATGTCACGGCCGCGCACCAGCGCCCAGCTCGGCAGGCGGGGTGACCAGTTAGCTGCCGTTGCGACGAAAGGTGCGCGCGAATCCATGGCGCAGAGCATAGTTCATGCGCGCGCTTTGTACCATCAAGATCACACTGAACCGCACGCCCTGTCGTGATAGAATTATGTCCGATAATCTTGCCTTATCAGACCATTAACTCCTTGACGTGATCATATGCCTCCTATGATTTGAAGTCACCAGATGTTCGCTCCAACCAATCACTTCGCTACAATACTCTTATACAGGCCGTCACGCTTCGCCTTTGCGAACCCCTTGTCCGTAGCCATGAATCTCTGGAGCATCGGAGCAACGAGTTTGCCTGGATCGGGTGGAGCGTCTTCGCCGACGGCGCGCCCGAGAATAGCAGCATACGCCTGCAAATCCCGGAACACCGGCGCTGGCAATTCGATGGTAATCTTGATGGGCTTGTCGTCTGGAATAGCAGACAGCTTCAATTTGGTCATGTCGGTTCCCTCGTCGTTCCATAGGGTTTCATCACCAGATCGCGGTTGACGATCACACGCACCGGGAAGCCCGGCCGGATCGTCAGCGTCGGCTGAATGTTGAGCTGGCGACCAACGATCTGCTGGCCGACGTCGGACACGCTGTCCTGGGCACTCTCGCGGATGGCGCGAGCGATGTCGCTTTCGTCATCTGACGAGAGTTCCGTACCTATACCGAGCAGCGTCGAGAGCGCGGCGGCCTTGAACAACTGCCCCCAGTGATAATCGACTTCGTCCTCGAGCCCGGAGAACCCTTGAGTGTCGGCGCCCTGCAGCCGCTCCAGCACAATGGAAGAACCGTCCGGCATGATGAGGCGGTTCCAGACCAGCAGCACACGGCTCTGCCCGAAGGCAACCTGACTGTCGTATTGACCGATCAGGCGTGCGCCTTGCGGAATGAGGAGATACGAGCCGGTGGGGCTGTCATAGACGTGTTCCGTCACCTGCGCGGTGATCTGGCCGGGCAGATCAGACTTGATTCCAGTGATCAGGGCCGCGGGAATGACGGTGCCAGCCTGCACGACATAGGGAGATGCCTTCTCTTGTACCCTATCGGCGCTCACCGTGCGCCGGTCAGTCTCGCCGTTGAGGAAGGTGAGCTTGCGATCCTGCATGTTCTGCGCGGAACCGCCGTCAAGCGGCGGCGTCTCGGACGGAATCGGCAGACCGGTGGCGGAATCGACACCGGAGGCAGGTGCTGTGGGGGATCCGATCACCTGGCTTCCCGTCGTCCTCTCGCCACGACTATCGGTGAACAGCTTTGCCAGGCGGGCAGCTTCGATCTCGGCAAGGCGGCGCTGCTCCTCGGGATCGACGCGCGGCGTCTGAATGCCGGGTGTTGCGACTGGCCTCCCTTCCTCCTGCGCACGCAAAATCGGCCGACCGAGATCTCCCGGAAGGGCCGGACCAAGCTTCGGAATGCTGGTATAATCTCTCGGCAGACCGGCCAGGCCATCGGCCGGCGTCGCGTTGTCGGTGTTATAGAGTTCCGTCGCAGACTGGTTGCCGCGCCGGTTCGTATCGAGCGCCCAGAATAGCGCCGCCGCAATGGCGATACTGGCCACGCCGCCAAGACCGATCAGCACCTTGCGCGACAGCCGCGTGACGCGTCGCGGCTCGGGCCGCAGGCGCAGTTCGGCCTGAAGGCTCGCGTCAGGTGATTTTGCAGACCCTGTCATCGGCTGCGCTCCGAGGAGAACAGCGTGGTCCGCTTCACTACTGATCGACCATCGGTACGGACGATGCGAACACGCTTCTGGCTGTCCTTGTCGCCAAGCCGGAGTTCGGCAGCAGCGAACAGCCGATCGACGACATAATAGTTCTGACGGGCGCGGTAGTTGACCAGTTCGGAATTGCCGGACGGTCCGATCACGAACAGCGGCGGCATTTCGCCCTGTCCGATGCCGGAGGGGAACTCGATGTAGACTTTTGCGCCATCGTCGAAGGCGCGCATCGGCCGCCAAGGTGCTGTGTCGCCTTCGATGCGGTAACGGAAGTTTAGCTTCGAGATGTCGATGCCGGTGGCGACGGATTGCGTCTCTGCCGCTCTCGCATTCTGCCGTCGCAGCGCGATCAACTGGTCCTGCGGATATTGCCATGAGACCGATGCCATGTAGGTCGAAGGTGTGGAGCGCAGTTCCAGATGATAGGTGCGTCGATCGGTGTTGATGACCAGATTGGTCTGGAGATCGGCCCGCGTCGGCTTTACCAGGATATGCACCTGCTTTGAAGCTGCCGTGCCGCTTTCGGTATCGCCGATGATCCAACGCACGGTGTCGCCTGCCGCAACAGGGCCGGAGCCGACCAACTGTTCGCCGGCCTGGAGGGCAATGTCCGTCACCTGTCCCGGTGCTGCATAGACCTGATAGAGCGCGCCGCCCGAGAAGGGATAGACCTGCACGGCGTTGATGAAGCCGTCGCGGACCGGCTGGATGCGGGCAGCTTCGTTGGCAGCGCTGATCCGGGCCTTCGGATCGACGGATTCTGCCTTCGCCTTCTCCCCGTTGATTGGCTTCAACTGGCCGGGCAGCGGCAGGGGCTTCGGCAGCTCGACCACCTTCACCCGGCCTACCGGATCGGCATTCAGCACGGCCGGTGCCGCATCGTCGTAGTCGATCTCCGGCGGAATGTACTTTTTCGCGCAGCCCGCAAGCGCCGATGCGGATAATAGCGTTGCCAGCAGCAGTGATGCACTTTCCCTGTATGCCCCCTTCATTGCGAAAGCTCCTTCGACCAGTTGATTGCGTTGACGTAGACACCGAGTGGGTTGGCGCGCAGCTTTTCAGCGGTGCGCGGTGGCTGGACCCCGACGGTCAGAATTGCGGTCCAGCGTTCGGTGGTGGAAAGCTGGCCGTTCTCAAACTGCCGCTCGGTCCAGGCGATGCGGAAACTGTCGGGCGAAGCGCGGATGACGCTGGAGATCTCGACGGCGATCTGGCTCTTGCCGACCTTCGTGAAGGGGTCGTTTGCACGCGCGTAGTCGTTCAACGCGATCGCCCCGCGATCGGTGGTATATTCGTAAGCGCGAAGCCAGTTCTGCCGCACAATGACGGGATCGGCCGGGATACTGCGAACCTGTTCGATGAAGCGGGCCAGGTGCCAGGCGATCTGTGGATCGGTCGGCCGATAGTCGGTCACAGCAGAGGCAACGGCCTGCGCCTCCCCGAACTTGTCGATCTGCACCACCCATGGCACCACAGTCCCACGCGTCGATTGCCAGACCAGCGCCGATGCAAAACCGCCAGCCAGAAATAGAGAGCCGAAGGCCATCAGCCGCCAGTTTTTCGCCTGCACACGGGCGGACCCTATGCGCTCGTCCCAGACCTGCGCGGCCTTCTGGTAGGGCGTTTCAGGTTCCGGGGTCCGTGCGTAGCGCACGGAAGGTCGCCTAAAAATGTTCATCAACGGTCATCCTGATTGAGAGAAACGGACATGGATCCGCCGCCGTGATCCGCGGAGCGGACCGTATGGGCGGCTGTGCTGACACCGTGACTGACGGTGCTGCTCCGCTTCATGCGCTGTGCCCATTCGGGCGGGGCCGAGGAAGAGACGTCAGAGCCGGAGACGGTGGCGGAGCTTGCGGACTGCGAACCGGCAAACGATGGATCGTTGGCGGCTTCGGCCACACCGGCACCGACGTCGTTCTTGCCGCCGGTTGCCTTCCACGCGCCTGCCTGCCCGGACCTATAGCTGGCGCTCATGGATTGTGATGCGCCGGACGCCATGGCCCTGCCCTTGTTCATCGCAAGACCAGCGCCTGCTTTTGCGACACCGGCAAAACCGGCAGCACCACCGCCGGTCCCGGACGATCCCACAGATGCTTCACTAAGCCCGTAAGCGGTCCTGGCGCCACCAGCGAGTGTTGCCCCTCCCCTTGCCGCACCGCCGGCAGCACTTGCGGCAGCACCCAGCCCAGCTTTGGCCCCCATGTAGCCTGCGGCTCCCAGACCGGCCGCGGCAAGGCTCGTTCCGACGGCAGCACCCGCACCAAGTTGCGGAGCGCCGGACACCAGGCCACTGGCGATGCCGGGACCGAATATCGACAGGCCCATCAGCGAAAGCGCGCCCAACACCAGCGACAGTGCTTCGGTGACGGTCGGCTGTTCGGAAAAGCCGGATGTGAACTCGTCGAACAGGCCGGAGCCGATGCCCACGATGACGGCCAGCACCAATATTTTGACGCCGGAGGCGACGATGTTTCCGAGTACCTTTTCGGCGAGGAAGGATGTCTTGTTGAACAGTGCGAAGGGGATCAGGACGAAGCCGGCGAGCGTCGTCAGCTTGAATTCGATCAGCGTGACGAAAATTTGGATGGCGAGAATGAAGAAGGCGACAAGAACGATGATCCAGGCGACCATCAGCACGAAGATCTGCACGAAATTCTCGAAGAAGGCGATGTAGCCCATCAGATCGCCGGCGGCCTCAAGGATGGGATTGCCGGCATCGATGCCGACCTGCGCGACGCGACCGGGCTGCAACAGTTCCGAGGCTGACAGACTGGAACCGCCGGCCTTGAGACCGAGCCCGGAAAAGCTTTCGAAGACGATGGCCGCGAGCTTGTTGAAGTTGCCGATGATGAAGGCGAAAAAACCGATATAGAGCGTCTTCTTAACCAGCCGCTGCAGCACATCCTCATCCGCGCCCCATGCCCAGAACAGACCGGCCAGCACGATATCGATGACGATCAGGGTTGAGGTCAGGAAAGCAACCTCTCCGCCGAGCAGGCCGAATCCGCTGTCGATATAGGCGGTGAAGGTTTCGAGGAAACGGTCGATGATGCCGGTATTGTTCATGCGCGTTAGGTCCTTATCAAAGAAAGGAGTGCTTTGATTTTATTGTCGTTTCTGATCTCGTGGGGTGAGAGACCCTGCACGCCGTGTGACGCAACATGCGGCGATAAGCAGATGGGTGAGGCAAACCGGGTGCTTCCGGGGAGCCGTAAATCAGCAGAACCCATCAAAGCCGGACGGGCGGGGACTTCCGATCCCGTGAGCGGTCCGGCCAGCAAGCCTGCCATGGCGAGGGAAACCGAACCGATGGCGGACGCCTCGTCAGACACTGGAACTCGCCAACTCGGAAGTAGGCGGGTCGAGCCGTGGTGCGAACCACGGGACGGTGGAGCGTTGGTCCGTGCTATGGACACACGGACTGGGGACGCGCAGCATGCTGCGCGCCAGCCCCGATATGAGTTTGCGTGGTATCGAGGCCAGATTCCACACGGGGTACAGTCGGCGCCTAAAGCGGGCGAGAGATCAGTTGCGGAACCTAAGAACCTTGTCGTCGCTTCCGGAATTTTCGGACCCCGGATGGCTGAAGCGACCAGCGATCGCGATGATGGGGGACGGAGCCTTCGTAGTAGTCCGAGGACGGGAAAGCCGTCCACATGGCGAAGGGAGGCAGTGGATATAGCTTGCAGGCAGGAGGTGGACGTATGTCCGGCGAGGTGAATACTTCGTTCGTCCTCGACATGCAGCGCAAGCTGTATCGGTGGAGCAGCGAGAACCCTGACAAGGTGTTCGCTGATCTGTTCAATCTCATATGCGACCGCAGAACCCTGAATGAGGCTTGGCAAAGGCTCGCCCGCAACAGCGGCAGCCGAACGCCTGGAACGGACGGGATGACGCGGCGCACGGTCGAACAGCGCCCCGGTGGCGCAGCGACGCTCCTTGATGAAATACGCGAGGCGCTTCGTAACGGAACTTATCAACCTCAACCCGTCAGGCAACGGCTCATCCCGAAGCCTGGCAAACCGGGGAAATTCCGGCCACTCGGCATTCCCACGCTGATCGATCGTCTGGTGCAAATGGCTATGAAGCTGGTCTTGGAGCCCATCTTCGAGGCGGATTTCTACCCGACCTCCTATGGGTTCAGAAAAGGCCGAAGCACCCACGATGCTCTGGCGAGAATCCAGAGATTCCTTCACCCGACGAAGCGCGGACCCTCGGTCTACCGCTACGCCATAGAGGGCGACATCAAGGGCTGCTTCGACGCAATCGATCATCATGTCATGATGGAACGGGTGCGACGACGCATCAGCGACCGCAAGGTGCTGGGGCTGATCCTCGCGTTTCTGAAAGCCGGCGTGATGATCGAGGGGACCGTTCGCCACCCGGTAACCGGCTCGCCGCAAGGCGGTATCATCTCGCCGATGCTGTCGAATATCTACCTGACAGCCATCGACGAACGGTACGGGCGATGGTCCATGCACCCCCGTGAACCAAGCAGAAACGCCGCCGCCCGAAGGGTCAAGGACCACAAGAAAGGCAGATCGGTGTTCTACATAGTGCGATACGCGGACGACTTTGTCGTTCTCGTGGACGGCATGAGGGAGCAAGCGGAAGCGGAAAAGCTCTCGCTGGCGGAGTTCCTGAAAACGGAGCTTCGCATGGAATTGTCGATGGAGAAGACCCGGATCACCGACGTCAGGGAAGGCTTCGACTTCCTTGGCTATCGAGTGGTGCAGACCAAGGCGCTCCGCACGGGACGCCCGGTTGGCAACCTCTTCATACCGAAGAGCAAGCTCAACGATCTGCGCCACAAGATCAAGGTCTTGGTGAAAGACATCCCCACGGGATGGCCGCTCGCCGAACTGATCGACAAGCTCAATCCTATCCTGTTGGGGTGGAGGAATTACTATCGCTACGCCACAAGGGCGCAGCGGGACTTCACTCACCTCGACCACTGGATATGGCAGCGTGTATGGCGCTGGATCAGGAAGAAGCACCGAAAGGGGTCGTGGCCAGCGCTGCGACACCGCTACTTCCACAGCGCCCCGGGACGACCGCGACAATGGACCGAAGGATCGAAACGCCTGCGGCTCCTCTATGAAGGAGGAACCATGCGGTACCCACACCAGAGTATAGAGAAAGCGAACGGATGGAATGCCCAGACGAAGTTTAGGCAACGCGAAAGCATGCTTGGCTTCCTGGATGCATTGGACCGCCTCAGACACGTCTGAGGCCCACCCATGGACGAGAAATCGCCCATGCATGGAGAGCCGGATGCGAGGAAACCCGCACGTCCGGTTCGGGAAGAGAGATGGAGAAACTTGTCTCCGAAAGGGGATGTAGCGCTTCATCTCTACTTTCACGGCGACGGCACCTCGCCGGTCTTCGGCGCGACCGGCCGATCGGTTGCGAAGAACCGGCGGCGATTTTCCGCCCAGGCATTGCGGCAGGCAGCGTCATCGGCAGCGGCCACGCCAAGGTCGCGGCAGCGCGCGAGCCCAGTGTTGACAGGCTCGCCGCCCGGACGCCCGATACTGGGGGCTTTTGCATCGGCTGCGTCTTCATCTTGCAGGGCCACGATTGCGGCGGTCAGCCCCGCACCAAGTGCGAAGACGGCAAGTATCCGGGCGGCGATCTTAAGGTCCATTGTCTCCGTGCTCCTCAATCGTGGAACATGCGGACGCTGGACGGACTATAGGCCGAACCGGTCATGAAGCGGCTGAACTGCTCGCGGGCCTGTTCCTGTGCCGCCGCAGCGCGTGCCTGCTCCAGCGCACTGGCCCTGCCCTGCGCGGCCAGCATGGATGTCAAATCGGCGATCTGTCTCGCCTGCACGGCCATGAGCTGGTTGCCGGCCTGGGTTGCCTGAAGCACACCAGCCGCCGACTGGCTGGCATCGACCAGTTCGCTGGTCTGCGCTTGTGTGCCCTCGATATTGTCGACCGCGACGGCACCCGCCTTCAGCGAATGCTCGAATGCGGAAACCGATTGCTGCCAGCGCTGTTGCGCTGCCGAGACAAGCTGCATTGCCGTCTGGTCACCGCTGGCAAAATCGCGATAGGTGGCGTTGAACTGCTCTTCGATGTTCTGAACATCGTAGGCAAGCTGATCAGCTTCCCCGAGCAATCCCTTCATCTTGGAAAAGTTGTCCTCGATCTGCGACAGAACCGATGTCGGCAGGTTGGTGAGGTTCTTCGCCTGATTGATCAGCATCTGCGCTTCGTTCTGAAGAGACGTGATCTGGTTATTGATCTGCTCCAGCGCCCGGGCGGCCGAAAGCAGGTTCTGGCTGTAGTTCGTCGGGTCGTAGACGATCAGCGCCGATGCGGGTCTGGATGCCAATGTGACGGCAAGAGCACCGGTGGCGAGTACACGGCGCAAGCTAACGCCCAGGGATAAATGCTTCATGGTGTAACCTCCTGTTCGGACGGGTCATCGGCAAACGGTCGGACCGTCGGCGCGGACTGATCGATGACGTTGGCAAGATCGGGAATAAGGTCGGACGCCCAACGCAGACCGTTGGCCTCGAGCCAGGCTTCGAGGAAGGTGGCCCGGGCACCTTTACGGATCAGTTCGTCCATCACCCCATGGTCAGCCTTGGTCGATGCGGCGCAAAGCGCCAGCGCAACGGAGCCAAGGCCCAGCTCGAACAGCCGGTTGCCTCTGCGGCTCTGGCAATAATAGTCCCGTTTCGGGGTCGCTCTTGCGATGATCTCGATCTGGCGCGCATTGAGCCCGAAGCGCTCATAGACAGAGGTGATCTGTGGCTCGACAGCCCGCTCGTTGGCGAGGAAGATGCGCGTCGGACAGCTTTCGACGATGACGGGCGCGATCGGCGAGGCCTCGATGTCGGCAAGCGACTGCGAAGAGAAGACGACGCTGACATTCTTCTTGCGCAGCGTCTTCAGCCATTCCTTGATCTTCTGGGCGAAGCCGCCGTCATCCAGTGCCCGCCAGCCTTCGTCGATGATGAGCAGGCTCGGCCGTCCGTCAAAACGGGATTCGATCCGGTGGAACAGGTAGGAAAGGACGGCGGGTGCTGCTCCCGTGCCGATCAGTCCTTCCGTCTCGAAAGCCTGCACCGACGCGTCTCCAAGCCATTCCATTTCGGCATCGAGCAGGCGACCGTAGGGGCCACCGATGCAATAAGGCCGCAAAGCCTGCTTGAGTGCCTGCGACTGCAACAGCACCGTCAGGCCAGTGACGGTTCGCTCCGCTGCCGGTGCAGAAGCCAGGGACGTCAACGCCGTCCAGAGATATTCCTTGATATCAGGCGTGATGGTGACGCCCTCACGGATCAGGATATCGACAAGCCAGTCGGCGACCCATGCACGTTCCGGCGTGTCCTCGATCCCGGCGAGCGGCTGGAGTGACACGGCATTAAGAAGCAATGTCTCGTCGGAGAGCGAACCGCCCAAATCCTGCCAGTCGCCATTCATGGCGAGCGTTGCGGCCCTTATGCTTCCGCCGAAGTCGAAGGCGAAGACCTGGGAACGGAGATAGCGGCGGAACTGCAGGGCCATCATCGCCAACAGCACGGACTTTCCGGCACCGGTCGGGCCGACGATCATGGTGTGGCCGACATCGCCGACATGCAGAGAAAACCGGAACGGCGTCGATCCTTCGGTACGGGCATAAAACAACGGCGGGGCGTCGAAATGCTCGTCCTTCGCTGGCCCCGCCCAGACCGCGGACAGTGGGATCATGTGGGCGAGGTTTTGCGTCGAGATCGGCGGCTGGCGGACATTGGCATAGGTCTGGCCGGGAATACTGCCGAGCCATGCTTCGATGGCATTGACGCTTTCGATGATTGCCGTGAAGTCGCGTGACTGAATGACCTTTTCCGTCAGCCGGAGTTTCTCGTCGGCGATCGCCGGATCGGTGTCCCAGACCGTAACCGTGGCAGTGACGTAGACTTCACCAACCTGATCGGAGCCGAGATCCTGCAGGGCTGCATCGGCATCGGCTGCCTTGTTGGCGGCATCGCTATCGACCAGCACCGATTGCTCGTTGGTCAGCACTTCCTTGAGGATCGCGGCAATGGATTTGCGCTTGGCGAACCACTGCCGCCTGATCTTCGTCACCAGCCGTGTCGCGTCGGTCTTGTCGAGCATGATCGCCCGGGTGCTCCACCGATAGGGAAAGGCCAGCCGGTTGAGATCTTCGAGGATGCCGGGAAAGGTGACCGTCGGAAACCCGATCACCGTCATCGTACGGAGATGGAAGTCGCCAAGCCTCGGCTCCAGGCCGCCGGCCAAAGGCTGATCTGCCAGCAGCGCATCGAGGTGCATCGGCGTTTCCGGAATACGGACACGATGGCGTTTGGTGGAAATGGTCGAATGCAGATAGGTGAGCGTCTCAGCGTCATCCAGCCATCCGGCGTCCGGAACGAAGCCTTCCACGAGATGGAGGACACGATCCGTCCTGTCGATGAAACTGTTCAGCAGTTCCCATGGATCCACACCGCTTTTCTCCCGGCCCTCGTAGAGCCAGCTTTCCATGCGCGAGGCTTCTTCCGCAGGCGGCAGCCACACGAAGGTCAGGAAATAGCTGCTCTCGTAGAGAAGGCCGGATTCATCGAATTGTTCGCGCCGCTCTATGTCGAGCAGCGCAGATGCCGAATCCGGAAACAGGCTTTCCGGATAGTCGGTGGCCGGATTGCGCTGTGCTTCGACGAAGATCGCCCAGCCCGACCCTAGGCGGCGAAGCGCATTGTTGAGCCGCGCCGTGGTCCCGACCAGTTCCGCTGGTGTGGCGCTGTCGAGATCCGGACCGCGAAACCGGGCGGTGCGCTGGAACGACCCGTCCTTGTTCAGGACGACGCCCGGAGCGACCAAAGCGGCCCAAGGCAGGAAGTCGGCCAGATGTGATGAGCGTTTGCGATATTCTGCGAGGTTCATCATCGGCAAATCCTCACACGCCCATGTGCGCCGGATAGCGCAGGTGCCTGCGCCCGACATCGACGAATTGCGCATCGCGTTTCGCAGCCCAGACGGCCGCGAAATGGCCGATGGCCCAGATCACCAGTCCGGCGATCCACAGGCGGAGGCCGAGACTGACTGCAGCCGCGAGCGTGCCATTGGCGATGGCCACCGCCCGAGGAGCACCACCGAGAAGGATCGGTTCGGCCAGCGAACGATGCACGGTGGCGTAGAAACCACGCACCTCGTCTTCCTGTTGAAAGCCACCCACCATCAGACCAGCGCTCCGCCGCCGAAGGAAAAGAACGACAGGAAGAAGGAACTGGCCGCAAACGCGATGCTCAGCCCGAAGACGATCTGGATCAGCTTGCGGAAGCCGCCGGACGTGTCGCCGAACGCGAGCGCCAGGCCGGTGGCGATGATGATGATCACCGCGACGATCTTGGCGACCGGCCCTTCGATGGATTCCAGGATCTGCTGCAGCGGCTCCTCCCACGGCATGGACGAGCCGGAAGCATGCGCGGGTGCCGCCGTTAGCAGCGTGCTAGAGGCAAGCGCCGTCGCATTGACAAGACGATTGCGGGAGTGGTGAAGGACAGACGAGACAGACGTATTCATTGCGGGTCTCCTTTCGGGAGAGGTTGGTGAGCGGGAGAAAGGTGAGCATTGAGGGTGCGGTAATCGCCGGAGACGGGATCGAGTCCGTCGACAAGAGCGATTTCCACGAGGCGGCGGGCAGCGCCACGGCCGGACAGAACGGCGATGATGTCGATGGTTTCGGCGATAAGCGCGCGGGGAACCGTGACGACGGCTTCCTGTACGAGCTGCTCAAGGCGCCGCAGGGCGCCGATCGCCGTATTGGCGTGAATTGTGCCGATGCCACCGGGATGGCCGGTGCCCCAGGCTTTCAGGAGATCGAGGGCTTCTGCGCCGCGCACCTCGCCGACCGGAATGCGATCCGGACGCAGGCGCAGCGATGACTTCACCAGATCGGAGAGCGATGCCACGCCATCTTTGGTGCGCAGCGCCACGAGGTTGGGGGCCGCGCATTGCAGCTCTCTGGTATCCTCGATCAGCACCACGCGATCGGAAGTCTTGGCGACTTCGGCCAGCAGCGCGTTGGTAAGTGTCGTCTTGCCGGTGGATGTGCCGCCGGCCACCAGAATGTTCTTTCGTTTCTCCACCGCCAGCCGCAGCACCTCGGCCTGGTCCTGCGTCATGATGCTGGCCCCGACATAATCGGAGAGAGTGAAGACAGCGACGGCGGGCTTGCGGATGGCGAAGGTCGCGGCGGCAACGACCGGCGGCAGCAGTCCCTCAAAGCGTTCGCCGGTTTCCGGCAACTCGGCGGAAACGCGGGGCGCGCCAGCATGCACCTCGGCGCCAACGTGATGGGCAACCAGCCGCACGATGCGTTCGCCATCGGCGGGAGCGAGCCGCTCACCGGTATCGGACAAGCCTTCCGACAGGCGGTCGATCCACAGCCGCCCGTCCGGGTTCAGCATCACCTCAACGACGGCGGGGTCTTCCAGAAATCGCGCGATGGCGGGGCCGAGCGCGGTGCGCAGCATCCGCGCGCCTCGCGTCAAACTCTCCGAATTCTGGTGCGATACCGCCATCCGATCCCCGATCTCGCCGGGGACGACACAGACGCTCCCCGGACGGGGATGATTAAAAGAGCCGGAAGTTTGGCCGATTCAACAAGTATCTAATTCCCGGCGGCCATAGCGAAGAAAAGGCGGCAGTCGGCGGGATCAGTATATAATCGGTTTTGCATTTCGTCCGGAGAATGTCGTTCCTCAGACTATCTCAGTCCACATTCCAACTTTTGCGATAGTCCTGCGGCGATGTAGATAAAAGTCGAGTAAAGCTGCAGCGCAGCGTTTCCTCGTTCTGGAACCCGCACCGCTTCGCCACACTCTTGACCGGGAGTTTCGTGCTGCTCAAAAGTATTCTCGCTGCTTCGATCCGAAGGTGTTCCACCGCGCGGGCTGGCGTTGTGCCGGTCTCCTCGACATAGCGCCGACTGAAGCTTCTCTCGCTCATGCCGCAATGCGTCGCGAGCTGATTGAGACTGAGTTCGCCAGCCAGGTTTTTTCGCATCCAATCGTGCAGATCAGCAAAACGATGCGAGCGCTGAAAAGAAAGCGTGGCACTGTATTGTGCCTGTCCGCCTGGGCGTTTCAGATACACAACGAGGTCGCGCGCTATCGCCAAAGCAAGATCGCGCCCCAAATCTTCTTCCACCAATGCTAGGCAGAGATCGATGCCGGCTGTGACGCCAGCGGAACTCCACATTGAGCCGTCCTTCACAAAGATCGGATCCGCTTCGACCGTAATAGACGGATAGCGGTGAGCGAGATCCTGACACCGCTCCCAGTGAGTTGCCACGCGACGATGATCAAAGAGGCCGGTAGCAGCAACCAGAAAAGCCCCTGTACAAATCGAGGCCGTCCTGCGTGAGGCTAGGGCACGTGAATGAATCCATGCGACGAGATTCGCCTCTGCCATGACATCATCGACGCCCAGACCACCGGGTATTATCAGTGTATCAAGCGATGCATGCGTTTCGGGCAAATGTTCCGTTATCAAAGGCAGTCCTGCCGAGCAGACGACTGGTTCGCCATACAGCGAGACCACCTTTAGCGCGTAGGGCGGCGACAGCCGCTTCGCCTTGGTCAACTCGTTGGCACAGGCGAAGACCTGGAGTGGTCCTGTGACATCAAGAATTTGCACATTCGGAAAAGCCAGAATCTCAACGGTTCTTGACATGTTTGGCGAGAATGGTGGGGTCTTTGTCATTCCTGCCAAAATATAGACTGATACGCCTTGTGTCTAATGATTGGAGACGCGAGATGGCATTGAAGCTAAGACCAAACTGCGAATATTGCGATATCGACCTGCCACCTGATGCAGAGAATGCACGTATCTGCTCGTACGAATGCACATTCTGCGAGAATTGTGTCGAGACCAAACTTCACAATGTGTGCCCGAATTGTGGTGGGGGATTTGTGCCGCGCCCTATTCGACCATCGCATGAATGGCGAAAAGGCGAGTCTCTTCGTGATAATCCGGCGTCATTGGAACGAGTGAACCTGCGTTATACGGCCACTGAGGTGACGGATTTTTCTGAGAAAATCAGACACATCCCGCCGTCTTTGAGGTGAATGTGGCTCAACCAGCGCGTCAACCCTAGTCGACCTGGGATAAGTCCTTGCCAGTCCGATCTATATCCCGCGACAGTTCCTTCAGGAACCGATCGCCGGTCGCGAGCTTCCGGCCAAGCGATTGAAGAAACCCGTCGAAGCGCTCTGCGCCCTTTGCTCGTGCCGACGCCTGGGCGCTGTCGGGCAGCGGCGGCGTCACGGTCAGCCAGAAGCGGATGAACAGCGACAGCGTCTCCCCGAGGATAGCGAGATCCTCGTCCAAGCCATCGACCTGCCGACCGAGCTTGTCCATGCGTCGGGCGAACACCGCCTCCAGCCGCTCGGAGGCATCGGCCGACAGGAAGGACGCGACGGCCGCCTCGATCACGGCCGACTTGGAGACGTTGCGGCGCAGCGCCAACGCCTCGACCTTCTTCAATAGGTCGGGTTCGAAATAGACGTTCATGCGGGTCTTGGTCTGCATGGCGGCGTCTCCTTACAGTTCGATGCCGTCGGCGGGGTCCATCGTCGCCTGGCGGGCTACGGATGTGACCTGCTGGCGGATGGTGCGGGATTTGGCGGCGTCCACATCCGGTTCGTCGTCGAGCACGTCGAACTCGCCGGCCACGGGGCGTTCGTCGGGAACGATCTCCTCATGCTCGGGCAGTTCCGGCTCGCGGCGGATGCCGGCATTGGCGGGATCGGTCGCGGCGGCGTCGGGCGGCGGCGGAGCGGACGACGCCACGGGTGCCGGAATGGTCAGGGCCGACCAGTCATCGCCAGACGGCGCTTTCGGCGCCTTGACCCCGGCGGACAGGTCCGGCGGTGGCAGCAACCGCTCCTTGAAGCGAGCATCCTCGTAATAGCGCGCCTTCCTCGCCCGGATCGGCGGCACGCCCGCGACCAGCAGCAGTTCGTCGGTGGGCGGAAGCTGCATCACCTCGCCAGGGGTGAGCAGCGGCCGGGCCGTCTCCTGCCGCGAGACCATAAGATGGCCGAGCCAGGGCGACAGCCGGTGGCCGGCATAGTTGGTGGAATCGCGCATTTCGGTCGCGGTGCCGAGCGAGTCCGACACGCGCTTGGCGGTGCGTTCGTCATTGGTTGCGAAGGCGACGCGGACATGGCAGTTGTCGAGCACCGAATTGTTCGCGCCATACGCCTTCTCGATCTGGTTCAGCGACTGCGCGATCAGAAAGCTCTTGATGCCGTAGCCGGCCATGAAGGCCAGGGCGGACTCGAAGAAGTCGAGCCGCCCCAGCGCCGGAAACTCGTCCAGCATCAGCAGCAGCCGATGGCGACCGGCGGAAGCGTTCAATTCCTCGGTCAATCTCCGCCCGACCTGATTGAGGATCAGGCGGATCAGCGGCTTGGTGCGGGCGATGTCTGACGGCGGCACGACGAGGTAGAGACTGACCGGCCGCTTACCCGAGACGAGATCGGCGATGCGCCAGTCGCAGCGCGCCGTCACCTTCGCCACCACGGGATCGCGATAGAGGCCGAGGAAGGACATGGCGGTGGACAGCACGCCCGAGCGCTCGTTGTCGGATTTGTTGAGCAGTTCGCGCGCCGACGACGCGATGACGGGATGGACGCCGGCTTCACCCAGATGCGGCGTGGACATCATGGCGCGCAGCGTCGCCTCCATGGGCCGCTTCGGATCGGAGAGGAAGTTGGCGACGCCGGCCAGCGTCTTGTCCGGCTCGGCATAAAGGACGTGCAGGATCACGCCGACCAGCAGCGAATGGCTGGTCTTTTCCCAATGGTTGCGCTTGTCGAGCGCGCCTTCTGGATCGACCAGGATGTCGGCGATGTTCTGGACGTCGCGCACCTCCCAATCGCCGCGCCTGACCTCCAGCAGCGGATTGTAGGCGGAAGATTTCGCATCGGTCGGATCGAACAGCAGCACGCGGCCATGCCCGGCGCGGAAACCGGCCGTCAGCCCCCAGTTCTCACCCTTGATGTCGTGGACGATGACGCTGCCCGGCCAGGTCAGCAGGGTCGGCACGACGAGGCCGACGCCCTTGCCGGAGCGGGTTGGCGCGAAGCACAGCACATGCTCCGGGCCATCGTGGCGCAGATAGTCGCGCTCCATCCTGCCGAGCACCACGCCGTCCGGGCCGAGCAGACCGGCCGCCTTCACCTCCTCGGGGGAGGCCCAACGCGCCGAGCCATAGGTGGCGACGTTCTTCGCCTCGCGCGCCCGGATGATCGACAGGGTGATGGCGACGGCGATGGAGAGGAAACCGCCCGACGCAGCGATGACCGCGCCCTCGACGAAAATTGCGGGCGCATAGGCGTCGTAGGAATACCACCACCAGAAGAAGGCGGGCGGATAGTAGACCGGCCAGCCGGCCAGTTCGAACCACGGCGCGCCGAGTTGCTCCTGAAACCCGAGCCGCCACGCCGTCCACTCGGTCGCGCCCCAGATCGTCGCCAACACGATGGTGGCGACGATGGTGATCTGGCCCCAGAGGACACGGCTTCCCGACATACAGGCTCCAATCGGCAAAAGAGACGGAGCCGATCAGAGAATAGGCGGTTTCGCGATAGGCAACAGGAAAGACCAAAAGGCGTGCTGCCGGATACCATGGCGTAGAAATCGGACGGTCTGCGGAGGCGGCGGTCGCGGTGTTCAGTGCTCGTTTGCCAGCCAAGTCCTCACGATGTCGAGTTGTCGGCTCAACAGGCGCACCGCTTGAGCCGGTTCGGGCATAGGCCCGTGAAGCCATTGCGGATAGCGAAGCGCCTGCATTGCGTGAGGCTGATCCAGCGCTTCCACGAACGCGGCGAGATCCTCGTCCTCAAGACGGTCTGCGCCACCCCGGATCGCCTGGGCGTAACATCGCTCAAGGCTGTGCCCCATCATCATCAGCCTTTCCTCATCGCGCCCCTGGCAACTGAGCACGGCTTTCAGCATCAGTTCCAGGGCGTGGGCGACGAGATGAAAGAACGGCGTGCTCACCACATCCATATCATCCGCACGGTCGGCCAACCTCTTGGCTGCTTCGGTATAGGCTTCTGCGTAGGCGAGATATTGCTGATCGCGGCCTGCGCTGGCTTGCCCCGGCGCGCCTGTCATGGTTGCTCGCGCGGTGCAGAGCGCGCTTCTTCGATGGCCTGTTCGAGGATGCGACGATAGCCGATCTTCGTCATCCACTGCGCGCGGGCGAGATGACTTTCCCAGCACGTCCTCGTCCTTTTGGACTCCGCGACAGGATCGCGATGCAGCACGATCCGCGCGACCTCCGTCCAGTCGGCGCCATCGGTCTCGGCGTCCAGCAGGCGCAGATAGGTGACGAAATGCGCTTCGTCATAGAGCGACACGTCCGGCTCCGTGGGGGCTAGGTCATCGACGTCAGGATCGAGTTCGGGTTTGACGCGCATCTGGCGGTCCTCCCTCGGACCTACGGAAACAGCAATCCTGAAATGGGATAATCCTGAATCAGGATTAGCGGATTGGCTCCCCTTTTTCAATGGAAAGCCGTTCCGAATGCAGAAATCCTTGCGCTCGCCCCGCCAGAAACTCCTTCAGACCCTACTCTCGGCAGCGCGTAAGGATAGAAATCTGACTCAAGCAGAGCTTGCCGACCGGCTGAACAAACCGCAATCCTTCGTCGCTAAGTATGAAAACGGCGAACGGCGGATCGATGTCATTGAATTTCTCGATATTACCGGTGCACTCGATATTCGACCAGCCGATATCCTCGACCAACTCAGCGCGTAAAGAAGAGTGCCGCAATTGGCCAACTGGGATGCGGGGTCTTTAGCTTGCGTCAGGCAAGTTTGATCCTATTTGCTCATCTCGGCTGCGATATCGAGTAGATGCCTCAGCGCCGAACTCCGATTATGTGGCGACCATACCGCGCTGAACCGCGCACGCTCCTTTTCATCGGCGATCTTAAGGAACGTGACGCCGGGAAATGGCACATGAGTGGCAGCATCGGTCGTCAGTGTGATCCCGTCGCCATCAGCAACCATGTGCATCAAGGTGTCGCGCCCAACATCGAAGCGGCGAATGTTCGGCGTCTTTCCCTGTTCGGCGATCCGCCTGACGATGTGGTTCTGCACCTCTTGTCCAGCACCGCCTCTTCGGACAAGGAAAAGGTTTGATGTTAGATCTTGCCATCTGACATGCCCGGCCACAGCGAGCCGATGGTCGGACGGAACGGCAATCACAAACGCCTCGGTCCAGGTATGGCGGGAATGGCAGTCTCCCCAATCCACCGCGCCTAGGACGAAAGCGACGTCAAGCACGCCTTCTCGGACTTGCCGGATGGTGTCTGCCGACGGCCCCTCGGTGATCACAAGTTCGATGTTCGGATACCTCCCCCGATAGCGGCGGCGCAGGTCAGCGAGGAAGCCAGCGGCGATTGATGAATGTAACCCAATGGATAGACGCCCGATTGTGCCAATCGAAATTGCGCCAGCCGTCATGATGGCGTGATCGAGATGCTCGATGCCAGCTGCGACCTCCGCTATGAAGCTGCGTCCCGCCGCGGTCAACCTCACTCCGCGATGGCGCCTCTCGAATAGCAAGATGCCAAGATCCTCTTCCAATGCCTTGATCCGGGTACTTACGCTGGACTGGCTCACGCCGAGCCAGTTAGCCGCGTGCCGGAAGTTGAGATATTCGGCTACGGCAATTGCCTGTTTCAGAGCAATGAGCGGTATTCTCGACGCACGGCGGCTCGGCATATCTTCATCATCTTGTACGCTTATTGAAATTCGTCTCATCGTCACTTTTGCTCGAAGCTACCATTCAGCGCGAGCACTGGCTCGCGCGCAGTGCGATCTCGACGTCGTCGATTCCGCTGAGTTTGGATAAATTCATGAATCTGCCCTGCCGGTGCTTCACAGCTACGGGCACGCCGGCGCGTTTAGCGCGCGCTCCTGTCCTCGCCGCACGAGACATCGAATTACGTCATGAACATGTTCGCCGGCGGGGGGGCCTAAATATCTAAAATAGAAATTATAAATGTATTGATCATGAGCATCTTCTCAATTTTCTGGTGAGGGTGAACGGACGCGAAAACAGCCGCGCGGTGGAGCTTTCAATTATGACCTCGAATCCTTAGCGAGGCACCGTTTGCCAATAAGACAAGCAAGAGTGCGCTCACCCACCTAGCGCCGTGGCCCGCCCAAGCAGATCAACTATTGTGGCTTGTTGTCCATACTGCAATGTCCTACAAAATTATCATTCGATACAGATTTGGGTATAGATATGGAGTTCGCACAACTCAGACATTTTGTCCTACTGGCAGAGGTTTTACATTTCGGCCAATGCGCGCAAAAGCTCGGGATTGCCCAGCCTCACCTCAGCAGGTCGATCTCAAAACTAGAGAGCGAAATCGGGGTGAGGCTTTTCGACAGAACCAGTCGGCAGGTTTCATTGACCGACAGCGGTCGAGCATTTTTTGTCGAGGCTCGTGAAATACTAAAATCGGAACAGAGAGCGGTTCAACAGGCGCGGTTGGCAACCGCCAAGGAACGCCATCTCATTCGACTAGGATTCGTCTCCGCAGCCTCGTACATGCTTATGCCCAAGGCTATCCGCTTATCAACCACGATCGACAATACGCACTTCGAACTCCGCGAAGCGACAACCAACGAGCAGATCCAACTGCTCGACAACGGCCATCTCGATATAGGTCTCGGTCATCCGCCTATAGCGCCAAACAGCCGAATTAAATCAGACGTCTTCCTGGTAGATACCTTTGACGCCATCGTTCCAGAGGAACATTATCTTGCCCTACACGACAAAGTAGAATTCGGTCAATTGGCTCGTGAGCAGTTTATCATGTTCCCTGAAAGACAGGGCCCTATTTTATATGCGAAGATCCGCGAACTTTGTCACGCTGCAGGACACGAATTCTCCGTCATTCATGAAGCGTCACGACTTCAGACACAGCTTTTTCTTGTCGCGGCCGGCTTGGGCATCAGTCTGGTTCAATCACAGTCCTCCGCTATTCACGTTGCCGGTACCAAGAGGTTAAAAATAGAGCCCTATCCTAGGGATTTGAACATCCAACTTGCCGCTTTCTGGGATGCGCGACGGCGGAATACACCCTTAAACAAATTTATCAACCACCTTAGAGCAATCGGCAAAGAGCAGACTAATATCAAAATTGATATCGAATAATTCCTAGATGACCATCGATGGTATCGATAGGATGTCGCATACTCCATTAGCCGCTTAAGGCCATTGATGGAGGTAAAGCAATGAAGCTGTTCAGATATATCGCGGTGACCATGATGCTTACCGCGTCACCCACCCAAGCTCATCATGGTTGGGGGTTCTATGCCACCGATCGCCCGATCTACCTAAGTGGGAAGATCACAGCCGTGGTTTGGCGTAATCCGCATCCTGAGATCGTCATCGATGTACTGTCTGCTGCCATTCCAGCATCGCTCGCTCAGTTGCCCGTTCCCGTTGAGCTTCGTGAGCTCGGCTTTGATGAGGTGCTCGCAAAAACCGCAGCGCCCGAGACGATTGGCGAATGGACGCTCGATCTCGCACCGATCAACCGGTCGATGAGTTGGGGAATGCCTCGGGTGCCCAAAGTCGGCGACGAGATTCAGGCTGTCGCGTTTCCCTCATGTTCCGAGAAGAACGTTTCACGGCCGGCACTTATCGTGATTGATGGGATAGGTGTTCGCCAGCAGTCGGTCGCATTGCCGGCGGGATGCAGCGGTCTTCCAAGGGGGTAAGCGGCAATGGATGCCTACTTGCACCTTGTTGAAACATGGCAACCTGTACTGCAGTTTCGTAGCTCTGTTTGGGCCTATCCGATTGCAAGCTGGGTACACCTTGTGGGCCTTGCCATGCTTTTTGGGACCATCACAGCTGTTGATCTCGGCCTTATAGGGATAGCCAAGAATTTGAGAACGCAAACCATACGCTCAACCCTAATTCCAATGGCGCTCACAGGTTTCGGGATTGCCGTCGCGAGCGGCCTCTTGCTGTTCGCGCCAGCAGCGCGAGAATACGCGAACAGCTCGTATTTCCTCGTGAAAATAGGCCTCATTGTTGTCGCAGGAGCTAATGCTATTCTCCTGCATCAAGCCTTAAGACGGGGAGTTCCAGATACCGCCATTGGATGCAAGCTTCTCGGCACAGCATCTATAGCGATATGGGGCATGGTAATCTTCTGCGGGCGGATGCTGGCATTCGGGTAACCCATTTAATTCCCCGCGCGTCGATGATGGATCAGATCTTTCCAGGCGGTTGCTGCAGTGACCGCCTGACTATAACAACCCCAACTATGGACACTGCCATTCCAGTGATTTGAGCAGGGGTCAGTGTTTCTCCGAAAATGATGAAGCTCGATGCCGCCGCGATCGGGGGCGTTGACAAAACCAGCGATGTCACGCTGACGATATCCTGACTTCGGAGCAACCAGAGAAGGAGAGCATACCCGCCTACCGACAATCCCATTGATGCCCAAAAAAGTGAGATCCAAAGCACGGGATGAGATGACCAGGACCAAAGATCCCAAAATGTTGCCGCCGACAGAGCCACCGCCGCGGCTCCAATATTTTGCAGCGCGCCCGCAGGTGCCAGATCGCATTGATTGAGCAACTTACTTTGCAACAATGTTCCCAGCGTCACTGAGACAACCGCTATGGCTGCAGCAGAGTATCCAACCCAATTCGCCTCCTGATCCGCAGCCGAAAACTGAGGCCCGAGCACCATGAACACACCGAGCGTTCCGACGAGAAGCCCTTGCCAAACGAGAACTCGTGGTGGCGAACCCGACAGAAGGCTCACGACGACGGCGGTAATCGTGGGCTGGAATGCTCCGATTAGAGTCATGGCACCTACGCTCAAACCGGTTTCGACGGCGCGATAACCAGCGACTAAATAGCCCCCCTGAAGCAAGGCACCGGAAAGACAGTGCAACAGAAAGTGCTCCCTGCTGGGCCAAGTGGCGCGAGAAACAGCACTCAAAACCGTGAAGAAACAAACAGCTATCGAGAACCGCAACAAAAGGAAAACGCCAATCTCTGAAAACGGACTTGCCGCCTTCGCGACTAGAAAGCCCGATGACCAACACAGAACCATCGCGACGGCGGCCAGGGATTGGTTAAGTCCAGAGCGTCGCATGGAACCGTGGAAGATCGTCCAATCGCGGCCCCTTCTTCTCATGACAACGCTTTGACCGCTTGAGCGGCGATCCGTAGAAGGTTGTCATCATCATCTGGCCGACCAACAATCTGTAGTCCGATCGGGAGACCGTTGCTACCGACGCCGGCAGGAATGGTGATCGCCGGACACCCAACGAAGTTGGTCCACCAGAGGTTTGAAAGGTAACGTTGGGCGAAATCGGGACTCCCCTCAATTTCCGCGATGCGCGGTGCTACCATCGGAACAGTCGGCGAGAGTATGAAATCAAACTTTTGAAAGATCTCTGAGCAGTAGAGGGATGCCAGCCCCCGCTCATACATTGCAAGGGAATATTCGCTACCTGTCCGCTTGCGGGCCCGCTCGAGACGCTCACGGGTCTCGGCCGAGAACAGATGCTGCTGCTTCAGCGAACCCATTCTCCCCATTTGAGAAAGCCTGTCCGCATCCGAAATTACACCAAAAGCGGCGCGATAGGGGCTCATGTCGATCGTCTCTTGCTGCAGCGATGATGATATCGACCCACGCGATATCTGTTGAGCCGAATCGCGAGTGATCTTCAGTACGTCGCTGTCCGGAGGGCATTGCGGATCAAAGGTTGTAACCCATGCGAACCGAGTTGGGTGGCTTCCTCCGTGTGTGGCCTCGACGTCAAGTTCATCCCGCGCTGGCAAGGTTTCCGGATCGGTGGGATCGTAACCTGCCATATGGAAATGCAGTTTTGCGGTGAGTTCGACCGTGCGCGTGAAACTGCCGATGCCCGTGAAAAAGAGGTTCGTGCCGAAACTGCCTATTTTGGGCACTTTTCCATTTGAGGGGCAGAATCCGATGACCCCGCAAAAGGCTGCGGGTCCTCTGATCGAGCCCCCACTGTCGGTCGCGATGGAAGCATCCCCGACGCCAGCCGCGACAGCGGTGGCTGAACCGCCACTAGACCCACCAGCGGTGCGAGATCGATCAATAGGATTTAGGCACTCTCCTCCCAACGGGCTCCAGGGTCGGACGTGCATCGCGAACTCTGCCAGATTACATTTTGCGAACACATCGACGCCCGCACGCCGAAGTCGAGCAATCGGAACGGCATCATAGGCGGGCGTAAACTCGGAGAAAGCCTGCGACCCTCCTGTCGTCAGGAGGTCCTTGGTGAAGAGGTCATCTTTGACCGACACTGTAATTCCGGACAGTGGGCCATCACGCACGTTACCCAAGCCTTGATCGGATATGGCAAGAAAGGCGTGGTGCTTTTCCCGAAGCTCACGCGCCCTTAGAAGCAAATCAGTTCGTGCTTGTGGGAAACCACGCGCATTCGAAGATCTATCGAATGCCGCAACCGTGAGCGCTGCCGCCGTTCCAAGAAATGCATCCCTTCGTGTCAGCATTCTCTGCGTATCCTCATCATGCAGAAAGGCTCCCCGGCCACAATCAGCAGCCCCCGACCGCATTCTCAACTATCCGCGATGACACTGCACTTTCAACTGCTTGCATGATATCAGTTGTCAGAAGATCCACTTTTTCCGTGGCGCCTAGATTCTCCACGAGTTGCTCACGGGTGCTCCCGCCTATAATCACAGTGGACACCATGGGCTGCTTGAGGCACCAGGCAACAGCGAGCTGTGCAGGACTTATCTGAAGCTCGCCCGCTATGCGGGTCAGCACCTTCGACAATGCGAGAATACGACTGCGGTTTTTGCCAAACGCAAGAGCTTGGACCCAACTCGTGCTCCGATCGTTCAACCGGCCCTCAGCGTCCGGTCGCTCACCATACCGACCGGACAAGATGCCTGAAGCGAGCGGGGACCAAGTCATCAATCCCAGTGCGGAGACCGCTCCGCCCCAGCCAACGAGCCGTTTATAAGTGTCCCGATGCACGACATTCAACTGGGGTTGTTCGATACTTGGACCAATGAGATGGTTTTTCCCTGCGATCTCGATCAGGCGTTCGATTTCCTCAGGCGGCCACTCGGACGTTCCCCAGTAAAGAATTTTGCCTTGGAAGACGAGACTGTGCATTGTCCACGCGAGTTCCTCAAGTGAGGTGTCGGGATCGTAACGGTGACAGAGCAGGATATCGATGTAATCGGTCTGTAGTCGGTGAAGCGAAGCGTCACATCCCTCCAAGATATGCTTGCGGCTCAGACCTTTCTGGGTCGGCCGAAGCATTGCCCTGTTTTCCCGAGTTGTAGCGCCGAAATAGATTTTTGTGCAAATACAGTAAGCATCGCGTGGAAAGGGACCCGTAGACAGGACGTCTCCAATCAACCGCTCCACGTCTCCCCCTTCATATGATTCTGCCGTATCGATCAGATTGACGCCAGCTTCAAGCGCATGATTGATATAGTCATGCGCATCGTTTCCCGAAATCTTTGTAGAGAGATTGAGCCAAGTCCCTAGGGAAAGCGCAGACACTTTGAGAGATGTTTGGCCCAAACGCCGATATTGCATTTAAAAACCTCTGTCTTAGAGTTTATGATTATGCGACATCCACTCTGTTCGACACCTCAGCTGACAGAGGGCCAGTGATCTTCCCAGCCGAGCTTTTCCGGAAAGGCGATGTGCTGTAGTGAATCTCCAGGGGATATACGTTGCGCGGAAATTCCTCGTGCAGCGCCCGGCCAATTTCTCTCCAAAGCCGTTGGATGACAAATCGGCTGCCCCTGCAGTGAAAGTGTACGACAAACCCAGCCCCGCGGAGTGTGTCGGATGCGGCAGCGACATAGAACTCAGCCTGCGAAAATCGCCGATTAAGAAACTCCTGAAGAAAATCAAGATCGGTATTTGCGCCGTTTATCTGGATCACCCGGTCCAGCCGACCACAGAGAGCGAAGTGGCGCTCACCCGTGAACCGCACCAGATCACCAGTGCGAACGTGAGGCAGAACGTTCGTAATCGCTTCGGCTGCGCTCGTCCGAGGCTGAACACATCGGGGACCGGATACAATAAGCTCGGTCAGCAGGTCAGCCTCGGTGCGATTGGGGAGCACCTCCACGTCTGAAAACAATTCCCAGTCGTTCGGAAATGACGATGTTCGCCGATGGGCAATCGCACCCGCCTCGGTCGATCCGTAAATCTCTACTCCATCGACCGCAAGGTTCGTCATGTCGACGATGGCATCGACATACGCCGTTGAGATCGGGCCGCCCGATTGCAGGATCGTCGTATGCTCGTTGCCCGAGAGCTTATCCCTGTCGCGCTCGATCGCCTTGTATGCCGCTGGTAAAGCAACGATGAGGAGCTGTCTTTCGGACCGATTGATCGGACCGATGCCCAAAGAGATGGGGCAATACTGATAGGGAATGCCATGCCGAAGGGCGAACGCGAGACCACAGAAAAACCCGAAAGCATGATTCGCAGGAGCAAAGGAAATCACCTCGTTCGGAGTCGCTGGCATACAGCCAGAGACTGCCGCAACCTCCAGATCGACTTGACGAAGTGTCTTTGAAATAACCTTTGGGCTACCGGTCGAGCCCGACGTGCTGAAATATATCGTACTCGGAAGCTTCGAAAAGAATGGTTCTGCTCCTGCATCAAAAGACCAGGGACTAGTACGCAATGAATCGTCAAGTTCCGATCGGAGGAAATTCGGGGAGCCCGGCTCAAAAATCTCTTCAACCAGTTCGTCGAAAGACAATGTTCTGACATCCGTCATGAATAATCTCCTCTTGCCGTAGCGTAGTTCTTGTCCTTATTTCGATGATTCGAGCGCTGTAAGGATGTGCCGGGGTGACTACGCTCCTGCCAAAACGGCCGCATCGTCGAGCTTCTTCTTGCAAAAGAACGCCAAGGTGTTCAGGTCACGAAAATTGGTTTGAACATCGTCGCTGTAGAGGTCGATCTGAAGATCGAACAAAATCTCGACCATTTCGACAAACTCGAGTGCGCGCAAGCTATCGAAGTTGAGTTCCGGGATTTCTGTGAAGGGGATGTCTGCAATTTCAACGGCAATCGAAACACCGAAATTTTCGTTTATTCCACGCTTGAGTTCGCTTCTGAGCTGTTCGATCTCCATCTACGATACCTCTTGTTGCCGAGATTCTGCTGACGTTGCATTGACGAAATCATCCGGGTCGACCGGTACGAGGCCCATGAAAATGTATTCATCGGACAGGCCGTCAGCGAAAATCTCGCGCGTTTTTCGAAGGATTTCCCGTCGCCATTCCTTCGGCCGCTTCTGCGAAACTTCGATCGTTACTGACGCGAAATGCCCGCTAATTGCGGGATTACGATCGGCCAGTGAGAATGGCCCTGGGTAGACATCTGAAAGCTCAACATGCTGCCAAATAAAAAGCAGGTGAGAGACCTTCACTCCCGATCGGCCGAACGCTACGGTCAGGCGCCGCGCCATTTCTCGGCGCTTCTGCTGTTCAGCAATGTTGCTAACGATGCGGACTGTTGGCATGACGCGCTCCTCTACAAAACCAACTCAGGAAGCCGAAACAGCGGCTCGCCGAGTTTCCGGGAAAGGAGCCCGTGTAGTGGAAGGATAAGTGGGTCTTGCCGCGAGGCACCAAGCGGTGTCCAGCCGATGTATCCCTCACGGGTGATCAGCCGATCCAGGAAGCGTGAAATTTGCGCGGGAATTTCAAGACCGTTCGCCTGCAAGGCCAACACCGTTTGATAAGTAGCATATAGAGTAGGCGGACCGCCGAGTTGCTCGACATAACCGGACAACCGCATCCGCCGTGGCAGATGTTGCACCAGCGAAAGCCCGCCGTCCCTATCGCCGAGCTTGACAAGCAGCCGCGAGGCCTGCGCAGTTGACGATGTGGTGATGGGACCGTTGGGTACATTGGACCCAAGTCCTTCACGGATGCAGTTCCGGACGAACGATGTCAACCGCGCAACATCGACATGTTCGGCGAAAGGTTGTCCAAGAGATTCGAGGGCAGAAATAGCAGCGCTGGTTGACACGAGATCGGAGCCGCGACCTTGCCAGTAGCCAAACCCACCGTCCGGATTTTGTAGTCTCGAGATCCAGTTCGAGAGGCGTCCGGTGTCAGAAAACTGCCGTCCAGCATAGGCAAGAGCGACTGTCGCCCAAAGAGAGCAGCGGATTTCAGCACCCCGGCCCGGCATGTACATGATGCCGTCTTCCCAGGGCATATGCGCCCTTTGAAGCCACGCACTCAATTGCTCAACGCTATCGGTCTCTGCATTGTTTACAGCTGAGAAAAGCGCTGATGCTGTCGTGAGCGCGTCACCGGCCGCTGACGGCTGCCGATATGTGTACCCGGCACCATCGACTGAAAAACTCTCGATTGCGCGCTGCACACGGTCCTTCTGACTGTCTTTGATCGTAACGTTCAGAGCCTGAAGAGCGCCAACAGCTGAGAAGTTTGCCCAAACATCAGATACTTCGTAATCCTCCCAACGCGCAAAACCTTCGGGCCGTTGGCGCTGGACGATCCAATTTTCGCATGCTTCTGGCTCCGAGGGCTGCCAGTTCTGTATTGTTAGTGCCTTTGTCGCCCTGAAGGTTGCCCACAGGCATGGAGTATATTCAGGCGAAAAACGAAATCCGCCGGACGGCGCCTGTTGCGACCGCAGCCAGCCGAGGAGGCGCTCATCATCCCATTTGACGTCGTGATCGAGCCCTGCTGCATGCTTTGCGTGTATCGCATAGTATGCGGCCCTTGTGTCGGTTTCCGCCGTCGCGATGTTCCAGGCAAGCCCGCCATCACCACGCTGAAGCCCTGAGAGCCAATCAGCTAACCTATGCCGGTTTGGAACCGGAAGCTGTAGTATCTCCTTGAAAACCCGGGTCGCATAATAGGTCGCCCAAACGTCTGCAGTCTGCCCCGGCATCATTGCAAAAGCGCCATCCTTGTCCTGAAGCGACGAAATCCATTCCACGAAAGATTCGGTGGAGGCAACGGAATGGCCGATGTCAGCAAGCGTTTGACTGCAATAGAACGTTGCCCAGATGTCAGATGCGAGGCCGCGCTGCCATGAGAAGCTTCCGTCGGGATTCTGGCACGAATGAAGATATCCGGCGACGTGTTCGCGCTTTGCCAAATCAGGCAACCGGCCAATCCAACGCAGAGTACGAGTAGCCGCATAGGTGGCCCATAAGTCAGAGCCGAACGTTCCAGCGCCGCCGTCAGCCGTCCTCAGAAATTCATAGGACGACGGAGCGACCGCAGCTTGAGAGACCGCTACACTCATTTGCGTGCCTCCAAGATATTCGAACGTTTCCAGTTTTTTAGACCAGCTCCGCTCTTTGTTGTAATCGGCAGCTGGCTGACGACCTCAACACGGACGTCGATGCCGGCATCACCAAGTATACGGGTCGCATGCTGCATGATATGGTCGGTGGAAGAACCATCCGGCATTTGTTCAACGATCACCCGCGTGACCGATCCTTCGGCCATATCCAGCAAGTAACCTGTCACGTCTGGGATCTTGTAGATGTGGTTCTCTATGTCACCGGCGAGATAAGGCACGTCCCTGATAAGGATCGCCTCCTCTTTCCGGCCAAGGACTTCTAGGCTGTGAAGGCCAGACTCTGGGGCCGTAATTGATACTGCGTCACCGGTTGCGATGCGCAGCATAGGCCGTGCAAATCCATGGAGCGATGAGATGATGAGTTCGCCTCGTGCGCCCTCCGCAAGCGGTAAGACCTCACCGTCATCGTTTCGTAGCTCGCATAAAAATGAGTATTCGAGGACATTGAGCCGCCCGTTTCGACCTGCTGCCGCGATTGTACCTGTCTCCGTCGACCCATAACTGGCATTGTAGACTTCCGCCTTCCACCAATGGCCAAGTGAGCGCTTCAGGCTTTCTGTCACGACTTCGCCTGAAAGCATGATCTTGACGACACTGCTGGCAATATCATCAAAGCTCTTGCGCTGTCGAAGAACCCGTGTGAACTGCAGTAGCGTGCCGGGTGCGCACCAAATGACGGTTGGTCGAAAATTTCGGAATAAGACTTCCATCCGATCCCAGGAAACTATACCCTGCGTAAACGGATAGCACCGCACTGCGGCAGACCCGATGATCTCACAGCAACCTGCTATTAAGTCGCCAATCGGCGCTATATCCGATGGCAGCAGCACAATGGACCGATCCGACCGATCTACGAGTTCGCCCCAAAGCAATGCGACGCCGACATAATTCCAGACAATATCCTCAAACGTACGTTTGGTCGGCGTCGGAACGCCTGTGGTTCCTGACGTCTCATAGTATTTTATGATTGATGCCACATCGGCTGCGTCGAATGCCGAATAGGATTCCTTGAAAGTCCTTTTGTTGACCGGGGTGATCGAATCAAATTTGTGTTTTGTAAAATTACCGATATGCCGGTAATGCTCGCTGCGAGATGCCCTGTCCCATGCGGACGACAACCACTTGTCGGTTATCTCTCGGCGGAGATCTACATTAGTAGTGTTCCTGAATTGGAGGAGTTCATCGGCACATCGCCCGTGTAAATCGGAATGTTGAAATGGAAACGGGTAGCCCACTGCATTTCTCCAATCTGGTTTAATCGGCTATTCAAGAAACTCCATATGCAAGTCTATTAATTCGGCATCTACACGGCGCTTTGCCCCTCTCATGGGGCGCAAATTTCCTGGCTACGATGATCCTGCTGCGACGCACAATCAATGCTCGAATTGTTATTGTGCGATGCAATATGTGTAATGATTATAGGCGTTGATCTTTTAACGGCACTGCGCTCGTTTGCGTCTGTCAGGGACGATATCCGTACAATCCAGCTTGCGAGACGCTCTCTCCGGTAATTTGGTTTCACGTACCACCATGATTTTCTTTGACCATCAGAGTTTACGCTGTCTGGCGACGCAGTGGTTCAAAGCCGCTAGTGATTGTTGGCAGACAGACCTTTTTGGCTCCGCCAAACCTACCCCGATAAATGCAGACTGATTGGTGCGTTATTCAAAGCCCTAGGCCCCTCTGCCGCCCCATCTGCCACGATACCGATCCGCTCTGAACGATCCCCGTCACCTCTTTGCCATGCTGACGATCGATCACCGGCCGCCATGGGACGAGTGTGAACTCGTGGCTCTTCTCTACTATTGCGAACTTGCCACTGGTGAGTTGAACGGTCCCGGAGAAGGTGCCGCTGACCGTCTCGCCATCGCCGGCCGCGCGGAACGACATCCGCTTTGTCGCCGCCAGTTCCGCCCCGGCGCGGGCGACCTCGCGCACCTCGAGCGTCGATAGAAGATCGCCGCGATAGAGGACGCGACCGTTCTGCTGGCGGGTGGCGTCGCCCTGTTCGATCAGTTGCTCACGGCGACGGTCCATGGCGTGGCTCACGTCCTGCCCGAACCCCGCCGGTGCAATATCTGATGGGCCGCGTCCAACCAGCCTGCGATCCAGCCAGGTCGCGCCATCCGCCGTGATCTGTTTCTCCAGATCGAAGGTTGAGAGGACGCGGATATTAAGCTGGCGACCAAGGCCGGCATCATGGGCAGCCGTGCGTGCCTCGAAATCCTGCGGGATGCGCCACTGATCGGCGTCGATCCGCTCGACGATACCGGCGCGGCGCAGTGCCTCCAGCCGACGCACATGGGCATCGACGAACCCGTCATAGTCGCCGCCGGGCACGCGCCCGTCGAAACGGGCCTGCTCCAGATGGCGGCTCGGTCGGTAGACGCCCTCCTCGGCTATGCCAGCGATGGTGCGGTCGGCCGGGCGCGGTCCGGTGTCGGTCGCGCCTATCTCGATGATGCTGCCGATCCGGGCGTCCGCGACCTTCGCCTGATCGATGCCGGAGATGTGATGCGTGCGGCCGTCGATGCCGTCGATCACCAGCGTCAGGTTCTCGCCCAGCTCGTCTGAGAGATGCTTGTCCACCACGCGGCCGACGATCGGCGTCGCGGGGGCGGCGTCGTGAATCTGGAAGCTCATCGGATCGCGGTCATGGCCCTCGGCGCGCATCGCCTTCTGCATGGTGCGCACGATATCGCCCCGCTCGCCCATCTCGCGCAGCGTCGGCTCAAGCCGAGCGCTCAGTTCCCACACGCCCGGCGACTGCTCGGTGGCGAGGCCCATCTTCTCCAACTTGTCGAGACGGCGGATGCGGAGCGTCCGATCGTCCTGACCGCGCATATCGTCCGCCGTGTGGCGGAGGTCGAGTGCGCCGCTATCGGCCTCGTTGAGCATCGCCCGGTCGATCCGGGTAAAACGGTCCTGGTCGATCTCGGCCGTCAGCTTGCGGCGCTGCTCGATCTCGGTGACGGGGCCGAGCTCCAGCGTCGCCAGTTCGCTCGCCCGTTCACGGATGCCGTTGGCAAGATAGTCGCCGTTGATGACCAGATCCTCGCCCAGGTCGTCGCAGCCATTGACGATGACATGGACATGGGGATGGCCGGTGTTGAAGTGGTTGACCGCGACCCAATCGAGCTTCGTGCCAAGGTCGGCTTCGAGCTGGCACATCAGGTCGCGGGTATGGCCGGTCAGGTCTTCGATGTCAGCTCCGTCTTCCGGCGAGACGATGAAGCGAAACTGGTGGCGATCGTCCTTGCCGCGATCGAGAAAGGCGTCTCCGTCGGCGCGATCCTCGGTCGCCGAATAGAGCCGGCCGCGCTCGCCGTCGCGCGAGGTGCCGTCGCGCTGGATATAGCGCAGATGAGCGGCTGCCTTGCCGCTCTTTCCGGCCGCACGAACCGAGCGCGATTTGACGACGACGCGGCGGCTGCCTGGCTGGCGATGGCTCCAGCCGTTCGACAGATTGCGCGAGCGGACGAAGGCCGCGCCGCGCCCGCGCTTGACGCCCCGACCTGACGCGACCGCGCCGTTCCGACCCGGCTTGCCGCCCGTTCCGGCGCTGCCGGTTCGCGATACCCGCCCTGAGGTCGCGCCATGCTGGCGGGCGATCTTCCGGACCTTGGTGAGGAAGCTTTTCGCCTGGCCTGCCTTCGACGCATCGGAGCGGATGCGGCCGGGCTTTGGGCGAAAGCGGTTGTCGTCGTCGGTGCTCATCGGCACCAATCCGGCCAAAAGCGCCGGTTTCGGGCGAGAGTGCCGCCAAAACCGCGACGGATGTTGGGTTTGCGGCAACCGGCGGCACCATGCCGCCCGGATGACGGTGCCGACCCAAACAGTGTGCAGACAAGGGCTTGCCCCCCGGATCGGACCCACGGGGTGCCGTCCGCTTTAATCTTGCCCTCCCACCTCTCTGCCCGTTCTGTCCGTCCTGACCCTGATTCAGCCTGACCACCCCCACATCTGCTGCACACTGGAAAGGGTCGCCGGGCACGCCGTCGCGCCATGCTCATCGCGGCCCTCCTGTTTCCGCTCGGGCAACGAACAGCCCGCCCGACTGCGGCATGATCGCAGAGACATCGCGCACGGGCGTTGCAGCCGGAGTGTCGTCGGATTGCGCGCCGTGCTGCACAGGTTCGGCGGAAGAAGTGCGGTTGGGCTGTACGACGAACAGCGGCGCGCGGGTCCATGACAGCGGATCGGCCGCCGCGACGACAACCGGCCCGGTGATCTCGCCGCCGCCGATCTGCGGTGCGAGCGTGGCGACATAGGCGCGGGTCTCGGCGGGCAAAGGACGGCCGGCGAGATACTCTTCATAGCGACCGGGACCAGCATTGTAGGCCGCTAGAAAACCCGGCGATCCGTAACGGTCATGCAACTCGCGAAGATACGCCGCGCCCGCCAGAATGTTGTCGCGTGGATCGTAGGGATCGCTGCCGAGCCGATGGCGGGCGCGCAAATCGGACCATGTTGCCGGCATGATCTGCATCAGGCCCATCGCACCCTTGGGTGAGATCGCCCGCACGTCGTTGGCGCTTTCGACGCGCATGACCGCCCTGATCCATGCCGCCGGGATGCCGAACTGCTGCGCCGCCTTGGCGATGGCGGCGGCATAGGGATCGACCGCCGTCTGACGCTGGACCGGCTCAGGCTGCGCCCGACAGGGAAGCGGCACCGCGACGGTGAGCGCAGCGGAAAGGAGAAGGACCGCCGATCGGACGGGCGTTCTTTCTCCGCATCGATGCCAGCCTGCCAGCGTGCTCGCTGCGGTCAAGGTTTCGCGCGAAGCGCCGACCTTCGATCGCCCTTGACCTTCGCTGCGCGCGCCGGCCGACGGCTCGTCGAGCGGGACGAAGGGATGAGACGGCCTGTTCGCGAACAAAGGGATGGGGCTTGTTCGCACGATCCCGCACGCGATCCTGATGATTGATCGCATGACCTCAGTCCTTCTCGCCGCGCTTGACCGGCCGCGTCCAGTGCAGCGACCAGGCGGCACCGCCGTCATCGTCGCGGAACAGATTGGCGCGGATCGGCTGCGGCAAGGCGGGATCGTCGATCAGCAGCGAGATATATTCGCCCGCGCGCTCACCGGCACGTTTCCAGCCCGCGCCGATCTCCGGCCCGTCGTCGGCGCCGTGATGGATGCGATAGTCCGGCGCGTTCTCGGCATCGGACGGCTCGGCCGGAACGATGGTGAGTTCGCGGTAGAGCGTGAGCGTATGAACGCGCCCGACGAAGCCTGTCGTCTCACGGGTAAACTGGCCGATCTGCGGCATGGGAAAGTCCTTGGTGCTGGGGTTGAGTGGAGGCCGGCGCGCGCCGTGCCCGCCGGAATCGTGGCGCTCAGCGCGTCGCGGCGCGCCAGACGAAGCGGCCATCGCCGTCCTCGTCGGTGTAGATCGGCGTCGCGCGGCCGATGACGGTGCTGGTCGGGATCGGGCCGAAGTAGCGGCCGTCCAGGCTGTCGCGGACATCCGCGTTCATCAGGAAGATCTCGTCACCGCCGATGCGGCGGCAGCCCGACCAGATCGGCAGCTCGTGGCCCGACCGGTCGCGGTCGAGCGCCGCGCCGAGTTCGACGCCATCGACGGTGATGGTGCGGCGGAAGCGGCAGACCTCTTGCCCCGGCAGCCCCATGACGCGCTTCAAGAGCGGCACGCCGCGGCCGATGTAACCCCGTTCGATCATGAAGCTGGCGAGTGGCTCGGGGGGATCGACCGCGACCAGATCGGTGACGTTCAGATCGCCGGGCAGATTGATGTCGTAGAGACCTATCGGCGCACTGGCGGAGACGTTCCACACCAGCCGGGTCGGTGTCGGGATGAAGGACGCGATGGCGACGCCCATGATCGAAAAATACGTCACCATCACATAGCCGAAGCGGGTCATGGCTCGGCCCTCCGGCGCAGAAGGAACGCCCGGTGCTGATCGACTGTGTAGGCGCGCGGCTCGTGTCCGGCGGTCAGACGGTTGTGGACGTGCCGCCAGTGGTCCGGCGAAACATCCTCCGGATCGATGCCGATCGCCTGGATGGCGTCGATATGCCGGAGCACCCGTTCTACCCTGGGCCAGCCGTCGATCTTGAGCAGGATGTCGCCGCCGGGGCGCACGAAGGGCAGCGTCTGATAGGGTTCGTGCGGCTCCACGGCGCGCACTATGTCGATGCGCGAGAGGATCGTGCCGAAGTCGTTCGACGCCCAGCGGACGAAGGCGAAGATGACACCGGGCCGGAACGCGAAGATGCGCCGCCGCCGGTCGATGATGGTTTCCGCCGCCAGACGGCCGAAGCGAACCCAGTGCTCGATCTTCTTCTCGACATGGGTGAGTTCGACATGGGTCAGGTCGTCTGACGGGTGCGCTGACGGCACGGGGTCGTCGCGCACGCGGGGAGCCGCGTTGCCGATCATGATGGGTCTCCTTCGGTGGTTGGGAATTCGCGCGCGAGCAGCTCGCGCAGCATGTCCGCGACGGTGATGCCGCGCTTGAAGGCGACGATCTTGATCCGGCCGCGCAGCTCCGGCGTGATGTCGATCGTCAGTCGCGCCGTGAACGCAGCACCGTCGCCAGCGCGGGCTGGTGGCGGTTCATTGGCCTTGATCCAGCTCTCGGGATCAGCGGGACGGGCCGCGAAGCCGCGTTTCGAGGAACGCTCGCTCATGGGGCAAGCCTCCTGATCTCGGCTGCAAGTGCTGCGATCTCGCGCGCGGCCGGACTGTCCGCGTCGATCTCCGAGGCGAGCCGACCGGACTGCGCGGCGTCGGCGAAGACGACGCGCTGGCCGATGGTGGCGGCGAGCAAGGGCGGATCGTGATCGGCAAGCGTCTCGGCCATCTCGCGGGCGATGACGGTCCGCGCGCCACAGCGATTGAGCACGAAGCGGGCGGCCAGCTCGGGCCGGTAGATGCGCGCCTCCGTCAGGAGCGCCAGCATCTCGGCCGAGGCCCAGCCGTCGAACGGCGACGGCTGCACCGGGATCAGCACCAGGTCGGCGGCGAGCAGCGCCGAGCGCATCAGGCCGGCGACGCGCGGCGGTCCGTCGATGACGATGTGGTCGACATCGCGCGCCAGCTCGGGGGCTTCCCGGTGCAAGGTGTCTCGGGCCAGGCCGACAACGCCGAACAGCCGTGGGCAGCCTTCACGCGACCGCTGTTGCGACCAGTCGAGCGCCGAGCCTTGCGGGTCCGCGTCGATCAGCGTGACCCGCCGACCGGTTCTGGCCCATTCCCCAGCGAGATGCAGCGCCAGCGTAGTCTTGCCGACACCGCCCTTTTGATTGAGCAGGGCGACGATCATGGCGCCCGCCTCGATCGTCTGACGACACCGGCACCATGGCTCGCGCCCGCGCGCGTCAAAGAAAAAGAGTTAGATTCTTGGTTAGACTCTAAGTTAGCGGTCGGATTCTGCGTTTCGGGCCAAAGGTTTAACTGTGGTCCTTGCGCCCGAAATCCCGATAGTCCTGCGCCCGAAGTCCCGATACAGTTTGCGCCCGAAGTCACGAGCGTTTCCACAGCCTCGTCCACAGGCACTGTGGACAACATCGTCGGCCGGATATGCAGCAGTTCGCGCCGCCCCTGACGGGAAATCTTGAGCTGATAGCCGGGCAGCGGTTGGCGGGCGACGATGCGTCGGATGTCGAGCGCGAAGTCGGACGGCCGCGCCAGGCTACCGGACTTCTCGTGGAGATGCGCGACCTCGAACAACCAGCCATGCGGCTGGCGACCGGCGTGCTTGCGGGCGACGCGATAGAGCCAGCGTTCGATCCCGCCCGTCAGCCGGAAATAATCGGGGTCGATGGTCAGGACCAGCGAGCGGTCGATGACGCCGCGATAGAACCAGTCAGGCAGCACGAACTCCATGCCCTCGACGCGGCCGTCATGGGTGGTCAGTTCCTCCCATTCGTTGATCCAAGAGAACTGATGCCGACGCCAATGCTCGCCGTGGCGGATGGTCGTGCGGATGACGGTCGATTGCAGGCGGGCGAACGCGCCCTTGAGCAGCCGGTATTCGCGCGCGCCCTTGCCCCGGCCGATCGCCATCAGGAGTTGGTACGGCGTGAAGCGCAGGAAGCGCGAGGTCTTCAGGCCATGGTTCTCGGCCTCGACGATCTGCGAGCTCGCCCAGATCAGCACGTCGGCGTCCCAGATGGTTGCCATGCCATGCTCGGGCATGGCGAAGACCTCGACGCAGACGCCGCCGGATTCATAGAGGATCGGCGTCACCCGCCTAGCCTTGGCGAGCGAGAAGAACGGCCGCTCCATCAGATCGCGCTGGTCGCGGGGCGACGCATCGCCCGTCGCGACGACGAAGGGATCGAGCCGCGCTCGCTCGCTGCCGACGAGGCGCTGTGAGCGCTGTCCGGCGTCCTGGGGTAAACCGCCGGACATTCAGCGTGCGCCCCGCTCGGCGGGCGTCAGGGGACGCGCCGGGAACACGCGGTCGGCATCCTTGTCGGTGGTGGATTTGCGGGCGGCGACCGCCGTCCAGGCTTGCAGGTCGTCCAGCGCATAGACGACGCGCCCGCCGATCTTACGATAGGTCGGGCCGGTGCCGTAGGTACGATGCTTCTCCAGCGTCCGCAGCGAAATGCCGAGGAAGCGCGCTGCATCGGGCGTGCGCAGGAATCGGGGCGGCAGCCCCGTCTTCGGGTCGATCATGATCGGCTCTCCGGGTGAGGTTCGGCGGCTGTCGGCAGCGACAGCGGGCTATGGCGAACCGTGGCGGAGGATCGGCGGCTTGCAGCGTGCCGGAATCAGGGGGGTGCGATTCCGGCACCCCCGGCGAGGCTAGGCTCACCACCCCGATTTTGGACTGTCTCTGAACTCGACCGATCGCCAAAATGCAGTCGATCTGAGAATTAACTGGAGAAATGTCGCTCAAATCACATCGAAGAGGGCTATTCGTCGTCTTGAAATTTGCTGACGTTCACCCCCCAGCAGTGAGGGATCAAGATGTTACGCCCGATCAACCCGCCCGGTCCCTCCATTCCTGGAATCTCGCAAGCGATGCTGATTTCGGAAGGTCGATTGCTCATCCTGTCCGGCCACGTTCCTTTCGATGGCAAGGGCGAAGTCGTCAGCGACGATCTGGCCGCGCAACTCGATCGGGTCTTCGAGAACATGCAGGCGACGCTCCATGCCGCAGGCACCGATTTCAGTGCGGTGGCACGTCTAACGATCTACGTCCGAGACTATGATCCGAGCCAACTCCCTACGATCCGAGCGGTGCGTGATCGCTGGATCAACGGCGAATGCCCGCCGGCCAACGCATTGATCGGTGTTGCGGAGCTCGTATTCCCCGAAATGCTGGTCGAGGTGGATGCGATGGCGTTCCTACCTGCCTAGTGCAACGCCGTTCAGCGGCGGCGTGGCGGACGAACGGGATAGTGGAGAAGCTCGCGATAGCCGCCGCGCATGTAGAACAGGCCATCGGCGACCAGGCGGCGCACCTTGTTCTTCAAGGGGCTGACTTCCCAATCGTTCTTCCATTGACCGCGAAAGCCGAGCAAGGCTTCGGCGATGACGCGATAGCTGACCCCGGCCAGCTTCGCGTCGAGCGCGCGCAGGATCAGGATATGACGCTCGCGGGTCTGGGGCGGAAGGTCGTGCCGCCGGTCGCCGGGCGGCCGTCCGGCCAGCGCGAGCCAGAACCGCAGCGCGGCCTCGGCACGCAGCTCGAACAGTGCGTCGAGCGGCAGGACGACAACGAAGCTCGTCGGACCGTCCGGCGGGGCGTCCGCGACCCAGAAGCGATGCTCCCCGTCCAATCCGCGCCAGAGGCCGTGCCAGGCGCTGCCGATCGCCGATCGTGCTGCGAGACCGGGAAGCCCCGGCAGTGCGATGGGCATGGCGAAGTCACCAGGCGAATCGCGTGATGGGCGAAGCTGGAAGGCGTCAGGCTGAAGCGCGGGCGTCCAGAAGAGCGCGGCGCGATCGGCGGGTTGGTCCGGGTCGGTCGCGAAATCGTAACCCCCAGCGGTTGGAGAACGCGGTCTGCGCCTCGGTGTCGTGACGGGGCCTGCGCTTCATGCGATGGAAGTCGCGGCGGTACTCGTCGTCGCGGCGGAGATATTCCCAAGCGAAGCCGGCGGCAGGAATGCTCTTGGCATGTCCGTAAGCTGCCGGCGCGCGCCAGTCAAAACTCGGCATGGCGTCACCTCTTTCTTCCCAAGCGCCGTCGGCGCCGGAAAGATGAAGTGTTCACAACTTGAGGTATATTTTGAACTTGCCGTTATCGTATATGTAGATCGCACAATCCGATCAATATTGGTGAATAATTACTTAACATCTCAAATGTCATTTGGCGAGCTGGGCGCAACCCGGCGAGCGGCGGCCGTGTCATCAACATGGCCGCGCCCGCCGATCCGGCTCCACGGATCGGCGGAAAATCTGAGATGTGCGGAACCGGAAAGACGCAAAGCCGTGCAACCGCAAATCCGGCTGCACGGCTCCACGATCATCCGCGTTTCAGGCGCTGCATCCCTTCCGCCAGCGTCCAGAGCGCACGGTTCAGCCCGACATTCTGGTCGATGCCGTTGATTGCACGGGTCTGGCTGCGGCGGATACGGCCCTCGGCATTGATGCGGCGACCGTCCAGCCCGCCGCGTATCATGTTCTCCTGAATGACGTTGAACGTGCTCCACAGGCTTTGCCCGACATCCTCGCGGCGGCGCGGCGCGATGATCTGATCCGGGCGGACGGGGCTTTCGTCCTCGCCATAGCGGGCGACAAGGCTCGCCTCCGCCAGCACGCGCTGTTCGTCCTCAGACAACCTTGTGTCCTTCATCGTCTCCGTCGCGTCGATCAGACGCGGAAAATCCTCCGCGACCGTATCGACGCCCTCGATGATCTGATCCTGAATGCCGCCCTTGTGGGGGACGCGGACTTCCTCGAACCGCTCGCCCGCGATCATGCTGTTGGTGCAGACGAAGCGCAGTACACCGGCAAACATCTGATAGGCCGACGTCCCGTCATGGCTGTTGACGATGATGACTTCCGCCGCTTCCGGCTTGCCGATGCCGTCATCGCGGCGCAGGCGCAGCATGTGCTTGGCGTGGCCGTGGCGGCTGCCGTCGCGCGGCACGGACTGCACTGCGAAGAACGGGAACCATCCTTCCTTACGCAGCCCCTCCACGATCTCGATGGTGGGGACGTAGACATAGCGATCCGACCGGCTGTCATGCGCCTCGCGGGCGAAGACGGACGGAACGTGACGATAGAGGGCTTCGTTGTCGAGCGCCTCGCGCCCGCTGATCTGGTGAGAATTGCGGCCGAACCGGGTGGCGAGTTGATGATACATTTTCTGTCTCCGTGGGCTTGGGTTGAAGCGCAGCGCTGCGCTGCAACCTTGCCCGTCGGCGAGACCGGGGTAGCAAGGCGCAAGGGCGCCGGGCCGGAGGGGGATCACCCGGCCTGCACGGAACGGAGGAACGACGTGGAGGAAGGTCGGGGACACCGGCCCGGACGAGCGTCAGCGATCCCTTGCGCCGCGCGGGGGCAGCGCCCCTAGCCAAACCCGCCCGGCATGAGCACCAGCGGGCGCCGGGCATCGGGATCTGATCGGGATGTGCAAAGCCGCAAACCCTGAAAACCGCATAAGCTGATTGCTATTGATCCTTATGCAACTCCTGCCTCGCGCATGATCCATTGTCGGAATGCTGCGATCTTGGGACTCGTCCTATCGGACCGAACGACAATGAAATAGCTCGCTGGAGTCGGAACAGGCGCATCGATCGCAAGCATGATACCGCCGGCTTGCAGGGCACGCGCGGCGTAGACATCGCGCACGATGGCGAGGCCCTGTCCGGCAATCGCGGCTTGGATCAACAAGGCATCGTCGGCATAGCTTGGCCCCTTCGTCGCGCTGCGGGTCGGCTTGACGCCTTGCGCCTCCAGCCAGCTCGGCCAGTCGGTGCGCTCCCTATCCTGAAGGAGCGGATAGCGAAGACAGTCGCCTGGCGACTGCAAGACCCCATTCTCCAGAAGCGACGGACTTCCGACCGCCACGAGCCGAGGCGTGAACAGCAAGGTGGCATCAAGGCCTAGATATTTCCCGGAACCATGCCGGATCGCCAAGTCCACCGGACCGTTAGCCAGATCCGCGAGTTGGACGGAGGTTTCGATCTGAACCTCGATCTGCGGATGTCGTGCGGTGAAATGGCCAAGGCGCGGGGTCAACCAGCAGGCTGCGAATGACGGCACGGTGCTGATGACCAGCGTTTGCGGACCCGGCCGACGATCCTCGAACAAATGCACGGCCGCGTCGATCTGCTCGAAACCCGGCGCGATCTGTCCAAACAGAAGAAGACCGTGAGTCGACAGCCTCACCTCACGATTCCCGCGCTCAAGAAGCTGAATCCCGAAACGGAGCTCCAGCGCCTTAATCTGCTGGCTGACTGCGCCCGGCGTCACGTTCAGCGCAAACGCGGCGCGCTTGATGCTGCCTTGCCGGCCGACCTCGACAAAGGTGCGAAGAGCACCGAAGGAAACAGGAGACGTCATTTCACGAGTTTAGCTGAACTAAACTATTCAGCAACAGATATGGTTTGCCTCGATGAGGGTGGTGGGATGTATGTCTGCAGATATGAAAACGAACCACGACACCCGATCCGAACACCGGTCGGCAGCCCTTGTCCGCCTCCTGTCCATCGGAGCCGGCGCTGCCGTTGCCAACAGCTATTACAATCAAGCGTTCCTCGGCCATCTCACTGCGGATTTCGGACTGGTGGCGGGGGCAGCAGCCGTGGTCCCCGTTCTGACCCAGGCGGGGAATGCGCTCGGCGTTCTTTTCCTTGCCCCGCTTGGGGACAGGCTCGAACGAAAATCCCTGATCCTTGTGACCCTGGTCGCACTGGTGGTGGCGCTGATCGGCGCGGCGCTTTCGCCGGGCTTCCTCTGGCTTGCCACCGCCAGCTTCGCGGTCGGCCTGTTCGCCACCGTTGCGCAGCAGCTTGTCCCGCTCGCCGTGCATCTGGCCCCGCCTGCGGAGCGCGGGCGCATTCTCGGCAAGGTCACGGGTGGAATCCTGATCGGCATCCTGCTGGCGCGGACCGTCAGCGGCACGATCTCCGACCTGTGGGGCTGGCCCTTCGTGTTCTGGTTCGCGGCCGCCCTTACAATCGCGATCGGAACTGCGCTTGCGCTTTGGCTGCCGCGCGTCCAGCCGACGACGGATTTGAGCTATCCGCGCCTGATCGGTTCGCTATGGACGTTGGTGCGGACGCATAGCTTTCTCAGGCAAGCAGTCGCGGTGCAATTTCTGATCTTCGCCGCCTTCATCGGTTTCTGGTCCAACCTCTCGCTTCTGTTGATTGAGCCACCCTATCAACTCGGCGGTACGGCGGTCGGGCTTCTGGCGCTCGTCGGCGTCGCCGGCGCACTCGTGGCACCGATCGCGGGCGGCCTTGCTGATCGGCGTGGACCGGCCGTGGTCGTGTCGATCGGCGCTGCTCTGGTGGTGATCGCTTTCGCCATCTTCGGATTCTGTCAAGGCTCTCTGGTCAGCCTCATCATTGGCATTCTGGTCATGGACCTCGCCGTGCAATCCTCGCAGGTTGCCAATCAGGCGCGTGTCTATGCGCTCGATCCGACCGCTCGCAGCCGGCTCAATACGGTGTTCATGGCAACCATGCTGCTCGGAGGGGCGGTCGGGGCCGGTCTCGGTGGCGCTGCCTATGCCGAGTGGGGATGGACCGGGACATGCGCATTCGGCGCGCTCTCGGCCGGCTTGGCGTTGGTATTGTCGCGGAAATCCTGAACTTCGCTAACGGCTTTTGACCATTGAGCAATTCGAGACAAGCCATGACCATGACGAAGCCCCGCTCGGGCGAGCGGGGCTTCTGGAGGTGTCCGGTCTCAGTCGCCGTTGCGGCGCGACCAGATGAGATTGTGGCCTTCGCCGTCCTCGCCCTCGACCAAGCTGGCGTAGATCGGTGCGGGAAAGCTCGGATCGGTGCGACGTGAAGTCGCCTGAATAATTGTTCGAAAGAGAAAGGAGAAGGCATGAGAAGAACCTGACGTTCCGTCGTCAGTAGCCTACCGGCACATGCGGGACTGGCAACGGTCCGGTGTGAAGCTGCCGGGACAATGCAGCCGGGCCTTCGGGCCATGCCGATGCCGTGAGGTGGAGGTATCTTCTGCGAGCATCAACGCGGATGGGGCGCTAGGCTGGACGCGCTATTGCCGCGATCGTGTTCAATGTAACCAAGGAAGGCGACGATCAGCGGCGCGTCGAGGTCCTCAATCGTCAGCAAAGATGGACGGGTGCCCAGCCGTTTAGCGGCATAGTCGAACAAAAGCTTGAAGCAGTACGCATAGGTCTCGCAGGTTTGCGGACTGTAACCTCTTTGGCGGGGCATATAGTCACGCAGAAAGCCGGTGATGAGTGGAGCGAGCTTCGTCATACGTTACTCTCCTCAACCAGCTTTTCCGCGGCCGCTGCGATGTCGACCATCATTTCTGGCGTCGCCTGAAGATACCAGTATGTATTGTGGATACTGACATGACCCAAGTAGGTCGACAGGGCGACGAAGTGCTTGGCAATCGTGCCGCGCTCGGCGCCGCATTGTTCCAGAACACGGGTTGCGAAGGTATGTCGAAGATCATGGATGCGCGGCTGTCGACTTCGATCCGGCGCGATGCCCGCTCGTCGCAGGATGCAGCGGAATGTGGTCGGGCATGAGATCTCCCGGTTCCCATGCAAGGAGCGTCTGCACATGCCAGGGTCTACGACCACGCCGGGCCGTCCGAGCATTTGCGATAGCGTGCTCGTGCGTATTGCCTTCCGTCTTGCGAACAACGTCGGCACCCGGAACCTTGGGTATTTCGCGGCTCGATGGCTGGCCTATGCATTCCCCTGCCGACGCTTCGCCGACGTCCTCACGGACGCCGACGCACGGCTCGGGGCCGGTGTGGGTCGCTAATCCTTCACCGTAATGGACTTGCACCATATACTCCTTGCCGGTCTCCCGGCGCACTCGCAAAACTCAGTCGCGATGATTCGACTTTTGCGACCGAGATTTCTCTTGTTTTTCAGCGCTGAGCAACCTGTTGCTGACCCAGGTTTTCGCGGCGGCCTCCGACCAACCACCGTTGAGCTTGACGATGCTATAACGATCGTTCTATTTTGCCGGTATGAGCACCAAGCGCCAAGATATCATCGATGCCGCAAATCGTACCTTCTATCGATATGGTTTCGCAGAAATAGGCATAGACCGGGTAACGGGCGAGGCCAACGTTGCCCTGGGCACCCTCTATCGGCATTTCAAGACCCGCTCCGATGTAATTGCCGCTGCGCTAGGACAGCGACACGACGATTTTCTACTGGCCCTGGGAAGCTCCGTCAGCGAGCAAGGTGCAGAGTGCGTGCTTGAACTTTTCGACGTTTTGGCAGGGTGGAGCGACGAGCATGGGGGCAATGGTTGCTTCTTCCTTCGGGCCGCCGCCGATTACCCGACGGACGAGGTCATCCGGAACACTGCGCTCATCCACAAACGCAAATATCGAGAGCTTATCGAAGAACGGTTGCGGCAAGGAGGATGGCCGAATAGTCAGGCGCAAGACCTCGCAGACGTAATATTCGTGCTGCTGGAGGGTGCGGTTGCGTCAGCGTTCACGCTGGGCGATAGGACCTCTATAGCAATTGCCCGGAAAACGGCGGCGCTCGTTCTGGCGAGCGCACCGCCGGTGTCACCATGAAAGGGGCTGTGCTTCCCCTTGCCGCACTCGAAGCTGGCCTCGTCATCGCATGGAGTTCCGGATTTATAGGCGCGCGACTTGCAGCCGAAGCAACCTCCGTGTTCCTGGTGCTTTTCTGGCGCTTTGTCATCGTATCGCTCATTCTCATGCCGTTGCTGATCCGAGCGATCCAGAATGGCCTTCCAGCAAGATCATTGATCCTCCAATCCGTTTTGGGTATTTTTGCGATGTTCGGCTATCTTGCGCTGGGGGTAAAGGCAATCGAACTCGGGGTTCCCGTGGGTACGGCGGCACTGATCTCCGCGCTGCAGCCGATAGTGACAGCGGCCCTCGCCGGTGCCCTCTTGCAAGAGCATGTAAACCGCTCCCAATGGATCGGGATCAGCCTTGGCCTGGCCGGTGTCTCGCTTGCCGTCGGTGGTTCGCTCGGCGGAGCATCGCTGGGAGCTTATGTGTTATCGGGCGCTTCCACATTGAGCCTGGTCATCGCCACCATCATTGCTAAAGCGCTATCGGACAATACGCCATTGTTGCCGTCCCTGGCCGTGCAAAGTTTGGTCTCGGCCGTCCTGTTTGCGCCGCTGGCGCTTCTGGATGGTGAAATCCTGCCGAGTCCTGACATCCGGTTCATCGCTGCTGTCGCTTGGTTCATCCTGTTCTCAACCATCGGCGGCTACGGCCTTTACTGGCTCTGCCTTCGAAAAAGCACTGCAACACGCGTTGGAAGCCTGATCTATCTTACGCCTCCCGTGACCATGATTTGGGGTTGGCTGATGTTCTCCGAGCCGATCACCACTCTGGCCGTTGTGGGCTTTGTCATCTGTATCGTCGGCGTGATGTTAACGCGGCCAGAAGTACGGCAGAGATGAACTGAACGGCATAAGAGATCGTGGTCAATGTGCGACGGCGACATCGCTCTGATGTCCGTTGTCAATGCGTTGGGCGCGAGGAAGCTACCGCTCCGGAGAAACGGCTGTTCATGATGATGATCGCGTATGGGTGGAGGCGGAACTCAAGGACGTCGGTGATCAAGCTCTGATGCGCGGGTTGGCTACCGCAGAGCTGGCTCGGGAAATTTGAACAGCTGGGATAAGTGGAATTTCTGCCTGGCTTCGGCTTAGATGGCGGGAACAGGAGATACCATGACGAGACGACCGCGCTAGGCGCCACAGCCCGGCTTTCAAGGCGAAGGTGGCTCTCGCCGCCATCCGAGGTGAGCAGGCGCTGGTGGAATTGTCCCAACAGTTTGACGTGCACGCCAACCAGATCAAGCAATGGAAAGACCAGCTCCTTGAGGGGGCGACAGGCGTTTTTGGTGATGAAGCGAAGGCGGAACCGGCGAGTCCAACCGTCGATGTCAAAACACTGTGTTAATTTTTCGTGTGAATTTCATCCATTTTTTCATTTCGCCGTGATCCACTCAGGCCGAATAAAGTTGTTTGCGGACAATTCACTACACCGGATCTGGTGGGCTAATGCGAAATGAAAAAACGGGGCAAAGCCTGTTGAAACTCAACAGCGGAGCGAAGGGCGGCGTCGACGCCATCGGCCAGCGCCGGGCAGATCGCTTTGGGATACGCCGGCTCCCCGGGTCGAACGCGGCCTCGACCGCCGCCGATCGTGCGGAAGGCCGGGCCAAACCGTTCGGGGAGCAGCAGCGGCACGGGTTTCGGCAGTTGAGCTTTTGCGCCAAGATGAGATCGGCGAGCCCCAGTGCCAGCGCTTCGGCATCCGGGCAGGCAACGCAAATCGCCGCTATAAGGTCCGCCGCGACGAAAGGCGCTGCTTGCCCGGACTGATTTGCAGAATCGACGATTGCGGGAATCGAGGCAAGGCTGTCGTGCCAAACGATCCCCAAAAGCCCGGCAAGTTCCTTAACGAAGGGTGTGGTGATTGTCCCAGATCGACGCGCCACCAATCGTGTTGCCAAAAACAGGTTGCCGCCCGCACCGAGATCTTCGCCGGCAGCTGTTAGCAGAACCGCATCCCGGATGGCGGCGTCTCCCTCGTTCCGACCGAGCATCCGAGCGGCGGCGGCGGCCGATTTGAGTGCGAGACGATCGCACCAGCAGCCGAGCCAGGGCGAGTCAGGGCGATTCAGGCCGGATCAGATCATCAAGTGATTTCAAGCCGATACCAGCGGCGAAGGCGGCGTCGGATTCGCTGATGTCACGGCCGCGCACCAGCGCCCAGCTCGGCAGGCGGGGTGACCAGTTAGCTGCCGTCGCGTCGATCAGGCGCGAGAAATCCTCCGCGACCGTATAGACGCCCTCGATAATCTGATCCTGTATGCCCCCCCTTGTGGGGGACGCGGACTTCCTCGAACCGCTCGCCAGCGATCATGCTGTTGGTGCAGACGAAGCGCAGTACACCGGCAAACATTTGATAAGCCGAGGTTCCATCGTGGGAATTTACGATGATGACTTCCGCCGCCTCGGGCTTGCCGATGCCGTCATCGCGGCGGAGGCGCAGCATATGCTTGGCGTGGCCGTGGCGGCTCCCATCGCGTGGCACCGACTGCACGGCGAAGAATGGAAACCAGCCTTCTTTCCGCAACCCCTCCACGATCTCGATGGTGGGAACGTAGACGTAGCGGTCCGACCGGCTGTCATGCGCCTCACGGGCGAAGACGGAGGGGACGTGGCGGTCGAGGGCTTCGCGCCCGCTGATCTGGTGACTGTTCCGGCCGAACCGGGTGGCGAGTTGATGAACCATGATCTGTCTCCGTGGGTCTGGGTTGGAGCGCAGCGCTGCGCTGCAACCTTGCCCGTCGGCGAGACCGGGGTAGCAAGGCGCAAGGGCGCTGGGCCGGAGGGGGATCACTCGGCCTGCACGGAACGGAGGAACGACGAAGGCCGGGGACACCGGCCCGGACGAGCGTCAGCGATCCCTTGCGCCGCGCGGGGGCAGCGCCCCTAGCCAAACCCGCCCGGCATGAGCGCCAGCGGGCGCCGGGCATCGGGATCTGATCGGGATGTGCAAAGCCGCAAACCCTGAAAACCGTACATCCTGATCGCTGCGATGCCCCTCAAGACATCGCGACGACTTCCTTCAGCCAATCGCAAACCGCCTGCACGTCGGCACAGGCCAGGTTTTCGGGTGTAGCCACGAGATGATAGGTTTCGCCTTCAATGGCTGGCCCGAAGGGATGAACCAGAAGTCCTGCCTCGATCTCCGGAGTGGCGAGTACGAGGCTGCCGATCGTCGCGCCATGACCGGCAATCGCCGCCTGAAGACTGTGGCCATCGTCGGTAAAGCGCGGCCCCTCGTCGATAGCGAGATCGGTAATACCGGCAAGATTCGTCCAGCGACGCCAGTCGGGGGCCATGTCGCGCCGTTTCCATTCGGTGTGGAGCAGCGTCGTGCGTTTCAGATCGTCCGGACGGGAAAGGTTGAGTTGAGGACTGCACAGGACGCCGAAGCGCTCCGACAGAAGCGGCTCCGCCACCAGCCCTTGGAACGGTCCCGAACCGTAGCGCACCGCGATGTCGGCCAGACCGGAAGTGAGATCAATCGGTTCGTCGGCGGCGTGCAGGCGCAAATCGAACTCCGGGTGACGGGCACGGAACGCGCCGAGGGCGGGGAGCAGACGACGCGCTGTGAAGAGCATAGTCGCGGTCAAGGTCACAGCCTTGCGCCGGTTCTGTGGCGACAGTTCCGCGATCGTTCGCTCGAACCCATCGAACCCGTCGCGCAAGGTCGGATACAGCCTGAACCCGGCCTCGGTCAGCGCTACGCGCCGGACATGGCGAGCAAACAGCGCCAGTCCCAGCGTGTCCTCCAGAAGACGGATCTGATGGCTGATCGCCGTCGGCGTGACCGCCAGTTCGTCGGCAGCCCGCTTGAAACTGAGGTGGCGCGCTGCTGCCTCGAAGGCGCGCAAGGCGGCCAGCGACGGAAGCCGTCTTCGTCGCACGATAGATGAATTAGTCTCATTCATTAAGTGAGAAATCCGCGTTGGCCGTCAGAGATAGCAAAGGATTATATCATCGTCGAACAGTGTAACACATGAAATGGATGTATCATGACATTATCCGATGATGGCGTTTTCCGTATCCTTCATATTGATTCCAGCGCGCGGTCCGGCATCTCCGGCCGCGATCGTCACGGCTCGCACACTCGGCGGTTGAGCCGGCGGTTCATCGATCTTTGGTCGGCGGCGCGGTCACATGATGCCATCACCTATCGGGATGTCGGATCAACTCCGCCGGCGCCGGTGAGCGAGGCATGGATTGCGGCGGCCTTTTGTCCGCCCGAGCGGCGCACCGACACTCAAAAGGCTTTGCTCGCCGAAAGCGACCGTCTGGCGTCCGAACTTGTCGCAGCTGATCTCATCGTCATCGGCGCGCCGATGTATAATTTTGGGGTGCCGGCCCAACTCAAGGCGTGGATCGACAATGTCGTGCGCGTCGGTGTGACGTTTGGTTTCGACCGTGCCCGAACGGGTGAGCCCTATTGGCCGATGCTTCCGCCAGGCAAACGCCTTGTCATCCTGACGGCGCGCGGCGATTTCGGATATGACGCGGGTGGGCGCCTTGCGGCGATGAACCTTGTCGAGCAGGGACTGAAGGTTCCCCTCGCTTATCTCGGTCTCCACACCAGCGACGCCATCGCCATTGAATATGACGAGTTCGTTGACGAACGGCTGGCCTCGTCCATTGCGACCGCCGAGAACAACGTCGATCGGCTTGTGGAAAAGCTCCTTGCGGGACTTCGGCAAGAGTCGGTCTTCGCATCCGCCTGAAGACCGCACATCCTGATCGCCGTATTTCCTGAAAGGCGTGTCGGCCATGACCATGCTGAAGCCCCGCTCACCAGAGCGGGGCTTCAGCATCATAAGGGCTATTACCGCCGCCCTTTGCGTTAGCGATTGAAGCCGAATGGCGGAAACGCGCCCTTGGCGTGGTTCCGGCGCAGCCGAAAGCGCGGCCCGAAGGGCAACGCCCAGACCTTCATTCTTCATCGGAAAACGCCCTTGACTTAGAGTGCGCTCTAACTCGTATCTGTTGATGCGTCGTGACGAGAACAGGTGCTCATGAAGATTGGTGAACTGGCGAAGCGTTCGGGATTGTCGGCCCATACCATCCGTTACTATGAGCGGATCGGGCTGCTTCCCTATGCGGACAGGAACCAATCGAGCCAACGGGACTACGACGCATCAATCCTGATCTGGATCGAATTCCTCGGGCGTCTACGAACGACCGGGATGCCGATCCGGGAAATGCTGCGTTATGCAGCTTTGCGGGAACGCGGCGTCGGCACGGAGACGGAGCGGCGCGAAATGCTGGAACAGCACCGCGAGCGCGTCCGCACCCATGCAGCCGAACTCCAGGCCTCTCTTCTCGTCCTCGACACCAAGATCGCCGGTTACGCCGGCCAGGAACAGAGGATGAAGGACTATGACGCAACACCACCAGAGCGTCGGCGAAAGCCGGCTGGAACGCGGGCGGCGCGCGCTCGCTGAAATTGACGGCCAGGCCGGAGAGAAGGTTGTCGCCTCGCTCGCGGACATCGCGCCGGACTTTGCAACCTATCTGATCGAGTTTCCGTTCGGCGACATCTACAGCCGCCCCGGCCTTGACGTGCGCGACCGTGAGATCGCCACCATCGCTGCGCTGACGGCCATGGGCAACGCGGCCCCGCAATTGAAGGTGCATATCGAGGCCGGCCTGAATGTCGGTTTGTCTCGCGGCGAAATCACCGAGATCATCATGCAGATGGCGGTCTATGCGGGCTTTCCGGCTGCGCTCAACGGACTGTTTGCCGCGAAAGAGGTGTTCGCGCACCGTCCCGCTCAAAAAGAGGAGCGTGCGGCATGATGAGCCTCCTTCGCTCTATCGCTATCGGCAGCGCTGTTGTCCTCGTTACGGTTTCTGCCTTCCCGCTCATGATCCCGACAGCCGCTCAGGCCAGTGCGGCGACGCCCGAAAAACTCTGGGACGGCTTCAGTTCCCCGGTCGGTATGGCGTTCGATGCGGCTGGCCATCTCTATGTCGCGGAATGGGGCGCCGGCCGCGTGTCCCGGATCGCACCGGACGGCACCCGCTCGACGTTCGCAGATGGCCTTTCAGGTCCATCGGGCCTTGCGGTCGGGCCGGACGGCGCGATCTATGTGGCGTCCTATTCCCGCGACGAGATCTACCGCTTAACCCCGGACGGCGTGCGCAGCGTGCATGTGACGGGGCTGGCGACGCCTGCCGGCATCGGTTTCGACCGCACCGGCAGACTGCTGATCGCCAACCGCCGAACGAACCAGATTCTTGGTCTGACCGATAATGGTCGGCTCACGCCTGTCATCGACGGGTTGCAAACACCGGTGGGCGCGGTGCAAACGCCGGACGGCGGCTATGTCGTCTCCAATATCGGCGGCGGTGTTACAATCGTTCGGCCCGATGGCATACGCGTCGAGGCTGGAGCAGCCTTCAGTACGCCGGGACCCGGCGTTGCGATGACCAAGGATGGTCGCGTTTTTGTGGTCGATTACGGCGGCACGACCGTTCGGGAAATCCTTCCCAACGGCCAATCGCGTGCCATAGCGGATGGTCTCAGGAGCCCCGTCGGTCTGGTGCTCGCGCCAGATGGGGCGTCACTGCTGACGGCTGCGTGGGGTGACGGGACTATCTATCGGATTCCGATCCCGCGATAGGGGCAGGACAGGCAGCAGCGGAAAAGCTCGGTAGATCGTTCAGGTTTTCTCCGAAGGGATTGGCGCTTTCTGACGGTTGATGGGACAGAAGTTGGACGGAGACGTTGTTCCACGCTTTTCCACTGCTTTGTGTCAGCAATCTGCCGTGGATATGATCTCGGAATGTTTCGGGCGATGTGCGTTCATACATCTGAGCTCTTTATCCACTTGTTGGCCTTTACCATAGCGGCATGTCATCTGCGATCACGGAGCGTGGTTGCGAAGCTCTTGTTGAATTCAGCAATTGATCATATATGACGTGATATAGATTTTTAATCATCGTATCTGGGCCATTGCTATGGGGTCGCCGAAATCAATCTCCGCCCTCGAAAGGCTCGGACACGACGTCCGCGGCGCTCGTTTGCGGCGCGGCATTACCGTGGCCGATCTGGCGGTGCGCGCGGGCACGTCGCCGAGCACCGTCGCGCGCTTGGAAAAGGGAGATCCCGGTGTAGGGATCGGCACGCTCGCCGATATCCTGGTTGTGCTTGGTCTTGTCGACCGGCTGGCCGACCTGATCGACATCCGCAAGGACGATCTGGGTCTGGCGTTGACCGCCGAACGCCAGCCGCGTCGCGGACGGTCCTTTGCGGCCACACTGCACAGGCAGAAGGCCAAGGTTAAGACGACACAGGATGAGCCGGATGTCGTTGATCCGGATGGCGTGGCCTTCTGATGCTCGACTTCACTGCCCATGTCGCGCTCGGTGAGGGTCGGCGCCCGCTGATCAGTTGCGTTTCACGCAGGTCGGACCGCGACAGCTCTCGACATTCGCCTATGGCCCCGCCTGGATCGAGACCCCCCCGCGCCTTTGCCGTGCAGCCGACCTTCCCCTTGAAGGGGCCGTTTCACATATTCGGCCAACCCAGAAACGTGCGCGGCGCGCTGGCGGGCGTCTTTGCCGACACCGCGCCGGACAGTTGGGGCTGCAGGCTTCTCGATGCGCCTATGGCCACGGCCTCATGATGCCCTGGTCAGTCCAATTTCTTCGATATCTCAGCACGATCCAAGGTCGACTTATCAGAGCCCGATCCGGAAAAAAGAGACGGAGAATGGCAGCGGTTACTTGGCTATTCACCTTCCATCAATCTCCAACTCTGGTCTATCGACAACGAAAGGGAGTTGGCCACCTCCGTGTTCGCCGCGGGAATGGGCTAGCGCCATAGGTGCTGGTTAAAAAGATCGGGCCGACTGGAATTATCGCGCATGTAAAATGCGCGATAATCAAAACTGCTCAGAGATGGTTCCTGCCTTCACCCATCCTGCCGCTTCTGTTATGAAACCTTGTATATTGCAAATTTAGATCGAGGATTTATAACATTCATTATGACTATCCAAACCCACAGAGATCGCGCCATTGAGGTCGCACGACGACAAGGGATCGCGCGGGGGCGCGATTTCGATGCTGCCGGCGTACCGCGTGTCTACCTGCAAAGACTGCGCGACGAGGGTATTCTCCAGCAGGTCGGCCGTGGCCTCTATAAACTGGCTAACGCTGAGGCCGCTAGCGCCACCAGCTTGGCTGAAGCCGTACGTATCCAGCCAAAAGGGGTTATCGGCCTGCTGTCGGCGCTGCAATTTCACAACCTCACGACCCAGACACCTCAAGCCGTGTGGATGCTGCTCGGGCCAAAGGACTGGGCGCCGATCAATCCATGGGTCTCGCTGAAGGTCGTCCGCGCCAGTGGCGAGGCGCTGAGGGCCGGCATAGAGATTCATCAGGTCGACGGCGTGCCGGTTCCGATCACGTCACCAGCGAAGACCGTTGCCGACTGTTTCAAGCACCGCAACAAAATTGGCCTCGATGTCGCGATCGAGGCACTGCGAGATTTCGTCAAATCGCGAAAGGGACGGGCAGGACTGAACGAGCTTTGGCGGTATGCTGAGATCGATCGCGTCCAGACCGTGATGCGTCCCTATATCGAGGCCATGGTCTCATGAAGGCGCCGAAGAATATTGGCGTCTCTGTACGCGATCGGCTGACTCAGCGTGCTCGCGAACGTCGTGAGAACGCCCAACTGCTGATGACGCGTTATGCCATCGAGCGTGTGCTTTATCGTCTGAGTGTTTCGCCGTACCGGGATCACTTCGTCCTAAAGGGTGCGATGCTGTTTAGCCTGTGGGCGCCTGTGCCTACCGCGCCACTGGCGACCTCGATCTTCTCGGTTTTGGAGAGAATGCGCCTGCGACCATCGCGGCCGTATTTGTAGAAATTCTTGCCACTCAGGTTGAAGATGATGGGGTCATCTTCAGGCCTGAGACGCTGCGCGCCGCCGCGGCACGTGAGCAAGACGAATATGCTGGCGTGCGGTTGGACTTCGTGGCCGAACTCGGTGGCGCGCGCCTGCCCATGCATGTCGACATTGGATACGGCGATGTGATCACGCCGGATCCGATCGACATAGAATATCCTTCGCTTCTGGAGCAGCCGGCGCCTCATCTCAGGGCCTATCCACCCGAAACCGTTGTGGCTGAGAAGTTCCAAGCCATGGTGGCACTCGACATGCTCAATTCGCGCATGAAGGACTTCTTCGACCTTTGGGCCATTGCGGGCGCCTTCACCTTTGAAGGGGAGGTTCTGGCGCGAGCGATTCGAACGACCTTCGAGCGTCGTGAAACACCACTTCCCTCTGAGACGCCGTTGGCGCTGACCGTGGGCTTCGCCGACGCAAAGCAAGTGCAGTGGGCGGCGTTTCTGAGGCGGACCGAGATCGCCCTTGCACCTGAACCGCTTCCGGAAATCCAGGCTCGCATCGCCGAACTCGTTATGCCGCCCACGCTCGCAACGGCTAAGGCTACGCCTTTCAATGCGCGTTGGGCGGCAGGCGCCCCCTGGAGCGAGGGATAGCACTTTCAAGGTTGCGCATGGAACTCCAAGTGCAACTATCCGCTCCTCGAAATTGCGATCGGCGAAACAAAGATGACATTGGCAGGGGACGGCCGGATGAAGGCTGGACGCAGTCGGCTCACATCTTCTGCCAGAACGCGGATCAAGCTCTATACGTGTCGGCTGCCGTGCAAAGGTCGACCGCAGTTTCAGGTTCGTCAGGTAACGGAATTCGTGCTCTTAGCCATGCGGTAAGCCCACTGCCAACTCTACGCCGCCGCTTGCATACTCCATAAACAAGCCAGCGATGCGCGGAGTAGAGCGCGCAGATCGACGCATCCGCCCCAAAGGCGACTCGCGAAATGCCTTGGCCGAAGAAATCAACACTATCTTTTCCGGACACGGCGCAGCAGTGATTAATATTCACAAATTCTTTGATTTGTGATAGATGTACGCAGGTCGTGATAAGGTTTCGCGGCGCGGTCTAGATCCGGTGAATGATTTACGCGAGGATGGGGATGGGTGAGTGGCCTTCGCAAGCGGTGAAAGAGTTTCACGGGCGTGCCCTGAAGGAGCCGGGAGAACCGACTGGTTATGCGGCGTTGATCGCCCGATATGACCTGTCCATCCCTCTTCCCCCACGGCTGACCGCGATTGCTGAGCGCCACCATCCAGATTCCTCGGAGAGCTGGCTGCTACTCACCCCACGACATCGCAGCAGGCCCACCCTTGCTGACCAGTTGACACTCGCATTCCGCTATGAGGGCATCGATCTCCAAGTCCTGCACAAGCTCTTTCAAAGGCTTGAGCCCAGCGAAATCGAGGCCCTTGTTCGCGCCACCCCAACCGGCGCCTTCGCACGGCGCGTCTGGTTCCTGTTTGAGTGGCTGACCGGCAAACTGCTCGATCTTCCGGATCCGGGTAAGGTGCGTTTTGTTCCGGTGCTTGATCCCGATCAGCAATACGCCCTCACAGAGGGCGAACCCTCCTCGCGACATAAGGTCATCAACAATCTTCCGGGTACCCAGATGTTTTGTCCGCTGGTCCGTAAGACACCTGATTTGATACGGTATGCCGAAAAGGAATTCGATCAAGATGCGAGAGCGGCCATGGGGCGCGTCCGCCCTGACCTGATGGCTCGGGCTGCCGCCTTTATTCTGCTGAACGATTCCAAGTCCTCTTTCGCCATAGAGGGCGAGCGGCCGACTGGACCGCGAGCAGTACGTTGGGGGCAGGCCATCGCCCAAGCCGGCAAACGGCCTCTCAGCATTGACGAACTTAACCGGCTCCAGCGCGTGGTCATAGGAGATGACCGTTTCGTCCGTCTCGGTCTACGAGACGAGGGCGGTTTCATCGGCGTGCACGACCGCGACACCAATATGCCAATTCCGGACCATATCAGTGCACGTCACGAAGATCTTTCCGGATTGATGGACGGGCTTGTTGCGTTTGCAGACCGCTCGACACGAGGTGGGATGGATCCGGTCGCAGCGGCGGCATGCCTCGCATTCGGCTTCGTTTACATCCACCCTTATGTGGACGGCAACGGACGTCTGCATCGATGGTTGATCCACCATGCATTGGCAGCAGCGGCCTATAGCCCTCCAGGTCTGGTCTTTCCGGTCAGTGCGGCAATTCTGCGCGACATTGGCAGCTACCGAACCGTGCTTGAATCCTATTCCTCGCCGCTACTGCCCTTCATCGAATGGCGGTCAACCCCAACCGGCAATGTCGAGGTACTGAACGAGACGTCGCTTTTCTACCGCTATTTCGATGCCACTGCACACGCAACCTTTCTCTATAAATGCGTTGAGCAGACGGTCGTTCACGACCTCCCCGAGGAGGTTTGGTTTCTCCAGGCTTTCGATGCCTTCGCAGAAGGCGTTCAGCAGATCATCGATATGCCAACGGCACAGCTTGAGTTGCTCCATAAGTTTCTGGAACAGAACGATGGACAATTGTCACAACGCGCGCGCACCAAAGAGTTTGCCGCGTTAAGCGATGAAGAAACGAGGAGAATTGAAAACCTGTATGAAGACGCATTCAAACCTGCGGCTTGACCGAAAACCATGGTCATGAACTTCTCGGATGAGATACTGAAACTTACCCGCTACGGTCGCCGGACCTGAGTCATTGTGCAATCCTTCTCTAAGTATCGGTAAACATTGGAAGCGAGTCCGCATCAGCACTGCGACACGGGCTGCCCTTTCGGGCTATCGCGGCCTGGACCGTCGCCGACGTGAGGTCGCTGGCCCTGATTTGATACGGTGCATCGCGAACCACCTGTTCGGCGGACAACACCTTCGTCTTGATCAGATGGCGTATCCGATGATTGGTCACGCCCAAGGCCACCGCAGCCTCTGTCATGGTCAGCCATTCGCCTTCCTTGTCGGCTGATTTGTACGCGTGGATGGCGCGTACCCGCCTTACAGAAGCGACCCGGTGCGCGGTCCAGATCTTTCCTTGCCCCGTGGGCATGCCCATTCGATTGAGCGAAGCGGCAATATGTTCATCGGACCAGCGACCAGCCATGCTTCGCATCACCGCCAAAGCATCCTCCGTGGTGGCGCAGCCGTGTTCACCGCTTTGAGGTTTGCGGACCTTGAGCTCTCAATGCTGATCTCCCTTCCAATGGATCGTCAACACCACGTCGCGCACCGCATCGTCGACATCAACGACAATGTCGGCAATCAAGGTACGAAGCAATTGCTGCCGCACCCGCACGGTCACATCGGGCGATTCCCAGGCCGTGTGCAGATTATCGGCGAGGTTTGTAAAGGTGCCTGGACAACCTCTATGGTCGAAGGATTTTCGGTTGGCTTGCGCACTTCCAGATCGCGCACGCGGCGTAATGTAGTTTCCCAACTCTTCTCAAGCTGCGCGGCAATGAGACGGTTGTCGGGATCGCATGCCGCATAGCGACGCTCAGCCAGGCTGGCCTCATAGCGAGCCTGTTGTAGCTCCAGGTCGTGAATGTGCCGCCGGTCTTCTTGCCGCTCCCGGTGTGTTGATTGCCACTGAGATCTTCTGGATCAGATTGATGGTCCTGTGGAGCGCTTTATCGCCGATGGCACCTATGATGGATCGCCGACCCGTGATCTGATCAGTCAGATTAACGGAACCTCGCGCGCTGCCGGAACCCCCTTTGGCGGCTATAGCAATGATCTCGTAGCTCAGATTGATCTGGCTCGCCGGCGGTCCGGTCAGGTCCCAATTTTCCGGAGGGATTTCGATGAGAACGGTTTTGATGTTGTGACAACACCTTGTGATGTTGGCTTGCACTTTCAGAGTGTTTCACGGGGCCAAGTTTGCGCGTCGAGAGAGATTTTGAACCAATACCTTCGTCGCCACTTCCTTTGACGTTCGCATTTCTGTTAGTGCCGAGACATGCATCTGTCTGCATGTCTGCTCTTGCATTGTCGCCAGCGGAACGCCTCTTTTTACCCGCGGCACCGATAAAGAGACGCTCGAAGAACCGTAGCACACGGGGTCGGAGAGCAGCAGGCGGACTTTGGCGGAGGAATGCGGCGGGGCTGTTGCGCTGTTGTTGACTGCCCGTATGAACATGAAGATTTCGGTGTGTCCAAAGGCCGGCCATGCACTAACAAAAATTCTACCCACCACTGGATCAACTCCTTCTTGCCTGCCGACCGCTGTATTAACCGTTAACGCGACCTGTCAGACTGGCTGGTGATCTGCACTGCTAAGCCAAAACACCAGGCAGCTGGTGCGCACCCACTTTAACAAAGGACCTATACTTATGAAAGCAGCTCCAATTTCTTTGTTCATCACCCTTGCGGCATCAACGGCAATGGCTGCGGACGTCGTTAATGAGCCGCCCGTAGCGCCTCCCGCGGAAGTGGTCGCGCCGGCATTTACATGGACCGGCCCTTATCTCGGCATTCAGGGCGGCGGCGGTTGGCTCGATGGAAATTTCAGCGCAGCGGGCGTTTCCGGTTCGGAGAATTTTGATGGCGGGCGGTTGGGCGGCTTTGCGGGGTACCAATATCAGTTCGATAACAATTTCGTCCTCGGCATCGAGGGTGATGTTTCTTACGACTGGAACGACAAGACCTATTCCGGTCTCGGCGTTGCCGCCGGAGTTGGCACCGACTGGAGCGGCTCCGTCCGTGGCCGCGTCGGATATGCCTTCGATAAGGCGTTGATCTATGCCACCGGCGGCTGGGCGGCTACGCGCGCCTCCATTGACGTTTCCGGCCTTGGTGAGGAAAAGAAGACCTTCAATGGATACACCATAGGCGTTGGCGTCGATTACGCGTTCACTAGCAACATTTTCGGCCGTCTCGAATACCGCTATAACGATTATGGAAACAAGGATTTCGAAATGCTTGGCGTACCGGTCAGCGCGGACCTCACGCAACACATCGTCACGGTGGGCATTGGTGTGAAGTTCTGACCGCAGCCGTGCCGACCATCAAGGTCTGGCGCAGTGCTTAACTCCTTCATCAATCCTACTCCTGTGTGGTTTTTGCTGCAAGCAAGATATGTTCGCCTGCGGCGGAGGACTGGACGCACGTCACACAGGAGTTGAAGACTGTTAAGTTATCGGGTTCGGTCAAGGAATGGCAAGGAAGTCTTCTGTCAGGCTACTTGAAGATGAGCTCTCTCCGAATCCGTATCGCAGCGCCCTGCGGTTGCGACATCGTGACAGTGACTTGAGAAACTGATTTCACTCAACTCGTTTAAGTCAGGCTTTACCGACGCTACGCCGTGTCGTTGTCATAACCATCAATCGATTTGACGAGCACCATTCCATACGCAAAGTTGAGATATCAGGTTATTATTCATGCACTGAGGCTAACATGAATCAAGCTTCATCTACTAGTAATATGGCCGGCGACACCCCCACACTTCTGTTCGAAGTGAACACCCGCAAAATGTCGTTGCAATCGGCTCTTGAGTTTTGGCAAGAATCTGCCGGCTCGATGTATGATGTGAAAATCTTTCAACCGGACGCATTTCACACCGCTCACAGCACAGTTCGGTTCGGCGGACTGTTACTGACCCATTGTGCGAGCGTCGCCCAGAAACTGAGCCGTTCCAGCTATCGTATTGGCACGGACGGTTATGATCATTTCACGGTTCAGTTTTTCTTGGCGGGTCAGTGGAGCCGGCAGGATGGGCGGCGTGAGGAAAAGGCTGGGCCTGGCGATCTGATCATTCATGACACGGCACAGACTCATGCGGGAGCGGCGAGCGATTTTGTCAATGTTACACTCTTCGTGCCCCGCTCCCTGCTGGCGCCGCTGCTGAACAGTCCTGACGAGCAGAACATGAGGGTTTTGGCGGCTGATGATCCCATGGTTGGATTGTTGCGCAATCATGTCAGCAATCTCTGGAGGGCACTTCCGCTACTTAGTGAAAGGCAGGCGGCAGCGCTAGCCATGCCGACAACTCAACTTGTAGCGGCCGTCCTCAACGGGGGTTCCAGAGAGGATACGATTCAGGGTGTGGCTACCGCCCAGCTTGCCGAAATTCGGCACTATATTCAGGCCCATATCTGGGACAAGGATCTCTCTGCGGGCCGGATTGCGATGGCTTTTGGTATCTCGCCGCGAAAGCTCGCCTATCTGTTTTCAGGCTGGGGCGGGGTAATGTCCTATGTTCAAAGGCAACGTCTGGAACTGGCGCGTCGCGCTCTGCGCGACCCGGCCCAAGTGCATAAGTCCATCGCCGACGTCGGCCTCGAACACGGCTTCATTTACGCCCATAATTTCACTCGCGCCTTTCAGCGGGTTTATGGTCTGACGCCGCGCGAGGTTCGGTCCATGGCACAAAAAAGCTGGATCGTCGGGATCAGCGGATCGCACAGCTGGTTTGATCGCGCCGCCCGCTGGGGGAGATGATAATTTCCCTATCGGTTTGTGACGCCAAGTTGCGCTTTGGGAGTGTTTCGATAGGCGCCATTTGCGCATCAGGAGAGATTCGCAACAACGCCTTTATCACCACTTCCTTTCGTCGTCGGATGTCTGCTTCTGTGACCTCATTCGCGGGCTCGTCCTCTGCGCTGTCGTGCAGGGCAATGATGCTTGCGTACCTGCAGCAGTGTCCACCTTTTGGTGCGTCGTGATCGGAACAGATATGAGACTGTTATTTCCTTCCTTTTCAACGAGCATGAACGGCCACCGGCCAAGTCTGCAGTTTCGTTTTCCTCAACATAGATAGTAGGTTTCCATGAACATTACGGAGCAAGAAATCGGTTCGGTGCGTGTTCTTACGATCGCCGGCCGGATCGATAGTGTGACGTCGAAATCGCTCGAAGATATCGTCATTCCAAAAATGCAGGTGTCTCCCGCACTCGTCATAGACCTCGACGCAGTCCAGTATGTCAGCTCAGCTGGTTTGCGTGTTCTTCTGAAGGCCGCAAAGATAGCGAAAGCGACCGGCCATCGGCTTGTTTTGTCGGCTTTAGCGCCGCAAGTTCAGGAAGTTTTCGACATAAGCGGTTTCTCCTCGATCTTCGAAATACAGTTCGATCAGGAAAAATCGCTGAAGGTTCTTGCATGAACGACGGTATCACCCAATCTCATGCGCGGAGTCTTGGAATGTCGGGCGTCGATGCACAGACAAGACGCGCTTAACATCGGCACCGGCGCACTGACCTTCAACGGTGGTATGCTGGATACGACAGATAGCTTCGAGTCTTCCAATAGCGCGATCCTCGAAGAAGGCGGTGGCAGGTTGGAGACCGACGAAGACCACGCTGGCCGTCTCTAGCGACGTTTCTTGGGATGGTTCCCTAACCAAGACCGGCTCGGGACGCTAAAGCTCACGGGAACGGCAGCTATAGCGGCGGCACTGTGATTGACGAGGCAGCCTGATGATCAGCGTCGACGGCACGGTGGCAAGTGAACGGTGAGCGGCGCGGGATTGAGCTGGGAAAACAGCGGCAATCTTTAATGTCAGCTATTCCGGCTATGGCGCACGGAACGGTCGTCAATGGCCGCCTGCGATTGACGTCTGAGGATGTGGCGGCCCCATCGGTTCCCGCACTCGGCTATGCGGAGGAGACCAAACGATCGTCTACGGTCAATCCGCTTCGCCACTTTCGAACACTAGCGCGCTCCCTCAAGAGCCGCCAGAATATTTTAATTTGGCTTGAAGACGCTGGAGTGAACATGACGAAACCTGCCGAACCAGAACGACCTTCCGTCGTTGACCATGCTCTTATCGACATTCACGAAAGATACAGGAATAACAGGTCAGGTGCGTTGGCGGACTATATTCCGGAACTCGCCGTTGTCGATCCAGACAGATTTGGAATAGTCATTGCAAGCGCGGACGGACGTCTGTTCTCCGTGGGGGATACCACAGCCGAGTTTACCATCCAGTCGATATCCAAAGCCCTGGCTTATTGCCTTTCCATCGAACTCGCCGGCCGCGACGTGGTCGCAAACCGTGTCGGCGTCGAGCCAAGCGGCGACCCCTTCAACGCCATCGAATTTGATCCGAGGACCAAGCGGCCCTATAATCCGATGATCAACGCAGGCGCGATAGCGGTCAGTGGCATCATTCGGGACGAATCGGGCGCAGATGCATTTCGTTTCCTGCTTGAGCGCTTTTCCAAGGCCGCGGGAAGATCGCTTTCTCTTGACGAGAATGTATATCGGTCGGAATCCGAGACAGGGCATCGCAACAGAGCAATCGCCCACCTTTTGCTTGGCATCGGCGTGCTCCGCCCACCGGTTGACGATGCATTAGACCTTTATTTTCGGCAGTGCTCCATCAGCGTAAACGTGACCGGCCTCGCGGTCATGGGCGCAACACTGGCAAACCTTGGAGAGAACCCGCTCACGCATGAACAGGTGTTCGACATGGAGGCCGTCCGCCACACGCTGTCGGTGATGTTTACCTGCGGAATGTATGACTATTCCGGGAACTGGGCGCATGATGTCGGCATTCCGGCGAAGAGCGGCGTCGGAGGCGGCATTATGGGCGTTGTCAATCGCCAGCTTGGCATCGGAGCTTTTTCACCCCGGCTCGATCAAAACGGCAATTCCGTCCGCGGCATCGAAAGCTTCAAGGCCCTGGCTGAGGAGTTCGGCCTGCACGCCTTCGATCCCGGCAACCAGGGCTCGGCTTTCATGAGTTCGGTCCTGAGCGGGAAAGGTCTTCGAGATACAGGTGGTTGAACAATTCCGCCCTCGCGGCTGCAGCCTGATTTTTTTGGACGACACCCTATAGCACTGTGGATTAGTTCTTTTGCCAAATTCGACGACGATACCCGACACCTATTTCATCGGACTGACGCAGCAATCGTCGGCAGGCGGACTCGCCCGTCTTGCCGCCGGTGCGGCCGAAATCCTGCCGGCGTTCAAGGTCTATCCCGGCCGCGCCAGCTTTGCGGAGTTCGTGCGTCCGATCGAGCAGCGTCTGGATGGCGATCCGCATGTCGAAAAGGTCGCAATTCAGCCGGTGTTGGGGCGCTACGGGGCAAGTCAGGAGCTATCAGTCGGCCTGGAAATACTGGCGTCGGAAGGGTTCAATGCGGCAGCATTGGCCGAGACCGTGTTCCGGCAGGCGCGAGCGGCTCGGCAACTGGACGCTTTCGTTGGGCGCGTTCTTCTGCCCGGCGAGTGGACGGATAATGCGAGGCCAGGATTGACCGTCCTGTTCCGTGAGCCGCGCCGCATCGGAGAATTGGGTTCATTGCGCGCCGAAATCGGTTCGTTTCCGGGCGAGGGTTGGCCGATCGACGGCTTCACCACCATACCGATCCGCGGCGGAATGGTGGGCATGGTGAAAGGGCTGCGCTATGTTTTTCTACCCGAGATCAGCATCCGATGGGACGCGGCACTGTACGAGCGATTGGCAGGAGAGCCGGAAGAGATGGAAATCATCCTCATTGATCAGGCCACGAAGATCGGCAGGCTTCGCAAGCCGCTTCTTCAGCATTCCTATATCGAGGACGCCTATCTGAACTGGTTCGACGTGATCGTAGGAGGGATAGAGAACTATGACGAAATCATTGGGCGGCTCGCGGCGACGGTCGCGGTGCACGTCCGCAATCACGCGTCGATGACGCGTAAGCCATTCTCGGAGATTTTGCAGCTCGACAGTGCGGCAGTGCTCCAAGACCGGCTTTTTCACATAAGGGCATCTGCCATGATGCTCGGCCAAACAACTGCTTCACGCGCGCACGATCTGCAGAGCACCTCTCGCACCGGGATTGTCGAACCGAAAGTGAGTGAGAATGTCCAAGCCTACGGCTGAACCGAGCGGTTCCCTTTTTGCGCGCTACAACAGAATTATGCGCGGGACGTTTCTGGCGGTGCTGGTCGTCGCCTCCGCCTTGCTTTATCTTCAATACACGCAGCAGCGAGATGCGAACCTGCTCATTCTGTCGCAGCGGCTGCAGGAGCAGTCGGTCGCGCTGGATGCAATTCTCAAAAGCAGCGCTGATGCAGTCAAAGCCATGCGAATGCAAGGCGAGACTTGGTATGCGACCCATCCCGGCTCAACTGCTCCATCCGTGCTTTTGCAGTCGATCATCGCGTCGCAGGCTCAAGGAAAAGTCACCCTCGATTCCATTCCAGCGCCCTGGACGCCGGGGGACGTCGGAAATCTGACCGTCGGGGCCGATCTCGTCGACCCGCCCTTGCTGAAAGACATGGAGATGGCTTTGGATCTGAACACGTCGTTTAAGTCTGTTAAAGCCAACATCCCTAATGCGGCCTGGATCTATTACACGTCGAAACGCGGCTTCATAAACATCTATCCGTGGATTGCCTCATCCAAATTCGCCTATTCCGACACGCTGCTGGAGAAGGCGTTTTACCGCGGTGTGACGCCGGAAAAAAATCCCGATCGCTCCGTTTTGTGGACGGAGGCCTACCTGGATGAGGCTGGACAGGGTCTCATGGTCACCGCGTCATCGGCCATCTACGACGGCGATACTTTCCGAGGCGCTGTTTCACTGGATTTGACGCTGAACGAGCTCAATACCATTGTCGGCAGCTGGCAGCTCCAGTTCGGCACCCTGTTCATCATCAACGATCACGACCAACTCCTGGCTCATCCCTCACTGATAACACCCGGATTGACCGCTGTTCTTCCGGCCGCAGCCGCGTTGCCGAATAATTTGGGGATCGATACCGTCAGACATAATGAGGCCGTCCTCGGATTGGTGGGTGACTATTACGTCGAAATGCTAACGGTCAAGAACGCGCCGTTCAGTCTCGTGCTTGTCGTTCCCAGGAACGACCTGATGCTGTCATCCCTGAAAACCGGCATGCTAACGGTCGCGCTCCTCGTCGGCGGCCTGACATTGATCATTCTACTTTCCAATCTACTGACGCGGCGTGAAGCCATCTCGCCGGCACAACAGCTGGTGCGCTATATCGAAGATGAAAGCCGAGGGGCCGCGCTCGCCATCCCGCACGTCCCACCGGCATGGCGACCTTGGTTCGAAACGATCCGGCGCGTCTTCAATGCCCACAGCCAACTCATCTCGATACAACAGGAGCTGGATGTCGCAAGACGCATGCAGCAGTCAATCGTTCCGACCCGGTTCCCAAGCCGCCGGGATCTGGCGCTCTTTGCCAGAATGATCCCCGCCAAGGAAGTGGGCGGCGATTTTTATGATTATTTCTGGTTGAGCGATACGCGCATCGGTGTCGTGATCGCCGACGTTTCGGGGAAAGGCGTGCCCGCGGCCTTGTTCATGGCAGTGGCGCGGACGTTGTTGAGAGCAACCGCACCGGCGGCAAACGGGCCGGGATCATGTCTCACGATGACGAATAATCTTCTCGCCCAAGACAATGACGCGACGATGTTTGTCACTTTGTTCTACGGGATCATCGATGTCGAGACCAATGAACTCGTCTACGCCAATGGTGGCCATAATCCGCCCTTTGTTCTCGATAAAGAAGGCGCTGTGCGATCGTTGCCGGCAACTAAAGGGATGGCGCTCGGCGTGTTGGAGGATATGGTATATGAGGAGAGGTCTGTGCGTCTGGAGCCGGGAAGCACTTTGTTACTGTATACCGACGGAATTACGGAAGCCTTCAATCCCTCCGGCGAGGATTTCACCGAGGAACGCCTTGAACGGGCATTTTCGGGATGTGTGGATCTGCCGGTTGAGGAATGCCTGGAAACCATTGTGACGGCCGTGACGACATTTGCCAGCACAGCTCCGCAGTCCGATGACATCACTTGCCTGGCTGTCCGTTACTTTCCACCCCGAGATCCAACCGGGGTTTGAACGATGGGACAGCACTTCTCATGCAGGCTGCCGCCGACGCCGAGCAACGTAGGAGTATTAATTTCAGGTGTGGAAAGTTTTCTTCACGCTAACGGCATCCCCGAGAACCATCAACATTTGTTTGCACTCGTCTTGGATGAAGTCCTTATGAATATCGTTAGTTATGGCTTTAAGGCAGATGGTAATCATTTTATGGAGGTGAGCTTGACCGTCGCCCAAGGTCTCGTTCGGACCGAAGTCGTCGACGACGGTATCGCTTTCAATCCGTTGCTCTCTCCAGATCCCGACACCACGCTTGGGGTGGAAGACCGCGAGATCGGTGGCCTGGGGCTCTTTTTAGTTAAGAAGCTTATGGATAAGGTCGAATATGAAAGACGCGATAATCTCAACAATCTCAAATTTACGAAAGATTGTTCTGCAAAAGGCGCTTCATCGTAGCCTCATGGCGTCACCCCGTCTTCCTTTTCCAAGGGAAGGGGCCGGACGAATTATGATTCGGCCCAGGAACGGTCGTGGCAGCCTTTCTTCGACGGGATATGCGCTGCTGCTCTTGCGCACTCGGGGAATTTTCACCATTTGGGTTCGGCAACTGTCATCATCGTTCATTACCTGATTTTGGTTGTTCGTCAGAAAGAATGATGGGACAAGATGAGCATCTTTGCTACGATCTTTGCGGGGCTGGGTTTATTCTTTATCGGTGTCAAGCTGATCGGCGGCAATCTCCGATTGATGGCCGGCCGAGGCTTCCGCGCAGTGATAGGTCGCGCCGTAGCCAGGCCTTCGATCGCAGCCGCGCTGGGCGTCGTCGCCGGCGCTCTGACCCAGAGTACTAACGCTGTTACCTTCATCTGTATCAACACGGTGGCGGCCGGATTGGTGCAGGCGCGCCAGATTCTTCCGGTCATGATCTGGGCTAATGTGGGTACATGTGCGCTTGTGTTGTTGGCGGCGCTTGATGTTCACCTTCTCGTCCTGCTGCTGATCGGCACGGTCGGACTGCTTTACTATCTGGAACTCGACAAATCCGCACGGTTTCGGCATCTCGTGGCCGTCTTGCTAGGGGTAGGGCTGTTGTTCTTCGGCATCGACCTTATCCGCGATGGCGCCGATGGACTGAGGCGGATGCCCGAGGTGCAGACGGCAATCAACTATGGCCACAGCTCGTTTATTCTTATCTTCCTGATTGGTGTTGTCATCACCGTCATCGCCCAATCCTCGTCAACGGTAACGGTGGTTGCCGCCGCTATGGCGCAGGCCGGCGTCCTGGATCTGAACCAAGCTATCATTATCGTCTATGGAGCTGGTCTCGGTTCCGGCATCGCCACTTGGTTGATGGCCGCCAAGCTCTCCGGCACACCCAAGCGCCTAGTGCTGCTGCAGACCTTCACCAAATCCGTCGGCATCGTGGTGCTCGTACCGCTTTTGGTTGTGGAGATGCAATTCGAGCTACCATTGGCGAGGTCTCTGGTTGAGTTTCTATCACCCAGGGTGCAAGAGCAGATCGCTCTGGTCTATGTCCTTTATCAGCTGATCTCGGCCTTCGTCATCTCCGCTGCATTGGATCCCTTCTATCGACTGATACAGCGACTCTATCCCGAAACGATGGAAGAAAGCTTGTTCAAGCCACAATTCGTCTATGCCGGGGGTGATATCGAGGCAGAGACCGGAGCGCTGCTGGTGGAAAAGGAGCAACAGCGCCTTGTCGGCTTCATCCGCGACAGCCTTGACCATGTGCGCGCGGACGCGGAGGCAGGCAAAGCCGGGCGACCCAAACCGCAGCTTTTGCATCAGGCGCGGCAATCCGTCGGCAGCGAGATCTCGGCCTTCATCGGTGAGCTTATGGGTTCATCTCCGCCTCGGGAGACGATGGAGCATTTGGCCGGCCTTCATTCGGCTCAAGGCTTGCTTGACGACCTCGGTAATGAGGTTCATACGCTCGTAATGCATCCGGGTGTTTATACGCCCGCTTCCTCATTGGCCTCGCTAATCAACAATATGATCGAAAGCCTGCATCTGATCGTCACGACGTTGTTTGACGAACTGGAAGATCCCGAGGCATTCCGGTATTCCAGTCTCCTCGCAATGACGTCCGATCGTTCCGATATGATGGGTAAGTTGCGGCGGGATTTGATCCGTGGGAACGAGGCACTCGGTAACACCCAGCAGGAGACACTCTTTACCGCGACGACAGTCTTTGAGCATTCGGTCTGGTTGGTTCGGCGCTATCTTTCATTGGTGAATGCCGGAAAACTTTCAGCGCAGCCAGAGCCTCTCGTCGCGTCGCTCTCAAGATCAGGATTGGCTCCTAGACCTTAGGACACTTCTAGCACACCAAGGAAAAGGTGCGATGGCCGCGAGGATAAGAAGAGCTGCCTGGCCGTCTTGTGCCCCTGACTTTCTTTGATTGGTCGTGAGGGATGCGTCCTGTATCAACCCAAGCCCCGCGAGACACCAGTGAGCGCCACCCCTGCCGATAACGTCTACCCTGTTCAAATGCAGCTTGAGGCCTATAACGCCAGAGACATCGAAAGCTTCATGCAGTGGTGGGCCGAGGATTGCCGGTACTATGCCTTCCCCGACACACTTCTTGCAAACGGCACCGACGCAATACGGGAACGTCACGTCGAGCGGTTCCAGGAGCCGGACTTGCATGGGACGCTTCTGCACCGCTTAAGCGTCGGCAATATGGTAATCGACCACGAGACCGTCCGCCGGACCTTTCCCGAAGGTCTCGGCGAGATTGACGTTGTCTGCATCTATGAGGTCGAGAACGGCAAGATCGCGAAGGCTTGGTTCAAGATCGGCGATAAGCGTCTGCTCGACCGTTAAACGAACTCCAATGGGCTGACCAACGTCGACTCTCTTGAGTTCTGGTTAATCTGCTGAATGGCTTTGAAGGGTCGTACCGTTCCGTCCTTCACCTGCTGGACGCCGATATACCCGAAAGGCCTGGCATAGCTCGCCCCATGCCAGACGGTCTCCGGGGATCAGCCTGATACAGTCCCCCAGACATCGATGGCATCGCCGCCGTCACGTTGAACGAGACAGAGCCGTCCACCACACCCAAAGGCTCTTGCCTCAAGCGTATTGCGCAAGGCCATTCCCGAGCGACCAGTTCTCTTTTGCCACTTCGACGATGTTGACGAACACGTCCTGTGGCCGAATGCCGGGGTTCTCACCGAGCAACTCCACGATCCGCCGGAACAGTGCCTTCTTCTGCTCTACGGTGCGGGTGTTGTTCGCGGTGATCTGGACGTAGACGAGGTCATCGCTCCGATCGACCCCAAGATAGGACGCGCTGTACCGGAAGTTCTCGGCGTCATGCTCAGTAATTGTCATGAATTGATCGTCTTCTGGCACTTTGAACGTTTCATGCATGGCGTGATATAGGCCGTCGAAGATTGCCTGGCGGTACGTCTCCGGCTTTCCAGCGCGCAGCGAGATATGAACAAGCGGCATCGTAGTTCCTTTCCATTTTTTCTCCGCTTGACAGTAGCCGGGGAAGAGTCATTTTGGCATGACATGGAATCGGATATTTAAGATTAAGATTGCAAATGATGGACCATCCTCTTGACCTTGATGCGGTCCGAACCTTCGTGCGTATCGCCGAACTCGCGAGCTTCACACGCGCCGCGGAGGCGACGGGGATGACGCAAGGAGCGGTCAGCCTGAAGCTGAAGCGTCTCGAAGAGAGGCTCAAGTGCCGCCTCTTCGAGCGAACGCCGCGATATGTACAACTCTCGGCATCTGGCGCCGCCTTCCTTAATCTCGCCCGCGAACTGCTGGAGGTTCATGATCGTGCGCTCGCCTCGCTTGCGCGGGAGCGGCAGCGCATCGCCATCGGTATCAGCGACCACGTGGCGGGGCCTGAGCTTCCTGCCCTGATCGCGCGGATGAACGCACAGGATCCGCAGCTGGCGATCGAAATCCGCATCGGCTCATCGGATGATCTGCTTCAGAGCTTCGATCGACGCGAACTCGACACGGTGATCGTCCGCTTGCACACGAGGCGTGACGACGGCGAGCTCCTCACTGAAGAACAGTTTGGCTGGTTCGCGGCGCCAAGCTGGCAGCAGCGGGCGGATGAACCTTTGCCAATTGCCACCATGGCCGAGCCCTGTGGGGTGCGGGCATTGGCCGGGCAGCTTCTCGACGCGGCAGGCGTGCGATGGACGGAGATTTTCGTCGGCGGCGGTGTGACGGCGGTGGCGGCGGCCGTCACGGCCGGGCTCGGCGTCGCGGCGTTGTCGCCGCGCATGGTGCCGTTTGGCGCTGTCGACGTCGGTCCAAGGCTCGGGCTTCCTGCCTTGCCGCGTCTCCCTGTACTCCTCCACACCAGGATCAAGGACGGACGACCGCGCGACGCGCTCGCGGCACTTTCGGCCGCCTTCAGGAGTGCGGTCCGAGGCTGATGATTCCAACACAGTCGAGGAACGGCGGCTTGGCTGGAGTATCGTGGATGGTCGCCGCTTTGTGGCCGGCACTACGCTTGCGCTCAAAGTGGAATGCTTTGCGACATACGCTTTAAAAACATGGGGAAAGTGCCCGTGATGCGCGCAAAATGGTCGACTGCGCGCCTCGCTGCTTTATTTTCTCCGGCAAATGACTCAATTCTAGACGATGCAAACAGGACGCTACCATCACCTGAGCTGGCTGCAGGGCATCGAAATCTTCGAAGCCGACTTCACCTCGCACACTTTTGGGCGCCATTCTCATGAAGGCTTCGCAATCGGCGCCATCGCAGCGGGAGTCGGCGGATATCTGTTCCGGGGAGCGAACGTCCTACTCCCGGCGGGCTCCCTTTCGCTCATGAACCCGGATGAAGCCCATACAGGGCATGCAGCATCTGATGAATTGCGTTACAACATGCTTTACGTGAGCGAGGAAGCGGTCCGCACGCTTCTCGACCTGCGCGAGCTACTAGGGTTCTCGCAGATCGCGCCGGGGGACCCAGGCCAGGAGCTTTCGCATCGGCTCGCTTTTCTGGCCGCGCTTCTCAACGCGGCCGGAACCGCAGATCAGCGTCTCGCGATCGAAGAAGGCGTGCACTCGGTTCTTGGCGGCGCATTCGTTCGGTACGGCCGCGCCAAACTGCGTGCTCCCGGCAGCGAGCCGAGAGCCCTCGTGGAACTGCGTGAGCGGATCGCAGCCGCCGTTGCAGACGGAAGCGGCCTGTCACTGGGCGAGCTGGCCGCCGGCATCGGTTTGCATCCCTCCTATCTCATCCGGACAGTTCGCCACGCCACCGGTATGACGCCTCACGCCTTGGTGCTCCAAAAAAGAGCCTCGCGCGCCCGCGAGCTTCTGCTCCAGGGTATGCCAGCGGCCCAGGCCGCGACGGCAGCGGGCTTCAGCGATCAGGCGCACATGATCCGGCAGTTCCGCCGGCACTACGGGGTGACTCCTGGAGCACTGATCCGCCACTGAAGGTCAATTTCCTTCAATCCGTGAGGTGGGCCAAACGGCATGGGTATGGTGGAAAGGATTCTCCGCATGTCCCTTAAACCTGTTGTTATTCTCGCAGAAACCCTGCCCATCGGGCTGAAGGTCAACTTCGCCGCCGTCCTTGCTATGAGCCTCGGAAAGCTCATGCCCGAACTGATTGGGGCCGACACGCCCACCGAAGACGGCGTCGGCCTTCCTGGCATCACCACCGTCGGAGTGCCGATTTTAACCGCCCCGCAAGGCGCGCTTTCAGGACTGTTCCTTGAGGCCGGGAGTTTACCGCTGCGCCTCGTCTACATGCGTGCAGCGTTCGAGGCCCGGACCTACGAAGACTACACGCTCAGGATCGCGGCGGCGCCATTTGAAGCGCATGACCCGCAGGCCCTTCTTCTTGCCGGGCCTCGTAAGGCCGTCGATCGGATCTGCGGCCGCTTGGCTCTGGTGAAGTAACGCATGGGTGCGGATCGAGACGGTGAGCGCCACGGCTGCGTTTGCCTTAGTCGCCTCTAGCGGGCAGCACGCGGCCATGATCGGGCATTACGTCTACGCCCTCATGCCCGTCATTTTGGAGTAGAAGCATAGCAAAGCGACGTCGATGATAACGCGACGTGTGTTTTTTTCAACCTGACGGGTGTGCCGCGATCCGATCGGCGACGATCAATCATGCTCTCATCCGCGGATTGGCTACCGCATTTCCCATGTCCGTCGCGGGCCTGCCTCTGTCTATAGACGGGCATAAGCACGAAGCTTGCCCTAGCCTAGATCGAGGATTGCCTATCATCCCAGGATTTCGCGGCACGCCGGTCAGGTTGTTATCAGCATTGCCGGGGTCAATCTCCTTTCCTCCGATGGTTCTTGCGGCGATTGATGATCAGCGCGAAGCGGTCGGCGTCTTGCGGGCGATGTCCCAGACAAAGCCGACCAGTTCGCGCGCAATAGCGACGATGGCCTTCGATGGAGGCTTGCCCGCGGCGACAAGCCGGCGATAGCGCTGACACAAACGGGTCTGCGCTTTCCAGCCAATGGAGCGGATTGCCTCGGGTAAACCATCGACCCGTTTGCGATATCCCCACGCTTCCCGGGCTGGGTAGTGATAGCACCATGCTGCTTCCACCAGCATGGCCCGCGCCTCACCATTGCCTGCTCCGGTGATTGCGCCGCGACGGGTGCGTTTGCCGCTTGAGGCCTCCGACGGCACAAGCCCCAGCCAGCTCATCAGATGCTTCGGAGAAAGGAACCGGCTCATATCTCCGATTTCCGCCACCAGCGTCGCCGCTACGACGAGCCTCACGCCGCGCAGGGCTTGCAGCGCCCGGACGAGAGGCGCCAGTGACCAGTTGGCGACAGCCTCTTCCAGCATCTTATCCAGCCGTTCACAACGCCCCTGACATTCCTCGATCCGGCGCAGGCATTCGGCAAAGACGAATTGCTGGTGTGAATAGGAGAATGCCTGCTCCCCGAGCCACTTCCAGTAGCTTCGCGTCCAGGTCTTCCGTCCCGGATACTTGCGGCCATGCCTCAGCAGGAAACCATGCAGCATCTGGCGCGCCATCGTGAAGTCGGTCTTTGCTTGCCGACGAGCGCGCACCAGGTCGCGCATGGCCTCGTGATGTTCGTCCGGCACCCACACCGCGGTCAGTTCGCCAGCACGCAGCAACCGTGCCAGGGCAACTGCATCGCGACGATCATTCTTGATCCGGTCACCCGGCTTCTTCGGCATTTTCGACGGCGCGACGATGATGCAGGATGCGGCCAACTGCGTCAGTTGACGATAGAGCCCATAGCCGCAGCCTCCAGCTTCATAGCAGAAGTGTAGTTCAATCTCCGGTCCAGAGAGCCTGTCGAACAAGCGGCGTACCGCATCCGGGGTATTGGGTATCATTCCGTAAAAACGAGCCGTGCTGGCGCGCTCCTCATCGACCACCGCGACTGCGATTGTCTCCTTGTGAACATCAAGGCCAATGAATTTTATCTGGAGCATGACTTTTCTCCCGAAAGTAAGTTGCGTCGAAATCAGCTATGCAACTTACTCCCTTCACCGGGGGAAATGGCGGGCATAGGGTCTATAGCCTTTAATTGCGCCTATTCACGCCCCTCAACTCGGCAAAAGGCCGTGCCGCCGGAACCAGTCAACTTCGTCGCGCAAGGTTTCGGTAACCGGCCGGAACTCCAGACCTAATTCTCGTTTGCTCCTTGCCGGGTTATAGCGAGAACGATCATTCTCGGTCGCAACCGTACGAGCCATCGCCCAACTCAAAAGCACTGGCCTGCTGGTTATCCGGGCGTAAAGTTCATTGCCAGCACCGATCAGATACAGAAGGAACAAGGGAATGCGCCGCGTCGGCGCTGCGACTCCGACGGCTTGCGCGATCAGCGGCAGTAGGTCGCCCATCGTCATATGGCGCCCTGCTGCCAGGTAGCGCTCGCCACGTCGCCCCTGTTTGTTGGCAAGGATCATTGCCTTGGCCACATCTCGGGCGTCGACCACCGAGAAGGAACCGGGCGGAACACCGGGCAGCCGTTCGAACGCCACGTCCAGGACGGTTTGACCTGCCGATGTCGGCCCAATATCACCCGGTCCGTGCATCCAGCCGGGGAGCACCATCAACGCCCAGAAATCGGGATGCAAATCGAGAAAGCTGAGCACGGCGCGGTCCGCCAAGATCTTGCTTCGGTAGTAGTCGTCGGCGTCTCGCTCATCCCGGAGCATGGTTTCGTCGATGATCTGCCCAGGGATACCGCGCAGCACCGCAACCGAACTCGTGTGGACGAAGCGCCGCACACCTGCACGCCAGACGTGATCGAGCAAATCGCGCGTGCCTTCAACGTTGGCCGCATGGAGCGCATCCCAATGCCGCCCTCCTTTGTAGGAGTCCCGAAAATAGGCGGCCGTGTGGAAAACTACGTCGACGCCCTGAAGAGCATCCGCAAAGCCGGGTATATCGAGCATGTCGCCGGTCACGATCTCTAAATCTAGACCGGCAAACTGCTTGGCCGCCTTTTCAGGCGAGCGGACCAACGCCCGCACGCGCCAGCCATCGGCGATCAGTTCACGCACCAGGTTGTTGCCGAGGAGCCCGGTCGCTCCTGTCACGAAGGCAAGCGGCGAAGGGAAAACGGTATTGTCATTGATCGGCATGAAACTGCTCCACAGGTGATGAAGCATGGTCTATAAGGCTGGACCAAGGTCCATGGTCAAGAGTGAAAGAGACAAATGCTTATCGGGGAATTCGCCCGCCGGACGGGGCTCAGCCAAGACACCATTCGCTTTTATGTTCGCAAGGGTCTGCTCACGCCGCAGGTCGGTGTAAAGGGCGGTCGCAACCCCTACCAGATATTCACCGAACGGGATGCCTCGTCGGCGCGGATGATCCGTTTTGCGCAATCGCTGGGTATGCCGCTCAAGGAGATCGCAGAGATCGCCAGCGAACTGCAACGTGACGGCCTTTCACAGGTGCGTGAAATCGAGATTATGGATGACCAGCTAGCCAAACTCGTGCAGAAGGCAGCCGAGCTGGCCGAATTGACTGATTATCTACGAGCAAAGCGCGACTGGGTCACGCGCGGTAAGCCAGGTGATGAGCCGCGGTTTACCGACGAAGCACTTTGCCTGGCTTCGACATGGACGGGCTTGCGATAATGTGTGGGCTATCGGCGGTATTTGCACAGCATCGCGCAAGATAGCGCGCTATAGGGCACAATCGGCGGGGCTGGCGGGGCGGAAGGGATTCGAACTCCACATAACGGGATGGCCGGGAACGTCCACCTCGCCGAAACCAGATGCGCCCCTTCCGATCACGACAGGTTAAGATCGCCGTGCCGAATTTCTGCTGGGAACAACATTGGGGGAGGGTGGACGCAACCCTAATTCAGCGAACGCTCGGCTGCGACAATGATAGGCATACATCACGACGCATGGAGAGAATCGGATCGTTTCCTGAATTGCGCGGTTGACGATAGTCCTCGAAAGCACGATTTCCGATTTCAGAACAAAAAGTGCAATGATTTCAAGAGCGCCGTTTTTTGACGGTTTGACAGTCGGCACGTTGAGAACAGAAATATTTTTTATACATATTTTTCAGTATCTTAACTTAACCGCCAATGATCGAGTGGGAATGATGTAAAGCTGGGACGGGACCGCTTCTCGTCCTATTTTGCCCAGATCCTTGGCGCGCACGCATTGTTAGAGCACTGTGCAGAAAATCGAAACCAGCACGATGCTCTCAGTTTTTGTGTGCGCATCGGATTTATCCGAAAACCGGTTCCCACTTTTCGGTCCGATGCTCTAGCAATTCAGCCAGCAAGGTATTTGGAAACCGCCGCTTCTGAATGATGGCATAAAAGCTCTCCGTGACTTCGGGAATACGGCAATGCTCGATGAGCAAGCCAGCCTCCAGTTCGTCGCGCACGACAATAGGCGGCACCAGCGTGACACCTTCGCGCTCGCGCGCCAGAAGGCGCAACATCGCCATGTCATCGACCTCGGCAAGAATGATGGGTCTGATGCCGGCCATTTCGAGAATCCGGTCGAAGGCCACGCGGATATCACTGTCGAGGCTGGGCAAAAGCAGCGGCTCGGTGCGCAGATCGTCGGGGAATGTGAAACTCTGCCCACCAGGCCGGGGCCGCCCGACCAGGCTGACCGGCTGCTCGTTCAGCAGATGATTGCGCAGCAGTGAGCGTGCATCGCGCGGGGCGGCGCTGTTTGCCAGCACCACATCGACGGCATGGGCTTCGAGTTGCGCTAAGAGATCACGCATATTGCCGGAGCGCACGATCAGTTCCACGTCGGAGCGACCGACCAGCGGGCGCAGGAATTCCAGCTGGAAGTTGCGCGACAGCGTCGTCAGCGCGCCAACCCGCAACACTTGGCGGCTGGAGGTGGGGCGGCCACTGAGCGTGCTCATTAATTCGTCACCGGCCTTGAACACCGTATCTGCATAATCGAGCGCGATCTGCCCAGCCTCTGTCAGCACCAGCTTCTTGCCGACACGCTCGAACAGCGCATGCCCCATCTGATGTTCAAGTTTCTGGATCTGAACCGAGAGTGCCGATTGCGACAGGTTCATGTGTTGAGCGGCACGTGTCAGGCTGCCTTCATGCGCGACCGCCCAGAAATAGCGCAGATGATTGAAATTAAGATCTCTCATATCGTTCTTTTAAAACGAACGATATCGACAAAACAATGAATTTTTCTTGGGTTCAGCGCTTGGATAAGAGTGGTCCCTGAAGTGATCATGCCTGAAGGGAATACCACCCGTGTCCATCCAGTTCCTGCCCTTACTGGCGCCCTTTGCCCTGCTTGCGAGCGCCGCCATCAGCTTTGCCCAAAAACAGCAAAGGCCCAGACATAGCCCTCGGATTGCAGAAGTAGCCGCGCTGCTGGCGCTTGCAATCGCGCTGGCCTCCGTCATCGCGCTGATCATGATTGGCCCCGGCAGCAGTCCGTTGATCGGATTTTCCACGGTGGGTCTATCGGTTCGGCTGGATGCTGTCAGCGCCACCATGCTGGTTCTGGTGACATTCATTGGCTGGGTGGTCATACGCTATGCCGCCACCTATCTGGACGGCGAGGACCGGCAGGGGCCGTTTACCGGCTGGCTCTGCACCACACTTGCCTCGGTGCTGCTGCTGGTCACGGCGGGCAACTTGCTGCAACTGGTGCTCGCCTGGATCGCCACCAGCCTGTTTCTCCATAAATTGCTGTTGTTTTATCCGGGCCGGGTGGCGGCCCAGCGCGCCGCACGCAAGAAATTCATCACCGCCCGCCTCGGCGATGCAGCGCTGGCTGCGGCGGCCGCTTTGCTGGCAATCGCCTATGGAACCGCCGATATCGGCGCAATCCTAAACGCGGCCCGTGCCGGACATGCCGCAGGGCAGAGCGGAGGCCTTGTTGTTGCCGCAGTAAGTCTTCTAGCGCTGGCAGCCGCGCTTAAATCTGCGCAGTTTCCCACTCATGGCTGGCTGACCGAGGTGATGGAAACCCCGACCCCCGTCTCAGCGCTCTTGCATGCGGGGGTGATCAATGCCGGTGGCTTTCTGCTGATCCGTTTTGCCGATGTCATGCTGCTTGCCCCCGGCGTGCTGGCAGCGCTGGTCATACTGGGCGGTTTCACTGCCTTGTTCGGCAGTCTGGTGATGCTGACCCAGCCGGCGGTCAAGACCTCGCTCGCCTGGTCAACCGTTGCGCAAATGGGCTTCATGATCTTCGAATGCGGCCTTGGGCTGTTTACGCTAGCCCTGCTGCATATCGTGGCCCATTCGCTCTATAAGGCCCACTCCTTTCTCTCCTCCGGTGGCGCGGTGGAGCGGGTCGCCGCACTTCCCCGGCCCGGCCCGGTGGCCGTACCCGATGCGGGCGCGGTCGGGCGAGCTTTTCTGTCGGCTCTTGCCATCTATTGTGTCGTCGGCCTGTGTTTTGGGCTGACACATAAATCGCCACAGGCCATTGCACTTGGCGCCATCCTGATTTTCGGTGTCGCCTACATGCTCGCCCAAGGCTTTGCCGATGCAGCCCCCAAGGCATTGACCCGGCGCACGGCGGTTTATGCCATAGCGACCTCGGTCGGCTATTTCGCACTGCAAATGGCTGCCACCCTGATGACCTCAGGGATCTTGCCCCCCACGCCTGCACCGCAACCGCTGGAATGGGCGCTGATCGTGCTGGCCGTCGTCAGCTTCGGTCTGGTTGCCGTGGTGCAGGCCATGTTTCCGCTCTGGGCCTATCATCCGGCAGCGGCGGGCCTGCGCGTCCATCTTTCCAACGGCTTCTACGTCAATGCCATCTTCGACCGCCTGGTCGGTGGCTGGTCGATCCGTAGCCTGTCTTGATGAAATCGGAGTTTTGACCATGTTGCATAGCCATATTTCGACCAAAGCCGATCCAATGATCTTCGAGACGGCGGCAGACCGTGCCGCACGAGCCATTCCTCCCGTCTGGCCGCTGATGTCGAGCGTCGCCGTCAATCCCTTTCTCGGGCAGGCTGGCGAAACCCTAGCCCAGGCGGGCGCCCGGCTGGCGCGCGTGGCAGGCATCACCATCACCATGCCGCGCCACTGGTACCAGCAGAAGATCGCCGCAGGCGAGATTTCCGATGCGGATCTGCTGGCCGCCTGGGCCTGCGCGCCTGCCGATCTGCGGCCAACCGATCTTGCCGCCCTGAAGGCTGCCGCCACTCTCAACCCACCAAGGCCAAAAGCACTGGCCTCAGTGGCGGATCTGGCGGCGCAGGCCTCCGGTGTGGATTGGCCAGGTCTCATCACTGAACGGTTGAGCGCCTGGATGGCAGGCTATTTCGATGAGGGACAGGCGCTTTGGGCCGCGCCGCGTGGTAAGAGCGCCTATGGCGCCTGGCGGGCCGTGGCAACCCATGACCTGACGCCGGAAATCGCCGGTCTGCGCGGCTTTGCCCGGCATGTCTCGGAGGCGCCGGAAACGGCGATGGCGGTTATTGCCCGTGCATCCATCCGTCTAGGTCTGTCTGCCGAGGCGCTGGAGACCTATTTTCACCAGATGCTGATGTCATTGGGCGGTTGGGGACAATATGCACGCTACAAGCTCTGGCAAGCGGAACTGGCCGGTGGCACCGACCAGACAACCACCGACCTTCTGGCAATCCGCCTGATCTGGGAAGAGGCGCTGTTCCTGCACTATGGCGCTCAGATCGGCGAGCCATGGGTGCATGTGCGGGCGGCCCATGCGGCACCGGTCGTGGCGACTCCCGATCTAGTAATCAACGCCATCCTTCAGGATGCCGCCGACCGCGCGGCACAGCGGAAACTGGCTCGGACTCTGACGCAGACGCGGGCAAAAAACGCCTCGCAGATCCACGAGACTCGGCCTCTGGTCCAGGCCGCCTTCTGCATCGATGTGCGCTCGGAAGTGTTTCGCCGTGCGCTTGAGAGCATCGACCCTCATATCCAGACGCTCGGCTTTGCAGGCTTTTTCGGTCTGGCCACATCGCATCGCCGCTATGCCTCCGATGTCGCGGAATCAAGGTTTCCGGTTCTGCTTAATCCTGCGCTCAAGTCCCACGCTGGTGGACCCTACAGAGCCGAGGATGCCGAGCCGCAACGGGTCAAGGCGCGGGCAAAGCGGGCCTGGGGCCGCTTCAAGCTGGCCGCCGTCTCCTCCTTTGCTTTCGTCGAGGCGACAGGGCCGATCTATGTCGGCAAATTGCTGGGTGATGCCCTCGGCCTCCCCCACGCTCCAGTTCCAAATGATCCCGCCCCCCAACTCGACCCGGCGCTTGATGTAGCGACCCGGATCAAGGCCGCCGGTGCGGTGCTGCGCGCCATGTCGCTGACCACGGGCTTTGCACGGCTTGTGCTTCTGGCAGGACACGGCGCCAATACCGTCAACAATCCCCATGCCAGTGGCCTGCATTGCGGCGCCTGCGGCGGCTATTCGGGCGAGGTCAATGCCCGGTTGCTGGCGGCCTTGCTGAATGACCCTGATGTCCGGGCCGGACTGATCGAGACCGGTATCGCGATCCCGCAGGATACACTGTTTCTGGCAGCCCTTCATGATACGACCACCGACCGGGTGATGCTCTATGCGGATGATCATCCCTCCCAAACCCATGAGGCCGATATCGCGCAGGCCAGAACCTGGCTTGCCGATGCCGGCAGGCTTGCAAGAGGCGAGCGTGCCCTTCGCCTACCGCGTGCCGCAGACGAGGCATCCATCTCCAAACGCAGCCGCGACTGGGCAGAGACCCGGCCCGAATGGGCGCTGGCTGGCTGCAAGGCCTTTATCGCCGCCCCCAGATCCCGCACGGCTGCTAAAAACCTCGAAGGCCGGGCCTTCCTGCATGATTATGATTGGGCGCTGGACAACAGCTTCAACACGCTGGAACTGATCCTGACCGCCCCGGTCATCGTTGCGAGCTGGATCAGCCTGCAATATTACGGCTCGACCGTGGCACCGGACGCTTTCGGCGGCGGCAACAAGCTTCTGCACAATGTCACCGGCGGTATCGGCGTGGTGGAAGGCAATGGCGGGCTTTTGCGGGCCGGTCTTCCCTGGCAATCGGTCCATGACGGACAGGATTATGCGCACGAACCGCTGCGCTTGTCGGTCTGCCTTGAGGCGCCCGTCGAGGCAATCACCGAGGTGCTGGACCGCCATGAAGGGGTACGCGCCTTGTTTGACAATGGCTGGCTGCACCTCTTTTCTCTTGATGAGGAGGGCCGCATGGCCTGGCGATACAATGGCGGTCTGCAATGGGTGTCGATGGGTGACACAGAGGACGCCGAACAGAGGCCAAAATTCAAGGTTGCCGTGTAATCAGGACTGGCGGCGAAAACAGGAATTCAATGAGCGCGGTCTGGGGTGGGCATCCCGTCGGTGATGATCCCAATCTGGCATCACAATTATGCCCATCACATCTGCGTATTTCCTATTTAAGGAATATTTTTAACGGCTATTTCACAGTGATTGTGCTTTCGTCATGACTGGCAAACGGGGTTGACCGTAGCCGGGGAGATCGACAGCGTGAAGATGGCATCTATATTTCGAAACAAGCCAATAAAAGACGGCGCTATATTGCTGAGCGTCGGGGCTGCGATATGGGCCATTGCTATCCAATTCGACTTCCATGAGCATCTCGATGCCTTCCTGCACCGCAATGAAGCCTGGCAACTCGATGAATTTTTCAACGTCGTGACGATTACCGGTCTGCTTAGTCTGATCTTCGCGGCCAGGCGCATTGGCGAGTTGAAGGCCGAGATCCGCTTGAGAAACACCGCCGAAGACAATATGGACTGGCTGGCCCATCACGATCCCCTGACGGGCCTTCCCAATCGCCGGGCCCTGTCCGATCGGCAGGCGGAGATGGAAACCTTGCAGGATGGACGCCATTGGGTGATCTATTCGATAGATCTCGACGGGTTCAAGAAGGTCAACGACCTCGTGGGCCATCAGGGCGGCGACCTGCTTTTGCGGGAAGTGGCGCAGCGCTTAACGCATGCCTTGCCCAATGCCGATGTCTACCGGATGGGCGGCGATGAATTCCTGCTGGTCAGCCCTCGCTCGGCGAATATGGATTATCGCCATGCAGGCCAGCATATCGCCAGGCTTTTGTGCAATCCTTACGATATTGGCGGCATGACCAGCGAAATCGGTGCCAGTGTCGGCTTTGCACTGTTTCCGGAAGACAGCGACGACTTCAAGGATGCCACGCACTGCGCCGATGTGGCGATGTATGTCGCCAAGAAAGCCGGGCAGAACAGCGTCTATGGCTTCGAGCGGATCATGGAAGACCGGGTCATGCGGCGGGCCGAAACCGAAATGGCGCTGAAGCGTGCGATCCGCGACAATCTGATTGTTCCCTACTACCAGCCATTGATTGACCTCAAGTCCGGTGAATTGCGTGGATTCGAGGCTTTGGCGCGGTGGAAGACCGGCCCCAACCACTATGTCCCCCCCAGCGACTTCATCGAATTGGCGGAAACCGCCGGGCTGATCGTTGAGCTGTCGGATAGTCTGTTTCGCCAGGCCTGTCTTGACGCGCTGCATTGGCCCGACACGGTGCGGCTGGCCTTCAACATCTCGCCAACGCAATTCATTGACCGGCAGTTGAGCCTGCGGATCATGTCGATCCTGATGGAGACAGGATTTCCGCCCAGCCGGCTGGAAATCGAGATCACCGAGACAGCGCTGGTGCATGATATCGAACTGGCATCCCAGATCCTGGCCGACCTCCGACAGAGCGGCATCCGCATTGCCTTGGACGATTTTGGCACCGGCTATTCCAGCCTGTCGCAATTGTCGAAATTCACCTTCGACAAGATCAAGATCGACCGGAGTTTCGTCATGAGCTACGACGTCGATAAAAAACAGGAAGACATCATGCGCGCCATTCTGGGCCTCGGCCAGGGTCTTGGCATTGCCACTACCGCCGAGGGTATCGAGGACGAGAACCAGTTGGCATTTCTGAAAAGCATCGGCTGCGATTTCGGCCAGGGCTTTTTGTTCAGCAAGGCGCTGCCAGCAGAAGAGGCGCTCTCATTAACGACCAAGGATGCCACAATAAAGCCAGATTCGGCAACCGTGGCACGATAGAAACTGAGCTCGATAGCCGGCGGGGCCATTCAGGCCGGCAATTTTATCTTTCCTGAACGCCAAAATTCGCTAAGAGCTTATCGTAATATCAATGGACGGATTCAGCCTCCCATGACGCAATTTGACGTGCTCACCATCGGCAACGCTATCGTTGACATCATCTCCCGCTGTGAGGATCAGTTCCTGGAAGAAAACGGCATCGTCAAAGGCGCCATGAACCTGATCGATGCGGAGCGCGCCACACGGCTCTACAGCTTGATGGGGCCAGCCATCGAGGCCTCCGGCGGCAGTGCGGGCAATACGGCGGCAGGCATTGCGAATTTTGGCGGCAAGGCGGCCTATTTCGGCAAGGTCGCCGAAGACGAATTGGGTGAAATTTTCGCCCATGACATTCGCGCCCAGGGCGTTCATTACCAGACCACGGCCAAGGGCCAGCATCCGCCAACCGCTCGCTGCATGATTTTCGTCACCGAAGACGGCGAGCGCTCGATGAACACCTATCTCGGCGCCTGCGTGGAGTTCGGTCCTGAAGATGTCGAGCCGGAGGTGGTGAAACAGGCCAAGGTCACCTATTTCGAAGGCTATCTCTGGGACCCGCCGCGTGCCAAGCAGGCGATTGTCGATTGCGCCCGCATTGCCCATGAGCATGGACGGGAGATGTCGATGACCCTGTCCGACAGTTTCTGCGTGCATCGCTACCGTGCCGAATTCCTCGACCTGATGCGCTCAGGCACCGTCGACATCGTGTTTGCCAATCGGCAGGAAGCACTCGCCCTCTATGAGACGGAGGATTTCGACGCAGCGCTGGACCAGATCGCCAAGGATTGCAAACTGGCCGCCGTGACCATGAGCGAAGAGGGAGCGATGATCATCCGCGGCAGCGAGCGCATCCATGTGCCTGCCACCACCATCGCCGAACTGGTCGACACGACCGGTGCTGGCGATCTGTTCGCCTCCGGTTTTCTCTACGGCTATACGCAGGGGCGATCTCTGGAAGAGTGTGGCAAGCTCGGTTGCCTGGCAGCCGGTCTGGTCATCCAGCAGATGGGACCGCGACCGCTGGCCTCGCTGCAAGAAGCAGCCGCCGAAGCAGGGCTTATTTAAAAGGCCCGCTTATGGGAAGCCTTACGTTATCTAGAGGCTCCCCTTATTTGAAGGCTTCTCCGGGATAGGCGCCCCAGATTTCACCCTGGGCAACCCATCCTTTGGTGCCGTCGACTTCGGCGCGGCACCAATTGCCATTGCATTCCAGCAGCTTTATCAGCACGCCGGGTTGAAGCTTGGCGACCACGCCCGCCCCGGCCTGCCCGTCGCGCCGCATATTCACATAGATATCGTCGCCCTTGCCCTTCATCCACGGAGCTGCAAGGGCGCTGCGTTCACCGGACAGCAATGTCTGGTTTACCCAGCCCTCGGTACCATCGGCGTCACGAATACGCCGCCAATTGTCATATTCCTGAATGATTTCAACCGGCAAACCTGCACGCGTATACATCCAGGACGTGGCATAATCCGTGCTGGGACCGATTCGCAGATTGACCCGCGCCGATTTCAACGTCACGAAACGCGGCAGCGGCAGGCCGCTCATGCCCTTCGTTGGACCTTGCGCGACGGCGGCGCCTGCCCATATGACACAGAGAGCGGCGATGAAAGGAATGAGACAGGAGCGTTTGAACCCGTTGGGCATGGCATTTCCGTTGATCGATCGATAAAACGAAACCCGAAGCCCCCGCCAGCGGTTCCGTCGCTTGTATGTGATCCTTAACGGCGAAGATATAATTGTCTTCCCGAACAGGTTTGATAGAAATAAGCCGGACTGCGCAATATCTCTCTCGACCATAATGGCTCGAGAATAATAGTGCGGAGCTGGCGAAACCTCTTGAAACATCCGTCCCGCGCCAGCGACGCGCGACGACTGGCCGGAATCATCGCCTGTGTTGGTTAAGGACCTGTTTACAAAGCATCGAAAGTCTTCATGACCCAGCGGAAAAAGACCAAGGTTTACATCACGCGCAAACTGCCGGACGCAGTGGAAACCCGCATGCGGGAATTGTTCGAGGCAGAGTTGAACATTGACGACACGCCGCGCAGCCGGGACGCCCTGATGGATGCGGTGAAAACCTGTGATGTTCTGGTGCCGACCGTGACCGACCGAATCGATGCCGGATTGATCGAGGCGGCTGGCCCGCAACTGAAACTGATTGCCAGTTTTTCCAACGGCACCGACCATATCGATGTCGATGCCGCGGCCCGCAAGGGCATTACCGTGACCAATACGCCGAATGTGCTGAGCGAAGATACCGCCGACATGACCATGGCGCTGATTCTCGCCGGCCCACGGCGCCTGGCGGAAGGCTCGCGCATTCTGACCGACCAGCCCGGCGAATGGGCCGGATGGTCGCCGACCTGGATGCTGGGACGGCGGATCTGGGGCAAGCGGATCGGCATTGTCGGCATGGGCCGGATCGGCACCGCGGTCGCCAGGCGGGCCAAGGCGTTCGGACTTGCTATCCACTATCACAACCGCAAACGGGTCAGCCCGCAGACGGAAGATGAGCTGGAGGCAACCTATTGGGACAGTCTGGACCAGATGCTGGCGCGGGTTGATATTGTCTCGGTCAATTGTCCATCCACACCGGCCACCTATCATCTGCTTTCGGCGCGGCGTTTGGCGTTGATGCAGCCGACCAGCTATATCGTCAATACCGCCCGGGGCGGCATTATCGACGAGAGTGCCCTCATTCAATGCATCCGTGACGGCAAGATCGCGGGCGCAGGTCTGGATGTGTTCGAGAATGAACCGGCGATCAATCCGAAGCTGTTGAAACTGGCGGAAGACGGCAAGGTCGTGTTGCTACCGCATATGGGATCGGCGACGATTGAAGGCCGGATCGATATGGGTGACAAGGTGATCATCAATATCCGCACCTATTTTGACGGCCACAGGCCACCGAACCGGGTTCTGCCAGGGCGCGACTGATCACACGTACTTTCATAAAAGGCTTGAGGTAGTCGAAACTGAAATACGAACAGCCATGTTGAATGGCTGTTCGTATCAATCAGACGAGTGGCTTTTCCATCAGCACGAACGTCGCCCGGTCATAACCGGGATGGCTTTTTTCCCCGACAACATGGAAGCCCCATTTTTCGAAGCGCTTGTGATTGTTATCAAGCTCGATACGGGTTTCCAACTGCAAGTGCCTGACACCACAGGCATGAGCAACACCTTCTGCCGCTTTCAGCATGGCGCGGCCAATCCCTTGCCCCTGAAGACCCGGAAGAACGGCGACCTTGCCGACATAGAGCCGATCCGCCTCACTCTGGCGGCAGAACAGACAGCCGACCAGCTTGCCATCGATCAGGGCGGCATAACCGATTTCCTCATGCGCCTTGGCTTTCAGGGCTTCCGCCGTCAGCTTCAACGCCGAAGATGGCGGATCGATCAGCGGATGCATGTAGTCGAAAGCTTCCAGCACCAGGGCCAGAAGATCATCCCAATTTTCAAAATGCTCGTCGATCTGAATGATCTCGACCATGGTCAGCCTTTCCTGTTCCTGTCACCGCTCTGGCCTGCTCTGTCATGGCGCGGACCTGTTCTTGTCACGGCGCCGATAGCGCACTGTGTCAAACCGGGCGGACAGGGCATCATACATTAGCAGACGGCCTACTAACGGTTCCCCAATGCCGGTAATAAGTTTGATCGCTTCCATCGCCATCAAGGTGCCGATTACCCCGGTCAGCGCACCGATAATGCCGGTCTCGGCGCAGGTGGGAATGAGACCCGCAGGCGGCTTTTCCGGAAAAAGATCGCGGTAGCCAGGATAGAGCACTCCATCAGGCCCGGTCTCATAGGGTTTCAGCACGGTCAGCGAGCCTTCAAAACGCCCAACAGCACCCGTCACCAATGGGCGGCAATGCTGTTGTCCGGCATCGGCGGCAGCATAGCGGCTGTCGAAATTGTCCGAACCGTCGATCAGCAGATCGAACCCGGGCAGATGCGTTGCGGCGAAGTCCGCATCGAAGCGCTGCTCGAACTGTATCACGCGCACATGGGGGTTGAGCCTGGCAATCGCCTTTGCGGCGCTTTCCGTCTTCAGGTCGTTCAGCGTGCCGCTGTCATGGATCACCTGCCGTTGCAGATTGGACAGCGAGACGTGATCGTCATCGGCAATGCCCAGCATGCCGATACCGGCTGCCGCCAGATATTGCAGCACGGGCGCGCCGAGCCCGCCTGCGCCAATCACCAGCACGCGGGCGGCTTTCAGCTTCTGCTGACCTGCCCCGCCGATTTCCGGCAAGAGGATGTGGCGTTGATAACGCTGGATTTCTTCGGGTGAAAGCGGCTCCATCGCCTGTTGTCGCATGTCTTTGGCTTTCCGAATAGTCACAATGACAGATGGCCGTCATCCACGGTCACGAATTGCGCGCGATCCCCCAGACTTGCAAACATCTGTGCATCGGTGCCGGTCATGAAGGCCTGGCCGCCGAGCACGTCGATCCGGTCGAACAGGGCAGCACGTCGGCCCTCGTCGAGATGGGCGGCAATTTCATCCAAAAGCAGGATCGGTGCAAAGCCGGTCATGGTCGCCACCAGTTCGGCATGGGCAAGGATCAGGCCGATCAGCAGAGCCTTTTGCTCGCCGGTCGAGCAACGTTCAGCCTCCATGTCTTTTTCCCGGTGCCTCACCAGAAGGTCGCTGCGATGCGGCCCCTCCAGCGTGCGGCCTGCCGCTGCATCTCTGCCCCTGGAACCGGCCAAACGATCGCGATAGCTGTCTTCGAGATCGATAGCCGCCGTGCCCGCATGGTCATCCATGAAGCCCGACAGCATCAGTTCTGCCCCCGGAAAAGTTTCAGGCTCGCGTCTCTGCTCGATAAGGGCGGCCAACAGCCGCATCATCTCCTGCCGGGCGAGCGCCATGGCAATGCCAAGCGCTGCCATCTGCTGCTCGATCCCGGCAAGCCAACTGGCGTCGAAACGGCCCTCGGAGAGCAGTTTGTTGCGGCTGCGCATGGCGCGCTCGAAGTCGCTGGCGCGGCGGCCATGCTGCGGGTCAATCGACAGGACCAGCCGATCCAGAAAGCGACGGCGCTCGGAAGAGGAGCCGGTAAAGAGCCCGTCCATGGCCGGCGTCAGCCACAGGACGCGCAAATGATCGGTCAATTCGTCGACGGAGCGCACCGAGGCCCCATTGATGCGCAGACGCCGCACCGCCGTCTCCTCCAGAACCTCCGAGCCGGTGCCAAGCTCCACGTCCCCGGCCATGCCCTCCAGGCTGGCAAAAATCGAAAATCCACCTGCCGCACCAGCCCGCGCCACATCCGACAGTACCGCCCGGCGCAACCCGCGCCCCGGCGACAGAAAGGAAACCGCTTCCATCAAATTGGTCTTGCCGGAACCGTTATTGCCGGTCAGCACCACATGGCGACCATCGAGCCGCAAAGAAGCAGAACCGTAATTGCGGAAATCTGTCAGTTGCAGGCGGTTGATGAAGGTTTTCTCAGCCATGCATTCCCATATCAAGCCGTCTCACGGGACAAAGCTGTAGTGTCATATGTAAGACACGAAAGAAGCTGTATCATTTTATTGTCCGCATCAAGCCCAAAGCAATTCCGTTTCAGGCAATTATGCAGTAGCTCGTCCTGACGAAGACAATGGCAGCAGCACACCGGCCAAGAAGCAACCGGAAGGAGCACACCATGGCTAGCGCAAAAGAGCCCGATCCAGAAGGCCGCCTGATCCGGCTTGAAGAAACGGTTGCCTATCAGGCCAAGACCATTGAAGAGCTTTCGGATCAGTTGACCGAGCAGTGGAAAGTGGTGGAGCAGACCCGGGCCAAACTTGATCGGCTGACGGAACGGTTTCTCAGTCTCGAAGAACAATCAGCCGACAGTGTGCCGATCACCAAGCCACCGCATTATTGACCATGGAAAAGGCCGATGCGAAACGCACCGGCCTTTTTTCATCAACCCTCGAAGAACTCTTTCATCCGGGCGAAGAATCCAGTCGATTCCGGATTGTTCTCCTTGGAGGAAATCTGGTCGAATTCCTGCAGCAGCTCGCGTTGACGCTTGGTGAGCTTCTGCGGCGTCTCGATCTGGATCTGGATATAGAGATCACCCATCTGCGCCGAGCGCAGCACCGGCATGCCCTTGCCCTTCAAACGGAACTGCTTGCCGGGCTGGGTACCATCAGGCACGGTAACGCGCGACTTGGTTCCATCCAGCGTGGTCACGTCGAACGTGCCGCCCAGTGCGGCTGTTGTCATCGAGATCGGCACGGAGCAGTAGAGATCTGCACCTTCACGCTGGAAGAACTGGTGCGGCTTGACCGACAGGAAAATATAGAGATCGCCTGACGGCCCGCCTCGCAGGCCCGCTTCGCCCTCGCCTTGAAGACGAATACGTGTCCCATCTTCAATACCGGACGGAATGGACACTGACAGCTGACGCTCTTCCGTAACGCGGCCCTGGCCATGGCACTTGCCGCAGGGATCGCTTATCGTCTGGCCCCGGCCCTGGCAGGTCGGGCAGGTCCGCTCAATCGAAAAGAAGCCCTGAGCAGCCCGCACCCGGCCAGACCCCTGGCAGGTGGCGCAGGTGGTCGGCTTGGTGCCGGGCTTGGCGCCCGAACCGGAACAGACTTCGCAGGTAATCGAGGTTGGAACCCGGATCTGCGCCGTCTTGCCGGTAAAGGCTTCCTCCAGCGAAATTTCCATATTGTAGCGCAGGTCGGCGCCGCGTTCACGGCCACCGGTGGAGCGTCCACGCGCATTGCCGCCACGTCCGCCGCCCATCATCTCGCCGAAAATGTCCTCGAAAATATCCGAGAAGCCGCCGCCGGCAAAACCGCCACCGCCGCCAGCGCTGCCCATGCCACCCTGCTCAAAGGCAGCGTGGCCGAAACGATCATAGGCCGCCCGCTTTTGCGGATCCTTTAGCGTTTCATAGGCCTCGTTGATTTCCTTGAACTTCCGCTCGGATTCCGCATCACCCGGATTTTTGTCCGGGTGAAACTTCATCGCCAACTTGCGGAAGGCGCTTTTCAGCTCTTTTTCATCTGCGGTTTTGGAGACACCGAGGGTCTCGTAGAAATCTGCTTTTGCCATCGTCCTACAAAGCTCTCAAAGCTTTTTCCACACCCGCGTGGTTGCTTGTCTTCTGTCCCACCTGCGCGTCGCAAGCAGACATGTCCCTGTTAAAATCCGCCGCCGCCTGGCGGGCATCATCCATCAGCATTTTTCGCGCAGCACCCTTTTGTGTGACTGCCTCCGACAGCGACATGCCAGCAAAGCCCAAGGAGTGGGCCGCCAGATCGCAGGACGACACCTGCCCACCGGACTTCTTGCGCTTCAAGGCATCCTCGATCAGCGGACCGAGACCACCAACGGTTCGCCGCAGCAGCGCCGTATCCCGCTTGGCAATCGCCTGGAGGATAGACGCTTCGGCAGCACTGACTTTCTGGTGAACATCGGCCCCCGCTGCCGCATGCGCGGCGAGGCACCCTGCCAAAGCAAACGCGGCTGGCCCGAAGGCCAGCCATCTCACAAAGGTATGACGCCGCGAAGTCCGCATCAAGCAGACTTCTTCGTGTTGTCGTCCTTCACTTCTTCATAATCGGCATCGACGATGCCGTCATCATGGTGACCACTTGGCCCACCCTCGGCACCGCCTTCGGCCTGCTGGGACTCGTAGATCGCCTGACCAAGCTTCATGGACACTTCCATCAAGGTCTGGGTCTTGGCCTGAATGTCCTCGGCGTTCGGCTCCGAGGTTTCAACCGACGCCTTCAGGGCTGCAATCGCATCCTCGATCGCCTTGCGGTCCTCTGCCGATACCTTGTCGCCGTAATCCTTCACCGACTTCTCGGTGGAGTGAACAAGGCTTTCAGCCTGGTTCTTGGCTTCGACCACAGCGCGACGGTTCTTGTCGGCTTCAGCATTGGCTTCAGCGTCCTTGACCATCTTCTCGATGTCAGCATCCGACAGACCACCGGAGGCCTGAATGCGGATCTGCTGTTCCTTGCCGGTGCCCTTGTCCTTGGCCGAGACCTGCACAATACCGTTGGCGTCGATATCGAAGGTCACTTCGATCTGTGGAACGCCGCGTGGTGATGGTGGCAGACCAACGAGGTCGAACTGGCCAAGCAGCTTGTTATCCTGCGCCATTTCGCGCTCGCCCTGCGATACGCGGATGGTCACAGCCTGTTGATTGTCATCAGCAGTCGAGAACACCTGGCTCTTCTTGGTCGGGATCGTCGTGTTACGGTCGATCAGACGGGTGAAGACGCCGCCGAGAGTTTCAATGCCGAGCGACAGCGGGGTCACGTCGAGCAGAAGAACGTCCTTGACGTCGCCCTGCAAAACGCCAGCCTGAATAGCAGCGCCCATGGCAACCACTTCGTCCGGGTTCACACCCTTGTGTGGTTCCTTGCCGAACAGCTGCTTCACAACTTCCTGCACCTTTGGCATACGGCTCATGCCGCCAACCAGAACAACTTCATCAATGTCAGCGGCAGTGACGCCAGCGTCCTTGAGGGCTGCCTTGCACGGTGCAACAGTGCGCTGAACCAGATCATCCACCAGGTTTTCAAACTTGGCGCGGGTCAGCTTCATGGTCAAATGCTTTGGACCAGAGGCATCAGCGGTGATGAACGGCAGGTTGATTTCGGTCTGCTGCGAAGAGGACAGTTCGATCTTGGCCTTTTCAGCGGCTTCCTTCAGGCGCTGCAGAGCGAGCTTGTCGTTCTTCAGCTCAATGCCCTGTTCCTTCTTGAACTCGGCAGCCAAATATTCGACCAAACGCATGTCGAAGTCTTCACCACCGAGGAAGGTGTCACCGTTGGTGGACTTCACTTCAAACACGCCATCGCCGATTTCCAGAACGGAAATATCGAACGTACCACCACCCAAGTCGTATACGGCAATGGTCTTGCCTTCGGTCTTGTCAAGGCCATAGGCCAAAGCAGCAGCGGTTGGCTCGTTGATGATGCGCAGAACTTCGAGACCCGCGATGCGGCCTGCATCCTTGGTGGCCTGACGCTGGGCGTCATTGAAGTAAGCGGGAACGGTGATAACGGCCTTTTCGACCTTTTCGCCGAGGTAAGCTTCTGCCGTTTCCTTCATCTTCTGCAAGATCATTGCAGAGATCTGGGCTGGCGAGTAACCTTTGCCCTGAGCTTCGACCCAGGCATCACCATTGTCGCCCTTGATGATCGGGAAAGGCACGAGGCCCTTGTCCTTTTCAACGGTCGGATCTTCGTAGCGGCGGCCAATCAGGCGCTTGACAGCGAAGAGTGTGTTGGTGGGATTGGTCACCGCCTGACGCTTGGCCGGCTGGCCGACAAGGCGCTCACCATCGTCCGAAAAAGCCACCATGGACGGCGTGGTGCGCGCGCCCTCTGAATTTTCAATGACCTTCGCATCCTTGCCGTCCATGACAGAAACGCAGGAATTGGTCGTTCCAAGGTCGATACCGATTACTTTTGCCATTTTATTCTCTCCTTGAAGCAGGCTGTCCGAACCCCGACAGGCATTCCAGTGACAGCCCCTCGACGTGGATTGTGGTCTACGGGATTGCGCAGCGACGCTGCCTTATGCGGGCTATATAAGAACCGAAATTTACGACTGCAAGGCACCAAATTCACGCCGACCACCAAGTTTACGCATTTCCCGCAAAACAAGGTATTGCGGATGGTACCAAGGTGAACAAGCCATACAACCGGGACCAAATCCCATCAGATGTCGCAGGCATTGCTTGCCTGGAGCCTGCGACACGATCAAGGCGTCATAGCACATATAAAATCCAGCCATTACCGCCCCATGATCACATCCAGCAGCGTGGTCTTTCCATCGCCATGGCTTTGCGCGCGGGGCTGTTGTCCTTCACCCACGTCAGCCGGAGGCGCATAGCCACCATCGGCACCGTAGGGATTGCTGTCCGGATCCTCACCCGGATAGCCATCCTCAGGCATCGGATCGTTGCGGCGCAAAGCCCCCGGCGGCACCCGGCCTTCCAGAACGGCGCCATCGCGTGGATTGACCGGCGGACGCGGCTGTAATGGGGGCTGGCCCGGGATTTGTCCCGGGTTCTGGTTTGGAGTCTGGCGCGCTTGAGGTGGATAAGCCGGATTGGCATCACCAGGCTGAGTGCCGGGCGCATTGCCGGACAGCGGACCCGGCGTGTTGGCAGGCGCCGGTGGCGCCGGTGGATAGCTGTTTTCCTGATCGGAAGGGGCAGGCGTGGACGGGGTGCCGGACAGGACCTGCTGGATCATCGTCGTCAGCGACGGACTTTCCTCGGTCTGTGGCGTCGGATCGCCAAACAACGGCACCGGTGTCAGCCCTTTATGGGCAACAGTCATGAAATCCTTCCAGGTCTTGGCAGGAAGACCGCCGCCGGTCACCTTCTTCATCGGCGCCCCGTCGTCATTGCCGAACCAGACACCGGTGGTGAGATTGCTGGTAAAGCCGACAAATAGCGCGTCGCGGAACGACTGCGTCGTCCCGGTCTTGCCAGCCGCTTGCCAGTTCTTGAGCTTGGCCGCCTTGCCGGTGCCCTCGGTCATCACAGATTCCATCATTCGGGTCATCTGCCCGACAACCTGCTGATTGAGCACCCGCGGGGGCTCGCCGTAATCGGCGGTATAAAGCACCTTGCCATCGGCATCGGCAATCTGGCTGATCACATGCGGGGTTGCCTTGTAGCCGCCATTCATGAACGGCGCATAGGCTGCCGTCAGTTCCAGCAGCGACACTTCCGAGGTGCCGAGCGCAATCGACGCATTGCTTTGCAGATCCGATTCGACACCGAGACGGTGGGCAAGCTTGATCACTTGATCCGGGCCAACCTCCATGACCAGCTGGGCGGCAATGGTGTTGAGCGAATGGGCGAGCGCGTAGGAAAGCGTCACCGGTCCATTGTATTTTTGCTCGTAGTTTTCAGGGGTCCAGTTACCGATCTTCACCGGACCGTCATTGCGGACAGTGCCGGGCGTATCGCCGATTTCCATGGCGGCGGCATAAACGAAAGGCTTGAAAGCCGAACCCGGCTGCCGTTTGGCGGTTACGGCCCGATTGAACTGACTGGTCGCATAATCACGACCGCCGACCAAAGCGCGCACCGCGCCATTGCCATCAATGGCGACAAGAGCCGCTTGCGAGGCGTTTGATTTCTTACCGTCCTTGTCCAGCGTGGCGGCAATTGCTGCCTGCGCCGCATCCTCCAGCGTCGGATCGATGGTCGTGGTGACGACAATGTCCTGCTTGACCTCGCCGATCAGCCCTTTCAACTGGCCCGCCACCATATCGGCCACATATTGGCCTGCACCATCCGCCTGCCGCTTGGCATGGTCAGGGGACTGTTTCATGGCGCGGTCGAAGTCGCTGTCCGTGATGTAGCCCTGTTCGCGCATGGCGCCCAGCACGATCTTGGCCCGATCCTGGGCCGGCTTTGGATCGTTGACCGGCGACAGCCGCGACGGCGCCTGGACCAGGCCGGCCAAAAGCGCCGCTTCGCCCAGATTGACGTCGCGCGCAGAGGTATTGAAATAGCGTCGCGATGCCGCTTCGACGCCATAGGCATTGTCGCCAAAATAGACCCGGTTCAGATACATGGCCAGGATCTGATCCTTGGTATATTTCTGCTCCAGCCACAGTGACAGCAGCACTTCCTGCACTTTGCGCTCAAAGGTCTTCTTGGGCGACAGAAACAGGTTTCGGGCCAATTGCTGCGTGATGGTCGAGCCGCCCTGAGCCTTATGGCCCAGCAGAATATTGGTGACGAAAGCGCGGCCAACCCCGATGAAGTCAACACCGAAATGGTGGTAAAACCGTTTGTCTTCAATCGCCACGATGGCTTCCGGCAGATAGGGCGACATTTCATCGATGGACAAGGCTTCGCCACCGGTGACACCGCGATTGGCGATCAATGCGCCATCGACAGAGACAATCTTGATATTCGGCGCGCGGGCCGGCACGGTCCAGGAACTGGCGCTCGGCATCTGGGCGGCAAAATAGATGACCAGGCCGACAACGCCGATCGTACCCCATATGCCCAGCACCACGCACCAGTAGAACAGCCTGCGGATACCACCCAAGAGGCCGCCGGACCGGACTTTCTCTCGCTTCGGGCGCGGATCGGCAACCTCTCTCGACCGTTTGGAATTGGCGCCCGGCGTTTTTTTCCCACCCGAAGCCGAGCGCCCACCGAGCACGCGATCATTGCTGTCGAGCCTGATCTCGTCACCATCCTCATTCTCGGCGTCGCCAAGCCTGGGCTCAATGCGGTTTCGTGACTTTTTCATGCCTGCCATGGCTCGAGGGCCGTTCTCCAGAAGGGTGCCAGAAAGGTAATCATAGGGGCTGCTTCAATCCCCTGCTTATAATGTCTTGGGCATGGATGGAAGACTGATGGGACGAGCAATGCATGTCCGTTGATTCCATCCCATTGCGTTCTTTTCGAGAACCGAATGGAACCAAAGCGGCATGGAACCGTTATTTTCCTGAAAACACAACAGGGAGTTACCCATGGCTGATACGACGCGTATGCAAGCTGAAATGCGTGAGCTTCAGGCTCAGATCGCGCAATTGAAGGACAAGTTGGCTGAACAGGGTCATTCTGTGGCCGATCAGGTTCGTGGCACCACATCCCACGCGCTGAGCAACGCTGCCCGCAGTGCGCAGGACGTGGCACGCTACGCCAAGGATGAGGCAACATCGGTTGCCGGTATCGTGCGCGAGCATCCGACCGCAACATCCACTGCTTTGCTTGGCATTGCCCTGGTGGGTGCGTTCATTGGTTATCTGGTGGCAAGCCAATCTACGCCAGAACCCCGCCGTCGCTGGTACTAAAGCACTGATTCGAAACTGCCATGCAGTTTCGCAGGATAGGCATTCGTCGTTTTATGGCGAGGAGGAAAGGCGGCGCAGGGTGCGCCGCCTTTTTTGTATTCGATCACTATTACAACTGATTCTTCATCTTACTGGCAGACATCGACCCACTCCGCACCCGTCAGATCGACTATTCGTTGCGGCGCGATTTTGACGGCGGAATTGGTGGCTCCGGCGGCCGGGACAACAATGTCGAAACGCTGCAACGACACATCGCAAAATACCGGAATCGGCGTCGCCAGCCCGAAAGGACAAACACCGCCCACTGGATGGCCGGTCAGGGCCACAACCTCTTCCGCTCCCAGCATGCGGGGCTTGCCCCCGAACCGCTCCTTGAATTTCTTGTTGTCCAGCCGCCGTTCTCCTGCGGCAACCACCAGCATGGTGATGTCACCAACCCGCAAACAAAGGGTCTTGGCGATCTGATCCGGCTCAACGCCATGCGCCAAGGCAGCCAAAGGCACGGTGGCCGAGCTTTGCTCGGTTTCAATCACGGTAATATCCGGCGCATGGGCGGAAAAGAAATCTTGGACGGATATAAGGCTCATAGTCTTTTCATAAAAGGGCGAGCGCCGACCTGCAAGGGTTTGCAGATCGGGAGGATCAAGAAAATTACCCCCAGTGCTGTCCGCCCACTGCTGCATAATTCCTCAATCGATGCCGATTTAAGAATTATGCAGCAGAGCCCTTGAAAAGCCGCAATGAGATGCCATTTATGATGAAGACGTGAAGGACGGGGCATTGCTGCCGAGGTCGCTGACGATGCTTAATACAAGTTTAGGCATTTGGCGCGATACTCATTCAAAGGCGGCAAACAGGGTGAGAACCCGGTCCTCCTTCAGGTTGAAGCCTCGCGCTTCGTTGACCACGGATGTACTGGCAACGATAAGAGTGAGTTTTGGAAAGGTCGGGTTTACTCCCCGGCCTTTTTGCTTTTTAGGCCCCTTATCCTTCCCGCGCTACGATACGCGATCCAAATGAAAACGCCCGGAGTTCGTCCGGGCGTCGTCGCAATCGCGTGTTTGGTATCAATGCGCCAGCGCGTCCAGAATACGGATCCAAGACCTGATACCCTTGTGGAAGGATTCCAGCTCGTATTTCTCATTGGGCGAGTGGATGCGGTCATCCACCAGGCCAAAGCCGACCAGCAGCGAATCCATGCCCAGCATGGTCTGGAAATCCCCGACAATCGGGATAGAGCCGCCCATGCCGATCACTTCAGCGGGCTTTGGCCATTCATCCGACAGAGCGGATTTAGCCTTGGTCAGGAAGGGCGAATCATAGGGAAGCTGGATGGCTGGCGATGCCCCATGCTCATGAAATTCAACCGAGCAGTCGCCGGGAATGCGCGCCTTGACGAAAGCCCGGAAGTTTTCGCGGATTTTCGCCGGGTCCTGCTCACCGACCAGACGGAAAGACACCTTCGCCGAGGCTTTTGAGGCGATCACCGTCTTGAAGCCTTCGCCGGTATAGCCACCGGTAATGCCGTTGACTTCGGCGGTCGGACGCGCCCAGGTCAATTCCAGGACGCTACGCCCCTTTTCGCCTGATGGGATCGACAGGCCGACATCATTGAGAAACGTGTCGGCGGTGCGGCCCAACTTTTCCCAGGAGGCCTTGATATTGGCAGGCGTCTCCTCAACACCCTCGTAAAAACCGTCAATGGTGACCCGGCCCGTCTCGTCATGCAGGTCGGCCAGCACCTTGGCAAGAATATGGATCGGATTGGCCGCAGCCCCGCCGAACAGGCCGGAATGCAGATCGCGGTCCGCAGCCGTCACGGTCACTTCCTCGCCAACCAGGCCGCGCAGGGCCGCCGCAATCGCCGGGGTTTCGCGGTCCCACATGCCGGTATCGCAGACCAGGGCGAAATCGCATTTCAGCTCGTCTTCATTGGCCGCAAGAAATGGCTTCAGCGAAGGCGAACCGGATTCCTCTTCGCCCTCGAACAGGATGGTGATCTTGACGGGCAGGCCGCCATGCACGGCCTTATAGGCCCGGCAGGCCTCGACAAAGGTCATCAATTGGCCCTTGTCATCAGAGGTGCCGCGTCCGGTGATCACCTTGCGGCCCGGCTCGATCTCCTTGATGGCAGGCTCGAACGGATCGTTTTCCCAAAGATCGAGCGGATCGACCGGCTGCACATCGTAATGGCCGTAAAACAGCACATGTGGCGCATCCGGGCGGTCAGCATCATGATGACCAACGACCATCGGATGGCCGGGCGTGTCGCGCACAGAGGCATTGAACCCGAGGCCCTTCAGCTCCTGCGCCAACCATTCCGCCGCCTTGCGACAATCGGCCTTATAGGCCGGGTCGGTGGAAATCGAGGCAATACGCACAAGGTCGAAAAGCCGATCAAGGCTTTGTGGCAGCGCCTTGTCGGCCTCGGCGAGAATGGGGGCTAGATCGGTCATGGGCATGTCCTGGACTGTTCAAATCAGCGGGGACGATAGACCATGAGCCCGACAGTTTCGAGACAAGCAGCCTCAAATATTTGGGCCATTTTCGCGACTGCGGGCATTTTCCAGTGCCTGGCGGATGAATTCCAGCATCAATTCCTTCTCGAACCGTCGAAATCCTTGAAAAAGCGCCTCATCGGCTTCGCAGGCGGCGGAAATTGCCTGATCTCGCAGCCCATCCCCCTTGGCGGTCAGGAAAACCAGCTGGGCGCGTCTATCTGTCGGATGCGGCTTTCGTTCGATCAATCCGTCGCGCTCCATGCGAGACAGGGTATTGGCCATGGTCGCCTGTTCCACGGCCACCCGCTCCAGCAATTGCTTCTGGGTCAGGCCTTGCTCTTCCCAAAGCTCCAGCAGGATTGGAAACTGACCGGCGGAAAAGCCGAGCCCCTCGGCCCGAACCTGCAAGGCACGGGCAAATTCCTTGGCGAGCTGGCTCACGAGATAGGTTGGCGATTGCCGACGATCAAACAGCATGGTGTCGATGATAGGCCGGTTTCAAAGCCGAGGCAATGTGGCCACCTTTATAGCAGAAATACCAGGCACAAACAAAAAAGTCGTCACGGCTGGAGGCGGCGCCGTGACGACTTTTCGTAACAGGGGACAAAGGCCCGGAGAGGGGGGATAAGGCCTTTGTCCTGAAGTCTGAAGCGGCGGGGGACGAGCCAACTTTCAGACTGCGGCGCTCATTGTGCGCCGCTGACTAGTAAATGCGCGGCCAAATGTGTTTTTTCAAGGGAAGGAATGATTACAAAGCGGTAAGCTTTTCGTGATGACACAGAAAAATCGTCACTTCACTCTGTAAACGGTTTTGGCGTGATGTGGCATGGACCTTTTTGAGCCGCCGCGCTATCCCTTGGCGCATGAAAAAAGGCGATCATCTCTTTCTTGTCGACGGCTCCGGCTTCATCTTCCGGGCCTTCCATGCGCTTCCGGCACTGACCCGCAAATCGGACGGGCTGCCGGTTGGCGCGGTCTCGGGCTTCTGCAATATGATGTGGAAGCTGCTGACCGAAGCACGCGACACGTCAGTCGGTGTCACGCCCACCCATCTGGCGGTGATTTTCGACTATTCGTCGAAAACCTTCCGCAAGGATCTCTATCCAGAATACAAGGCCAATCGCTCCGCCCCGCCGGAAGATCTGGTGCCGCAATTCGGGCTGATCCGCCAGGCGACGCGGGCCTTCAACCTGCCGTGCATCGAGACCGAGGGTTTCGAGGCCGATGACATTATCGCCACCTATGCCCGGGCTGCCGAAGCCATCGGCGCGGATGTCACCATCGTCTCCTCCGACAAGGACCTGATGCAGTTGGTGACTGCCAATGTCCATATGTATGACAGCATGAAGGACAAGCAGATCGGCATTCCCGAGGTCATCGAGAAATGGGGCGTGCCACCGGAAAAGATGATCGACCTGCAATCGCTGACCGGCGACAGCACCGATAACATTCCCGGCATTCCCGGCATCGGCCCGAAGACGGCGGCGCAATTGCTGGAGGAATATGGCGATCTGGACACGCTGATGGCGCGGGCCTCCGAAATCAAGCAGAACAAGCGGCGCGAAAACATTCTGGCCGGTGCCGAACTGGTCAAGCTGTCGCGGCAATTGGTGACGCTGCGCACCGATGTGCCGCTGGACATGCCGCTCGACGCGCTGATGCTGGAAAAGCAGGATGGACCAAAGCTGGTCGCCTTCCTGAAAACCATGGAATTCACCTCGCTGACACGGCGCGTCGCCGACAATTGCGAGTGTGATGCGGGCGCCATCGAACCCGCCACGATCTCGGTGGAATGGGGTTCGGCAGCCCGTGGCCCGGATCTCGACGCCGGTGAGGCTGCACAGCGGCCAGCCTCCAGCCAAGAAGCCGGACCCTCAGCACAATCCGCCAAGGCCGAGGGCGCGACGCCTGCCGATCTTGCCGCTGCCCGGCAATCAGCCTTTGGTGGCCAGCCCATCGACCGGTCCACTTATGTGACCATTCGCGATCTTTCCACCCTGGAAGGCTGGATCGCCTCAGCGCGGGAGGCCGGTGTTGTCGCCTTCGATACCGAAACCACCTCGCTTGACCCGATGCAGGCCGATCTGGTCGGTGTATCACTCGCCCTTCAGGACAATGCGGCGTCGCCGGGCGCAGCAACCATTCGCGCCGCCTATGTGCCGCTTGGCCACAAGACCGGGCGTGACGACCTGTTCAGCGACGGCCTGAAACTGGCAGACAACCAGATCCCGATGAGCGAGGCACTCGCCGCCTTGAAGGGCCTGCTGGAAGATCCATCGGTTCTGAAAGTGGCGCAGAACCTGAAATACGATTACCTGGTCATGAAGCGGCACGGCATTGTTATCAGGGGTTTCGACGACACGATGCTGCTGTCCTATGTGCTGGAAGCTGGCGTCGGCGCGCATGGCATGGACAGCCTGTCGGAACGTTGGCTCGGACATACGCCCATTCCCTATAAGGAGGTGGCAGGCTCCGGCAAATCGCTTGTCACCTTCGATTTCGTCGATATCGACAAGGCGACCGCCTACGCCGCAGAGGATGCGGACGTCACGCTGCGTCTCTGGCTGGTGCTGAAGCCACGGCTTGCAGCTGTAGGCTTGGCCCGCGTCTACGAGCGGCTGGAACGGCCCCTGGTGCCGGTTCTGGCCGAGATGGAAGAGCGCGGCATTACCATTGATCGGCAGATCCTCTCGCGGCTGTCAGGCGAGTTGGCGCAGAAGGCCGCCGCCTTTGAGGATGAAATTTACGAACTGGCTGGCGAGCGTTTCAATGTCGGTTCGCCCAAACAGCTTGGCGATATCCTGTTTGGCAGAATGAACCTTCCCGGCGGCTCGAAAACCAAGACCGGCCAATGGTCAACCTCCGCGCAGGTGCTGGAAGATCTGGCCGCCCAGGGCGAGCCCCTGCCCCGCAAGATCGTCGATTGGCGCCAGTTGACCAAGCTGAAATCCACCTATACCGACGCCCTGCCCGGCTATGTTCACCCGCAGACCAAGCGGGTCCACACATCCTATTCCATGGCGGCCACGACGACAGGTCGCCTGTCGTCATCCGAGCCGAATCTGCAAAATATCCCGGTGCGCACTGCCGAAGGCCGCAAGATCCGCACCGCCTTCATTTCCACCCCAGGCCATAAGCTCTTGTCTGCCGATTATAGCCAGATCGAGCTGCGGGTGCTGGCCCATGTGGCGGATATTCCGCAATTGCGCCAGGCCTTTGCCGATGGGGTCGATATTCATGCGATGACCGCCTCTGAAATGTTCGGCGTGCCGGTGGACGGCATGCCGTCTGAAGTGCGCCGCCGCGCCAAGGCGATCAATTTCGGCATCATTTACGGCATTTCCGCCTTCGGTCTTGCCAACCAGCTCAGCATCGAGCGGTCGGAAGCGGGCGAGTATATCAAGAAATATTTCGAGCGCTTCCCCGGCATCAAGGACTATATGGAAAGCACCAAGGCCTTCGTGCGCGAGCATGGTTATGTCGAAACCATCTTTGGACGGCGCGCCCATTACCCGGAGATCAAATCCTCAAACCCATCGATGCGGGCCTTCAACGAGCGGGCAGCAATCAACGCGCCCATCCAGGGCTCCGCCGCCGATGTCATCCGCCGCGCCATGGTGCAGGTGGAACCGGCGCTGGCCAAGGCCGGTCTCGGTGACAAAACCCGGATGCTTCTCCAGGTGCATGACGAACTGATCTTCGAGGTCGAGGATGAGGCCATCGAGGCTGCCTTGCCGGTGATCGTCTCCACCATGGAAAATGCCGCCATGCCCGCCATCGCCATGCGCGTCCCACTGAAGGTGGATGCCCGCGCCGCCGATAACTGGGACGAGGCACATTGACAGGCTTCACCTGATTGGGTTGACCGGTCGAAGCGTGGGTCTCTAAGCGATCCGTTCCGGTCTGCGATAACCGGTCGGCTGCTGGTAGAGCCAGCCGATCCGGGCGATGGCGGCGTCCACGTCTTCGCGGGCGACGCTCATCGTGTGACCATTGGCATGCAGCAGGGTGCGCTCGTCTTCCATGATACCGGCATGGCCTTTCCAGAAGATCAGGTCGCCCCGGCGCAGATCGCTCCGGTCAATCGGGTTGCCGAGGCCCGCCGCCTGCATGTCGCTGTCGCGCGGGGCGCTCAGCCCGCACATCTGCATGGAGAGCTGGACGAGGCCGGAGCAATCGATGCCAAGTCCGCTGCGTCCGCCCCAGAGATAGGGCGTTTCCAGAAAACGGGCGGCGATGGCCACATAATCCTCGCCTGCCGGTGTACCCAGAGCGCGGCAATGATCGGCAATCACCGCATGACCGTCACTTAGCAGAAAGTAGCGAGTGCCACGGGTCTCAGTCTCGCCGGTGACCGTTATCCGGCTCCCCATCGAGATGGTCCGCGCATTGGGATAGCGCAGGTCCGGGCCGGTGTAGAGAAAACTGCGTGGCACTGTTATCCAATGCGTGGGTGGCGCTTCGATGGCGGCTATTGCCGTTTCCGGCAGATAGCCGACATAGCCATCCAGACCGGCTTTCACCCAGGCCCAGCCATCGGCGCGGTCAAACACTGTAACCTCTTCGCCCAGCAGCATCTCCGTATCGATTCCACAGGCAAAATCCGGGCGCGGGCGCAATGCGATAACCGGCACGACAATACGCGCCGGGGTGCCGCTGACATAGCGCTCGGCCTCCACCCGGTCGCGCAGGGCCGCATCGGCGAGATCAGGTCGATAGGCATTCAGCCGACGGTCCAGTTGCATGTTCACGTCCTCATGCCACGCGCCTGCTCAATGATCAGGTCGCCGAATTTTTCCAGATAAAGCGCCCCTGCCACCGTGCGCTTGATGATGACATTGCGCTTGTCCATATCATCGCGCACCCGGTCGACAAACCCCATGCCGCCCATGGTATCGAGCGCACGGGTAATGACCGGCTTGGTGACCTTGAGGGTGGCGGCAAGCCCCCGAACGGTATGCGGCGGCGGAACCAGATAGATATGCAGCAGGATTGACAGCTGGCGCAGCGTCAGGTCGCGGCCATCCTCCTGCACCTGGCGCAAGGTTACGTGATGCCAAAGCCCCAGCGCCGCCGTTGCGGTCAGTTCCAGGCTCATCCTCGGCTCCGCTCTCGTTTCGTACCCGTTATATATCACACGACAAAGCCCGGCACTGCAAGAGGCCGGGCCTGTCATGGATGGATGCGATCAAGAGCCCGATTTTGTTGCTGTCACCGCAATCTTGACAGAGATGGATTTCGACACCCATTCCGCCGATGGATCGGAAAACATCCCGAGATTAAGGGCTGCGCGATCCAGTTCCAAGGCGCCCTCCACCTGCGCCTTGTTGCCTTCCATTTTCAAGCTGAAGGGCAGAACAACCGGCAGAGGTTTGTTCTTGATGCTGAGAGTGCCTTTCGCCTCATAGCGATCGCCTCCCAGGGCGCGAAATTCCGTGGTTTCGAATTTGGCCTCTGGAAACCGGGTGGAATTGAGCCATTCACCATTCTTCAACGAACCTTCCTGGGTCGCATCGCCGGTTTTGGCAGAGGCGGTTTTCACCAAGATCACCGCTTTCGAACCAGCAAGATTGGCAGGATCGAAGCGAATATCACCACTCCACTCTTCAAACCGGCCATTGAAGGCATTGCCTGCATGGGTGCCACCAAAGCCGATGCTGGACGATGCCATATCGATGGTCCATACGGGGGCGGTTGCCGCCTGGACCGGCGCGGTTTGGACATCGGTTTGCGCAGGGTTGGCCTGGCTGGCATTTGCGGATGGCTGCGGCGCTGTGGCGGGCGGTTCAGCTTGTGCCTCCACCGCCGATGGCTGCTCGGCAAGCGGCGGCGGCAAATGCATGACCCAACCAATGGCCGCCGCCATAACGACAAGCGCCAAGCCGAAGCCATGCGACAAGCCACTCGTCTTCCCTTTGCCAGACGTGCTGTGAGCAGCCTTACCGGCCCGCAGAAAAGGCACCATCTGCGCCAAAACACCATCCCGCTCGATAAAATGATGCTTCAAGGCCGCTGCGACATGCAGAACGATCAGCACTGCACCGCCGTAAGCCATATAGCTATGGGCACCCATCGCGCCGAAGGCGAGGTTGCGATGTCCCTCAAGGCCCGGAAGATGCGGGATTGGAAACAGGCCAAACCAGGAGGTAGCCACATCGAGCGGGCGGTCCGTTGCAATCGCCCAGCCGGAAGACACGTAGATCCAGCCGGTCAAGGGCAGGACCAACATCAGGCCGTAGAAAGCGATATGCGTGGCATTGGCGAGAAACCGTTCCCAGAGCTTCATGCCGGATGGCAGGGCTGGCGGCTTATGGGTTGCCCGCCAGACGATGCGCAGCACGGTCAAAGCCAGAATGGCAAATCCGATGGATTTGTGGATCTGAAACAGCTGATAGGCCAATTGCTGGGTCTCAGGCCTTTTCAAGGCCCGCACCATCCACCATCCCATCGGGATCATCGACAGGATCATCAGCGCGATCGCCCAATGCAACGCGATGGCAACGCCGGTATAGCGTACCGCAGCCCGCGGTACTGTCTGGTGCTGAAACGCCGTGTTCATGGCTCTTAAAACCTATATTTATCAATGATAAAATTCGGAAAATTCTGCGAGCCGGATGCCCGCTGCGACGCAGGCTCTGGGCCGATTGAGGATGCTGATTGCGCCACCAACCCCATCGGCCCAAAGGCATTTACGCAGAGGCCTGTGCCTCACGTGCTGCTTTCACCATTACTTCAGGTCAACCATCACTTGGATGGAGATGCTGCCGGGTCCTGGATGAACTCACCGTCAAAGCGGATCGTCACATCCTTGCCGACGTAACCGACAGGTTGGCCAAACGCCGTTCTGTCAAACGTACCTTCCGCGGCAAATCCAATGGCGGGAACGCCTGCAAATGGATGGCTGTCAATCGCCCCGTTCAGCGTTGCATTCAGTGTCACCGGCTTGGTGACACCCAGGAATGTCAAATTGCCGACGATTTCCGCTGTCTTGTCACCGGTCTTCTTCACGCTGGTCGATGCGAAAGTGATCTTCGGGAAGGCGTCACTGTTGAGCTTTTTCGGATCCTTGCTGATCTCCTCAGTCCAGGTCGCATAAGGCGATTTGGCGTGGGTGGCTTTATAATCCGCTGGATAGGGTACATCCACCGATGTCGGATCAATCGTTACCTCGATCTTGGAGGCTTCGATTTTTGCCGGATCGAGAGAAAGCGTCGCTTCCAGCTTTCCAAACCGGGCCGTGTAGTTGGAAATCGTATTGTGCTTGACCGACCATGTCAGGTCGGCATGGGTCGGGTCTAGCTTATAAACACCAGCGGGCGGCGCACCCTGGGCATCCTGCGCCGAAGCTGTTGCCACGCCGCCAATGGTCAGGCCACCAAAACCTGTTGCCATTCCAATAAATACTGAATTTATAACGATTTTTCTCATATTGAAATTCATTAAATCAATCTCCTTTTTCCGTTCCATGCGCCGAAAACGTGTGGAGCGGAGATGCCAATGTAAAATAAAAAAAATTTGAATTTTCTAAGTCTTGAAATTTAACATGTAAAAATTGAAATGCCGAATAATTATTTTAATTCAAATAAAAATCCCTCCAAACCGGTTCTTTTTGCGCTTTAGCGCGATATCAGGCTTTTCAAACAGGCCTGTAATGCTTTGAAAATAAAGGCTTTCGAGATCAGCTGACGATGTTTAGGTGAATAACTGCTCTGGACCCATCAAGGAGAGGTCTTACACCTGGCATTGGGAATAGTCGGCTCCTGACGCTCAAAACACGATAATCATAGTCAAAATAAAAAATGAACGATAGCCTCTTTGTCGTCAACAGATGATGAACAGTCTGTCAAACGGCACAACAATACTGAGGCCCTGATAACCCCAAACTGGCGTCAGGTTCTTCAACTGAGAAATGATGAGTGCAGCGGCCTTAAGGAATGGTCACTGAAGATAGATTGCCGGATTTCAGATTTCGGCGCACCTTCACCCTCGAGAGATTTTCAAACCTCTCGAGGGTGAAGACAGCATCATCAACGCTTTCGCTTATTTGAGCGCAGCGATATAGCGATAAAGCGCGCGAATCGCCTGTGCCTCGCCACCAACCGGGCTATGAGGCCGCTCTTGCGGCGCCCAGCCGAAAATGTCGAAATGCGCCCAGCTTGCCGTTCGGGTGACAAAGCGCTTCAGGAACAGCGCAGCGGTGATTGCCCCTGCCATGCCGCCCGCAGGTGCATTAGTGAGGTCGGCAATCTGCGAGCGGACCATTTTCTCGTAACCAGGGAAAAGCGGCAGGCGCCACATCGGGTCGTCCGTTTCAAGGCTTGCATCTGCCAGCTCATAGGCAAGCGCATCGTCATTGGAGAAGAAGGCCGGCACATCCGGCCCGAGCGCCACACGGGCAGCCCCCGTCAGTGTCGCCATGTCAATCAGCAGGTCCGGTTCCTCTTCATCGGCATAGGTCAGGGCATCGGCCAGGATCAACCGTCCCTCGGCATCCGTATTGTCGATCTGAACCGTCAGGCCCTGACGGCTTGTATAGATGTCACCGGGCCGGAACGCATTGCCGGCTATGGAATTTTCCACGGCAGGCACGATGACGCGCAGATCCACCTTAAGCTTGGCATCCATGATCATAAGGGCAAGGCCCAGCACATTGGCCGCGCCGCCCATGTCCTTCTTCATCAGCAACATGGATGAAGACGGCTTGATATCCAGCCCGCCGGTGTCGAAACAAACGCCCTTGCCGACCAGGGTGATCTTCTTGTGGCCCTTCTTGCCCCAACGCATTTCGAGAAGCCGCGGCGCTTGGGCGCTGGCCCGGCCCACGGTGTGAACCAGCGGGAAATTCCGGTGCAGCAGCTCATCGCCAATCACCACGCTGACCTCTGCCTTATAATGATCGCCCAGCGCCCGGAAGGCTTTTTCCAGATCTACCGGCCCCATGTCATTGGTGGGCGTATTGATCAGGTCGCGGGCCAGGAAAACGCCTGCCAGCTGGCGGGCAATGTCGCTGGCATCCGCATCCTGAGGCATCAGCAGTTTGGGATGATCCGAACGCTCGGCCTTATAGCGCTCGAAACGATAGCTGCCCAGGCCATAGCCCAGAACCAACCGGTTGGCCGTCAATGGCGCGGTCTCGATATGCCAGTCGCCAGCCGGTAATGCCCGCGCCAGCTTGCCCGCCAGAAACGGATTTTCTCCTGGCGCGCCGCCGAGGCCAAGGAGCGCTCCGCCCAATTGTCCATCGCTGGTGGGGATCAGCAGCAGCGAACCCACATCCGCCTTGTAACCTGCCTTCTTCGCCCAATCGAGCGCAACAGGGTCAATCGCCCCGGTTTCGATATGGGCCGGCGTCACCGCGAAAATCGGCAGGGACTTACCGCCCTTGGTCAGAAACGGGGTGGGTCTTTCAATATATTGATAGGGTGCCATGATTGCCCTTTTGCTGTTCCATCACTTCACAGTCAGCTTTACCGCAAAATTCCTTAGAATCGGTTCCTTCGCGGAGGTTTTCTCTGGTGAGAAGGCCGGGTCCGATTTTTCCCGCAGATATACGGCTGACTAAAATGTCAAACGCCGGATGGTCTCGTAGACCAGAGGCATTTTAACACTCCATTAGGGTTAACAGATTATTGCTTTTCTATGGTTGCAGGGTCGATGACGGTGATTCGTCCGCCTGTGAATTCAGGGGTATGGGGATAGAGTGATGGCTGTTTGGCGTTCATCCATTCAGATTTGTGGGGCACTGCCGGCTCTTTCGGTGTTTGCTCTGGCGCTGGCGCTGACGGGCTGCGCCACCACCTCCAACACCGATAAAATGCCGACCGGCTCGATCCCGAGCATGACCAAGCCCGTTGATCAGATGACGCCGGGCGAAATCGCCATGGCCACGGACAGCATGGGCCGGGCCTATGAGAAAAATCGCAAAAACGCACAGGTCGGCGTGGCCTATGCCAATCTGTTGCAGATGGGCGGCCGCGCGCCGCAGGCTTTGTCTGTCATGCAGCAAGTGGTGATCGCCAATCCAAATGACCGCCAAGTGCTTGCTGCCTATGGCAAGGCACAGGCTGCAGCCGGCCAGCTGGAACAGGCCTTGACGACGATTGGCCGTGCCCAGACCCCCGACCGGCCAGATTGGCGGCTGTATTCGGCCCAGGGCGCGGTTCTCGACCAGCTCGGCCGCACCCAGGAAGCGCGTGCCGCCTATCAGCAGGCCTTGCAGATCCAGCCCAACGAGCCATCGGTGCTGTCCAATATGGGCATGTCCTATCTGCTCGGAGGCGACCTGAAAACGGCTGAAACCTATCTGCGCAGCGCATCCCAGCAACCCGGCGCCGACAGCCGGGTCCGCCAGAATCTTGCCCTTGTCGTCGGCCTTCAAGGCCGTTTCGACGAGGCCGACCGGATTGCAAGAGCCGAACTTTCACCCGACCAGGCAGAGGCCAATGTGGCCTATCTGCGCACCATGCTAAACCAGCAGAATACCTGGAAACAATTGGCGTCTAAGGACACAGCCCAGAACCCCGTCAGGAAACCTGCCCAGTCCCCCGCTAGGGATCAGCCCCCCGTCAAGGATACGAGCCTGGCGGCAACCCCTCTTCGGTAAAAGGCGTCAGGGCCGCGCGCCCTCGAACACAAGGCGAAGTCCAAGTCCACCCAGAACCAAAGCCGCTAGGCGATCCAGCGGCTTCTTGGCTGCAATATAAGCCCGCCGGGGTATCGGCGCGGAAAAGACCAGCGCCACCAGCGCATACCAGCCCGCCTCCACCAGAAAGACCACGCCTGGCAGCATGATGAAGAGCAGGCTATCGGGCCGAGACGGCAGCAGAGCCGCGAAAATACTGGCATAGACAATCGCGGTTTTCGGATTGCTGATCTGCGTCAAAAAGGCGCTGAGATAAATCCTGCTGAAAGACCTGGGCGCAGCGGCGGCCTGCTCCAGATTGACCGGTTGGGCCGCACCGCGCCAGAGTTTCCATGCCATGTAGGCGAGGTAGAGGCCCCCCGCGACCTGCAAAACCTTATGAAGCCACGCAAGCTGGGTTATCAGGGCTGCCAATCCCGCAAGCGCCAGAACGGCGAAGATCAACCCGCCGGTCCCCATGCCGAGCGCTGTTACCAAGCCAGCTGCTCTGGAGTGGGTCATGGATGTGTGGCTGACCAAAAGAAAACTTGGACCGGGACTGGCTGCACCAATCAGCAAGGCGAATGCTATGGCAAATAAAGTGGCAAACATCGTCATGCGGCATCTCCATAATAAAAGGAAATTGCCCAGGCGCGCGGCGCGGATGATCCGCTAATCGCTCATCTCCAGAAAGACGAGCGCCACGCTTCCCGATGGTAGTCCATCTTCAAGCGAGCAAGAAAGCTGCCGCAATCCTTTGCATTAGCATCCTGCCGACTACGCTTTTATCGCCAGTAACGCGGTTAAATTGCCTATCACATTTTATAGCGCTGTTTCAATCGTCTCGATGAAACGCCTGCCCGCCTCTTCCAGCGTGCCGGAATTGTCGATGGTTACGACAGGATAATCACCGCGAATGTCAGGCGGGCTGCGTTGAAGCCGTTGCAGAATGTCCTCGCGGCTTTCCCGGCCCCTCGCTTCCAGCCGATCGGCCAGAACCTCGGGGCGGGCCGTGACATTCACCACCAGCATTCGCGGAAAAACCTGTGCAAACCGGGGAAGTACCGAACGTGAGCCGTTGGCGATCACCACGCTGCCATTCGATAGCCAGCGATGCACATCGTCAGGAATGCCATAGCTTAGACCATGCGCATCCCAATCGACCGCAAAACCGCCGGCGGCCTTCAGATCGTCGAACTCGGAGGGACTGACGGGGCGATGATCCTCCCCGCCCGCATTGGCGGCCCTTGTGATGACCCGCTGGACGAAATGCACAGGGCAGCGCTCAGCGTCAGTCTGTTCGGTAAAATACCGCTTGGCATAGGCAATCAGACTATCCTTGCCCGCTCCGCTTGGGCCGACCACGACAATCATCCGGCCTTTATCTTCAGCCTTGTCGCCCGGATGATCAGGCCTGTTATCAGGCATGGCGGAATGCGGCGCCATCACGCAACCCTTCTGCCCTGGCGCCAGACGGAGCGTACCACCGGCACGCCACCGTGATTTTCGCTGTAGCGCACCCGCACCAGATCGGCGCGCAGGCCAGGGGCAATCCGGCCCCGGTCTTCCAGCCCGACGGTGCGGGCCGGTGTCGAGGTCACCATGGCGAGCGCCTGCGGCAGGCTGATCGCCTCATAGCGATGGGCAAGCACGAAAGGCGCGTGCAGCAGGCTGAGCGGGATATAATCGGAAGACAGCACGTCGAGCACGCCGCGCTCGGCCAGATCCGTAGCGGCAATATTGCCGGAATGGGAGCCACCACGCACCACGTTCGGCGCGCCCATCAGCACGCTCATCCCCGCCTGGTGCGAGGCATCGGCGGCTTCAAGACTGGTCGGAAACTCGGCCAGACGCACACCGTGGCCCTTGGCCTCTTCCACATGGGCAAGCGTCGCATCGTCATGGCTGGCAACAGTAATGCCACGCTCAGCGCAGATGCGGGCCAGCGTATCACGGTGCTGGGAAGAATAGGCTGCCGATGCCTCTAACCGCTTTTCGACGAAGCGGGCGAAAGCCTCCTCGCTCAAGCCCTTCTTGGTCTTATAATAGAGTGTATATTGGTCCATGGTCTGGAACTGCCGCTGGCCTGGGGAATGGTCCATCAGCGACACCAGCCGCACATGCGGGTCCTGCGCGAAATCGGCGAAATGGTCGAGGACATTATCCGACGCCACTTCGCAGCGCAGATGCAGCAGATGCTCGGCGCGCAGCCGGTCATCCTTCTCGGCGGCCTGGATGGCATCGGCCATGTCGCGCATTTCGCCTTTCTCAAACCCGCCATCCTCGTCCGATCCCATCCGCAGACAATCGAATACGGTGGTAATGCCTGAGGTGACGATCTGTGCATCATGGGCCTGAATGGCCGCCGTCTTGTTCCAGCGCACGCCGGGACGCGGCGAATAATGCGATTCCAGATGATCGGTATGCAGCTCGACCAGGCCGGGGATCAGATAATCGCCGCCGAAATCCTCGCCGATGCGGCTAGTGCCTTCTGAGATTTCAGCAATCAGGCCATCGCGAATGACCACGGCGCCCTTCAGAAGCAGCCCACTTTCCAGCACCACAGTTGCATTGGACAGCACGGTTTCATTCGACATCACAGACTTCCTTCAGACCCGGCAAGGGGCAACCAGCGGTGAACGGTAAAGGGCGCATTGCGGCTCGGCTCGACAAACAGGCCAAGCCCGCCAATCGGCAGCGCCCGGTTGGTAAAATCAGCGAACCGGTTCTCCAGCACAGCGCGCATCGCATCGCTGCGCTCGGCATCAACAGGTCCGGTCAGGGTCATGTGAAACCGGAATTCCTCCATGACATAGGGATAGCCCCAGGTGTCCAGCAGCGCACGCTTGCGCTCGGAGAGTTTTTCCGGCTTGCGCCTGATAAGATCGGCCTCGCTCAAGGGCGCGCGAAACGGCTCGAAAACTTCGACAACCGAAGCGGCAAAATCCTGCAAGGGTTGATGGATATCTTCAGGAACCACGGCAAAGAACGGCCCAAGCTGATTGACCACGACCTTCGGGATCTCAAAGGCGGGCGTCGCCTTGCAAAACCGCGAAAACATCTCCAGCAGCGCTGCTTCGCTCTCACCTTCCTTGAGGGAAAACGGCGCTTTCAGCGTCGCATGAAAGCCGTAGCGACGCGGATCGGCGGTCAGGGCGGTGATCTCATCGTCTGAAAACCCTTCCACCGGCTGCCGGTCAAGATCCGCGCCGGTGAAGGCATCGCGGCCAAGCCAAAGTGCTGCGGCAAGGGTCAACGGATCGTCTTTGGGCGGTGTAAAATAAAGGGCGTAACGCACGGCAATCCTATCCCGGGAATCAGCTTGGAAGAGCCTGTATCTGACCCTTCTCAAGCGATGGAAGCAAGCCTTGTCTGGCAGGCGGCGATGCCGAAACTGCACCAGAGGAAGATCATTTTTGCGCGCCGATCAGTTTTGAGCGCAGCAGGTTGGACACGGCATCGAAGATAAACACCACCAGCAATATCAACAGCACCATATAGCAGACATTTTCCCAATTCTGGTTGGTACGCATCGCTTCCCAGAGCTTCAGGCCAATGCCACCCGCCCCGACCGCACCGATAATGGTGGCCGAACGGGTGTTGGATTCCCAGAAATACAAAGCCTGCGATGCAAAGACCGGCAGAACCTGCGGCAACACGCCGAAGCGCTGCACGGCGAGCGGCGAAGCGCCGACCGACTTTACCCCTTCGCGCTGCTTGTCATCGATATTTTCAAGCGCTTCGGAATAGAGCTTGCCGAGCGTGCCCGTGTCGGTGAAGAAAATCGCCGAGATCCCGGCCAGCGGCCCCGGCCCGAAGGCGCGGGTGAAAAACAGCGCCCAGATCAGCATATCCACCGAGCGCAGGAAATCGAAGAACCGCTTGGTCAGTTGGTTGACCGGACGGTTGCGGGTAATGTTGCGCGCCGCGATGAAGGACAGCGGAAAGGCGATCAGCGAGGCAAACACCGTGCCGACAAAGGCCATAACCAGGGTCTGCGCCAGCTTGGTCCAGACATCCAGATGCTGCCAGGAAGGATTGTAGAGAATATCGTTCCAGGCCAGCGACAGGTTGGACTGTTGTGGATCGAGCCTTGGACCGGTGGCGATCAGGCTGACCACTTCGGTTGCGGACCTGCCGAAAAATGCGGAATTGGTATCGAACAGGAAATTGGCCCAGCCAAAGAACCGGTTGCGCACCCTGACCCGGTCGGCGCTGATATCCGCCCAGCCCTGAAAGCCGAAATAGGCCATGACCCTGCCGCCACGTTCACGCTGTTCGACCCAGCCCGGCAGTGGGCCATCGGCAAGAACGGTGCCCGCCTTGCGGTCAAGCATCAGGGTGACGCGCTCGGCGCCCCGGTTCAGGACTACACTTTCCGGGCTGACCAGCAGCGAAGCGCTGGAGCCGAGATTGACATCGGCCTCCCTGATCACCTCTTCCTGGCGCGTGACCGGCGCTGCTTGGGCCGCGACCGGCGCCTGTTGCGGGGCTGCTGCCATGAAATTGAAGCTGGAAGCTTTTGGCGCGGGTGCCGCTGCCGCTGGCGCATCGGCAGCAGTAGTCGTGCGGGTCATCATCTCTTTTTTGGTCACCAGCCAATCCGGGTTCGGATTGGGACCAATTGGGTCGAAGCGCGAATAGGCAATGGAAATCGCCCCATCGGGCGCGATATTGATTTCCGGCCGGATCTCATAGGAAACCCAATCGGCCAGATAGTTGCCGGCAATCCCCCAGCTGGCGGTGGAGACCACTTTTCCAACCGCAAAGAACCACCAGGAAAAGGTGAAATACAGCGCAAGCAGGACAATGGTCAGCGGCACGCGGTAGCGCTGCCAAAAGCTGCGGCGGAAGATCTCCGGATGGCGGGCGGCGATCAGGTCCATTTGGGTGGCGTCGAGATGTGTCATGGCCGGACCTCAGGAAACAGCATGGAAGGCTTGCTCACCAACCAGTTTGCGGCGCAACCAGGCCGAAAACTGATCGACGGCGATCACCGTGGTCAGGAGCAGAATGATGATAGCAACGGTTTTCGCCGCATGGCCCTGGCTGATCGACAGGCGCAGCGGCTCACCAATGCCGCCACCGCCGACAGCACCGATAATCATCGATGCGCGCACATTGATTTCCATGCGCAGCAGGGCGTAACTGATGAAATTCGGCATGACCTGCGGCACCATGCCGAACCACAGCCGCTCCAGCCAATTGCCGCCGACGGCACGCAGGCCCTCGTCCGGCTTCATATCGGCATTTTCCACCACTTCGAAAAACAGCTTGCCGAGCGCGCCGACCGTGTGGACTGAGACCGCAATCATCGCCGGGATCGGGCCGATGGAGAGAATGGCGAGGAAAAACCCGGCCAGCACCACTTCCGGAAAGGCTCGCAGCAATTCCATGAAGCGGCGCACCGGCCAGCGGATGAACCTGTTCGGCATCATATTGCGGGCCGCCATGAAGGAAAAACAAAAGCCCAACATGCCGCCAATCAGGGTCGAGACCAGTGCGATATTCAGCGTCTCGATCATCTTGTAGAAATATTCCGGGATATAAAGCGTCTGGGTGAGATAGTAGCGCCCTTCCGGATAATTGTATTTCAGACTGCCATCGTCATAGGGCGACGGCAGGTCGAACATCGCCCGCCAGATCTCATTGCCATCGCGCGGAATGAGCGTTTCGACGAAATCGAACAGATGCGGCAGACGGTCGAAGAACTTGCCCGAATTGGTATCATTGGCAAACCATAGCGACCCCGCCAGCGCCAGAAGCAACACGGCAAGACCGGCTACCGTGTAAAGGCGGCGGGTTTGCGCCAGCGCATTCCAGTGGCTTTCGATCACGCGCCCCTGCTCGCTCAGCAAGGACAATCTGGCGGTATGGCTCATCTGGCACTTTCCAAAATGGACTAAATACCAAGGCATCGAAGATGCTCACGCATCCTCGCCTTGAAGGCATTGCAAATATCTCAAATGCATCGGTCGCTTGAGATATTTGCAAAAGGAATACGAACGGTCATTGAAAATGACCGTTCGTATAGTGGGTAAGCCGCCGGTGTTTGATACCGGCGGCTCTGATGTTTCCAGCTGCGATCAGCCGCCGATGGTTGCCTTGCGGGCGTCGATGACCGGCTTGTAGAAATCGACATTCACAGCCGCAAAGCCCTTGAAATCGCCGCCTTCGATGGCGGAGAAGCAGGCGGCGTCGGTCTTCGGCAGGTCCATCATGAAGGCCTTCACCTTGGTCTTCATGTCCTCGTTCATCGAGGAGCGGATGACGATCGGGCCGTTCGGGATCAGCGGCGACTTCCACAGTTCCACCAGGTCGTCCATGTTGAGGACACCCTTGTCGACCATCTTGCGCAGGTTGCCGGACGTGTAGCCGTCCTTGAAATTGCCAACCCCGGAGCCGAAGGTGGTGCCGGCATCGAACGTGCCCTTCAGCACTTCGAGAACCAGGTTTTCATGGCCGCCGCCAAAGCCTGTCGATGCCACATATTCCTTGACCGACTTGCCGCCGAGCGCGTCAGGCAGGGTCACGGTCGGGATCAGGTAACCAGACGTGCTGTCAGGATCGGCAAAACCGAGCTTCTTGCCCTTGATGTCGGTGACTTTGGTCATGCCGCTGTCCTTGCGGGCCACCATAATCGAGTAATAGCCCATCGAGCCATCGGTCTGCACCGTGGTCAGGATCGGCTCGACGGCCTTCGGGTTGGCGAGATAAGCCTTGGCATAGCCGGAAGCGCCAAGCTCGGCATAATCAAGCGTGCCACCCAGAAGACCCTGGATAACGCCGTCATAATCCGAGGCCGGGAACAGCGAGACCTTGGTGAAGCCGAATTCCTTCTTCAGGTGATCGGACAGGCAGTTGTAATTGCGCAACCGGTCGGCTTCGTTCTCGCCGCCGAGAATGCCGATGCGGAATTCCTTCAGGTCTTCGGCAGCAGCCACGCCAGCCAATGACAGAAGCGTCACCGAGGCAAGCAGAATTTTCTTCAACATGGTCTTTCTCCTGGTTTTCCGGTCTGGTTTCCCCGATGGACCGGATCTGTCTCTTGAACTTAAGAAAGGTGCCTTTGACGCGGGCAAGCGAAGGCGCTGCCATCGGGCTGGATGCCACGATAGAAATGCTATTTTTCAGGTCACGAATTGCTGGCTCAGCTTGCGGTGGCCGCCACCATCGGCACGGAAAGGGCAACCTCCGGCTTCGGCAGGCGGATCGCGGTCGATGTCATGCTTTCGTCAATGCCGTTGCCATCCTGGCCAGTGCCATAGATCTCCTGCACCGCCTGCGCCGTCAGCGCATCCGGCGGACCGTCGAACACCACCTTGCCCGCCGCCATGCCGATGATCCGCTCGCAATAGGACCGCGCCGTATCCAGCGTGTGCAGATTGGTGATCACGGTAATGCCTTCGCGCTCGTTGATGTCGCGCAGCGCATCCATGACGATCTTGGCGTTCAGCGGATCGAGCGAGGCGATCGGCTCGTCGGCCAGCAGCATTTTCGGCGCCTGCATCAGTGCGCGGGCAATAGCCACCCGCTGCTGCTGACCACCCGACAGCGTGCCAGCTGGCTGCAAGGCCGTCTGCTCGATGCCAAGCCGCTCCAAAGCGGCAATCGCCATGATCCGCTCTTCCCGGGAGAAGATATTGAGGATGCTCAGCGCCGTGGAGCGATGGTTGAGACGCCCCAGCATGACATTGGTGAGCACATCCAGGCGCGGCACCAGGTTGAACTGCTGAAAAATCATCGCACAATCGCGCTGCCAGCTGCGCAACGCCGAACCTTTGAGGCGCGTCACGTCCTGATCGCCGAACCGCATCGACCCGGAGGTCGGATCGGCCAAGCGGTTGATCATCCGCAGCAAAGTGGACTTTCCCGCACCGGAGCGACCGATAATGCCGACCATCTGCCCATGCGGAATGGACAGGGTCACGGCCTCCACGGCAATCTTCTTGCCAAAACGCCGCGTCACCTCGGTCAGTTCGAAATTCATGCGCTTGTTCCGATGTCATATCCAAATCCAGAGCGAGCTATAGTTCAGGTCGGTGAAGCGCCCATGTCAGTTTCATGACATTTCTGTTAAAATCAGAGGGTAGAAAGGCCTATACTTCAGGCTAAGACTTCATGTCGGGCCAGAAAATCTTCGGCGGAAAGTGTGCGGAAGTCGGCAAGGGCCGCGTGAAGTCGCTCATGCTGCCAATCCCACCAGGCAAGTCTGTCCATGCGCGCGCCGATACCTGGACCAAACCGGGGCTTGATCGGCTTGGCTGGCACCCCGCCGACGATGGTATAAGGCTCCACCGACTTAGACACGACCGCGCCTGCACCGACGACCGCGCCATTGCCGATGGTGACGCCGGGCAGGATGGTGGCGCCATGGCCGATCCAGACATCATGACCGATCACCACTCGGTTTTCCCGCCGCCAGTCGAAGAAATCCGTCTCCAGATCCGCCCCTTCGAAATAATCGACGGCGCGGTAGGTGAAATGATGCAGCGTGGCCCGCCATGTCGGATGATTGGGGGCATTGATGCGGACACTGGCGGCGATATTGGCAAATTTGCCGATGGTGGCGCACCAGATGGAAACATCCTGCATCACATAGGAATAGTCGCCCATCTCGACCTCATCGAGACGGCTGCGCTCGGCCACTTCCGTGTAGCGCCCAAGGGTGCTGTTCGTGACGCTGGCGGTCGGGTTGATTTGGGGCTCAAGTCCGAGACGGGTGCTCATGCGGCGATGCTCCTAGAGTTTGTCAGGGAAAAGTGGGTACTGGTTTTCCCGAAAAGACAAACGAAAACAAGAAAGCTAGAGGATGGCTGGTTCAATCTGAACCTGACGGCCCCTAGGTGAGAATTGCGAGACATCGAGAATGGTGTCGGCAACCGCTTCGCGCACTTCCTCGTCGTGGAAAATGCCGAGCATGGCGACGCCCTCGGCCTTTTTTCCGGCAATCAACTCGATGACCACGGCCCGGTTTTGCGCGTCGAGCGAGGCTGTCGGTTCATCCAGCAGGAGGATTTTATGATCGGTGATGAAGCCGCGGGCAATGTTGACGCGCTGCTGTTCACCGCCGGAAAAGGTGGCGGGCGGCAATTGCCAGAGCGCCTTGGGCAGGTTCAGCCTGGCCAGCAGATCACTTGCCACTGACCTTGCTTCGTCGATGGCCACGCCGCGCGCCGTCAGCGGTTGAGCCACGACATCCAGCGCCGACACCCTTGGGACGGTGCGCAGAAACTGGCTGACATAGCCCATCGTATCGCGGCGGATATCCAGCACCATGCGTGGCATGGCCGACGCCAGATCCACCACCGTATCGTGATGGCGCACCAGGATCTGCCCGCTATCGACGGCGTAATTGCCGTAGAGCATTTTCAGGATCGAGCTTTTGCCAATGCCGGACGGGCCGCCCAGCACGCTGCAACTGCCACTATTGACGGAAAAGCTGACATTGCGCACCACCGGCAGGACAAGCCCGTCGCGCAGATGCATGGTGAAACTTTTGGCGACATCGGAAACGATGAGAGGTGTGGGCATGGGTCTATCCAATCACACTTGAAGAATCGAAGAGACGAGCAATTGCGTATAAGGCTCGCGCGGGTCGTCCAGCACCCGGTCGGTCAGGCCCTGCTCGATCACATGGCCGTCCTTCATCACCATCATCCGGTGCGATAGCAGCCTTGCAACAGCGAGGTCATGGGTGACGACGATGACCGACAGGCCAAGATCAGCCACCAGTCCGCGCACCAGATCCAGAAGCCGGGCCTGGACCGAGACATCCAACCCGCCAGTTGGCTCGTCCATGAACACCAGACGCGGATTGGTGACGAGATTGCGGGCGATCTGCAAGCGCTGACGCATGCCGCCGGAAAAAGCACGCGGTTGGTCGTCGATGCGGTCGGCGGCGATTTCCACCCGGTCCAACCAATCGGTGGCGGTGGCGCGGATATTGCCATAATGCCGTTCGCCGACCGCCATCAACCGCTCGCCGACATTGGCTCCGGCTGAAACGGTCATGCGCAGGCCATCGGCAGGGTTCTGGTGAACGAAGCCCCAGTCAGTGCGCATCAGAAAGCGCCGCTCGGCCTCGCTCATGTGATAAAGCTCGCGGTAGGCACCGCCACGCATCCGGTAATCGACACTGCCGGTGGTCGGCATCAGCCGGGTGGACAGGCAGGACAATAGCGTCGTCTTGCCGGAACCGGATTCGCCGACCACGGCCAGCACTTCACCCGGCCAGAGATCGAAGGAGACATTGGCGCAGCCGATCCGCCGTCCGTAGAATTTCGACAGGTCGCGAACCTTCAAAAGCGGTTGCTGGGTCACTGGGCAGCCTCCTCATGCTGTGTTTCGGCCAACATCTCACCCCGATGACCTTTGGCGCGGCGATCCTCGCAATGGTCCGTGTCGGAGCAGACGAACATTCGCCCGCCCTTGTCGTCGAGGATCACTTCATCGAGATAGACATGCTCGGCACCGCAGAGAGCGCAGGGCTTGTCGAAGCTTTGCACCGTGAAAGGATGATCCTCGAAATCCAGGCTGACGACATCGGTATAGGGCGGCACGGCATAGATCCGCTTTTCACGGCCCGCGCCGAACAATTGCAGGGCCTCTGACCGGTGCATTTTCGGATTGTCGAATTTCGGTGTCGGAGACGGGTCCATCACATAGCGGCCCGCCACCTTGACCGGATAGGCATAGGTGGTGGCAATCCGGCCATTGCGGGCAATGTCTTCATAAAGCTTCACATGCATCAGCCCGTATTCTTCCAACGCATGCATCTTGCGGGTCTCTGTCTCGCGCGGCTCCAGGAAGCGCAGAGGCTCCGGGATCGGCACCTGATAGACCAGCACCTGGCCCGCCCGCAGCTTTTCCTCCGGAATCCGGTGGCGGGTCTGGATGATGGTGGCATCGCCCGTATGGGTGGTGACCGCCACATTGGCGACCTTCTGGAAAAACGCCCGGATCGACACGGCATTGGTGGTGTCGTCGGCGCCCTGGTCGATCACCTTCAACACGTCTTCCGGCCCAAGGATCGCCGCCGTCACCTGGACGCCGCCGGTACCCCAGCCATAGGGCATTGGCATTTCGCGCGAGGCGAACGGCACCTGATAACCGGGGATGGCAATGGCCTTCAGGATCGCCCGGCGGATCATCCGCTTGGTCTGCTCATCCAGATAGGCAAAATTATAAGTAGCAATTTCGTCCGCTAATGAAACTTCCGTAATCATTGTGCGTTACCCTTCCAGAAATTCGCAAACAGGGAGCAATGAGCATGGAAATCGAAATGATGTTCGCCGTCTTCGTGACCCTCATGCTGGGCGTTTCGACGCTTTGCGCTGTCTGGTATGCCGATCACGACTGATAGGCCGGTCATTCCGCTGCCTCGCTCAGGTCCAGCCCTTGCTGGCGGGCCTGTTCATGATCGGATTGCATCCGCCGCACCAGATCGAGTTCTGCCTGAAAATCCACGTAATGCGGCAGCTTCAGATGCTCGACAAAGCCTGTTGCCTGCACATTGTCACAATGGGACAACACAAATTCCTGGTCCTGGGCAGGGGCGGTGATATCTTCGCCCAGTTCTTCGGCGCGCAGTGACCGATCCACCAGCGACATGGCCATCGCCTTGCGCTCACTCTGTCCAAACACCAGGCCATAGCCCCGGGTGAATTGCGGCGGGGCCTTTGACGATCCCTTGAACTGGTTGACCATCTGGCATTCCGTGACCTGAATACGCCCAAGCGACACGGCAAAGCCAAGCTCCGGCACATCCATCTCCACTTCGACCTCACCCAAGCGGATTTCCCCCGCAAAAGGATGGCTGCGGCCATAGCCGCGCTGGGTGGAGTAAGCGAGGGCCAGAAGAAAGCCTTCATCGCCACGAGCCAGCGATTGCAGTCTCAGATCCCGCGCCATCGGAAACTCGATGGGCTGGCGGGTAATATCACCCGCCTGATGATCTTCAGGCATATCACCATCGGGTTCGATCAACCCTTCCTCACGCAGGATGTCGGAGACCCGCATGGCGGCTTCACCGGTCGGCGTTTTCTGGACTGGTGGCTTCACCTCGCCTTCTTCCAACAGGGACGGGTCGAGCAGACGGTGGGTATAGTCGAAGGTCGGACCTAGCAGCTGGCCGCCGGGCAGGTCCTTGTAGGTGGCGGAAATCCGGCGCTCGATCCGCATTGCACCGGTATCGACAGGCTCCGACAGACCAAACCGCGGCAGCGTGGTGCGATAGGCGCGCAGCAGGAAAATCGCCTCGATCATATCGCCCCGTGCCTGCTTGATGGCCAACGCCGCGAGCTTGCGATCATAAAGCGAGGCCTCGGCCATGACGCGGCCAACCGCCAGCGCCAATTGCTCGACAATCTGATCGACGGTCATTGTCGGCAGGCTTCGATCACCCCGGCGACGGTCGGCCAGCAGGCTGTGGGCATTGGCAATGGCGGTCTCGCCGCCCTTTACAGCAACATACATTTACGCCTCCTCGTGTAGGATCGCGCAGCTGCGCGGCAGGCAGAGAAAATCCCGACCGGCGGTGAAAATCACATCGACGCCGCGCGGAAACAGGGCATGATTGTCCTGCCAATGACGCAGAAAACCGTCCGGCAAGCCAAGCGGAGCGATTATAGTCCGGTCTTGGATGCCGGGACCCTTCAGGGTGAGCGGTTGGCCGCCATCGAGACTGGCCACGTCATAAACAAGGGTCACCGAGCGATCAGGATAGTCCTGCGTGCCGGTGGAAAATTGCGCGAATGCCGCAAGCGGGCTGCCTGCTTCGAAAAACGCAAACTGCGCTTCGGTCTTGTCGGCTGTCGTCCCAGCGCCGGTGTGAAAGCTCAGCCAGGCGGGCACGGCACTTTTGGCAAGTCCGCCGCTCAGCCAGACGCGGGTATCGACGTCACACAGCGTCAATGCAATGGCCGCCTGCGCCAGACCGAAAGGGGATGGCGGTTGCAGCGATAGGGCGACAGTCTGGTGGGTGCCGGGCCGGGCCATACCGTCCATGACGGCACGAAACACGCTTTGCGCCTCAAATACTGGTTGAGAAAAACCGCCGGTCAGGCTTTCCGCTTCGAGCATCAGTCTTCTCCTCTGACCATGGTGAAGAAATCCACCTTCGTTGCCGCCACCTGCTCCGCCTTGATGCGGTCGCCTTCATTCAGACGCCGCTCCACAGCCGCCAACAACGGCTCAATCTTGTCGCGATGCGCGTCATCCTGCCAAAGAGCGTCGAAAATCGCTGAGAGACGCGCCTTTTCCTTTGACGTGCCAAGTGCCTGGGCATGCCCGACCTGGCCGGATGCCAGCCTGCATGTCGCCCGCGTCACCGTTACTTCACCCAGATTGAAGGACGCGCCGCCGCCACCGATACGTCCACGCACCATGACCAAGCCAGTCTCCGGTCCGCGCAGGAATTGTGCTTCCGGCGCAAACGGCAGCCCGCTCCACAGCACCTTCAATTCGTCCAGATGGGCCGCGGCCAAAAGGTCGACAACTCTTTTTCGATGCACATCATCCGGATTTGCACTTTTTGCTCGTGCGCCCATTGTCAAATCTCCATTTGTCTATTAATATAGACAACCATACAACTTATCTTTACAAATATTCCTCCGGGATGACAAGCGTGTGACATGACGGTGCAGAAAGTGGCGGGACAAAAAGCAATCGAAAGACAGACCGGCGTGGCGCTTTGGCGCCAGATTGCTGATCGAATCCGGGTATCGATCAGCGATGGCACCTATGACACGACGGGCATGGTGCCGCCGGAAACGATTCTGGCCGGAGAATTTGGCGTCAACAGACATACGGTGCGCAGCGCGCTGGCAGCCCTTGCCCAGGAGGGGATCGTGCGCGCGGTTCAGGGACGCGGCACACTGATCGAGCGACGGGATCGGATCAGTTTTCCGATTTCAAAACGCACCCGTTTCACGCCCGGAATCGGCGGTCAGGCGCGGGCGCTTGAAGGTTTGTTGCTGGAAAGCGCCGTCGAGAAACCCAGCTCGGATCTGATGGAACATTTGCAATTGGCAGACGGCGTTCGGGTGATCCGGCTGGAAGTGCTGCGCAAAGCGGATAGCCGGGCCGTGTCACGCTCTACCAGCTGGTTTCCCCTGCCCCGTTTCGAAGGGATCGATGTGGCATATCGGCAGAGCGGCTCAATCACCGCCGCCTTCGCCGCCTGCGGCCTTGCCGATTATCTGCGCGTGCGCACCGACATCAGCGCCGTCCATGCCGATCCTTCCGACCGGGATGAACTGGGCCTGTCACCCGGTGCCATCGTGATGATCACAAAGGCCCTGAACACCGATCTGGACGGCGCGCCGGTTCAATATGCCGTGACACGCTTTCCCGCCGACAGGGTGCAGTTCACGATTGAGAGTTGAGCCGTTCAACCACCGCAGACACAGGGGCAGGTGCCTCATCGCCGATGGCATAGCTTGCCGCGATGACCTGCGCGGCGCGGGTGCCGCTAACCTCATCGGCGGCATGGACCACAGCCAGAACGTCGCCTTTGGTAACAGCGGTCCCCACCCGCAGGAAGCCGCTGAAGCCAACCGAATGGTCAATCCTGTCCGAGGGGCGGCGGCGACCACCGCCAAGGTCGATCACCGCAAAACCGATATCGCGCGTAGCAACCGTGGAAATGAAGCCGGATTGCGTGGCAAGAACCGGAATATCCAGCACCGATTTGGGGAGATATTGCCCAACCCTGTCGATGAAATCCACCGGCCCGCCCAGACCATGCACCATGCGTCCGAAAATCTCGGCAGCCCGACCGCTGTCCAGGGCTTGGCGACACCTGATGTCAGCAGCGTCACGATCCGGCTCGACCCCGGCATTGACCAGCATTTCGGCACCGAGCGCCAGTGTCACGGTTTCCAGCCGGGTTCCAGCCTTCTCCCCTCGCAGGAAGGCAACTGCATTGGCTATTTCCACGGCATTGCCTGCACAATCCGCTAAGGGTTCGTTCATATCGGTCAGCAGCGCAGAGGTTCTGGTGCCTGCGCCATTGGCGACCGCCACCAGTGAGCGTGCAAGCGCCCGGGCCTCTTCCACCTGACCCATGAAGGCGCCATTGCCGAACTTGACATCCATCACTAGGCTTTCCAGCCCGCTGGCGAGTTTCTTGGAAAGAATGGAGGCGGTAATCAGCGGCACGGATTCCACCGTCGCCGTCACATCGCGGACCGCGTAAAGCCGTTTGTCGGCGGGGGCGAGATCAGCGGTCTGGCCGATGATGGCGCAGCCAATCTCCTCCACCAAGACATGGAAGACCGAGGCATCGGGCGCAATATCATAGCCGGGTATTGATTCCAGCTTGTCCAACGTCCCCCCGGTATGACCAAGGCCCCGCCCGGAAATCATCGGCACCGCCAGCCCGCAGGCGGCCATCATCGGGGCCAGCATCAACGAGACATTGTCGCCGACGCCGCCGGTGGAATGCTTGTCGGCCACCGGACGGCCCGCCGTCTTCCACGATAGAACCGTACCGCTGTCGCGCATCGCCAAGGTCAGCGCCACCGTCTCGGCATCGCTCATACCCCGCAGGAAGACCGCCATGGCAAAAGCGGCGATCTGCCCTTCCGACAATTCATCCCGGCTCAGGGCGCGGATGAAGGTCTGGAGATCGGCACTGGAAAGCTCCGCCCCGTCGCGCTTGCGGCGAATGATTTCCACGGCCTGCATATCAATAGCCGCTAGCTGGGGCCGAGGATTTTTCGCCGGATAGAATGGCCAGGATATCGTTCAAAAGGCCCGACGCGCCGAAGCGGAAGGTGGATGGCATCACCCAGTCATCCCCCATGATCGCACTGGCGTGGCGGAAATAAAGGCTGGCATCCTTGACTGTGGAAATGCCACCCGCCGGCTTGAAGCCGACCTTGCGGCCGCTGTCGCGGATTTCCTGGAGCATGATATCGGCTGCCTCAAGGGTGGCGTTGACCGCGACCTTACCAGTCGATGTCTTGATGAAATCGGCTCCTTCCGCAATCGCGATCTGTGAGGCACGACGGGTCAGGGCCGCGCTTTTCAACTCGCCGGTTTCCAGAATGACCTTGAGAATTGCGGGCGAGGCGATCACGGCCCTCACAGCCCGGATCATCTCCATCACGGCCGTTTCATCGCCTTCGATAAAAGCCCGGTAGGGAATGACCAGATCGATCTCGTCGGCGCCGTCGGCCAGAGCCGCTTCGGTTTCGGCGACCACCGCCGCAACCTCAAGATCACCCGAGGGGAAATTGACCACCGTTGCGATTTTCAACTGACCGTCGTGACCAAGCAGGCCACGCGCCTGGGCGACAAAGCGCGGCCAGATGCAGATCGCCGCCGTATGGCCAAATGGCGTTACGGCACGGGCGCACAGTTCATCGATCTCTTCGGGTCTGCAATCGTCTTTCAGATTGGTCAGATCCAGCACCGACAGGGCAACGGAAGCGCATTCGCGCAGTTCACGGCTATCCAAGATCTGCTCCTCCATGAACGATCATTCGCTTGAGGATGGCGGCAAGCCGTCTCCCGCCAATCGGGGCCATGTCCTTGGTCTCCTCGTGGCTGAGTTCGGCGCCCGTCATCCCTGCTCCATAATTGGTGATAACCGACGCCGCCGCAACCTTCAGGCCAAAAAACCTTGCCAGAATGACTTCCGGCACGGTGGACATGCCGACCGCATCGGCACCCAACGTCCGCGCCATGCGGATTTCCGCTGGCGTCTCAAAACTTGGTCCAGAAAACCACATATAGACACCGGATGACAGGGACATATCTTCAGCGTCTGCCGCCCGGCGCATGGCCTCGGCCAATTCTCCGTCATAGGCCTGGGTCATACCGACGAACCGGCCATCCCCCGCCTCGCCGATCAGCGGGTTGAGGCCGGAGAAATTGATGTGATCGGTAATCTGCATCACCGAACCGGGCGGCATATCGGCCCGCAAGGAACCGGCGGCATTGGTCAGGATCAGCGTCGTGACTCCAAGCGCTGCCAGCGTCTCGATGGGCAGCCGCATGGCTGCCGCATCGCCCGCCTCGTAATAATGCACCCGGCCCGCCAGCATGATAATCGGCTGGCCAGCGAAAAGCCCGGCCACCAGCTCCTTGGCATGGCCGGAAACGCCGCCCTGCGGAAAACCCGGTATGTCGGCAAAGGGAATTCGAACCGCGTTCTCCACTTCGTCCACCAACCCGCCAAGGCCGGAACCGAGCACGATGGCGATGCGTGGCAGAAGCCCGTTCAGCCTGTCGATGAGCAAATCGACCGCCGGGGTCATCCGAGTGTATCCGTCTCGAAGCTGAAGGGCAGCAACTCGTCCATGCTCATCACCTTTTGCACGCCCACCTCGTCGCAGAGGTAGATTTTCGTCTCGGGCGAAGCAAATTCCCGGATTTTCTGACGGCAGCCGCCGCATGGCGGGCAGAGCGCCAGCTTTTCAGCGATGACGGCGATCTCAACGATCTTCCGTCCGCCGCCCATGATCATGCAGCCGATAGCCGTAGGCTCGGCGCACCAGCCTTGAGGAAAAGACAGGTTCTCGATATTGGCGCCGACATAGATCTTGCCATCATCGGCGCGGATCGCAGCGCCGACCGGAAATTTCGAATAGGGCGCATGCGCATGGCGCATGGCATCGCGGGCCGCCTCGAACAGGTCGTGAGACATATTACCGTTCCTTCACATAGGGCACGCCGCCCGCCTTGGGACCATTGGCCGCCCCGATAAAGCCAGCCAGCAGAATACAGGTGAGAATATAGGGCAGAGCCTGGAAAATCTGTACCGGCACTTCGCCAATGCCCGGAACCGCCTTGCCCTGCATGAAATTGGACATCGCATCGAGAAAGCCGAACAGCAGGCAGGCGAACATCACAGGCACCGGCTTCCATTTGGCAAAGATCAGCGCGGCGAGCGCGATATAGCCCTTGCCCGCCGACATATCGCGGATGAAGGCCGCCGATTGGGCGATGGCGAGATAGGCTCCGGCAAAGCCGCAGAGAAAGCCTGCAACAATCACCGCCCGGTAGCGCAGCCAAGCAACGGAAATCCCTGCCGTATCGACCGCACCTGGATTTTCACCCACGGCCCGCAGCCTGAGGCCAAAACGGGTGCGATAGAGCACCCACCAGCTCAGCGGCACGGCCAGAAAGGCCAGATAGGTCAAGGCATTGTTACCGGAAACGACATTGGCATAGAGAGGACCGAGAAACGGCACGTCACGCAGGGCCTCGGCACCCGGCAACACGATTGGCTGAAAGCGGGCATCGCCCGGCAGCTGTGGGGTGCGTCCGCCCTGGCTGAACCAGGCCTGTCCCAAGACCGCTGTCAGCCCAGCTGCGACGAAATTCAGCGCCACGCCGGAAATGATCTGGTTGCCGCGATTGGTGATCGAGGCAAAGCCGTGGATCAGCGAAAAGCCGATGGAAACCGCAATGCCGCCCGCCAGCCCCGCCCAGGCCGAGCCGGTGAGATAAGCAACGCAGGCTGCCGCGAAAGCACCGGCCAGCATCTTGCCTTCCAACCCGATGTCGAAAACCCCGGCCCTTTCGGAAAACAGCCCGGCCAGCGCCGTGAAAATCAGCGGGATCGACAGACGCACCGTGGAGCCCAGGATGCTGACGATCATATCGAAATTGTCCATATCGTCAGATCCTCACTTGTTTGACGGGGCGGGGTTTGACTTGCCTGGGCTTGACTGGGCGGGGCTTGACTGGGCGGGGCGGGCAATCGTCTGGTAGAAACGCACCAGTGCCGGTCGGAACATGAATTCCAGCGCGCCCGCAAACAGGATCACCAGACCCTGGATGACCACGATCATATCGCGGGTGATATTGGGCATATCGAAGGACAGTTCCGCGCCGCCCTGGTAGAGCACGCCGAACAGGATGGCGGCGATGACGATGCCGAGCGGATGGCTGCGCCCCATCAGGCTGACCGCGATACCGACAAAGCCCGCGCCACCGACAAATTCCACCTGGAGGCGAGCGGAAGCGCCCATCACCGTATTCAGCGACATCATACCGGCCAGGCCGCCTGATATCAGCATGGTGATGATGACGATCTTGGCATAGGGAATACCGGCATAGGCCGCCGCAGACCGGCTGATGCCGAGTGTGCGCATTTCATAGCCAAGCTTGGTGCGCCAGATCAGCACCCAGACGGCGAAAGCCATGACCAATGCAATCAAAAAGGACACATTGAAGGGTGCCGGGCCGAGTTTCAGGCCAAACAGCGCCATCAACCAATCCAGCTTCGGCAATTGTCCACCTTCAAGAAAGGTCCGGGTTTCCGGCGCCATCTTGCCCGGCACGATCAGCACATGCACCAGCAGATAGACCATCAGCGCGGCGCCGATGAAGTTGAACATGATGGTGGTGATGACGATATGGCTGCCGCGTTTTGCCTGCAACCAGGCTGGGATCAATGCCCAGGCAGCCCCAAACAGAGCCGCCCCGATCACCGCAAACGGCATGGTGACATACCAGGGACAATAATGGTCCAATGCCAAGGCCACCAGCGCCGCACCAAGTCCGCCGACATAGGCCTGACCTTCGGAGCCGATATTGAACAGCCCCGCATGATAGGCAACAGCGACCGATAGGCCGGTAAAGATGAAATTGGTGGCATAATAGAGCGTAAAGCCAATGCCTTCACCGCGACCCAGCGCGCCCTGAAGCATGAGGACAAGCGCGTCCCAGGGATTTTCGCCAATGATCCACACGACCAGGCCGGAAATCAAAAAAGCCAAGAGCAGATTGATTACCGGCAAAAGCCCGTAGGTGATCCAGTTCGGCAACGGAATGGAAGCGGTACTCATCAAAACCTCAAGCGGCAATGCCGGCCATCATCAGGCCCAGCGTCTGTTCATCGGCATCTGCCGTCTTTTCGCCCACCACCTTGCCGGCGAACATCACCAGGATGCGGTCGGACAGGGAGCGGATTTCATCCAGTTCCACCGAGACCAGCAGCAGCGCCTTGCCCTTGTCACGGGTTTCGACGATCCGCCGGTGAATGAATTCGATGGCGCCGATATCGACGCCACGGGTCGGCTGGCCGATAATCAGCACGTTCGGGTCGCGCTCGATCTCGCGGGCAACGACAATCTTCTGCTGATTGCCACCGGAGAAATTGGCAGTCTTCAAGCGGGGATTGGGTGGGCGGATGTCATATTTGGCAATCTCGACCTCGGCAGCGGCGCGGATCGCCTTCGGATCGAGAAACATGCCCTTTCCATAGCGCTCGTCGCGGTGATAGCCAAGAATAGCGTTCTGGCTTTCCTCAAAGGGCAGGACGAGGCCCATGTGATGGCGATCTTCAGGGATATGGGCAAGCCCAAGATCTCTCAATCGAGCCGGATCATAACCGGTCACCAATTTGCCCGCGATGAGGATCTCGCCTGACACCGGCTTGCGAATGCCGGTGATCGCTTCCAGCAATTCGCTCTGGCCATTGCCTGCTACGCCAGCAATGCCGACAATCTCACCTTCGCGCACATCGAAGGACACATCATCGACCATGATGACGCCGCGACTGTCCTTGACGGTCAGGTTGCGCACCGACAGCAGAACGTCTCGCGGCTGTGCAGGCTGCTTGTCGACCCGCAGCAGCACCCGGCGGCCAACCATCAGCTCCGCCAATTCTTCCACTGATGTCTCCGCCGTCTTGCGGGTGGCAACGATTTCGCCGCGCCGCATGACGGAAACCGTATCGGTAATCGCCATGATTTCCCGCAGTTTGTGGGTAATCAGGATAACTGTCTTGCCCTGATCGCGTAGCACGCGCAGGATCTTGAACAGATGATCAGCCTCGGCCGGCGTCAGCACTCCCGTCGGCTCATCGAGAATGAGAATATCGGCACCGCGATACAGCGCTTTCAGAATTTCAACCCGCTGCTGGCGACCGACCGGCAATTCCTCGACCACGGCATCGGGATCGACATCCAGCCCGTAATCCGTTTCCAGCTGTTTCAGGGAGGCGCGGGCCGCTGCCGTTCCCTTGGCCAGCAAAGCGCCACCTTCGGCACCCAGCATGACATTTTCCAGCACGGTAAAATTTTCAACCAGCATGAAATGCTGATGCACCATGCCGATGCCGCTTGAAATGGCCGCCTGACTGTCCTTAATGATCGTGGCCTGGCCGCCGATTTTAATCTCGCCGCCATCTGCCTGGTAAAACCCATAGAGGATCGACATCAGCGTCGATTTCCCGGCACCGTTTTCACCGATAATGCCATGGATCGAGCCCTTGGCCACTGTCAGGTTGATATTCTTGTTGGCATGAACCGGACCGAATTTCTTATCGATCCCGATGAGTTCAATCGCAGGGGTTTGGGCCACGTGCAAAACTCCGGAGAGAGTATTTCCAGCAAAGGTGCGAAGCCGTTTTGCGTCCGGAAATGCAAAAAAAGAGAGAATTTTCGCTGTTCGACGAAAAGCGGAAGCGCTCTAACGGACATGAAAAGGGCGCGAGGCGGAATGCCGCCCGCGCCCTCGTTTCAGATCACTTCGGGCAGGAATTGTCTGCCATGTAATCATGAACCTTGACTGTGCCAGCAATGATATCGGCGCGTGCCTTTTCGACAGCCGCCTTCATTTCCGGTGTAATCAACGCCTTGTTGTTGTCGTCGAGCGCTGCCATTACGCCGTCTTCCTTGACGCCAAGCACTTCGAGGCCAGGCTTGAACTTGTCAGCCTTGGCATCGGCATAGGCGTTATAGACAGCAAGATCGACGCGCTTGACCATCGAGGTCAGCACGGAACCCGGATGCAGATGGTTCTGGTTGGAATCGACGCCGATCGACAGCTTCTTGGCATCGGCTGCCGTCTGCAATACGCCCATGCCGGATGCACCAGCCGCTGCATAGATCACGTCGGAGCCCTGGTCCATCTGGTTCTTGGTCAACTCGCCAGCGCGGACCGGATCGTTCCAGGCCGCACCTGTCGTGCCAACCATGTTCTGCAACACTTGGATCTTCGGATTGGCAGCGCGTGCGCCCTGCTCATAGCCGCATTCGAATTTGCGGATCAGCGGAATGTCCATGCCGCCGACAAAGCTGACTTTGCCGGTTTTGGACGCCATGCCGGCCAGCAAGCCAACCAGATAGGAGCCTTCTTCTTCACGGAAGACGACGGAGCGAACATTCGGCTTATCCACGACCGAATCGACGATCACGAATTTGGTTTCTGGAAATTCGGTCGCGACCTTTTCCATAGCCGAGGTCCAGGCGAAGGATACCGCGACAATCGGGCTGAAGCCCTTGGAGGCAAAGTTGCGGATCGCCTGCTCGCCCTGGGTATCGCTGGTCGGTTCGAAATCCCGGAACTTGATGCCGGTTTCCTTCTCGAACTTGTCCGCGCCGTTGAATGCTGCCTCGTTGAAGGATTTGTCGAACTTGCCGCCGGTGCCATAGACGAGCGCCGGCTTGATGTCGGCAGCGAGCGCCGAGGCCGACATGGCGGCCATGGCAAACAGCGTGATTAGGGATTTCTTCATTGTGCAGCCCTGATGTTGCTTGTGTTGTTCTTTATAGGCTTTCCATGCGCGACGGAGAATTACGTCACCACGGCCAGCCCGCCCCCTCTTAGGTTCGGCTGGGCCGCATCCTTGCACGGCTTTCCAAAAAATTCACCAGATTTTTTTCAACTGGTAAATATTAACAGGACTGCTGTTTTTTAAAGCTGAAAGACGAAAAACAAGCCGCATCAACGGCTTGTTTGCTGTATTTTTAGCCGACAGGCGGCTCGCGTCTGTATAGCACAGCCCGTTTTAACCACAGGTGTTGTTTGGCAAACAGCGCTGATGGCCTACCTCGGCGTCATAAAACGGACCCGCCCGAGTAGTTTTTACGGCAAACGTCTCTCCGCAACCAGCCTTTTACAGCTCTAAATCCACATGACGCCAGAATACACCTCAGAGCGATAGGTATTACCGACGTCATAGACCGGGAGCGTGCATTACAGCGCCGTGCGTTTTATAAAACGCACAAAGGACGCTGTAACACTTTAAATCTACTGCATAATTCCTTAAATCGATTCCGATTTAAGGAATTATGCAGTAGATCGGAATATCAGGCTGCAAACCGCCCGGCAGGCGACCGCCGTTTATAGCCGGCGATCCACAGCAAAAGAGCCATGGTCAGAAAAACCGCAAAAGCCGGTTGCTGCAATATGCCTTTATCCGCAAGCTGCAAAGCGTCGCTGCTGATGTGAGCGGTGATTGCCTGCTTGACCACGGCAAGGCTTGCCGGGCCGATATCGGCCCAAAGCGAACCGAAACCCGTCGTCACGACATCAGAGGAAGCGACGGACTCTATGGCATCGGTCGTCCCCGCTACGATGGCAAGGACCAGCATGATGAAGCTGAGAATGCGCAGTAAAAACCGGATCATCACCTTCCACTTCCCCTTCCATCTCACTCGCTCCCGCTTTTACAGGACCGCTCGTCTACTGCATAATTCTTTAAACCGGAATCGGTTTAAAGAGAAAATTATGCAACAGATTTAAACAGCGACAGCGAAGCTTTGTGCGCCATATAGGGCGCTCCGCGCTGTAAGCCCAAGCACGCAATCTGGGGCCTGACAAAAGATTTCCGAGGCTTTGTCGAAAAACTGTCAGATTTGGGTTGATCGCCGCCGAATCCTTGATATATGTCCCGCCCGAACGGTCAAGCTGCCCAGCAGCAAGCTTTTCGAAAAACGGACAGGTGGCCGAGTGGTTTAAGGCGCACGCCTGGAACGCGTGTGTGCGTGAAAGCGTACCGAGGGTTCGAATCCCTCCCTGTCCGCCATTGTCACTCCATGTTCATTGCTAGGACGCTCGTCAATGAGCCTCTTTTGGTGAAACTGGATGATAGTCCCAATTAGGGATCGATCACCGGCTCTTCCTTCACGGCATCTGCAAACTTCCGTGTCAATCGCACGAGATCTTCTATATCGCGATCTTCCCAGTTGGCGAAAATGGCGTGGCCGATTTTTTCGCGGGCTGTGTCGACAAGGTCGGTCATTGCCTTGCCTTTCGCAGTAATAACAGCCTCGCGTATGCGGCGATCGGCTGTACTGGCGCGACGCTCCACAAGGCCGAGGTTTTCAAGCTTGGCCACCTGCCTGCTGACGGTGGTATAATCGCGCCCATTGCGGTCGGCAAGCTCCACCACACCGATAGGGCCGAATCTCTCTATATTGACAAGCAATGGAAACAGCGCCCGATCCAGAGGGATGCCCGCTGCCTTGATCAGGATTTCATCGCGCTGCGGGCGGTTCATCACAGCCACGATATCGAGCAGGGACATATGAAGCGTACGAAGGCGCTCATCATTGTGTGTATTTTGCACGCTTTTTATTGACATCGATGAGATCTCCATTTATGTGCATATTACACATTAAATCTCCCATGAAAAGGAAGAGACCGTGAAAGCCGCTATTGTATACGGAGCCAAACAGACGCCTCTTTATGGCGACTTTGAAGAACCTGTTGCGCAGACGGGCGAAACCCTCATCACGGTCTCGGCCGCAGCGCTTAGCCATCTCGTTAAAAGTCGTGCTTCCGGCACGCATTACAGCTCATCGGGAAGCTTCCCCTTTATTACCGGAATAGATGGCGTCGGGCGTAAAGAGAATGGGGAGCGAGTTTATTTCGCCCTGCCGAAAGCACCATTTGGTAGCATGGCCGAGAAGACTGTCGTTGCCTCCGTCCAATGCCTTGCCGTCCCCGACGATCTGGACGACATCACTGCCGCCGCAATCGTCAATCCAGGCATGTCGTCATGGATGGCTTATCGTGAAAGAGCAAAGTTGATTGCTGGAGAGACCGTGCTGATCAATGGCGCAACAGGCATTGCTGGACGGCTTGCCGTGCAGATTGCCAAGCATCTTGGTGCGAAGAAAGTCATCGCCACAGGGCGAAATCCTCAGGCTCTGCAATCACTGTCAGCGCTTGGTGCAGACGTGACAATTTCCCTGTTGCAAGATGAGGAGGCTCTGGCGGCAAGTTTCAAAGCGCAGTTTGCAGACGGAGTGAATGTCGTTCTGGATTATCTTTGGGGTCAGAGCGCGGAATTATTGCTTGACGCGGCGGCAAAGGCCAATGCCGTGCCTCTTCGCTTTGTCCAGGTTGGCGCTGTCAGCGGAGGTCAAATCTCACTACCAGCTGCCGTGTTACGATCCTCCGCCATCGAGCTCATGGGAAGCGGTATCGGCAGTGTACCAAGGAACCGAATGATCCAGACGATCGGTGAATTGCTTCAGGCGGCAAGGCCCGCAGGATTAAAGATCGCGACAGCACCGGTGGCCCTCTCAAAAGTGCAGGAGATTTGGGACACTGACGACAGCACGGTACGCACCGTCTTAACGACGGGTGCGCTATAAACGGCTATCCTGTCAAACCGGCTTGCCCTGCACCCCGCTGAGACAGCCACAGCCACGCCGAACCCTGTCATTCAACGATGACAAACCCGCTTTCCAGCTCGCCTTACGGTCTGAACCCGGATACACCGCTTCGAAAAAGCAGTGGTGATCGGACGATGGCGAAAGCAGAAAAACAGATGAAAGCTGCGGAGGTCGAGCGTCTCCGCGCAATGTTTCCCGGCATTTACAGTGATTTTTTAGCGGGCCGTATTGGTTCTCTGCGGGTCGCGCTTGAAGTGGCGGGGCTGCGGCCGCAACGCAGCCGGTTGGAGAAGCTGAAAAACTCCTGGAAAAAGGCGAGTTTGGAGGAGCGACGGGCGTTTATCGCCTGGCTGGCGGCCCAGGAAAATGGCGAGGCACTGGAAAGCGCTGTGTCGCGGTCAACCATGTCCGTGCAAAAATCTGCCGCCAGCCCGATTGCCAATGGCCGCTATCTCTTGCCGGAGACGATTATCCGCATTGAAACGATCATGGCGCGGCGGCGGCTGAAGCCGGGCGAGGTGATGCAGGAACTCGGTTTTGGCGCCAATGACAGGAGCCTGTTAAAGGCTCTGGCACGCAAAGCCGCATTGAGGCTGAAAGCCATCGCGGCGCTCGAAAGCTGGCTCGCCGAAAACGAAATTTCCTGACCCTTCGACGCAGGCTTTACACCTTGACGGCGTGCTCCACACGGTCCTCGGACCCGAAGAATTTCAGGTAGCGTTCGACTTCGGCGGGTTCGCCCGTTGCCTTCAAGGGATTGTCGGAGAGTTTGACGGCGGGACGGCCATTGGCTTCGGTGATCTTGCAGACGATGGAAATCGGCTTTAGCCCGGCAATGTCATGGGGTGCGCAGCCGATGAAATCATTGGTGAGGTTGGTGCCCCAGCCAAAGCTCATTCGCACCCGGCCTTCAAAATGACGGTAAGTGTCAATGATGGCGTCCACATCCAGCCCATCGGAAAAGATCAGCAGTTTCTGGCGCGGATCGCGGCCCATCTTTTCCCACCAGGCAATGATCCTCTCGCCGCCCTCAATCGGTGGGGCGCTGTCGGGGCGAAAACCCGTCCAATCCGCCACCCAGGGCGGCGCATCGCGCAGGAAAGCCGAGGTACCGAAGGCATCGGGCAAAACAATCAGCAGATTGCCGTTATAGAGTGTGTTCCAGTCCTGAAGCACCTTATAGGGTGCATTGGCCAGGTCGGCCTCGGTCTTCGCCAAGGCCGCCGCCACCATCGGCAATTCATGGGCATTGGTGCCAACGGCTTCCAGATCCGAATCCATAGCCAGCAATACATTGCTGGTGCCGGTAAAGGCTTCGCCAATACCTTCCTTCAACGCTTCCACACACCACCTTTGCCACAGGAAGCTATGGCGACGGCGGGTACCGAAATCGGAAATCCGCAGGCCCGGCAATTGCTTCAGCCGCTCGACCTTTTCCCACATCTTCGCCTTGGCACGGGCGTAGATAACATCCAGCGTAAAATAACCAAGTGATTTCAGCGCAGCTCGCGAACGCAATTCATTGATAATTGCCAGAGCCGGGATTTCCCAGAGCGTGGTTTCCATCCATCGCCCGCGGAAGGTCAGTTCATATTGGCCATCGCGCTTGGATAGCTCGTACGGTGGCAGACGGATTGTTGACAGCCAGGCCAGAAACTCTGGTTCAAAAATCTGGGTGCGGCCATAGAAACTATTGCCTGCCAGCCAGATCAGTTCTTTTTTGCTGATGCCAATTGTGCGGACGTGGTCGAGCTGGGCGCGCAATTCCGCCTCGTCGATCTCGTCGGCGATGCGTACCTTTGTCGTGCGGTTGATCAGCGTGAATGTCACATCGACATCCGGATAGAGTTTCCAGATCATCTGCAACATCAACAGCTTATAGAAATCGGTATCGAGCAGGCTGCGCACGATAGGGTCGAGCTTCCAGGCATGGTTATACACCCGCCGTGCAATATCCGCCTTTGCCATTCGTCCTCGCCGCCTGCCATCGGCCTGGTTTTGGCCGCACCATTTCGACCATAGCCTTATGGCTTTGGTCTTTTCCGGGCCAACCTTATCGAAAAAACTGTGACCAAAGTCCAGTGGCCGGAAACTTCATTATTGTCCTACTGCACCCGCTCCCGCCATCAGGGGCCCGTCTATCGCTATTAAGGTGTTGTGCTTGGTTGGCTCGGCTGCTGGGGAGCGGTGGTCGGGCGCGTCGTTTCTGTGGCCGGATCGGTCGAAGGTGCAATTTTCTGCCCCCACCATTCCGCCGGTATCCACGCAACCAGCGCCAGAACCAATCCTGCCAGCAGAACGATCAGCACAGGTTTCCCGCGAAAGCCCTGCCGCGCCTCGGTCGGCTCCAGCGGGCGTTCTGCTCCCGGCGTTTCGGGGGTCGTATTCAGGTTTCTATCAGCGGGGTCGAAATTGCCTGGTTCTGCCATGCGGAGAGCCTCCATCTGTTTTATACGCATAAGCGTAAACACTCATGAAGGCCAACGTACCGACACGGCAAAGGTTCCGGGATCAATACCCCGCCGAACGGTCCACGACATGCTCCAGCGCCTCACCGTCCTCATACCGGGCAATCTGCGTCTCCACATGGACAAACAGCGCCCGCACATCCGATGCCGCTGCGGCATGAGGGGTCACGAGGACATTCTCCATGGTCCATAGCGGGCTATCCGTTGCCAGCGGTTCTTTTTCAAACACATCAAGCGATGCGCCACCCAGTACGCCTTTCTGCAAGGCGGCGATGACGTCCACTTCCACCTGGCTTCCACCGCGACCCGCATTGAGAAACACCGGCTTGCCCAGCGCTCCGCCCTGTCGCAGCCTTGAAAACAGGCTGCTATCGTAGAGGCCCCGGGTTTCCGGGGTCAGCGGCAGGAGGCCGACAAGGATATCGGTGCGGGCCAGGAACTCATCGATCCGCGCCTCGTCATAGGTGTCGATCCCGTCGATCTCGCGTCTGCGCCGCGACCAGCCGATCACGTCAAATCCCATCACCTTCAGTTTGCGCGCCGCATCCTGGCCCAGAACACCCAACCCCATGACGCCGACGGTAACATCGCGGGCTTCCGGCTGGAGATCCAGCTCATTCCAGACCTTATCGCGCTGCTGCCTGAGATATTGGCCCATATGGCGCAAGTGATAGAGACAGTTCAGCACCACCCATTCGCTCATCCGGTCCGTCAGGCTGCGGTCAACGAAGCGCACGATCGGCAAGCCGGGAAGTCCCGGCAGGGTCAGGACGTGATCGACACCGGCGCCACCGGAAAACAGGACTTTGAGACCCGAAGCGCGAGTAAACAGCGATGGCTCCGGCTTCCACAACACCGCGTAGGCTGCTGCCGACAGGTCCCTGTCAGCGTTCTCGGGATCACCGAGATCGATCACCTCACGGTCCGGAAAGGCCCCGGCCAGCGCGGCCTGCATGGCGGCGCGTGAAAACTTGAGGTCGATCACCACGGGAGGCTTGGGGAACATGCGGGGGCATCCTTGCAGAAGGCTGATATTATTGGCTGATGCCACCGATATTCATGGCCTTGAGGTCGAATGCGGCAGCCAGAAGCGCCTTGGTATAATCCTGTTTCGGCGCAGTGAAAACCTCCTGCGCCGGTCCCTGCTCGACAACTTTTCCTGATCGCATGACGATGATGTCATTGGCCAGCGCCTTCACCACCTTCAGGTCGTGGCTGATGAACAGATAGGCGAGGTCATGGCGGCTCTGCAAATCGCGCAACAGGTCGACCACTTGCGCCTGCACAGTCATATCCAGCGCCGAGGTCGGCTCATCCAGCATCACGAAGCGCGGTTTCAGCACCATGGCACGGGCAATAGCGATCCGCTGCCGCTGGCCGCCCGAAAATTCATGCGGATAGCGCCAGCGGGTGGTGATATCCAACCCGACTTCCTCCAGCGCCCAGCAGACCCGGCTGTCGCGCTCTGCTGCCGACAGGCTCCGTTCATGCACTCGCAGGCCTTCGGCAATGATGTCACCCACCGACATGCGTGGGCTGAGCGCCCCGAACGGGTCCTGGAACACCACTTGCAAACGGTCGCGCAGCGGTCGCATCTGCTTGAATGAATAGCCATCGATATTCTTGCCGAGAAAGCCAATCCGGCCCTCGGACGAGATCAACCGCGCCAGCGCCAGCCCCAGCGTGGTCTTGCCGGAGCCGGATTCACCGACCACGCCAAGCGTCTGTCCGGCGCGCAGCGTCAGATCGACACCGTCCACCGCCTTCACATTGTCCACCACGCGGCGCAAAAATCCGGCCTTGATCGGGAACCAGACACGGATTTCCTGCCCTTCCATCACCACAGGTTTTGCCAGATCGGTTTCCGGCGGCACACCACGCGGCTCGGATGCCAGCAATTTCCTGGTATAGGCATGTTGCGGATTGGCGAAGATCGACTCGACCGGGCCGCTTTCAACGATTTTACCGCCGGTCATCACACAAACGCGGTCGGCGAATTTACGGACAATGCCGAGATCATGGGTGATAAACAGCATGGACATGCCATGCTCACGCTTCAGCCCGGCCAAAAGCTCGAGGATCTGCGCCTGTACCGTCACATCCAGCGCCGTGGTCGGCTCATCGGCCACCAGCAGCTTTGGCCGATTGGCAAGCGCCATGGCAATCATCACCCGCTGACGCTGGCCGCCGGACAATTCATGCGGAAAGGCCGAGAGCCGCTTTTCCGGCTCGCGAATGCCGACCTGAAGCAGCAGTTCCAGCGTCCGCTTGCGAGCGGTGTCACCGGTCAGCGACTGATGGAGTTCCAGGATCTCGCCAATCTGCTGCTCGATGCTGTGCAGCGGGTTGAGCGAGGTCATCGGCTCCTGGAAGATCATGGTGATGTCATTGCCGCGCACCCCCCGCAAAGCCGGTTCCGACAGGGTCATCAGATCCCGCCCGTCAAACAGGATCTGGCCGGAGGGATGGCTGGCAGCGGGATAAGGCAGGAGTTTGAGGATCGAGGCAGCCGACACCGATTTGCCGGAGCCGGATTCACCCACCAGCGCCAGGATTTCACCCGGTGCGATGTCGAAACTCACATGATCAACGGCAAGGCTCTGGCTTTCGCCTTGATGAAAGGCGACCGATAGATCGCGAACGGAGAGAAGAGGCGCGCTCATTTGAAGGTCTTCCTCGGATCAAAGGCATCGCGCACCGCCTCGCCGACGAAAATCAGCAGGGACAGCATGATCGCCATGGTGAAGAAGGCCGTCAGCCCCAGCCAGGGCGCTTGCAGATTGCGCTTGCCCTGGGCAATCAGCTCACCCAGCGAAGGCGAGCCGGGCGGCATGCCGAGGCCAAGGAAATCCAGCGAGGTCAGGGTGGTGATCGATCCCGACAGGATGAAGGGCAGGAAGGTCAAGGTCGCCACCATGGCATTGGGCAGCAGATGGCGGCGCATGATGGTCCAATTGCCGACACCAAGCGCCCGGGCGGCGTTGACATATTCGAAGTTTCTGGCCCGCAAAAACTCCGCCCGTACGATACCGACGAAATGCACCCAGGTGAACAGCAGCATGATGCCCAACAGAATGAAAAATCCCGGCGGCAGCAGCGAGGCGATGATCAGCAGGATGTAAAGCAGCGGGATCGACGACCAGATCTCGATGAACCGCTGCATCAACAGATCGGTCTTGCCGCCAAAATAGCCTTGCACCGCACCGGCGGACACGCCGATCACGGCGGAAATCATCGTCAGCGCCAGACCGAACAGCACAGAAATCCGAAAACCATAAATCATCCGCGCCATGACATCGCGGGCCTGATCGTCGGTGCCAAGCCAGTTCATGTTGCCGATGATGCAATTGGGGTCATCCGCACCCTGGGGGTAAGCCGAGCAGCGTTGCTTGGCGTCCATCAGCCAGAAGGGCGGCGTCGGGGCCGATTGCGGGATTTCCGAATTCACCGTGCGATAGGAATAGCGGATCGGTGGCCAGATCATCCAGCCATGGGCATTGATCTCGTCGGAAACGAAGCTGGAGCGATAATCGGTGACAGCGAGAAAGCCGCCGAATTTCTCTTCCGGATAGTTGATAGCGACCGGAAACAGGATCTCGCCCTTGTAGGAGGCGATGATCGGCCGGTCATTGGCGATCAGCTCGGCGCAGAGGCTAAGCCCGAACAGCACCATGAAGATCCAGAAGGACCAGGAACCGCGCCGGTTGGCCTTGAAGTTTTCCAGGCGGCGGCGGTTGATCGGGGTCAGGAACGGCTTTTTCGGTGGTTTGGCCAAGTGTTCGGGAACGGCTGCCATCAGACATCCCTCCGGTCAAAATCAATGCGGGGATCAATCCAGGTATAGATCAAATCCGAGACAAGGCTGACCACGAGGCCCAGCAGCGAGAAGATATAAAGCGTGGCAAACACAATCGGATAATCGCGGTTGATGATCGACAGATAGCCGAGACGCCCCAGGCCATCCAGTGAGAAGATATTCTCGATCAGCAACGAACCGGTGAAGAAGGCCGAGACGAAAGCGCCGGGAATACCGGCAATGACGATCAGCATGGCATTGCGAAACACATGGCCATAGAGCACCCGATGCTCGCTGAGACCCTTGGCACGGGCCGTCACCACATATTGCTTCTTGATCTCGTCGATGAAGGAATTCTTGGTGAGCAGCGTCGTGGTGGCAAAGGCCGAAAGCAGCAATGCGGTCAGCGGCAGGGTCAGATGCCAGAAATAATCGAGGATCTTCTGCCACCAGCTAAGATCGGCGAAATTATCAGAGGTCAGGCCACGCAGCGGAAACCAATTGTAGAAGGAGCCACCGGCAAACAGCACGATCAGCAAAATACCGAACAGGAAGCCCGGCACGGCATAGCCGACCACGACAATGCCGGAGGTCCAGACATCAAAGGTCGAGCCGTCCTTGACCGCCTTGCGGATGCCGAGCGGTATGGAAATCGCATAGGACAGCAACAGAACCCAGACGCCGAGCGAAATCGACACCGGCATTTTCTCGACAATCAGGTCGATCACCGAGGTGTTGCGGAAGAAGCTCTCGCCGAAATCAAAGCGGATATAGTTCCACATCATGTCGAGAAACCGGGTAAGCGGCGGCTTGTCGAAGCCGAACTGCTTTTCCAGTTTCTTGATCAGGTCCGGGTCCAGCCCCTGCGCACCGCGATAGTTCGAGCCGCCATCACCCATGCCGCCCTGGCTGACGATATCGCCACCGCCAGAAAGCCGCTGGTCGGCGCTGTCACCCTGGCCGCTCAACTGCGCCACCACCTGTTCCACCGGACCGCCGGGCGCAAACTGGATGACCAGGAAGGAAATGCCCATGATGCCGACCATGGTCGGGATCATCAACAGCAGGCGTCGCAGGATATAGGCGCCCATCAGCAGAACGCTCCCGTGTTCACCATGCCATCACGTTTTGCCAATCCATCCGTCCTTTATTGCTCTTGCCGTAGTTTGGGGCGCTGATTCGCCGTGCCTATTGGTAGCGGCTGAAATGCGGCCTGCAAAGCAGGCTGTCACTGCCTATGCCGCCGCATGGTCATGCATAGGGTTAGTTCGGGGCTTGCTTTGACCACCAGATATCGGGGAAACCACTGGAAAATTCCGGCAGGTCCTGGGGATGGGCAAACTTGTCCCAATAGGCAAACCACACCTCACCGCGCGTGTAGGACGGCACGACATAGGCGCCAGCCAGCAGCAGCCTGTCGAGGGCGTGGGCGGTTGCGATCAAAGTGTCGCGGTCTTTCGCAAAGACAATCTGGTCGATCAAGGCATCGATGCCCGGGTTTTTAATGCCGGCATAATTGCGCGAAGCCTTGGTGTCGGCACTGGCCGACCCCCAGTAATCGCGCTGCTCATTGCCGGGATTGGTGGATTGCGCCGCAACATAATAGACGGCGTCATAATCGAAGCTACGCAACCGGCTGGTGAACTGAGACGAATCGACGCTTCGAACATTGACCTCGATGCCGATTTTCCTCAGATTATTGGCATAGGGCAATGCCACCCGTTCGATGAGCGGACCATCCAGCAAAATTTCGAACGTGAACGGTTTGCCGGTCGCCTTGGACACCATCCGGTTGCCGCGCAATTCGTAGCCTGCCTTGGCGAAAAGCGAAATGGCCATGCGCAGATTGTCACGCTGCTTTGCGGGGTCTCCATTGACCGGATTTTTATAGACCGTGGAGAACACCTCCGGCGGCACATATTGCTTGATGCCGTTCAGGATCTCCAACTCCTTGCCCTCAGGCAAGCCGCTGGAGGCCAGGTCATTTCCATAGAAATAGCTGTCGATTCGCTTGTAGAGCCCGAAAAACGCCGTGCGGTTCAGTTCCTCGAAATCGAAAGCGTAGTTCAGCGCCTTGCGGACATTCACATCCTTGAACTGCTCCCGCCGCGTATTGAGGAAGAAGCCCATCATCAAGCCGGCTTTGCGGTAATCGTTCGGGATCTGCTCGCGCTTGATCCTGCCTTGGACGGCAGCCGGAAAATCGTAGGACTTGGTCCAGCGCATGGCGGAATTTTCAAGCCACAGATCGGTCGCGCCAGAACGGAAACCTTCGAATGCGACATTGATATCGGCATAATAGGTGTAGGATATACTGCGGAAATTATTGTAGCCGATGTTGACGTTGATATCCTTGCCCCAATAGTCATCCCGCAATTCGTAGCGCACCGATCCGCCCGGCGAAAATCCAGCAATCCGATAGGGACCAGACCCCATGATCGGCTCAAGCGTCGTCTTGGAGATGTCACGCGGCTTGCCATCGGGGCCTTGGGCTTGCCACCAATGCTTTGGAACGACGTCGAGTTGCCCGACAATCGAAGGCAGTTCCTTGTTGCCTTTCTGATCGAACGTGAATGTGACTTCCCGTTCACCGGTCTTTTCGGCCTTCACAACATGATTATAATAGATCGCAGCCGCCGGATTGAGCTGCTTGACGGCATCGAAACTGAAGACAACATCATCCGGGGTGACGGGCTGGCCATCCGCCCATTTGGCCTCGCGTCGCAGCCGAAATTTCACATAGGAAACGTCGTCGGGATAGGCAAGCGCCTCCGCCAGAAGACCGTAGCTGACGCCATCCTCATCGAGCGAGGATTTGAGCAGGGTTTCGGTCACAAGCGACGCGCCAGGGGGCGACGATAGCAGAACCTGGACACCATCTGCCAACTGCCCCTTGCCCGCGAGCGGATTGAAGGTGTCGAAGGTGCTGCCGAACGACGACAGTTTCAATTCACCCGCCTTCGGCGCATCGGGATTGACATAGTCGAAGCGTTGAAAACCCTCGGGATATTTGGGTGCGTCGATCAAGCCGATGGCGTGGCGCCATTGTAACTCCTCTGCGAAAGCCTGGGTGGCCAAGCTCTGTGCGGCACAAAGACCCAAGAACAATGGACCCAAGAACAATGCGCGTATTTTTGCCCCGACACGGATGACAGCCATAAATACCCCCTCGAATTTCAACAGAAAGGCCGAAAATGCCTTTCCACCTGCGTGACGTCCCACATTCCTGGCGGAGAAAGAGAACCTTGCCGTGGTGATTTGGCTGACAGGATTAAGACAAAACCGGGCGAAAGACAGGCTTTGGCACGCAAACCCTCACAAACTCTTCGGTTTTGAGGAAAGCCGGGTTCCACTTTTGCCTGACAGACCCTAGTTTCATACCGGTGCAGACGATGATTCCGCAAGGACGAGGTGAAATTTGACGAGACGATCAACAGTGTTGCGAGCGATGACAGCCGGGCTGGCGGTTCTTTCACTCGGGCTCGACATGGCCATGGCCGGGCCGGATCAACCCGCAAAACTCGCCTTTCCCCAGGAAACCCTTCCCAATGCGGGGCCGTCCACGCCCTATGGTTCCTATGCGCGGGGCTGCATGAGCGGAGCGGTCGCCTTGCCAACGGATGGGCAGAATTGGCAGGCCATGCGGCTGTCGCGCAATCGCCGCTGGGGCAATCCGGCGATGATCCAGACCATTGAGCAATTGTCACGGGATGCGCCGAAAATCGGTTGGCCAGGCTTGTTGGTTGGTGATATCGCCCAGCCGCGCGGCGGGCCGATGGCCAATGGCCATGCCTCCCACCAGATCGGGTTGGACGCCGATATCTGGCTAACCCCGATGCCGACAAAACGCCTGACCGTGCAGCAGCGCGAGGATCTGCCCTTCACCTCGATGATCCTGAAGGATAAATTCCTGACGATCAATCCGCAGACCTGGACACCGACCCATGCCCGGCTGCTGATGCTGGCGGCCAGCTATCCGCAGGTCGAGCGGCTGTTCGTCAATCCGACCATCAAGAAGAAACTCTGCGAAAGCTGGACAGGCGACCGGACCAATATGGGCAAGATCCGTCCGATCTATGGCCATGACGCCCATTTCCATATCCGGCTTTCCTGCCCGCCCGGCGCCGCCGGTTGCAAGCCGCAAGCACCTGTTGCCCCCGGCGACGGCTGCGACAAATCGCTGGCCTGGTGGTTTACCAAGGAACCGTGGGAACAGAAGAAACGCGACCCGAATGCCAAGCCCCCACCGCCACCTCGGCCCGTGATGGTTTCGGACCTGCCCAAGGCCTGCGCCGCCGTGCTGGAGGCTCCGGCTGTCGCCAGCGAGAAACAGGCGACCTTTGGCGGCGCTAAGGCCTATGTCAGTCCGGGGTCTGCCTCGGTGAAAGCCTCGTCAGCCACCCCTGACGATGCAAACCTGCCCAGCGAGGACGTTCCATCACCGTCGCCGCGCCCCTAAGATCAGGCGGGGGCGGCTTTTCAATTCCCCGCCGCTTGGTATAAGAGATCCGCAAATCGATTTAAACGCTCAGGGGAGAACCAATGGCTGAGCGCCAGAAGATTGCGCTGATCGCGCATGACAAGATGAAGGACGAGATGGCGGCGTTTGCCCGCCATCATCAGAGTTTTCTTGAGCAATGGCAGATTGTCGCCACCGGCACCACGGGCGCACGGGTGCAGGACGCCTGTCCGAAACTGGACGTTCTCAGGATGAAAAGCGGCCCTCTGGGTGGCGACCAGCAGATCGGTGCGATGATCGCCCAGGAAGAAGTCGCCATGCTGATCTTCTTCGTCGATCCCCTCACCCCCATGCCCCATGACGTCGATGTCAAGGCGCTGATGCGACTGGCCATTCTTTACGATACACCGATGGCGCTAAACCGCGCGACAGCTGACCGTCTGTTGCCCGTGATTACGGAATAATATCAAACCGCAAGGCCGAAGCCGCGTGACCAGAAATGGATTTTTCAATGCCAAAACCTCATGACAATGATCACATGCCCTTTCCGGTTCTTGTCGGCGATATCGGCGGCACCAATGCCCGCTTCTGGATCCTCATGGATGCCCATGCTGCGCCCAAGGAATTTGCCAATATTCACACGGCGGATTTCCCGACCATCGACCAGGCCATTCAGGATTGCATTCTCGACAAATCCGGCTTCCAGCCGCGCTCGGCCATTCTGGCTGTGGCCGGGCCGATCAAGGATGACGAAATCCCGCTGACCAATTGCCCCTGGGTCATTCGTCCCAAGGCGATGATTGCCGATCTCGGCTTTGACGACGTGCTTGTTGTCAATGATTTCGAAGCGCAGGCGCTGGCTGCTGCATCACTGGGGCGCGACGACCGCGAACCGATCGGTCCTTTGAGCGAAACCTCGCTGAACTCCCGCGTCATTCTGGGACCCGGCACCGGGCTTGGTGTTGGCGGGCTGCTTTATACCCATCAGACCTGGTTTCCGGTTCCAGGCGAAGGCGGCCATGTGGATATCGGGCCGCGCAGCGAGCGGGATTGGCAGATTTTTCCGCATATCGAGCGGATCGAAGGCCGGATTTCCGGCGAGCAGATCCTGTGCGGGCGCGGCATCCTGCATCTCTACAATGCCATCTGCGCTGCCGATGGCATTGAGCCTGTATGGACCGATCCAGCCGATGTGACCCAGCATGCCCTGAAGGGCAATGATCCGGTCTGCGTGGAAACCATGACACTGTTCGTGACCTATCTTGGCCGGATTGCCGGTGACATGGCCCTGGTTTTCATGGCCCGTGGCGGCGTTTTCCTGTCCGGGGGGATTTCGCAGAAGATCATCCCCCTGCTGAAGAGCCCGGTCTTCCGCGCCGCTTTCGAGGACAAGGCACCGCATACGGAGATGATGCAGACAATTCCCACCTTTGTCGCCATTCACCCGCAGGCCGCCCTTTCGGGGCTGGCAGCCTATGCCCGCACGCCGTCGAGCTATGGCGTGAAGCATGAGGGCCGTCGCTGGCAGCGTTGATTGCGTCGCGCATTGCTCTATGGTCAAAAGCAGCCGGACTGGCTATAGACCGGCTGGCGCGGCCATGACGGTCGCTATGACGAACCGAATGGGAAAGACATTTCTTGCGCGACACCATCAAGACCTCCCTGCCAGAATCGTCGGAAAGCATTACGGCAGTTCTCAAGCGGGTCATCGCCGAAAATGGCCGTGATCATGTGCGCGGCTATGTCTTCGCCATCATCTGCCTGGCAACCGTGGCCCTGACGACGGCCTTTACCGCCTGGATCATGGAAACGGTCATCAACGAGGCCTTCGCCAACAAGCGTGCCGATCTGGTCTGGATCATCTGCGTCTCGATCTTCGTCGCCTTTTCGCTGCGTGGCCTTGCCAGCTATGGCCAGGCGGTGGCTTTATCCAAGATCGGCAATAATATTGTCGCGCGTTATCAGAAGCGGTTGTTCAGCCACTTGATGACGCTGTCCATGGGCTATTTCAACGAAGCCCGCTCGGCGCATCTGGCCGCCCAGGTCAGCCAGAATGTCAATGGGATCAGGGATGTCCTGAACCTGACCGTCACCTCGACGGCGCGAGATCTGCTGAGCCTCATCGGCTTGATCGCCGTCATGCTCGCCAAGGACTGGGTGCTGACGCTGATCGTCTTTGTGGTGGCTCCCCCGGTTCTCTATTCGCTGCGCTATATTTCCAAGCGGCTGCGCAAGGCGACCACGGATTCCGTCATGCTCAACAGCCGGGTGCTCGGCGCCATGCAGGAAAGCGTCCAGGGCATTGCCGTCGTCAAGGCCTTCACCATGGAAGAAGAGCTTGGCCGCAAGGTGGAGGGCATTATCGACAGTGCCGAAAGCCGCGCCAACCGCATCGCCCGTTTGAGCGAACGCACCTCGCCGATTACCGAGAGCTTTGCCGGTCTCGCCATTGCCGCCGTCATTGCCTATGCCTCCTACCGCACCATTGCCGGTGGCATGTTGCCGGGCGCCTTCTTCTCCTTCATCGCCGCCCTGCTGATGGCCTATGAGCCTGCCAAGCGGCTGGCGAAATTGCAGATCCAGATGGAACGGGCCGTGGTCAATGCCCGGATGATCTATGCCATCCTCGATACCCAACCGCACCAGCGCGACAAGCCGGGTGCTGGCGAATTGAAGGTCAGTGAGGCCCGTATCGAGTTCAAAAACATTCATTTCGCCTATGGCAACGGCCCTGAAATTCTGAAGGGCGTCGATATCACGGCCGAAGGCGGCAAGACCACCGCACTGGTCGGGCCATCGGGGGCCGGAAAATCGACGATCATCACGCTGATCCCGCGCTTCTACGATCCGCCGCAGGGCCAGATCCTGATCGACGGGCAGGACATTGCCGATGTGACCAAGGCCTCGCTGCGCAAGCATATCGCCTATGTATCGCAGCATCCCTATCTGTTTGAAGGCACGATCCGCGACAATATCCGTTATGGCCGTCCCGACGCCACCGATGCCGACGTGGAAGAAGCCGCGCGCCTTGCCCATGCGCATGATTTCATCCTGGCGCAGCCCTATGGCTATGAAACACCGGTGGGTGAAAACGGCCTGACGCTGTCCGGTGGCCAGCGCCAGCGCCTATCGATTGCCCGCGCTCTGGTGCGCAACGCGCCGATCCTGCTTCTGGACGAAGCAACATCCGCTCTCGATACAGAATCGGAGGCCGCCGTGCAAAAGGCATTGGACGAAGCCATGAACGGGCGGACCGTCGTGGTCATCGCGCACAGGCTGTCCACCGTGGTCAAGGCCGACAAGATCGTCGTGATGCAGGATGGCCGGGTGGTCGAAGTGGGCAACCACAGGACGCTGACGGAAAAGCCGGAAGGGCTTTATGCCCGGCTGAACAACATGCAGGCAACCAATGGAAGCCCTTCACTGTAAGCACGAAGCCTGTGCGGAAGGACGGATGAGGACGGAGAGAGGCATGACAGTTGCGTTGAACACCGATCCGATGAACGCTGGGCCGATCAAGACTGGACCGATGAAGCTGGTCGTGGTTGGCGCCAGCGGACGCATGGGGCAAGCGCTGGTGCGGATCATCTGCGAGACGCAGGGTGCCGTGCTGCATGCGGCGGTGGGTCGTCCGGGCTCCGCCTCGATTGGCCGGGATGCCGGTGATCTGGCCGGCGTCGGTCCACTGGGTGTTCCCGTCACCGACGATGCATTGGCCGCCTTCGTCAATGCCGATGGGGTGATCGACTTTACCAGACCGGAAACCTCGGTGGAATTTGCCGCCTTGGCAGCCCAGGCCCGCATCGTTCATATCATCGGCACCACGGGATGCTCACCAGTTGATGAGGCGAAGTTCGAGGCGGCAGCGCGCCATGCCAGAATCGTCAAATCCGGTAATATGAGCCTAGGTGTTAATCTGCTCTCTGTTCTGGTTGCCCAGGCGGCAAAGGCTCTGGAGGCCTCCGGCTGGGATATCGAAGTGCTGGAAATGCACCACAAACACAAGGTCGATGCGCCCTCAGGCACCGCCCTTCTTCTGGGTGAAGCCGCCGCCAAGGGGCGTGGCGTCGACCTCAAGGACAACGCCGTCAAAGTGCGCGACGGACATACCGGGGCGCGTGCGCCCGGATCGATCGGCTTTGCAACGCTGCGCGGTGGCTCTGTCATCGGCGAACATTCCGTTCTGCTGGCTGGCGAAGGCGAGATCGTCACGCTCTCCCATAGCGCCGGCGACCGTTCAATCTTTGCACGCGGCGCGGTCAAGGCCGCGCTCTGGGCGCAGGACAAGAAACCCGGCCTTTATTCCATGCTCGATGTTCTCGGGCTTTCATCTCCGCAATAATGTTTCCAGTAACGTCAATGAGAGGATTTTGTCGATGACCGGTACCCTCGTGCTCGTGCGCCATGGCCAGAGCGATTGGAATTTGAAGAACCTGTTCACCGGTTGGCGTGATCCCGACCTGACCGACCTTGGCGTGCAGGAAGCCAATGCCGGCGGCAAGGCGCTAAAGGATTACGGCATTCAATTCGATATCGCCTTTACGTCCGATCTTTCCCGCGCTCAGAAGACCTGCGGTATCATTCTCGACAATCTTGGTCAGTCCGGCCTTGAAACCATCCGCGATCAGGCGCTCAACGAGCGCGATTATGGCGATCTTTCCGGCCTCAACAAGGATGACGCCCGCGCCAAATGGGGCGAAGAACAGGTGCATATCTGGCGCCGTTCCTACGACATTCCGCCACCGGGCGGCGAAAGCCTGCGCGATACCGGAGCCCGCGTCTGGCCCTATTACCTCACCGAAATCCTGCCGCGCGTGCTGCGGGGCGAAAAGGTACTGGTGGCAGCCCACGGCAATTCGCTGCGCTCGCTGGTGATGGTGCTGGACAAGCTGACCAAGGACCAGATCCTCAGCGTCAATCTCGCCACCGGCGTGCCGATGGTCTACAAGCTGAACGCCGATTCCACCGTAGCCTCCAAGGACGTGCTGGGCGACATGTCCGGCGCGCATTGAGCGCGGTTCAACAGTTTTAATCTATGACGTCAGGGCTCCTCCAAGAGGAGCCCTTATTTTTGACTGAGCTTCAACTGGCCATCTTCAACTTTGTAGCTGCCAAGCTGTTTCAGGAATGTCATGCCGATCAGCGTGCCGGACAGGGCCTTGTCCTTCATCACCATGGCTTGAACCTGCGTGACGCGCACCCCGCCGACCTCAACCCGGTCCAACGTCACGACCGCAGCCAAAGTGTCGCCATTGGCGGTATTGACCTTATATTTGAAGTTCAGATCGTTGCCGCCGAAGCCAAGCCTGCGGGCGGTGGTCTCGTTAATGGCAACCGTACTTGCGCCGGTATCGATCATCGCATCGACGGTTTTGCCGTTGATGCGGAAGGGCGCGATGAAATGGCCCCGGCCATCGGCTTTCAGGATCGCCTGACCTGAACCGGCGACCGGCTGTGGCGCAACCGCGAGACGGGTTGCCTCCCGGCTTGGCGCTTGAGATTGCTTTTCCTGTAGACTTTCCGCCCTGCCCTGCAAATAGGCAGGCAATTGCGTGGCGACGAGGACTGTCAAACCGGCAAAAACCACAACCCGCATGAACATCACATCTCTCTCCAGATCTATCGAAGATAGAAACGGTGGGCAGGATTTCACTTCGGTTAACATGACCGCTCAAAAGCAAACCCCGGCGCAGGAAGCACCGGGGTCGAAGCCGTTCGTCGTTAAGAAAGCTTTACTTCGTGCCGTACATCCGGTCACCGGCATCGCCGAGACCTGGCACGATATAGCCCTGCTCGTTCAGGTGGCTGTCGATTGACGCCGTAAAGATCGGCACGTCTGGATGGGCTTCGCGGAAATGCTTCAAGCCCTCAGGAGCTGCCAACAGGCAGACGAAACGCAGGTTTTTGGCGCCGCGCTCCTTCAGCTTATCGACGGCAGCAATGGAGGAATTGCCGGTGGCCAGCATCGGATCGACGACAATCACCAGCCGCTCCGACAGGTTTTCCGGGGCCTTGAAGTAATATTCGACCGGCTGCAAGGTCTCATGATCGCGGTAGACACCGACATGCGAGACACGGGCGGAGGGGACCAGATCCAGCATGCCTTCCAGCAGGCCATTTCCGGCGCGCAGAATGGAGGCGAAGACCAGCTTCTTGCCTTCCAGCACCGGCGCTTCCATTTCCACCATCGGCGTTTCGATGGTTTCCACGGTCAGTTCCAGATCGCGGGTCACTTCATAGCAGAGCAGCGTCGAGATTTCCCGCAACAGCCGGCGAAAGCCCGCCGTCGAGGTTTCCTTGCGGCGCATGAAGGTCAGCTTGTGCTGCACCAGGGGGTGATTGATGACTGTGACGCCGTCCATGGGAAACCTCTTGTCTCTTCCGCTCTATTCCTGACTGTGATGTTTCTTCCAACGAATCGGTGGGATGAGCAAGGCTTGCAGCCGTTAAATTGCTGCCTCATCCCCAGAACCAGCCACTTGCAGCCGCCGCAACAGGTTTTGGCGGGTCGCCTCATCCACGAAAGCCGCTTCGATTGCCGTCTGGGTCATGGCGTTGATCTCGGTGTTTGAAAAGCCCATCTCCGCAGCGATGGCATAGTCATTGGCCAGCGATGTGGCAAAAAACGGCGGATCGTCGGAGTTGATGCATATCCGCACCCCAGCATCAGCCAAGTCGCGCATGGGATGGCTGGCATAATCCTCAAACACCTTGAGCGCGATATTTGAAGCCGGGCAGACTTCCAGCACCACGCCCTCATCCGCCAGTCGCTGCACCAGATCAGCGTCCTCAATCGCGCGCACGCCATGGCCAATCCGGCTTGGACGCACCAGATCCAGCGCGTCACGAACGCTGAAAGCGCCACAGAGCTCGCCCGCATGGATGGTAATGCCATAGCCCGCTTCACGGGCGATGTCGAAGGCCGGGGCGTAATCCGCCACCCGGTTCACCCGCTCCTCACCCGCCATGTTGAAACCCGTGATCAGCGGATGCTGGTAATCGGCCAACCATTTCGCCCGGCGCAAGACGTTTTCCGGCCCCAGATGCCGTTCGCCGATAATCACCATCCGGCATTCGATACCGGTCTTGGCCCGGGCAGCGACAATGCCCTCTGCCAAGCCTTCAATATAGGCTTCGGCGGACAATCCCACCGCCTCGCCGTGATCAGGCGAAACGAATAGCTCACTATATATCGTATTGACGCCCGCCAGTTCGCTCAGATAGGCCTCAGCCAGGGCGGCAAAATCCTCCTCGCTGCGAAACACCGAGGCGACGAAATCATAGGCGGCTATGAAACTGGTGAAATCCTCCCAGACATAGACGCCATTGCGGATAAAACTGCTGGCGTCGATACCGTATTTCTCGGCTTGGGCCGCGACCAGAGCCGGAGGTGCGGCGCCTTCGATATGGCAATGCAATTCGGCCTTCAACAGCGATGCGGTCATAGGAAACTCCCGCCATGGCGACCCGGAGCAATGCCGAGATGGGCCGCAATTGTCTCACCGATATCCGCATAAGTGTCGCGAATGCCGAGAGAACGCGCCCGGATGCCGGGACCGAACGCCATGATCGGCACCCGCTCACGCGTATGATCGGTGCCACGCCAGGTCGGATCGCAACCATGATCGGCGGTCAGGATCACCATGTCGCCGGGGATAAGCTTGCGGTAGACATCCGGCAGCCAGAGATCGAAGGCTTCCAGCGCCGCAGCATAGCCCGGCACATCGCGGCGATGGCCGTAGAGCATATCGAAATCGACGAAATTGGTGAAAACCAGATCGCCCTCTGCTGCCTCATCCATCACCGCCAGCGTCGTCTCCATTAGTGCGGCATTGCCATTCGCCTTGATTTCGCGGCCCGTCCCCTGATGGGCGAAGATATCACCGATCTTGCCAATCGCATGCACCGTGCGGCCCGCTTCACTCAGCCGGTCGAGCAGCGTCGGCTCCGGAGGCAGGACCGAATAATCCCGCCGATTGCCGGTGCGTTGGAAATTCGAAGCGCTATTGCCGATAAAAGGGCGGGCGATCACACGGCCAATCCTGTAGGGGGTCAGCAACTCCCTGACAATTTCGCAGAGCCTTAGCAAACGCTCCAACCCGAACACGTGCTCATGGGCGGCAATCTGGAAGACGCTGTCAGAGGATGTATAGCAGATCGGCTGGCCCGTTCGGCAATGCTCCTCGCCCAACCGGGCCAGGATGTCGGTGCCAGAGGCATGACAATTGCCGAGGATTCCGGGAAGATCGGCGCGTTTGCAGATCTCGGCGACGAGATCGGCTGGAAAGGCATCGCCTTCTTGCGGGAAATAACCCCAGTCGAACATGACCGGCGTGCCAGCAATTTCCCAATGGCCGGACGGTGTATCCTTGCCCCGGGACACTTCATTGGCCGCACCGTAAAGACCAAAGACCCGCTCCGGCAGGTCCATGCCCGCAGGCAGGCTGCCGCTGGCCAGGCTGGCAATCTGCAACAGGCCCAGCGCCGACAGGTTCGGCAACATCAGGGGTCCGGCTCTCAGGCCATCGCGGTCTCCGGCACCGGCGGCGCAGAATTCTGCGATATGGCCCAGCGTATCGGCCCCCTCATCGCCATAGGCTGGCGCATCGGGGGCGCCGCCGACACCGAAGGAATCGAGAACAAACAGAAAGGCTCGCGCCATGCTTCACCCGTCAGCCCGGTCTTGCCTTGCATTTCACCTTGAACCACTTCGGGATTAAAATGAAATCAGGCAGCATCGGGCAGTTGAATATCAATCGGACGGATTGAATAGACATTTAGGCAGGCAATGGCAAATCTCTACTCAAATCAGCAATCCGAGCAGGCAATTTCACCGTTCTCCCGCTGACGGAAGTAATAATCCCTGGCGATGGTAATGGTGTTGACGCTCGATCCCGAAAATCCCGGCAGATAGGTGACAAGCTCATGCGGCACAGTCAGTTCCGCGTGAACGAAAAAGGCATTGGCAGCCGCCATGCCAGACGGAAGTGTTACCGTTGCACCTGTTTCATAGGGTTTGGATCCATCCTGCGCCCAGGACCAGGCAATCGTCGCCTTGACATTGCTGTCCACCTTGATGCCGGTGATCTTCAGCGCATAGCCCGTTGTCGCTGTTGGCGCGAACATGGCTTTCAGCACATCCGGCATAGTCGCCAGAAAGGTCTTGTTGACCGTTGTCTGCTGGCGCGCGACGATATCGGCGATGGCCCCGGCGCTGGTGGTGGCGCGCTGGGAAACGCTGAGCGCCATGGTGAGTTCGAACGCCCCCAGATACAGAACCAGAAGCAAGGGCACGATGAGGGCAAACTCCACCGCGCCCACGCCGGATCGATCCACGGCCAATCGCTGGAAAGGTCTGCACAGACGCAACATCAACACAGATATCGACCTCATGGATAATTCTCGTTCTGGAATGCCATGGTCGACACGATCAGATAATCTGAGTTGCTGGAAACGCCGGGGCGATGGATCGTGGCGATATAGGGACGGACAAGATCCGTGGTGACCGGCCAATAATAAAAGGCGCGCAGCATATTGATCGAACTTGCTCCACCCGGCGTGAAGGCAAAACTGGACGTATCGAGACTGCCCGCCGTCGTGGCGATGGTGGTGGGCATGGCAGAAAACGCCGAGAAGGTTCGCACATCGAGCCAGAGCCGGTTGGGCGTCGCGACTTCATCCGCGTCGCAGGTGAGGAGAAAGGAAATCTCGTTGCAGAACAACTGGCGGAATTCCGTGGCCGTCTTATCGGTGCTACGGGCCTGATTATAGGTGATATTGCCGGTGCGCAATTGCCTGCCGAGCGTGTCGACCGCTGAATTGACGGTCTGCTCCGCAATGAAAGCCACGAATGTTTCCAGAATGGCAAAAATGATCAGGAAGTAAGGAATGGCCAGAATGGCGAATTCGATGGCCGCCGATCCGTCACGGGAACGACGCAAACGCCTGGCCGCTACTATCCATCTGCGCCATCGTCCGTCGCGTTTGTCACGGGTGCCATCTGGAAAGACCATCGCTGAATGCCGGTTGTTGTGCCTGATAGCAAGCTAGGGCTGGATCTATTTAATTTTCGTTGCCGAATTCCTTCAGTTTGAACAGGATGATACGGAAACGACCAAAAAATTAATTTTAGATATTCTGAATAAATTCATATTATTACTGCATGATTTCTTATGCAGGAGCGAATTCAGGAAAGATATAGCCGATAACGCCCGCCATATCCGCCCAGTGTTTTCGCGCTTACCGCTATTGGGCGGTGACGCTTGACGTACTGTTGCTGGAGGACGCATCTCCAGTGGAATTTCCAGACTGCGAATGCTGCTCGCAGCTTGGCGTGCAGGACAGAACGGTGCGTTGCGTCTGTTTGTATAGCCGCACTGTATTGGCTTCATCGATAGAGACAAGAATGCGCTCGTCGAAAATCGCATTGCCCTGGCTGTCAAGCAGAACCAAATTCGTCGTTCCGAAGCTTCGCCCCGTCAACACGATGGTTTTCGGGTCTGCCACGGTGGCATCGGCGACTTTCTCATTGCCGATGATGACCTTGCTGACCGGCCGATCGAGTTTGAGAATGCGGGCCTGGTTCATGACCACGCGCAAAAGCGGGTCTTCAGCATGCGCTGTGCCGGAAACTGTCGACATTCCCGCAAGCAATAACGCAAAACAGCAGCGAAACGACATCGTCAATGTCATGGAAAATATTTCTCTCGTGCAGATCAGATCCATAGATTGAGATAAAATGGTAAATGAACCCTAAAGCCACCGTCTCCTGTCAGGACATAATACGGTTCATCTCGCAATAAACACTGGCATATCAGCGGCCACAACTGACACATACTTGCATAATTTTGCATGTAAACATGCTGTAGGCTGGCCTTTTTCCGGAGTGAATACAATTTTTCCGACTATCTTTCGGCTTCATTTACCACACTGAAATCAAGCTGCCGTTCAAGGATAATTAACTTGTTTTCTTAAGGCGATAGCAATGCGGCGACCTGTAATTTCAGCTCAACCGGACAACAAAAATAGTTGGCGGATAAGAAAAACCTTATGGAGCAGGAGAAGAGCATGTCCAAGATTTTCGCACGTTTTATGAAGGACGAATCCGGCGCAACCGCCATCGAATACGGTTTGATCGCCGCTTTGATTTCCGTCGCACTCGTGGCTGGCGCAACGTCGCTCGGCTCGAGCCTGAACAATACGTTCACCAATCTGACTACGCAGATGAATAAGGCGGCCACCGCATCCAAGTAATGTCGTTGCTAAAGCTGATAAGATATTAGGGCATTTTCTTGTCTGAAAATTCTTAAAACTTTAGAATATCTCACCGGTTCAATGCAGAGTGAAATACCCTAACAGGATGCCGATCTGCATTTTTACGTCAACCGTTCAGTAGAAACATTTCACTGGTCAGAACAACACTTGTGGAGCATGAAAAGCGCATGTCCAAGTTTTTCGCACGTTTTATGAAAGATGAATCCGGTGCAACGGCCATCGAATACGGCCTGATCGCCGCTCTGATTTCCGTTGCACTCGTCGCTGGCGCAACCACACTCGGTACCAGCATTGGCAACACCTTTAATAACCTGACAACGCAGATGAATAAGGGTGCGGACGCAACCAAGTAAGCTTGAAACGAGCCGCCTCAAGGCTATAAGAGCCGCCTCGCAAGGGCGGCTTTTCTCTTTGATGGACGGGAGAGCCTGTCCTAAATATTTCCCACCCCAAATATTCTGAGTGACCAGAATTTTCAGTCCAGAGAATGATTCGGTAATGGCTTTGCGCCATGGTCGATTCTTTAAAATCACGTCGTCAAAGGGTTCATCCGCCATGCTGGCTGTCACGCTGTCACTGATTTTTCCTCTTTGCCTGGCGCTGGCGGCCTTTACAGATCTGTTCGAGATGAAGATCCCCAATGCGATCCCCCTTGTGCTGCTTATCGGTTTTACCGCCCTCGCTCTGGTGTTGGGCCTGCCTATAGGATTGGCCGGACTGCATCTCACGGCGGGTCTGATCGTGTTTTTCGGTTGCTTCACGCTGTTTGCATTAAACGTCATGGGCGGCGGCGACGCCAAGCTTTTGACGGCTGCTGCCGTATGGTATGGTTTCAATATCAGCCTGGTGGAATTTCTGATTGAAGTCGCGGTGTTCGGCGGCGTGCTGACCCTGATGATCCTGGCTTTGCGCAGCCAGGCCAATACAGTAATGGCCCTTGGACTGCGCCTGCCGCGCTCGCTGATTGTCGAGAAAAAAATTCCCTATGGTATTGCCATCGCCATTGGCGGTTTTTGCAGTTTTCTCAGTGCCCCAGTGGTGACATTGGCCTTGGCGACAGTTTCGCCGAAATAAATCCGGCAATATTTTGTTAACCACGCCAGTAAGGCGGTTGTTAACTATAATTACACCAATTTCTGTTCTTTTCGACCTTAAGAAAGCTTCCGCCGACTTAAGGACAGACCATGAAGCCCGCCCGCATTCTCATTCTCTTCGTCGCCGTGGCCGCGGCCGGTCTGGCCGGTCTGCTGGCCATGGGGCTGAGCGGGCAAAAGCGCGTCGTGGTGCAGCAATCCGAGCCTGTGGTGACGAAGGAACCGACCACCAAGGTGCTGATCGCCGCCGCCAGCCTGCCGGTCGGCGCCCGCCTGACCGATAAGGCCATGCGCTGGATGGACTGGCCGAAGACCGACCTGGTCGACGGTTTCGTGACGGAAGAGAACCGTCCCCAGGCCTTGAGCGACCTCGCCGGGCTTGTCGTGCGGCTACCGATTTTCGAAGGTGAGCCGATCCGAATCGAAAAGATCGCCGACGCCTCCAGCCGGACCCTTTCAGCGCTGCTTCCAGCCGGAAAGCGGGCAATCTCCACGGAAATTTCCGTGGCAACCGGTGCTGGCGGCTTCATCCTGCCCAATGACCGGGTCGACGTAATCATGGTCCGCAAGGGCGATAACGATAACCATCTGACCGAAACCGTGCTGTCCAATGTCCGCGTTCTCGCAATCGACCAGCAGATCGAGGAAAAGAACGACGGCACCCGTTCGGTCATCGGCACCACCGCAACACTGGAACTGACACCGGAGCAAACCAAGGTGCTGACGGTTGCCCAGCAGATGGCCGAGCGCCTGTCACTGGCGCTGCGCTCAGTGGCGGATGCCCAGGAGCAGGACAATAGTTCCGCCAGCTACCTGCTGAGCGGCGATAGCGGTGGGCCACAGGTGCAGGTCATCAAATCCGGGCAGATCGTCAAGAGCGCGGGAGCTGCAAAACAATGAACGGACGATTTTCCATGCGCCTCACCCCTGCTCGCCTGCTGCGGATCATGATCACCGGCAGCCTTTCGCTTGGCCTGTCGATTACCGGCTTGCCGGGAGAAAATATGCTTGTCTGGCAGGCTGACGCGCTTGCCGCCGGTGCCCAGAGCCTGGTGCGCATCGCCCAAACCGGCCCCGGTGTGCGGCGTGACCTGAAGCTTGGCCTCAACAAGGCCATCGTCGTCGATCTGCCGGAAGATGCGCATGATATCCTGGTGGCCGATCCGGAACTGGCCGATGCCGTCACCCGCACCTCCCGCCGGATCTATCTGTTCGGCAAGAAGGTTGGCCAGACCAATATTTTCATTTTCGGGGCGGATGGCCGCGAGATCGTCAGTCTCGATCTGCAAATCGAACGGGATATCGAGGGTCTGCAAACCAACCTGAGCCGGTTCATCCCTGAGTCCAATATCAAGGTCGAGATCATCTCTGACAACGTGGTGCTGAGCGGCACAGTGCGCACCCCGCAGGATTCGTCGCGGGCCGTCAGCCTAGCCAAGGCTTTCCTCCAGGGTGGTGAAGCCACCACCCGCGGAGAAACCGCAACCAGCAACAGCAGCGGCGACGGAGCGGTGGCGATCTATGCGGAAGATCGTCAAACCTCGCAGATCGTCAACATGCTGACCATCGAAGGCGAAGATCAGGTCACGCTGAAAGTCACCGTTGCCGAAGTCAGCCGTCAGGTACTGAAACAGCTTGGCGTCAGCGCCAGCGCTACGGATGGCACCAGCGGCATCAGCTACGCCAATCCTTCCAACCTCGGCAATTCCGTCGACGTTGGCGGCACCGCCACGATTTCCAAGACCTTCGGCAGCTTTGGCATCAGCGCTTATGTCAACGCCATGGAGCAGGCGGGTGTAATGCGCACGCTGGCTGAGCCCAGCCTGACGGCAATTTCCGGCGAACAGGCGAAATTCTATGTTGGCGGCGAATATCGTCTGGCAGCCGGCCAGGAAATCAGCACCGACAGCACCACCGGGCAGAAAACCGTCTCTCGCACGACCTCGACCGTCGATTACGGTATTCAGCTGAACTTCCGGCCAGTCGTGCTGTCTCCGGGCCGTATCAGCCTGGCGATCGAAACCAATGTTTCCGAACCGACCTATGAAGGATCGGTGGTAGAGGGCAATTCGGATGCGTCCATCCCTGGTTCCACCTATCTGTCGATCCGCAAGCGCGAGGCCTCGACCACGGTCGAGCTGCCCTCCGGTGGATCGATTGTGATTGCCGGTCTGGTTCAGGACAATGTCCGTCAGGCCATGTCTGGACTGCCAGGCATTTCGAAAATCCCGATCTTCGGCACGCTGTTTCGCAGCAAGGATTTCGTGCGCAACGAAACCGAACTGGTGATCATCGCAACGCCTTATCTGGTCCGGCCCGTCACCCGCAACGCGCTGGCGCGTCCCGACGACAATTTCAATCCTGCCGGAGACGGCGCCATGTATTTCCTGAACCGTGTCAACAAAGTCTACGGTCGCAAGGAAGCCACGGCAAACGGCGCCTATCACGGCACCGTCGGCTATATTTACAAATGAGGGCGGACACGATGATACTTCACCCTACCTTGTCCGTCACACGCGCTTGCGCCCTCCTCCTCGGGTTGACGGCCATCCTGCCGCTTAGCAGCTGCGGCGGTATGAAAGACGAGATGTCCACCGGCTCGATTCCCGACGATTACCGTACCCGCCATCCGATCATCGTCACCGATGTCGAGCATTCGCTGGATCTTCCGGTCGCGCAGGGCTCAAGCCGCCTGACGATCGGCATGAGCGATGCGGTGACGGGCTTTGCCCAGGATTACCGCAATGCATCCACCGGCTATGTGCAGATCCTGGTGCCGCAAGGATCTCCCAATACAATGGCGGCCTCCAGCATCGCTCGCCAGGTGCGCAGCCTGCTGGTATCCAAGGGCATTGCCGCCCCCAAAATCGTTGAACGGCCTTACCGGGCCAGCGCAACAGGTGATGCCGCGCCGATCCGGCTGAGCTATGTCGCAACTACGGCGGTGGCCGGACCGTGTGGCCAATGGCCGGAGGATCTCTCCAACGACACGGCGCAGAACAAGAACTGGCAGAATTTCGGCTGTGCCTCCCAGGCCAATCTGGCGGCGCAGGTTGCCAGCCCGACGGACCTGATCGCGCCGCGCGGTATGACGCCGATCGATGCCGAGCGTCGCTCGACGGTGATCGACAATTATCGCGACGGCAAGGACACCTCAACCACGACATCCACGGATTGATCGACAAGGATCGCGGGGGCAGGCTGATGAATACCATCAAATACGATATCGCCGGATCGAACGAAGACGGCCTGGCCGCGGAACCGGTGAGAACCGGTAATCTCGAGCAATTGCGGCCCTTGCCGCGCATTTCCGTGCATGCGTTCTGCATCTCGGACAGTGTGCTGGCAGTGATGGAAGAAGCCGCCCGTGACCGGCGCATGACAAAGGTCAGCATGCGGGTAACAAGCGGCGGCATTTCGGCGGCGGTCAATATGTTTGCCGGGGCACCGACCCCCAATCTGGTCATTCTGGAAACCGATGCGAAGCCTGAGAACCTGCTCTTAGAGCTGGCGCCGCTGGCCGATGTCTGCGACCCCTCGACCCGGGTCATCGTCGTTGGACGCTATAACGACATCGCTCTTTACCGCGAATTGATGCGCAATGGCGTCTCCGATTATATCGTGGCGCCAGTCAGCATGGCCGACGTCATCGGGGCCTTGTCATCGATCTTCATCGACCCCGATGCCGAGCCGCTTGGGCGCAGCATTGCCTTCATAGGCGCAAAAGGCGGCGTCGGCTCCTCCACCATCGCCCATAATGCCGCCTTCATGGTCGCCTCGCTGTTTTCCTCCGAAACCATCCTGGCCGATCTGGACCTGCCCTATGGCACGGCCAATATCGATTTCGACCAGGACCCGGCCCAGGGCATAGCCGAAGCGGTCTTTGCTCCGGAGCGCCTGGACGAAGTGTTTCTCGATCGCCTACTGACCTCCTGTTCGCAAAACCTGTCCCTGCTGGCCGCCCCCTCCCTGCTGGACCGGGCCTATGATTTTGAGCGCGGCGCCTTCCTACCGCTGTTGGAAACCCTGCAACGCAGCGCTCCGGTCGCGGTGCTGGACCTGCCGCATAGCTGGAATGAATGGACGCTGGCGCTGCTATCGGAAGTGGACGAGATCGTCCTGACCTGCGTGCCGGATCTTGCAAATTTGCGCAACGTCAAGAACCTGCTCGATGCCTTGAAGCGTCTGCGGCCGAACGACAAGGCGCCGCATCTGATTCTTAACCAGGCCGGAATGCCGAAACGGCCGGAAATTTCGCCCAGCGATTTTTTCGAACCGCTGGACATGCAGCCGGCCGCGATCATTCCTTTCGATATTCAGCTGTTTGGCAATGCCGCCAATAGTGGCCGGATGATCGCCGAGATCGATGCGAAAAGTCCGACGGCGGAGACGTTCTCGCAGCTCGCCCATCTCATCACCGGACGGGTCAGTATCAAGAAGCCGAAAAGACCGGGTCTCAGCACGATCTTCGCCAAGCTGGCCCGCAAGTAAACATGCAACCGAGGGCGTCTCGCATAGACGCCCGACTGGAACGAGACAATGTTCGGTAAACGAGGAAATGAAGGGTCTGTAAAGTCCGGTTCCGGCATGGCGCCGCCGGTCTCGGCACTGTCATCGCCCGGCATGCCAGCATCCGTGTCGGCCTCCGGACGGATCGAACCGGGTCGGGCCGAGTCACCCAGGCCAGCCGCTCCCGCCGATCCCGCGCAGCGTCGTCGCCAAAACCGGACCGAGGATTATTACGATACCAAGAGCCAGGTTTTTTCGGCGCTGATCGACACGATCGACCTGTCGCAGCTTGCCAAGCTGGACGCGGAAAGTGCGCGCGAGGAAATCCGCGATATCGTCAACGATATCATTTCCATCAAGAATTTCGCCATGTCGATCTCCGAGCAGGAAGAGCTGCTCGACGACATCTGCAATGACGTGCTGGGCTACGGCCCGTTGGAACCCTTGCTGGCCCGCGACGATATTTCCGACATCATGGTCAACGGTGCCGGCCAGACCTTTATCGAAGTCGGCGGCAAAACCATCGAATCGGATATCCGATTTCGTGACAATTCCCAGCTTCTCTCGATCTGCCAGCGCATCGTCAGCCAGGTTGGCCGACGCGTCGATGAGAGCAGCCCGATCTGCGACGCCCGCCTGCCGGATGGTTCGCGCGTCAACGTGATCGCTCCGCCGCTGTCCATCGACGGTCCGGCGCTGACGATCCGTAAATTCAAGAAGGATAAGCTCAATCTCGATCAGCTGGTCAAGTTTGGTGCCATTACGCCGGAAGGTGCGCAAGTCCTGCAAATCATCGGGCGGGTGCGCTGTAATGTGGTGATTTCCGGCGGCACCGGCTCGGGCAAGACCACCCTGCTCAATTGCCTGACCCGTTATATTGACGCCGACGAACGGGTAATCACCTGCGAAGATACAGCAGAATTGCAATTGCAGCAGCCGCATGTCGTCCGGCTGGAAACGCGCCCGCCGAATATCGAGGGCGAAGGCGAAATCACCATGCGTGATCTCGTCAAGAACTGCCTGCGCATGCGACCGGAACGAATCATCGTCGGCGAGGTGCGCGGATCGGAGGTCTTCGACCTGTTGCAGGCGATGAATACCGGCCATGACGGCTCAATGGGCACCATCCACGCCAATACCCCACGCGAATGCCTGAGCCGTATGGAATCGATGATTGCCATGGGCGGCTATTCCCTACCGGCAAAGACCGTGCGCGAGATTATTTCCGGCTCGGTCGACATCATCATCCAGGCTGCCCGTCTGCGCGACGGGACACGCCGCATCACCCAGATTACCGAGGTGGTGGGGATGGAGGGCGATGTGATCATCACCCAGGACCTGATGCGTTTTGAAATGGAAGGCGAGGACCTGACCGGCAAGATCATTGGCCGCCATGTCTCCACCGGCATCGGCAAGCCACATTTCTGGGAACGCGCCCGCTATTACAACGAGGAACGGCGCCTGGCGGCGGCGCTCGACGCCATGGAACAGAAAACCGGTGTGGTGTAAGCCATGAACATCAATGTGCTCGCCATCGTGCTTCTTGCAGCCCTCGCGGCGGGATCGCTGGCCTATGTCCTGTTGTTTTCACGGGTGCAGGCCGACAAGAAAACCGCCACACGCCTCGCCCGGGTGAAAAATGCCGAAGCCGATACCGCCAAGAAACAGGTGGCGCGCGACCGGGTTCAGGAGCTTTCCAAGCGACGCAAGTCCGTGCAGGACACGCTGAAGGAAATCGAACGCAAGCAGAATGAGAAAAACAAGAAAATCTCCAGCCAGTCGCTGAAACAGCGGCTCGGCCAGACCGGTCTAGATGTCAGCCTGACCCAGTTCAGCATTGCCAGTACCACACTTGGTCTGGTGTTTTTCTGCCTGTGCTTTGTCCTCGGCATGTCTCTGTTTGTGTCCTTGGGGATTGCCTTTACGGCTGGTGCCGGCCTGCCGCGCTGGATCGTCAGCTTCCTGATCCGCCGACGCCAGGAAAAATTCCTGACCGAGTTTCCCAATGCGCTGGACGTGATGGTGCGGTCGATCAAATCCGGCCTGCCGCTCAACGATTCCCTGAGGATGATCGCCGTCGATGCGCAGGAACCGGTCAAAACCGAGTTTCGCCGTGTGGTCGACGCCCAGCAACTGGGTATAACGGTGCCGGAAGCCTGCGGGCGTATGTTCAACTCCATGCCTTTGCAGGAGGTCAGCTTCTTTGCCATCGTCATCGCCATTCAGTCGCAGGCGGGCGGCAATCTCTCCGAAGCCCTGTCCAATCTATCGAAAGTGCTGCGTGAGCGGCGCAAGATGAAGGCCAAGGTCAGCGCCTTGTCGATGGAGGCCAAGGCATCAGCGGTCATCATCGGCGCGTTACCCTTCATCGTCGCCTTTCTCGTCTACATTTCCTCTCCAGCCTATATCATGGTGCTGTTTACCGACCCGCGCGGCCATATGATTCTGGGGTTCTCGGCGTTCTGGATGTCTATCGGCATTTTCGTCATGCGTAACATGATCAATTTTGACATTTGAGGACGTGCCAATGTCTGCCGATCTTGCCGCCACACTGACCAACCCGACCCTGCTGATCGCCGTATTGGTGGCCATTGCGGTTTTTGCCACCCTTTACACCCTGATTTCACCGCTGCTGGAGCGGAGTGACCTCAACAAGCGGATGAAGGCCGTATCCTCCGAGCGCGAACTGATCCGCGCCCGCGAGCGGGCCAGAATGAACAGCGAGGGCGGACGCGGCAGCCTGCGCAATACTGATAACAGTTCGGCGCGCAAGATCGTCGAGCGTTTCAACCTGCGCAAGGCGCTGGTGGACGACAAGACCATGGACCGGCTGAAAACCGCTGGTTTGCGCTCCCAAAATGCCCTGAACATGTTTCTGACGGCCCGTTTCCTGCTGCCCTTCCTGTTTCTGGCCCTGGCAACCACCTGGATCTTCGCCTTGCACAACATGCAGTCCAGGCCGTTTGCCGTGCGTTTCCTGGCGACGGTTGTGGCGGGTTATGTCGGCTTTTATCTGCCCAATATCTATATTTCCAACCGTATCACCAAACGGCAGCATTCAATTCGCCGAGCCTGGCCCGATGCGTTGGACCTGATGCTGATCTGCGTCGAATCCGGCATGTCGATGGAAGCGGCGATGCGGCGTGTCGCCGATGAAATGGCGTCTCAATCTCCGGCGCTGGCCGAGGAAATGGTGCTGACCACGGCGGAACTGTCCTTCCTCCAGGACCGCCGGACGGCCTATGAAAACCTTGGAAACCGAACCCAGCTGGAAATCGTCAAGTCTGTCTGCCAGGCGTTGATCCAGGCGGAACGCTACGGAACGCCAATCGGCCAGGCCCTGCGCGTTCTGGCGCAAGAGGGCCGCGACGAGCGGATGAATGCCGCAGAAAAGAAAGCCGCCGCCCTACCCCCAAAGCTGACCGTGCCGATGATCCTGTTTTTCCTGCCGGTGCTGGTCGCCGTTATTCTTGGTCCAGCCGGGATTCGGGTCTCGGACCGGTTCTAGGTATTTTGGCATAGCTAAGCGTTTGATGGAACATTGTCACCCGGTGCCTGTTGGCGAAACCGTGATCAGCAAGACCTGCCTTATGCCCTTTTGCCCATGCTTAGGCCTTCCTATATCAGAGAAGACAGGCCCAGCTTTGGGCAGGCACGAAACGGGCCATCGATTGTTTGTCAGGAACACCGCTCACCGATTTTCCTGATCCGACAAGCTTGAAAAGGGGACTGGATATCCGCTCCTTTGGCGCGGTGTCAGAAAATGGAGATCGACATGCAGAACCGAGCAGCAAGATGGACGGCAGCGCTGGTGGCAGCAGGATTGACCATTGCGGCACCAGCCTTTGCCGACCAGAACAAGAAACCCACCATGGATAACTGGTCGCAGCCCTTGAAAGGTTACAAGGACCTGCCCGGCGTGAAGACGCAGGCCGAAATCGACCGGCAGAACCTCCAGCCAAGTTACCGCTGCAAAACCGAGACCGTGCTGATGCAAGGGCGCGGCACCCGCGATTTTCATTTTCTCGGCTCCGGCATGCCGCGAACCGTCTATCGCTGCACCACGGATGAAGGCATTACCTACACAGGCAGCGAGCAACCGCGCACCGGCGCCTGGCTGCCGGGCATCAATCCGAGAGATGTCGGGGAATAAAACCTCAAACAGAAAAACCGCATAAAAACAAAAAAGCCCGGCGAACCGGGCTTTTTTGTATTCATAAACCAAATCAAAGATTTGGCTTGGGAATTGGTGCCCAGAAGAGGACTCGAACCTCCACACCCTTTCGAGTACCAGCACCTGAAGCTGGCGCGTCTACCAATTCCGCCATCTGGGCGACGAGGAGGGATTTAGTAGGCCAGCCCGCGCCTGTCAACACGGTTTTTGAAGTTTTCATGTCAGGACCGTTTTTTTTCCGATTGCCTCTATCCCGTTCATTTTGCAGCATCATTCAACATTCGCCCAAGCACCTGAATCTAGTGGTTTTAATAGAGACAATCCGCGCAACAGAGAAAACTGGCGCCAATAATCGCCTTATCTAACATACAAAGCGATCTCGCCCGAAAGCCTGAGTTTTTGATGGGTGCAAGCGCAAGACCGATGGAATCATGTCGCCAGAAAAATTGCCTTGCCTTGAAATTGTCCCCACCCTCGAAGCTTGGGCCTTGAAGCTTGGACGACGAGATTTATGTAATTCGGCATGTCCGGTTTTAGTGTGAGGAGGCGTAGAATGCCAGTGTTCCGCAATGCCTTGGCTGGGGTTGCGTTCGTCCTTGTCGGCAGCCTGCCCGCTGTCGCATCGGCGACCATGCCGTTTGCCATGGCCCCGCCGAGCGGCAACCCATCCCAAGTCATCGATATCCGCTATGTCTGCGACGTCTATGGTTGCTATGACCGGCCCGATTACGGCAGGCCGCCGCCACCACCGCCAGGTTATTACCGGCCAGTACCGCCGCCACCCGGCTATTATCGCCCAGCACCTCCGCCACCAGGTTACTACCGTCCAGCGCCACCGCCGCGGGTATCGAACCGCCATATCCGCTGGTGCATGGATCGCTATCGGTCCTATGATCCACAAACCAACCGCTACATCGCCGGGGATGGCCGCATGCGGGTCTGCCGCTCACCATTCCGATGATTTATACGAAGGTTCATTGAAAATGACTCTTCGTATTCCATTTGAAAATATCTCAAGCCTCTGGCGCATTTGAGATATTTTCAATTTTTCAAGTCGAGGATGCGTGAGCATCTTCGAGACTTGGTATTAGGCGTCTGACTGTGTTGAAAACCTGAGAAACGCAAAACCCCTCGAAATATTCGAGGGGTTTTTACAATCACGATAAAAACAGCGGGACAAAGTCCCCGCCACCTGGCCCTGAAGACAGGTGTCAGGCGCGTAAAGCACCGCCTGTGGTCTTCTCCACATTGCCGACGATCTTCTTGGTCAGCGCGTCAAAATCCTCATCGGTCAGGGTCTTGTCCGATGGTTGGATCAGCACTTCAATGGCCACCGATTTCTTGCCTTCGCCAACGCTTGCCCCTTCAAACACGTCAAACACGTTGACGCCCGTGATCAGCTTGCGGTCGGCGCTGGTGGCAGCCTTGATGATCGCGCCCGCTTCAACCTGTTTTTCGACCACAAAGGCGAAATCGCGCTTCACCATCTGCAAGGGCGAGAGATCCAGCGCAGGCTTGGTGCGGGTGGCCTTCTTCTTTGGCTCCTGCATGGCATCAAGATAGATCTCAAAGCCGCAGAGCGCACCGGAAACATCCAATGCGGCCAGCGTCTTGGGGTGGAACTCACCAAAGTAGCCGAGCACGACCTTTGGACCCATCTTGATGGTGCCGGAGCGGCCCGGATGGTACCATTCCGGGCCACCCTGCTCGATCTGCACATTGCCCATCGGCAGGCCGCAGGCTTCCAGCACGGCCAACGCATCGGCCTTGGCGTCATAGACATCCACTGGCTTGCCGCCGCCCTTGGCAGCGTTGGACCACATGCGACCAGCACCTGCGAGCGATGCCGTGCCACGGCGCACGCCACCTGCCACGCGGCGCTGACCTTCTGGCGTATCGCCTTCATAGGTGCCGGAGACTTCGAAAATCGCCACATCGCCAAAGCCACGGTCGGCATTGCGCTGGGCAGCGGTGAGCAGACCCGGCAGCAACGATGGGCGCATGTCTGACATATCAGCGGCAATCGGGTTGACCAGTTTCAGCGCTGCGCTACCGCCGCCAAACAGTGCGGCCTGTTCTGCCGAGATGAATGACCACGTTACCGCTTCCATCATGCCACGGCTGGCAAGCGCCCGCCGTGCTGTGCGGGTGCGGATCTGCAAGGTGGTGAGGATCTTGCTGTTGACCGCGCCCATGGATGGCAGCGGCTCTGGCGTGATCTTATCCACGCCATGCATCCGCATGACCTCTTCCACCAGATCGGCCTTGCCGTCCACATCCGGCCGCCACGATGGCACGGCCACCTTGACCACGTCGCCCTCGCCAGACACCTCAAAGCCAAGGCCGGTGAGGATGGTACGGGATTCCTCGGTGGAGACATTAAGTCCTGTGAGGCGCTTGACTTCCGAGAATGGGAAATCAACCACCTTTTTGCTGTGACCCTGATAGCCAACCACCTTGGAGCTTGCAGCCTTTCCGCCGCACATCTCCAGCACCAGTTCGGTGGTGCGCTCAAGGCCGGGCACCATATAGTCCGGGTCAACACCGCGCTCAAACCGATAGCGGGCATCAGTGATGATGCCGAGCGAGCGGCCCGATTTAGCAATGTTGATCGGGTCCCACAGGGCCGATTCAATCAGCACGTTACTGGTGTTTTCATCGCAGCCGGAATGCTCGCCGCCCATGATGCCGCCAATGGATTCAACGCCCCCGGACTCTAAGCCATTGTCATCGGCAATCACTACGGTGTTGGGTGTCAACTTATAGGTGCGGGTGTCGAGGGCGAGAATTTCCTCGCCATCCTTGGCACGGCGAACCGTGAGCGCACCCTTGACCTTATCGGCATCAAACACATGCATGGGCCGACCTTGATCAAAGGTCATGTAATTGGTCACATCCACCAGCGCAGAGATGGGGCGCAGGCCAATGGCAATCAGCCGCTTTTGCATCCAGACCGGGCTTGGGCCGTTTTTGACACCGCGCACGAGGCGATAGGCAAAGCCGGGGCAAAGCTTGGCATCATCCAGCTCCAGCTTCACCTCAACCGAAGTCTCGCCTTCCACCGCAAAGCTTGGAACCTTTGGCTGCTTCAACGTGCCAAGGCCGGAGGCGGCCAGATCACGGGCAATGCCGTAAATGCTGGTGCAATCGGGCCGGTTGGGCGTGAGATTGATCTCGATGACCGGATCATCAATGCCGGCATAGGCGGCGAAAGAGGTACCAACAGGCGCATCTTCGGGCAGATCGATAATGCCATCGTGGTTATCAGACATGTTGAGTTCTTTTTCAGAACACATCATGCCGTGGCTTTCCACGCCACGAATATTGCCGACAGCCAGTGTCACATCCAGCCCCGGCACATACATGCCCGGACGGCCAAACGCGCCAATCAAGCCCGCCCGCGCATTCGGCGCGCCGCATACGACCTGAACGGGCTTGCCATCACCAGCATCAACCGACAAAACTTTCAGACGATCCGCAGATGGATGTTTTTCTGCGCTCAAAATCTTGGCAATTACAAACGGTTTATAGGCCGCCTTGTCATCAACATCCTCAACTTCAAGGCCAATGGCGGTAAGGCGCTCGCAGACCTGATCCAGCGTGGCATCGGTGTCCAGATGGTCTTTCAACCAGGAGAGTGTGAATTTCATTGCTTTTCTCTCAACTCGTGGAATCTCAAGATCGTAAAATCTTCAGAAGTTGGCGTTAGCCCTAGCTCACGCCGAATTTGAGATCTCACGTACTTCATCAATTCAGTAGTATTTGAACTTCCATCTACCTTAAGATCATCACTGTATTTCTTCGTTAATCTTAAAAGCTCTGGATCACCGAAAACCTGAACTCTATCAACAGCACGCTCAATCGCCTGCATTTCGTCCTGCGGACTCACAAAGGACGGTGTAGCAATAGCATCATACGTTTCAAGCAGGTACTTCACGATCAGCTCACGTCTTTTATTGTACTTCTCTCTTCTGGAAGACAATAAATGTGTAAGCCAAGCGACAACAGCCCCGCCAATCACAGCACTTGTTAACGTTAGCGATGCGGTGAGGACAGCTTGCTCCATCAAACGCTCAATCCACCAAACAATGTCGGCACATCCAATGGACGAAAACCGTAGTGGTTCATCCAGCGGACGTCGGCGTTGAAAAAGTCGCGCAGGTCCGGCATGCCGTATTTCAGCATGGCGATGCGGTCGAGGCCCATGCCCCAGGCAAAGCCCTGGTATTCATCGGGGTCGAGGCCGCCGGCGCGCAGCACGTTGGGGTGGACCATGCCGCAGCCGAGGATTTCCATCCAGTCCTTGCCTTCGCCGAATTTAACAATCGGGCCAGAGGAGCGGTCGCACTGGATGTCCACCTCAAACGATGGTTCCGTGAACGGGAAGAACGACGGGCGAAAGCGCATCGTGACGCTATCGACTTCAAAGAAGGCCTTGCAAAATTCCTCCAGAACCCAGCGCAGATGGCCAACATTGGCGGTCTTGTCAATCACCAGACCTTCGACCTGATGGAACATCGGCGAATGGGTGGCGTCGGAATCCTGTCGGTAGGTCTTGCCCGGAATAACGATGCGGATCGGTGGCTTTTGCGCTTCCATGGTGCGCACCTGCACCGGCGATGTATGGGTGCGCAGCACTTTGCGCTCGCCATTAGCGTCGGGCTGGAGGAAGAATGTGTCATGCATTTCGCGGGCCGGATGGCCCTCGGGGAAGTTCAGCGCCGTGAAATTATAGTGGTCTGTTTCGATATCCGGGCCTTCGGCAATGGAAAAGCCCATATCGGCAAAGATGGCGGTGATTTCGTCAATGATCTGGCTGATCGGATGAATACGACCACGCTCGGCAGGCGACGAGCGCACGGGCAGCGACACATCCAGCGTTTCAGCCTTCAGCCGCGCATTGATGGCGGCATCCTTCAGCTCGGTTTTCTTGGCGGTCAGCTGTTCGGTGATCTCGTTTTTCAGCGCGTTGATCGCGGCGCCACGGGTCTGGCGCTCTTCTGGCGTCATGGAGCCAAGCGTTTTCAAAAGCTCGGAGACCGCGCCTTTCTTGCCCATGGCGGACAGACGCACAGCTTCAATGCCCGCCTCGTCGCTGGCGGCAGAAATGTCGGCCAGAAGGGATGTTTTCAAACTCTCAAGATCGGACATTGTTGTCTTTCCTGCCCATGTTCCGCCAGCGGATGTATCGCCAGTATCAAATAAAAAAGAAAAAACCCGCGCCAGTTCTCCCAGCGCGGGTTTCCCAATACCAAATTTCAGTTTGGGACGCGCTGGTTACTTAACCGCGGTCTCAAATTCGTTCTTCGTGCCGGTGTCCTTCAGGTAGGACAGAGCCTTCTTGGAGGCTTCAACCAGCGCGCCGAAAGCTGCCGGTTCATGGATGGCCATGTCGGACAGAACCTTACGGTCAACTTCAATGCCAGCCTTGTTCAGGCCGTCGATGAAGCGGCCATAGGTCAGGCCAGATTCGCGGACAGCAGCGTTGATACGCTGAATCCACAGGGCGCGGAAGTTGCGCTTGTTGACCTTGCGGTCGCGGTAGGCGAACTGCTTGGAACGATCCACCGCAGCCTTTGCAGCGCGGATGGTGTTCTTGCGGCGGCCATAAAAGCCCTTGGCGGCCTTCAGAACCTTTTTGTGCTTGGCATGAGCGGCAACGCCGCGTTTTACGCGTGACATGTCATGATCTCCTTAAATGATCCAAAAAGCGAAAGGGTCTCAGAGACCGTTAGGCAGGTAGTTCTTGATGACTTTCTTGCCGTCTGCTTCGGCAAGTACCATCGTTCCGCGTGCATTGCGGATGAACTTGTTGGACCGCTTGATCATGCCGTGACGCTTGCCAGCGGCAGCAGCCAGGACCTTGCCGGAGGCAGTGATCTTGAACCGCTTCTTGGCGGAGGACTTCGTCTTCATCTTGGGCATTTTGCTACTCCATTGTTCTTGTATCGAAACAGGCAGACGAGGCCTGTTTTCAAGCATAAAGAACGGCCACGGCATGCCCTGCCGGACCGTTCGGACGGGCGCTTATAACCGCAGGCCCGGCAAAGTGCAACGGGATTCAAGTGTGTGAGGCAAAAATCGCTTTTGTGGCCTGCTGACACCAGAAAATCGACGGCATAAGCCAATTATCCAGGCCAAGTGTCCCACCGTTAGATCGGGTGAGCTGGGATCTGACGGCCACCGTTGCGGGGAAATTGCAGCGTGACAAGCAAGCCGCCAATATCGGCCTGATCCAGGCTGAGATTGCCGCCGTAAGCGGTCATGATATCGGCGCAGATTGCCAGGCCCAGACCGGAACCGCCTTGGTCTGCGTCCAGAAATTCGCCCCGGCGAAGCACCTGCTGCCGGTCTTGCGGGCGCACACCTGGCCCGTCATCATCAATGACGATCATCGCCATATCCCGATCCCCAAACGCGCGGACTTGAATGACCGAGGAGGCCCATTTCGTTGCATTGTCGAGAATGTTGCCGATTGCTTCGGCAAGATCGGCAGCGTCGGCCTCAATCGCCAAGCCTGGCTCCACCTCGACATCCCAGACAAGGTCCCGCGCCCGGGCAATCGGGTCAAGAACCTTGACCAGTTTGCCTATCAGACCTTCCATGTCGGTTACCTGCATCTGCTCGACACCAAGGCGGGCAGCCTGCAATTGCCGGTCCGCCCGCTGGCGTACCAGGTTGATTTGCTCGAAAGCCGCTTCACGCTCGGCGGACGGCAAATGCTGCACCATTTGCGCCAACACCGTCAGCGGTGTTTTCAACCCATGCGCCAGATCGCTAGCTCTGCTGCGCGCCTTCTCGATCGCGTGCTGCCGTTCGGTGAGCAAAAGATTGATTTCCTCGACAAGCGGCATCACTTCAATCGGCACGCCGTCATCCATGACCCGCAACTGGCCGGCCCGGACCATCGACACCTGATGTCGCACGCGCGTCAGCGGCTGCAAAATGACCCTAGCCTGGAGCAGCGCCGCGCCTAACAGAACCAGGGCGGTGATCAGCATGACGGAACGCGAGCGCTCCCGATGCTGATCGAGCGGCTCCATCAGATTGGCCAAAGGAAAGCCGGCATAGATGATAACCGGATAGTCTATGCCCTCATCCGAGATTTTGATTTCGCTGCGGAGCAGTAAAATATCCTCGCCATCTGGCCCCTGCGCGCGACTGAAATCGAATGGACCTTCCTGATGCAATCCAGTTCTGGGCAGTTCCACATCCCAGAGCGACCGCGACCGCAGGCTGCGGCCATCAGGCGTCCATACCTGCCAGTAACGCCCGCCGCTGACGGTGGAAAAACGGGGATCTGCCGGTGGTGAGACGATCTCAATCTTGCCATTTTCCACCTTGAGACGGGATGCAATGGTATTGGTAGTGACATTCATCTCGGTTTTGAATTGCTGACCGACATAGTTGATGAACAAATAACCGACAGAGAACCAAAGGACCATCAGCGCCAGCCCGATTGCCAGGAAGGAGCCGACCGCGACCCTGAGGCGCAGCGATCTCAGCATGAATTTTCGTCCGGCACGACGTAGCCAAAGCCGCGCCGTGTTTCGATAGCACTGGCATCCGTTTTCTTGCGGATCCGCGCCACCATGGCTTCGACTGCATTTTTCGAAGCATCATCATCGCGGCCTTGGATCTGAGTGGCGATCTCATAGGCTGAAAATACCCGGCCCTTGTTTTGGACGAGAATCTGGATCAAACGAAACTCCAGCGGGCTGACATCCAGCAAGGCACCATTGAAGGTGACGGTCCGACCGGACTCATCCACCTGAAAACGCCCGGCTGAAAAAAGGGTATGGCTGGTTTTTCCAGCGCGCCGCAGCAATGCGCGAAGCCGGGCCAATAACTCCTCTGTCCGGAACGGTTTCGGAAGATAATCATCCGCCCCGGCATCGAAACCATCGACCCTTTCCATCCAGGACCCTCGCGCCGTCAGGACCAGAACGGGTGTCTGGATCCTATCCTTGCGCCACCGTCTTAAAATCGAAAGGCCATCCAGCCCAGGCAGACCGAGATCGAGAATGATGGCGCCGAGGCCGGTATCCTCTCCAGCCTCCCAGACATCCGGCCCCTTGCTGACCAAGGTCACCTCGTAGCCCTCGCCTCTCAACGTCTCCGCCACATGGCGCCCGATATTGGCGTCGTCTTCAGCCAGTAAAATACGCAAGATTCAATGCTCTCCAAAAGACCGCCGTGAAAGAAGTTACAATCCGCGCAAGATTATATCGTGCAGGGCGCTATAGGATTTTGTTTGTATCGTATTATCCAAAAACCGGTTTCCATTTTTCGGTACGATGCGATGTAGGCTGTCGCTGCAGGCTTTATCGTGCCAGTTTTCCGGTTCGCGCATCCACTTTCAAGGTGCGAAACCGCCCGGACATGTCCTTTATGGTCAGCAAGTAAAAATCACCGTTGGAGAGATAGCGTAAATCCACGTCGATCAACCGCGAACCTTCAGGCAGTTTGAGATTGCCAAGCACCTCTCGTAACGAACGATAGCGGCCACTTTTGACGCCGTCCAGCACCTGTGGCCGGACGATGCTCGGATCGTCATCTGGAGATGAGCCGTTCGGAGATCCGCCTGGACCTCCACCGCCGGGCCTGCTGCCAAAAGGCCCAGGAGAGCCTGAAAAACTAGGAGGGCCACCACTCGGCGGATCGCCGCCTCGCCATCCACCTGGAGGACCGCCTGGAGGCCCACTGCGATTGTCAGAGGCCATGACGAGACTGGTAAAGAACAGGGATACAAGAAACAGAATTGCCGCCACACCTCGACCATAGACGCGGCAACCCTCTGGCCCTTCTTTCGCAAAACATCTCAGACACGAAAGTTGGCGCCGGATTGCTCTGGCGACCTCCTTTTTTCCATCTTCCGTTGAGCTGCTTCTCATGTCCATTCCGGTATAAGCAGAGGGCGACACTGGCTGACAAACTTTAATCGGCGCTCGGTTGCCTGTATTCAGTCATAAAATCCCATTGGACCTCAGATAAATTATCCAGTCAACGCGACGTTTGATGCGCAAGGTGATCCGACCGCATTCTCAGGTTGAGTCGTATAGTGCCATTTGAATATAGAGGCCGCAAACAGCTGTAAAGCTAAATTACAACTTATAAAAAGATTCCTCAGTATTTTTTTAATATTTCGAAAATTTCATGACGAATAATTCAAAATATTTCAATTGCAAATACATTTTAATTTCAGTTGATCTTCTGCACGAAGAAGAAATTACATAATTCATCTGGAATCCCCAAAAAACAGGAATCTATACGTTCCCAAATAAGGAACTCCGCCGTTCCATTTAGAGACGGCGGAGTTTCCAATAGGCTTATAGCCTTGTCGTCACCCAGGGGCATAGGATGACATAACAGACCGGGAACGTTGTGGGGACGTGGGGTAAATCCCGTCTGTTGAAAATGACAATGCCAAAACACCGCTGACATCGCGCTGACGCCATTGTCAGGATTTTGTCAGGTTTACGCGTTCGAAGGCGACAAGTAATTTACGTAAAAAAGCGACCTGCGCTCGATAAAACGCATGTCGCTTTAAACTGGCAGATGCTCGCGGGTCAGACTGACACGCCGCTGGCTTATTTAGGTGCCAGCACCATCATCATCTGACGACCTTCGAGCTTGGGTTCAGCTTCAACCTTGGCAACCTCGACTGTGTCTTCCTTCACCTGCATGAGCAATTTCATGCCAAGTTCCTGGTGGGCCATTTCGCGGCCGCGGAACTTCAGGGTAACCTTGACCTTGTCGCCGTCTTCAAAGAACCGCGACATCGACTTCATCTTCACCTCATAGTCATGGGTGTCGATGTTCGGGCGCATCTTGATTTCTTTGACTTCAACGATTTTCTGTTTCTTGCGCGCTTCTGCCGCCTTCTTCTGGTTGGCGTATTTCAGCTTGCCAAGGTCCAGGATCTTGCAAACGGGCGGTTCAGCATTCGGCGAAATTTCGACAAGATCGAGACCGGCTTCTTCCGCCATGCGGAGCGCCTGGTCCGTCGGCACGGCGCCGAGATTCTGGCCTTCTGCGTCAATCAACTGGACCTTTGGAACCCGGATCTCCCGGTTGGAGCGCGGCCCGTCCTTAACGGGGGCATCGGCTTTGAACGGTCTGCGAATGGTCGTATTCTCCTCAATAATTTCGGATCGTCATATCGGTGATTTCGGAACGTCAGATAGGCCCGATTGTCCCGCCTTGCAAGGCTGGGCACTCTCTCGGACCACTGTTCAAAGGGTGATAGCATAGTTTTTTAAAAAAATCACCTGCTGTCGTGAAGAGAAGAATCTGTTTTATACCAAATGCGAAGGCCGGAAGATGCTCACGCACCCCCGCTTTCAACCGACTTTGAATATCTCGAATGCATCAAAGGATTGAAATATTCGAAACCGGACTACGAACTGCTCTCTTCAAGGGCAATTTGACCACACCTGGAGACAATGATGACCCATGCCGGACAGATAATCGAAACCCATGCAATCACCGTGGGACAGGGAAGCGATGCGCGCAGCATAGCCGCACTGGTACGGGCGCCGGTGGGAGAGAATCGCGCCACCTGCATCTGGCTTGGCGGCTACCGGTCCGACATGACAGGCACCAAGGCAGTGGAAATGGACGATCTGGCCGCATCTCTTGGGGTTGGAGCGATCCGATTCGATTATTCCGGGCATGGCACCTCTGGCGGAGCCTTTCGCGACGGCACCATTTCCCGCTGGCTGGAAGAGGCTCTTTCCGTTGTCGATCACTTCAAACCGGAAAAACTCGTTCTGGTCGGCTCCTCCATGGGCGGCTGGATTGCATTGCGACTGATTCAAGAACTGAAAGCCCGCCCCGACAATCCGTCCCAGGTGTCTGGAATCGTGTTGATCGCACCGGCTCCCGACTTTACTTCGGACTTGATCGAGCCACTCCTTGGCGACCGGGAGCGGGCAGAGTTGGCCGAGAAAGGCTATTTCGAGGAGGTCTCGGAGTATAGCCCGGAACCGAATATCTACACGCGCGCGCTGATAGAAGACGGGCGTGCTAATCGGGTAATGACCGGCATTATCGATACCGGCTGCCCCATCCATATCCTGCAAGGCATGGCCGATCCTGACGTTCCCTACCAGCATGCGCTGAAACTGGTCGAACACCTGCCCGCCGACGATGTTGTGTTAACATTGGTGCGTGACGGCGATCATCGCCTGTCGCGTCCGCAGGACATCGACCGGATGCGCAACGCTATTTGCGCCATGATCGAACCAAAACCGTAAAGGCTAGGGGCAAGCCCAAGCCCACCCCGGGGAGCATTCAGCAAAAATGCGACAAAAACTTCACACTCATTAACGGATTTTAACCATATTGGCCGATTGAGCCGCCCCTCGACCTTGGAACGATTGACTCTCTGCCCTGGGTAATCTTAACTATTTGTTAAGAATTCAAGGGACGTCTCATGACCTTCAGGCTCTCAGCTCTGGCAGCTTTTCTGGCACTTCCGCTGTTTTTCGCGGGCAATGCGGCTGCGGATATGACATCGGCTGTTCCAGCCTCGATGGTTACCGGCGGCATCACCTCGCAGCCCATCGGTCATTATGAATTTTGCCTGCGCTACAAGGCCGAGTGCCAGGTGCGCAGCAAGCCTGCTCCTGCGCGCCAGGTTACGGAGCACGGTTGGGATATCGTTCACGCCGTTAACATGGATGTGAACAAATCCATCACTCCAATGACCGATATGGACGTTTATGGACGTGAAGAATGGTGGGAATATCCCGTTGACGCCGGCGATTGCGAAGACTTTGTTCTGTTGAAGCGCAAGCGTCTGCTCCAGGCTGGCTTCTCGGAAGCGGATCTGCTGATTACCGTCGTGCGCAAAGCCGATGGCGAAGGCCATGCCGTCTTGACGCTGCGCACATCCGCAGGCGACTATATTCTCGACAATCTGGTTGATGACGTCAAACTCTGGAGCCAAACCTCCTATACCTATCTAAAACGGCAGGCGAGTTTCGATACCGGTCGTTGGGTCACGATTGAGAGCGGCAAGGATGTTCCGGTCGCGGCGTTGAAATAGGCCAACAGACAATCGGCACAGACAATCGAAAAAAGGTCCTGGATGTGGAAACACTCCAGGCCTTTTTCATGGACTGTTTCAACCACTGCCGATCAGGATACCTGCGGCCAGCACCAACGAACCGCCCAGCACCACCTGCATGGCCGCACGCCAGAACGGCGTTTCCATATATTTGTTCTGGATGAAGGCGATGGCCCATAATTCGATGAACACCACCACGCCCGCCGTCGCTGTCGCCGTCCAGAAATGCGGAATGAGATAGGGTAGCGCATGGCCCAGTCCGCCCAGCGCCGTCATGATGCCGCAGGCAAGGCCGCGCTTGATCGGCGAACCTCGGCCGGAAATCTTGCCATCGTCATGGGAGGCTTCGGTAAAGCCCATGGAAATGCCCGCCCCCACCGAGGCCGAGAGGCCGACCAGAAAGGTCTGCCAGGTATCGCCGGTGGCAAAGGCCGCCGCAAATATCGGTGCAAGGGTCGAAACCGAACCATCCATCAATCCGGCAAGGCCCGGCTGCACATAGGTTAGAACGAACTGCCGCTTGGTGGTTTCCTGCTCCAGCTTCTGAACATCCTCCGGCCGATGCTTTTCGCCCAACATGTGAGCCACATCCTCATGGCCTTGCTCCGCCATGGCCAGATCGCCGAGAAGCGTCCTTGTGCGGGCGTCCGAGACGTGTTTTTGGGCCTCAACATAAAAATTATACGCAGAGCGCTCCATGGCCTCGGCTTCTTCGCGCACCTGATCGACGGAAAGTTGGGCCTGAAGCCAATCGGGTTTTCGTGTCATGAACCCCTGAACATGCTCCCGGCGGATCAGCGGAATGTGCTCGCCAAATCGCTGGCGATGCATGTCGATCAGCATGTTGCGGTGCGTGTGCTCCACCTCAGCCATATCTTTGAAAACCTTGGCCGACTGGGGATATTGATCCTTCAACCGCTCCGCATAGGCCAGATAGATCCGCGCATCGTCTTCCTCGGAAGAAATCGCCAGCGCAAGAACCTCCTGTTCGGTGAGACTATCCAGACGTCGCTTCGCAGGGGCGAATAAGGAGCGAAACATGATGGCCGATCTCCAATTTAGAATAATTCTAAATTTAGAGCATTGTTCGATGAGCGGCAAGAGCCGTTTTCGGCAATCATCACGCCAGCAACCATCAAGCCAAAGAAAAACCCGCCGGACATTGCTGCCCGGCGGGTTTTAATCTTCTAAACCGCGACGATTAGTCGTTGCTGCGGTTCTTCAGAGCTGCCCCCAGGATGTCGCCGAGCGAAGCGCCGCTATCGGACGAACCGAACTGAGCAACAGCTTCCTTCTCTTCAGCGATTTCCAGCGCCTTGATCGACAGCATGACCTTGCGATCCTTCTTGGAGAAGTTGGTGACGCGAGCGTCAAAAACCTGGCCAACGGAGAAACGCTCAGGGCGCTGGTCGTCACGGTCACGAGCGAGGTCGGCGCGGCGGATGAAGGACACGATGTCTTCATGGTTGACGAGCTTGACTTCGACGCCACCGTCATTGACCGCGATCACTTCGCAGGACACGACAGCATTCTTACGCAGATCGCCGGAAGCGGCGGCATCACCGACCGAGTCCTTACCGAGCTGCTTGATGCCGAGCGAAATACGCTCCTTTTCGACATCCACATCGAGAACAACGGCGCGAACGACGTCGCCCTTGTTGTATTCTTCGATGACCTGCTCGCCTGGACGGTTCCAGTCGAGATCCGACAGGTGAACCATGCCGTCAACGTCGCCTTCGAGGCCGATGAACAGGCCGAATTCGGTCTTGTTCTTGACTTCGCCTTCGACTTCAGCGCCAGCCGGATGGCTGTAGGCAAATGCCTGCCATGGGTTTTCGAGGGTCTGCTTCAGGCCAAGCGAGATACGACGCTTGGACGGATCGACTTCAAGAACAACCACGTCAACTTCCTGGCTGGTGGACAGGATCTTGCCGGGGTGTACGTTCTTCTTGGTCCAGGACATTTCGGAAATGTGGATCAGGCCTTCGATGCCTGGCTCCAGCTCAACGAATGCACCGTAGTCGGTGATGTTGGTGACGGTACCGGAGATCTTCTTGCCAACCGGGTACTTGGCAGCAATGCCATCCCAAGGATCAGACTCGAGCTGCTTCATGCCGAGCGAGATGCGGTGGGTTTCCTGGTTGATACGGATGATCTGAACCTTGACCGACTGGCCGATGGACAGGATTTCCGAAGGATGGTTCACACGACGCCATGCCATGTCGGTGACATGCAGCAGACCGTCGATGCCGCCGAGGTCAACGAACGCACCGTAATCGGTGATGTTCTTGACGACGCCTTCAACAACCTGGCCTTCTTCGAGGTTCTGAACGATTTCAGAACGCTGCTCGGCGCGGGACTCTTCCAGAACCGTACGGCGCGAAACCACGATGTTGCCGCGACGCTTGTCCATCTTGAGGATTTCGAAGGGCTGCGGGTTGTGCATCAGCGGGGTCACGTCGCGGATCGGGCGGATATCCACCTGAGAGCGCGGCAGGAAGGCAACGGCGCCGTCGAGATCGACGGTGAAACCACCCTTGACCTGGTTGAAGATAACGCCTTCAACGCGCTCACCAGCTTCGAACTTGGCTTCGAGCTTGATCCAGCTTTCTTCGCGACGGGCCTTTTCGCGCGACAGAACAGCTTCGCCCAGCGCGTTTTCAATGCGCTCGACGTAAACTTCAACTTCGTCGCCAACTTTCAGCTGGCCGTCCTTGGCGCGCGCGCCAAATTCCTTCAGCGGAACGCGGCCTTCGACCTTGAGGCCGACGTCAACGATCGCGACGTCCTTCTCAATGGCCGTCACGATGCCCTTGGCAACATAGCCTTCGGCCAAATCGGTCTTTGCAAAGGATTCTTCCAGCAGGGCCGCGAAATCGTCCCGTGTCGGGGTAGAAACAGACATGAAATCTCCTAATCGCATCCCCTTGGGAATGCGCAGTGCGCCGGTGGGTTGGTGTTGATAACGGCCGATCCCGCGTCCGCCCTTCATAAAAGGACAACCCGGCGCAAGGACGCTGGTTTCGGCTGGTCCAGACAAAACCGGTCGTCGGTGCTGTCTGCTGAATGCATGCTAATTTTTTTTCAATGCCGCATCGATCAAGGAACGCGCAGCTTGAAACGCCGCCTCTATACTCATTTCGGACGTATCTAGCAAGTGCGCGTCTTCAGCAGGTTTCAACGGGCTGTCGGCGCGGCCCATGTCGCGCTCGTCGCGCCGCTTCACATCCTCAAAAACCGCCGGATAATCGGCCACACCGCCATGGGCGACAATCTCGTCATAGCGGCGCCGGGCGCGCACTTGCGGAGAGGCCGTGACATAGAGCTTGACCGCCGCATCCGGGCAGACAACGGTGCCGATATCGCGCCCGTCCAGCACCGCACCAGGGGATTTCAGCGAAAACCGCCGCTGCGCCTCGACCAGGGCGCGGCGCACGGCTGGCATGACGGCGATCTTAGAGGCCGCCTCGCCGATATCGTGCTTGGACAGAACCTCGCGGTCGAGACCAGCCAGATCGAGCCCCAGCGCCACCTGCTCGGCCACGGCCTCATTATCGAGCGGCAGGCTTTTTTCCAGAAGCGCCTTTGCCGTAGCGCGGTAGGTCAGGCCGGTGTCCAGATGATGAAAGCCGTAACTGTCGGCGATGCGGCGTGACAGCGTTCCCTTGCCGGCAGCCGCAGGACCATCGATGGCGATTACAAACGTGTTTCCCGTCACCTCAGTCAAACAGCCATCCTCTTCCTGTCTGCATACCTCATGTTGCACGGCCCCGTAGCACACCCGAGGTCCAAGGTCATCCCCGCTTCATCGCCCTCCATTCCTGTCTCTTGCCTGTCTCTGGCTGGCGCGAAAGCGGCGAGCCTGCGGATCAACCAGCCAGTTTGCCTTTGACAGAAGCCAGCACAACGATTAAGGGACCGACGACAGTTGGACCGGCCTTCGGGTCCGGGTCCTTGGCGCATGCCCTCTTTTCCAACGATTTCATGAGGCTTTGACAGTGGCGAAGGCAGAACTTGGAACCAAACGCACTTGCCCCGACACCGGCAAGAAATTCTACGATCTGAACAATGATCCGGTCGTATCCCCCTATACGAAGAAATCCTGGCCGCTCTCTTACTTTGAAGAGACCTCGGTAGCCGCCATCATGGAAAAGGCTGAAGAGGAAGAGGTCGCGGAAGTCGATACCGAGAACACCGATGTCGAGCTGGTTTCGCTGGAAGACGCGGACGATGCAGCCGGTGGCGACGACATTCCTGATATCGGCGATGACGATGTCGAAATCGGCGACGACGATGACGACACCTTCCTGGAAGCCGACGAAGACGACGAAGACGACGACATGTCCGGCATTATCGGCGTGACCGGCGACGACGACGAAGTCTGATTCAACAGGTCTCCGCCCCCGGATGACAAAAAAACATCCGGGGGTGCATTTTTTGGCTTGTCATGTGCAAAAGCAGCACGTATGAAGCCGCCACACCGAACGAAGCACTGCTTCACACGGTTCCCGGACCCGGCAAATGTCGGACCCTTATGGGGCTATAGCTCAGCTGGGAGAGCGCTTGCATGGCATGCAAGAGGTCAGCGGTTCGATCCCGCTTAGCTCCACCAAATCTTCTTTGTGTATAGATTTGAATAATCTGCGATCTGTTCCATGAGATACTTCTGGCGCTGAGCAATCAGCGAATCGATTTTTCTGAAAATTGGCGTTTTCTCCATCAGAGCGCTTGTTAACAGTTGCCTATTCTGCCAACGGGGATGCGGCACAAGCAATAATCCGAGCGTCCCGGTTACCCACTCAAAGTCAATTGCAACCAGGCCCCGCGCGATTACGCATTCGGCCTGATGCTCCATCATTGGCCTGAAGGATATTGGTGCTTTTGGGTTGTACATCCGTCTTGACCTTATTATGGTCGGACTGGATTTTGGTTGTAATAAATTAATCTACTATCATTGGTGGGTAAAATTGCGTTTATTGAATTGTCAACGGAGGGTTGGCAATTTGGCTTTTTCCTCATCCCACTGATGAAATGCTTGTTGGGAGGGAACAGATATGTCCTTAGATCGTGAAAAAGCGCAGAGACAATCTCGTGTCGCCACTGCCAGCGGCTGGATTGGCTCCGCGCTGGAATATTATGATTTCTTCATTTACGCCACCGCCGCAGCGCTGGTTTTTCCTCAGCTGTTTTTTCCATCCGCAGATCCGACAACCGCAATCGTCGCATCACTGACGACCTATGGCGTGGGCTATGTCAGCCGCCCAATCGGTGCCTTCGTTCTGGGTCACATGGGCGACGTTTACGGACGTAAAAAAATGATGCTGACCTGCCTGTTTCTCATGGGCTTTTCGACACTGATGGTCGGCCTGTTGCCCACCTATGAGCAAATCGGCATCTGGGCTCCGATTTTTCTGGTCGTGCTTCGCCTGATCCAGGGCTTTGCTGTCGCCGGTGAAATTTCGGGTGCATCGTCAATGATTCTGGAACATGCACCAACCGGCCGACGGGGCTTTTTCGCATCCTTCGCACTTCAGGGCGTCCAGGCGGGACAGATTCTGGCTGCCGCCGTGTTTCTGCCGCTCGCCCACTACATGGAACCCGCAGCGTTCAACAGCTGGGGCTGGCGTATTCCCTTCCTCCTGTCGATCTTCGTGGTAATCGTCGGCTTTGTCATCCGCCGTCTGGTTGAGGAGACACCGACCTTCATCAACGCCAGCGAAAGCGGTGCGGTCCCGAAAGCGCCCATTGTCGAGGCTTTCCGCCATGGCTGGGCCGATATCATCCGCGTCATGTGCATGTCGCTTATGAACGTCATTCCAACGGTGACAACAGTGTTCGGCGCGGCCTATGCCGTGCAGCCAGCTTACGGTGTCGGCTTCAGCAAGGACGTCTACCTGTGGATTCCGGTTCTCGGCAATATTGTTGCCGTTCTGGTCATTCCCTTTATCGGCGGCCTTTCCGACCGTATTGGCCGCAGACCACCGATCATCATCGGCGCGTTGCTGTCTGGCGCTTTGTCGTTTGGCTATCTCTATGCGATCAGCATTCACAATGTCCCGATGGCCATCGTCATGTCGCTGTTGATGTGGGGCGTGATCTATCAGGGATATAACGCCGTCTTCCCGTCATTCTATCCGGAATTGTTTCAGAGTCGCATCCGCGTCTCCTCAATGGCCATCGCGCAGAATGTGGGCACCGCAATCACGGCCTTGTTCCCGGCCCTGTTCACCGCCGTTGCACCGCCCGGATCGCTGAATATCCCTGTTGTCATCGGCTGCTGGACGCTCGCCGTTACCGTGATTTCAGCACTGGCCGCACTCTCTGCCCGGGAAACCTACCGAATCAGTATCGATGAGCTGGGCAACAAAACGGCAAAGCCAATCACCAAGGACGAGTATAATCGTATGCGTGCGCAATCCATGGCAAAGGCGTAGCCCAAACGCACTCGCGTTCAAACACACGTTGCGACAGCATGATGCACCCTTCTGAATGCACCATGCTGTCGCTGTTTCAGACTATTTCTTGACGATCGTCACGAACATCACGCCGCGCACCCGCACAGTCATTTCACATTGCGGACCATCGGTGCGGTCGCAGAAATGCGGCGGCATTTTCAGCACGAAAACCTTGTTGCCGTAACGCTGGATGAAGTCATAGCCAAAGATCTTGGCGCTGGCGATCATCAGATAGCCGCCTTCCTTGACCTGGACATAGAAATTATAGGGGCAGCCTTCGGAATCGCAGTCGGGACCGCGCTTGCCATCACAGGTCAGCGCGCCTTCGTTGACGACCGCATCGACAATGCCATCATTGTTGATATCCAACCGGGTGACGTAGTTGTCATCGAACTCAGCTGTCTTGCAGACCTTACGGAAATGATCCTTCTCGTAGATTTCCGGGTCACTCACCAATTGCTGTTGCGCCAGGGCAACCGAGGCGGACAGGGGCAACAACAGGCACAGGAGCAGGCGAAAAAGCAATTTCACGGCATGAACCTTCGATAGGATTGCGGCCCTATGGCGAGAACGAAAATCTAGCGCATTGCGGACCATCCGCAGTGCCAAAGATCCCGATAGCGTAACCAGCTTGTGCCGCCCTTGCCATCAATCCGGTTTGCGACGGCCCGACTGGCAGCGTTTGGTTGGCAAAGGCAAGAGCGCGCGCTTATTGAAACCGGGAATCCTTATGCCTTGGGTAAGGCGTGATAGTGTAAAACAGTGCGAATCCACCCCAGCGCCGCACATTTCGCGTCCATTTATCGGCAGATCATCGCAACGTCAGGGCCACTATGTCGCTTCTTCTTTATCTGGATTATGCAGGTGTTGCGCTATTTGCCGCCACCGGAGCTTTGGCCGCCTCGCGCAAACAGCTGGATCTGATCGGCTTCCTGTTTTTTGCCACGGTCACCGGTACAGGCGGCGGCACGGTGCGCGATATCATTCTTGGGCGCCTGCCGGTGTTCTGGGTGGTCAACCCGAGCTATATCCTGATCTGCTGCGCTGTCGGCGTGCTGGTGTTCTTCACCGCGCATCTGGTGGAATCGCGCTACAAGCTGCTGATCTGGCTCGATGCTATCGGGCTTTCCGCCTATTGCGTGATGGGAGCGGCCAAGGGAATGGCAGCGACCGGCTCACCCACCATCGCCATCGTCACGGGCATGATGACGGCCACCCTGGGCGGCGTGTTGCGCGATCTGCTGGCCAATGAGCCTTCGGTGCTGCTGCGTCCGGAAATTTACATCACCGCAGCCTTGATCGGTGCCTGTGTGTTTACCGGAGCTTTCATGCTGGCCGCGCCCTTATACTGGGCGTCCGCAGGTGGGGTGCTGGCAGCCTTTATGGTGCGCGGCGGCGCATTGTATTTTGGCTGGACATTTCCAAGATATGGGCACCAGGCCGGGCGCCATCCTGATGACGTGATGTGAACCGGATATGGTCTGAGCCGATCATGGTCATCACGACAGGCTTGGAGATCGGGCCGCCAAGAGATCAGGCCTTGGGACGCAACCGGATCACCACGTCGACATGAGAAATTTCCATGCCTTCTGGCGGCGCAGGCAGGTTGCCGATTTCAATATTGCTGACCGGAATATCCAGAACCTCGTTGCGGCCCTCCACAAAAAAGTGGTGGTGATCCGACACGTTGGTATCGAAATAGGTCTTGTTGCTCTCAACCGCCAGAACCCGGATCATGCCGGCCTCGGTAAACTGATGAAGTGTGTTGTAGACCGTGGCCAGAGAAACGGGCACGTCGGCGGCGACCGCTTCTTCGTGCAGTTCCTCGACGGTCAGATGGCGATCGCCCTTGGCAAACAATAGCGAAGCCAAGGCAACCCTCTGCCGTGTCGGCCGCAGACCCGACCGACGCAGTTTTGCTTCCACGTCCCTAGAGGCTTGCGCCATCATACCGGCGATCTCCGCATTGTCCCTTGAAATCTCACTATCATCGTACTGATATACCTGCTGACGGGCCTGCTTTCAATAGTTTGACGGCGGGTAAATCCAGTGAAAGCCCTTATATTGAGGCAGTTGACCGATTTTAGCACTGGTGGAGTATGGACGCTTCCTGTATTCGGTCGGCGGAAAGCGGCCAGGATAGAGGCCATACGACACAACGTAAAGCGTTGGAATGAATTGGCATCGGCTTCAATTCGTCGCCATCTTGCTTTAAGTCTCCTAAGCGGAACGCCTGAAGGGGGGAATTGAAAGACCGATGAACGAAAAACAAACAAGCTATAATTACGACGAGATTCTCGCCTGCGGTCGGGGTGAACTGTTCGGCCAGGGCAATGCGCAATTGCCGCTGCCGCCCATGCTGATGTTCAATCGCATCACCGATATTTCGGAAACCGGCGGCCCGCATGACAAGGGCTATATCCGCGCCGAATTCGACATCACTCCCGATCTCTGGTTCTTCCCCTGCCATTTCCAGGGTGACCCGGTGATGCCGGGATGCCTTGGTCTGGATGCCATGTGGCAATTGACCGGCTTTTACCTCGGCTGGCTGGGCGAACCCGGCAAGGGCCGGGCGATCTCGACAGGCGAAGTGAAATTCACCGGCATGGTTACGCCATCCACCAAGCTCGTGGAATATGGCATCGACTTCAAGCGCGTCATGCGCGGACGTCTGGTGCTGGGCATTGCCGACGGCTGGATGAAGGCCGATGGCGAGGTCATTTACAAGGCAACCGATCTGCGTGTCGGGCTTTTCAAGGAAAAGGCCGACTGAGCGCATCACCCCCACCAAGCAAAAGGTCGATTACATGAGACGGGTAGTAGTTACGGGTCTGGGCATTGTGTCCTCCATCGGCAATAATGCCGAGGAAGTCACGGCATCTCTCCGCGACGCCAGGTCCGGCATTTCCTTTTCTCCCGATTTTGCCGAGCATGGCTTCAAATGCCAGGTCTGGGGTCAGCCTTCGCTGGACACGACCGACCTTGTCGACCGGCGCGCCATGCGCTTCCTGTCACAGGGCGGCGCCTGGAACCATGTGGCGATGAAGCAGGCGATTGCCGATTCGGGCCTGGAGGAAAAGGATTATTCCGCCAACGAGCGCACCGGCATCATCATGGGCTCAGGCGGTCCTTCGACTCGGCAGATCGTCGAGGCTGCCGATATTACTCGCCAGAACAAAAGCCCGAAGCGCATCGGACCGTTCGCCGTGCCAAAGGCCATGTCATCAACGGCATCGGCGACGCTTGCCACCTGGTTCAAGATCCACGGCGTAAACTACTCGATCTCGTCGGCTTGCTCGACCTCGGCCCATTGCATCGGCAATGCTGCTGAAATGATCCAATGGGGCAAGCAGGACATCATGTTCGCAGGCGGCCATGAGGATCTCGACTGGTCGATGTCGGACCTGTTCGATGCCATGGGCGCAATGTCCACCAAATACAACGAGACGCCGGCTCTGGCTTCGCGTGCCTATGACACCAACCGCGATGGCTTCGTCATCGCTGGCGGCGCAGGCGTGCTGGTTCTGGAAGAACTGGAACATGCCAAGGCGCGTGGCGCCAAGATCTATGCCGAACTCACCGGCTATGGCGCGACCTCGGACGGTTACGACATGGTCGCTCCGTCTGGCGAAGGCGCTATCCGCTGCATGCGCCAGGCACTCGCAACGGTGAAGGGCGACGTGGATTACATCAATACCCACGGCACATCGACCCCGGTTGGTGACAGCAAGGAAATCGGCGCGATCCGCACGGTATTCGGCGACAAGATCCCGCCGATTCAGTCCACCAAATCGCTGACCGGCCATTCGCTGGGAGCGGCTGGCGTACAGGAATCGATCTACGGCCTGCTGATGATGCAGGAAGGCTTTATTGGCGAAAGCGCCCATATTACCGAACTCGATCCAGAATTCGAAGGCGTGCCTGTTGTGCGCAAACGGATCGACAATGCCAAGATCGACACAGTCCTGTCCAATTCCTTTGGTTTTGGTGGAACGAATGCGACGCTGGTGTTCGAGCGTCATAACGGATAACAGCGATGATCGCTTCCATGCAAGGTAAACGCGGGCTCATCATGGGCGTTGCGAACAATCACTCGATTGCCTGGGGCATTTCCCAGGCTCTCGCTTCCGCCGGTGCCGAGCTGGCCTTCACCTATCAGGGTGAAGCACTTGGCAAGCGCGTCAAACCGCTGGCTGCTCAGCTCGGCTCGGATCTTGTTCTGCCTTGTGATGTCGAGGATCTGGCCTCTGTTGATTTGACCTTTGCCGCGCTTAGAGAGCGCTGGGGCAAGCTCGATTTTGTCGTTCATGCCATCGGCTTTTCCGACAAGAACGAGCTGAAAGGCCTCTATGCCGACACATCGAGGGAAAATTTCACCCGCACCATGGTGATTTCCTGCTTCTCCTTCACCGAAATCGCCCGGCGGGCATCAGAGCTGATGACGGATGGCGGATCGCTGCTGACGCTCACCTATGGCGGCTCCACACGGGTCATTCCGAATTACAACGTCATGGGCGTTGCCAAGGCGGCGCTGGAATCCTCCATGCGCTATCTGGCCAGCGATTACGGCCCGCGCGGCATTCGCGTCAACGCCCTTTCGGCTGGCCCGGTGCGCACACTGGCCGGTGCAGGTATTTCCGATGCCCGCGCCATTTTCAGCTGGAACCAGAAGAATGCGCCGCTGCGCCGCACGCCCACCATCGAGGACATCGGCGGGTCGGCGCTCTATCTGTTGTCGGATCTGTCCAGATGCGTAACGGGCGAAATCCATTACGTCGATGGTGGCTATAACATCACGTCACTGCCAGCCCTGGGCGTGCTGCGCAGCAATGACGCAGAATAGGCACTGAATTCACGTTCAAATAAAAAAGGCGCCAGGATCTCTCCCGGCGCCTTTTTTGTCATCGTTCGGCTTATTTCTTCGCCCACAGCACCTTGTAGCGGGCATTGCGGCAGGTCTCGCCATGCTGACGAAAATTGGCCGCCAGGACCGGTTCATAGGCGAGGCCGCGATTGGCCACCATCAGCAGGTCTCCGCCGCCACGCAAAGCATCCGCCGCTGCCTTGATCATTGCCTCTCCAATCGACGGCTCCGTCGCATGGCCTTCGTGGAAGGGAGGGTTCATGATAACAAGATCGTATTTTTCCTTGGGCGGCTCAGCGCCCAGATCCTGCCAGAAGAAGCGCGCCGTCAGGTTAGGGCAGTTGCGGGCCAGATTCTTCTTCGCCTGTTCCAGTGAATCGTAGTTGGCCTCGAACAGGTCGATACGGTTGGTGCGCCGCGCCTTCTCCGCCAGCATCACCGACAGATAGCCCCAACCCCCGCCGAAATCGGCGGCATTACCATCGAAATCCTCCGGCAACCGGCTGACAAGCAGTTCAGAGCCGGGATCGGCATGCATATGGGAAAACTGTCCGGCAAAGGTTTCGAACCGGCCCTCGACCATGACAGGCTTGGAAGCGAGCGCGGCCACCGCAGCAGCCTTATCGTCAGGCACGGTGAACCAAACGGCAATGCCGTGATATTTTGGCAGGGATTGCGGCTCAAGACCAAGGCGGTCGATCTGCTTGCGCAGCGGCTGAATACCGTCTTCCTTGGCACCGGCCACAATGATGACGCCACCGGCCCGGACACGCGCCAGCGCTTCCGCGACGCGGTTTTCGTTGAGACCCTTGTGCTTGCCAGCCAGAACCAGCGCGCCGTCATAGTCCTCACCTGCCACAACAGGAACCGGCGTCTGACGGGCTGCCTCCAGGCGGCGAAAATCGGGTCGGAAACCTTGGACCACGGTCAATTCGGCACCAAAACCTTCCGGTTTCACGAAACCGGCCTCGGCGCCGAGAAACAGGAAGCGTTCGTCTTCGCCCGGCAGAGCAACGGCTTCGGTGACAAAGGGATGAAAAATGGTCTTCAGGGTTTCGCGGCTCATGGCTCGGCAATCTCGTGATTAGAATCTCTCGGTTTCGCGGCGAAACAGACAGTCTCTATTTTCTTTTGTTTTCGTTTGTCTTCGGGAAACCCAGTTTCCACGTTTTCTGACAAACTCCCGGATAAAAAAAGGCGCGGAAAATCTCCCGCGCCTCGTCATATAATCAAACCCGCTTATTCAGCGGCAGCGTCGCCTTCGGCCTTCTTGTCGCCAACGATTTCCTTGCCGGTTGCCTGATCGACAACCTTCATGGACAGGCGCACTTTGCCGCGCTCGTCAAAGCCCATCAGCTTGACCCAGACCTTGTCGCCTTCCTTGACCACATCCTGGGTCTTGGCAACGCGGTCCACAGCCAGCTGGCTGATGTGGACGAGGCCGTCACGCGAACCGAAGAAATTGACGAAAGCGCCGAAGTCAGCAGTCTTGACGACCGTGCCTTCATAGACAACGCCGATTTCAGGCTCGGCAACAATCGAATGAATCCACTTGCGGGCCGCTTCGATTTCCTTGCCGGAAGCAGATGCGATCTTGATCGTACCATCGTCTTCGATGTTGATCTTCGCGCCGGTCTTTTCGACGATTTCGCGGATAACCTTGCCGCCGGAACCGATGACTTCACGGATCTTGTCGACAGGGATGGTCATGACTTCGATGCGCGGTGCGAATTCGCCAAGCTGCGAGCGACCTTCGGTGATGGCATTGGCCATTTCGCCGAGGATGTGCTTGCGGCCATTCTGGGCCTGCGCCAGGGCAACCTTCATGATCTCTTCGGTAATGCCGGCGATCTTAATGTCCATCTGGAGCGAGGTGATACCGGCTTCCGTGCCTGCTACCTTGAAGTCCATGTCACCGAGATGATCTTCATCGCCGAGAATGTCGGAAAGAACAGCAAAACGTTCGCCTTCCAGGATCAGGCCCATGGCAATACCAGCCACCGGCTTGGCCAGCGGAACGCCCGCATCCATCAGTGCCAGCGAGGTGCCGCAAACGGTTGCCATCGAGGACGAGCCGTTCGACTCGGTGATCTCGGAGACAACGCGCAGTGTGTAGGGGAACTGTTCCGGCGTTGGCAGCATCGGGCGAATAGCGCGCCATGCCAGCTTGCCATGGCCGATTTCGCGGCGGCCCGGGGAGCCCATGCGGCCAGTTTCACCAACCGAATAGGGAGGGAAGTTGTAATGCAGAAGGAAACGTTCCTTGTACATGCCCGTCAAGCTATCGACATACTGTTCGTCTTCGCCAGTGCCGAGCGTGGCAACCACGATGGCCTGGGTTTCGCCGCGGGTAAACAGCGCCGAACCGTGGGTGCGTGGCAGGATACCGACTTCCGAGACGATCGCGCGGACCGTTTCGAGGTCGCGGCCATCGATGCGGCTCTTGGTGTCGAGAATGTTCCAGCGAACAATCTTGGCCTGCAGGTGCTTGAAGACAGCGCCGATCACTTCGTTGGTGTATTTAGGCTCTGCACCCTCTGGGAAGAAGTGTGCCTTGACCTTGGCCTTCACAGCATCGACGGCCGTATAACGATCAGCCTTCTGGGTGATCTTGTAGGCATCGCGCAGTTCGGCTTCGGCAATCGAGAGCATTTCGGCTTCGAGAGCGGAATGATCTTCCGGTTCGAATTCGCGCGGTTCCTTGGCAGCCACTTCGGCGAGCTTGATGATCGCGTCGATGACTGGCTGGAAGCCACGGTGACCGAACATCACGGCGCCGAGCATGACGTCTTCGTTCAGTTCCTTGGCTTCGGATTCAACCATCAGCACGGCGTCCTGCGTACCGGCAACCACGAGGTCGAGAACCGACTCATCCATCTCGTCGAGATGCGGGTTGAGGACGTATTCGCCATTGATATAGCCGACGCGTGCGCCGCCGACCGGGCCCATGAACGGTACGCCAGACAGTGTCAGGGCAGCCGAAGCGGCAACCATCGACAAGACGTCCGGGTCGTTTTCAAGGTCATGCTGGATAACGGTCACGACGACCTGCGTGTCGTTCTTGTAGCCTTCCGGGAAAAGTGGGCGGATCGGGCGGTCGATCAGGCGGGAAACCAGGGTTTCCTTTTCGCTCGGACGGCCTTCGCGCTTGAAATAGCCGCCTGGGATCTTACCGGCGGCATAGGTCTTTTCCTGATAGTTGACGGTGAGCGGGAAGAAATCCTGACCCGGCTTCGGCGACTTGGCGGAAACGACGGTGGCCAGAACAACGGTTTCGCCGTAGCTGGCGAGAACGGCGCCGTCAGCTTGACGGGCGATCTTGCCGGTTTCCAGCTTCAGCGGCCGGCCGGCCCACTCGATTTCAACGCTGTGAACATTAAACATATCTTGTCCTTCATATGCGCTGGCAATTTGTCTGCCAAAGGCATCAAAATCGCGGTCAGACGCATCGTGCTGAACCATCACGGGCAAGACAGTGGGAGGCTTCGCAATGATCCCTGCCCCGGAGACATCCGGACCAGAGATCCGCCTTGCGGCGCAAGCATCCAACAATCCTGCCCCATGACAGGCCATCGGTTGTCGTCGGCAGTACCGGCCCATCCGGACTGCCTGGTTTGCAATGCCTTGAGCTTTTCAAAGCTCTGGGCAGGTTGCAACATCTCCATGCGGTGCATGGCTTTTCCCGGATCCATACGACCCAGGCTTCATTCAGTCTGTCAGCGGGCAGAATTGCCGCGCAAACCTTTCAAGCCGGAGCCTTTTCAGCGCCCCGGAAAAAGTACCGGCGGGTCCTTCCTTATCGGAAGCCCGCCGGTCCATTCTTTAGCGGCGAATGCCGAGGCTCGCAATCAGCTTGCTGTAACGGCCTTCGTCCTTCTTCTTCAGATAATCAAGAAGCGAACGGCGGGTGGATACCAGCGTCAGAAGGCCACGACGGGAGTGGTTGTCCTTCGTGTGGCCCTTGAAGTGCTCGGTCAGATTGGTGATCCGCTCGGTCAGGATAGCGACCTGGACTTCCGGTGAACCAGTGTCACCTTCGTTGGTTGCGTATTCCTTGATGAGGGCTGACTTGCGCTCTGCAGTAATCGACATCGTATGTCCTTTCTTGAAAGGGAGGATTAGGTCGCCTGCGGCCGGGATGTCGTCCAGCGGAGGCCATGAACGCACGCATAGTTCTGCAATGCTGGGGCCGCCTATATACTATTCCGGCAGCCAAGGGAAGAGGCGCGCTTGGCCAGCCGATCAAGCCGCAAGCGCGGAGCGTTCCCGTCCAATAACAGACGGGAAAGCTGAATGTCAGGCAAAAACCCGCTTCGGGCGGAACTCGCCCTCGCCGATTTCGCCGATCGCCACCAGCTTGCCACCGGCCAATGCGACCGCTTCCGGTTCTGCCACTGGCGCATCGCGACCGCGCAGGATGATTGGATTGCCCATCCGCAAGCGATGTGCCTGGTCGTCGCTGATCCGGATCTGCGGCAGGGCCATCAGCGCCTCACCAGTGTCAAACAGGAAAGCATCGAGTGCTGCCAACCGCTCGTCACGATCCTCGATCTTTTCCAGCTCCACGAGGTCTTCGAGCGGCACCATCATGTCTTCGGCAAACGGCGCGACGAAAGAGCGCCGCAGCTCCGAAATATGGCCGTAGCAGCCAAGATCACGGCCCATGTCGCGCGCCAACGAACGCACATAGGTGCCCTTACCGCATTCGACCTCGAAATAGGCGCAGTCGCGGTCGGCCCTCAGCAGGGTCAGCCGATGAATTTCCACCTCGCGGGAGGGAATATCGACCACCTCGCCTTCACGGGCCAGATCATAAGCACGCTCCCCGGCAATCTTGATGGCCGAAAACTGCGGGGGGATCTGGTTGATCACCCCGGTATAATGCGGCAGCAAAGCGCGGATCTGTTCTTCGGTCGGGCGTTGGTCGGAGGTTTGGGTTGCCTCGCCTTCCAGATCGTCGGTCGAGCGTTCTTCGCCCCAGGTGACGGTGAATTCGTAGATCTTGCGGCCATCCATGACGTAGGGAACCGTCTTGGTGGCATCGCCCAGCGCAATCGGCAACATGCCGGAGGCCAGCGGATCGAGCGTTCCGGCGTGACCCGCCTTCTGGGCGTTGAACAGCCATTTGATCTTGCCGACGGCCTCGGTCGAGCCGTAATCCACGGGCTTGTCGAGGATAAGCCAGCCGGAAACCGGACGGCCCTTGGGTTTTCTGGGTTTGGACATCGTCTTATTCGTCTTCTTGCTTGTCTTCGTCTGGCCCCAGATCGCGCGCCACTTCCGGCGAGCGCAGCAGCGCATCGATTTTCTGATAATTGTCGAAGCTGGTATCGTCGCGGAACCGCACTTCCGGCATATATTTCATCTGCCGCAACTGGCCACCGATCCGACCGCGAATATATTTCGCGTGGCGGTTCAACGCAGCGATCACCGTGTCATGGTCGCTGACGCCGAGCGGCGAGACATAGGCGGTGGCGACCTTCAGATCAGTCGACATCCGCACTTCGGAAATCGAAATAACGGTCTTTTCAATCAGGTCATCACGCACTTCGCCGCGCTGCAGAACCTGGGTGATGGCGGCGCGGACCTGTTCGCCAACGCGCAACATGCGCTGCGATGGCGCGGAATTTGTTGGTTTGCTCATTATCGTTTCTCATTTGCCTTCAAACAGGCGGATGGGGATCGAACCCTGGGACTGATCAACCTCATCTTCCTCAAGAAGACACGAGGCTCAAACAGCTTTCGTTTTCACGCATGTGAACAGAAAGGCCGCTCGAAAAAGCGGCCTTTCTGGATGGTAACCGCTGCTTACAGCGTACGGGTGATATGCTCGACGCGGAAGCACTCGATGGTGTCGCCAGCGCGGATGTCTTCGTAGTTTTCGAAGGCCATACCACATTCCTGGCCCATCGGCACGTCTGCCACTTCGTCCTTGAAGCGCTTGAGTGTCTTGAGCTTGCCTTCGTGGATAACGACGTTGTCGCGCACCAGACGCACACCTGCGCCACGCTCGACCTTGCCCTCGACAACACGGCAACCGGCAACCTTGCCCGTTTTCGTGATGTTGAACACTTCGAGGATCTCGGCATTGCCGAGGAAGGTTTCGCGGCGTTCCGGCGACAACAGACCCGACATCGCTGCCTTCACGTCATCCACCAGATCGTAGATGATGTTGTAGTAGCGGATTTCGGTGCCGGTGCGCTCGGCCAAGGCTCGAGCCTGAACGTTTGCACGAACATTGAAGCCGATGATCGCGGCGTTGGATGCTTCGGCCAGCGAAATATCCGATTCCGTGATGGCACCGGCGCCCGAATGGACGATCCGGGCCCGCACTTCGTCGGTTCCCAGCTTGTCAAGCGCTGCGACGATGGCTTCGACAGAACCCTGAACGTCGGCCTTGATGACCAGCGGGAATTCCTTAAAGCCGGTATCCTGCAGCTTGCTCATCATCTGCTCGAGCGAACCGCGCTGACCGGACTGGCGGGCAGCGGCCTTGTCGCGGGCCAGACGCTGACGGTATTCCGAGATTTCACGAGCGCGGGCTTCGCTTTCAACTACGGCGAACTTGTCACCGGCGGCAGGCGTACCTGACAGACCGAGAACCTCGACCGGCATGGCAGGCCCTGCTTCCTTGACGTGACCGCCCTTGTCGTTGACCAGGGCGCGCACGCGGCCCCACTGATCGCCAGCGACGATGATCTGACCTGGACGCAGCGTGCCCTTCTGAACCAGAACGGTAGCAACGGCGCCGCGGCCCCGATCGAGCTGGGCTTCAATGACCAGACCTTCGGCAGTCCGGCTCGGATCGGCCTTCAGGTCGAGAATTTCGGCCTGAAGAAGCACGGCTTCCAGCAGCTTGTCGAGATTGAGCTTGTTCTTCGCCGAGACTTCGACGTCGAGCACTTCACCGCCCATGGATTCGACGAACACTTCGTGCTGGAGCAATTGCTGGCGCACTTTTTCCGGGTTGGCCTCATGCTTGTCGATCTTGTTGATCGCCACGATGATCGGCACATTGGCCGCCTTGGCGTGGTGGATCGACTCGATCGTCTGCGGCATGACGCTGTCATCGGCGGCAACCACCAGGATGGCAATGTCGGTCGCCTGGGCACCACGAGCACGCATCGCCGTGAAGGCGGCGTGGCCAGGGGTGTCGATGAAGGTGATTTTGTGGCCGTTCTGCTCCACCTGATAGGCGCCGATATGCTGGGTAATGCCACCGGCTTCACCCGAAACGACGCTGGTCTGACGGATGGCATCGAGCAACGAGGTCTTGCCGTGGTCGACGTGACCCATGATGGTCACGACCGGCGGACGCGACACCATTTCGCCTGCGTCGTCCTTGACGTCGAAAATGCCTTCTTCAACGTCGGATTCGGAAACGCGCTTGACGGAATGGCCAAATTCGGTGGCGATCAATTCGGCCAGATCGGCGTCGATGACGTCGCCCGGCTTCATCATCTGACCTTCCTTCATCAGGTACTTGATCACATCGACAGCCCGTTCGGACATGCGCTGCGACAATTCCTGAATGGTGATGGTTTCCGGCAGAACCACTTCACGCATGACCTTTTCGCGGGGTTCCTGCATCTGGCTGCGGCGGAATTTCTCCTGGCGACGGCGCATGGCCGACAGCGACCGGCCACGCGCATTGCCGTCTTCATCGACAGCGGCGGTGGTAACGGTCAGCTTGCCACGGCGGCGCTCATCCTCGGTTTTGGGGCGAGCCGGAACCTTGGCAGGCTCGGGACGCACGACCTTGCCGCGCACCGGACCGCCACGGGCGGGACCGCGATTTTCATCTTCTTCGCCTTCCGGCTTGCGACCGCGCACAAAGCTCGGAGCAGGTGCTCCGGCAGCCGGTCTTGCACCAGCAGGCGACGGCGCCCGGGCAGCAGGCTCGGCAGGACGCGGGGTTTCCGCGACAGGCGCGACTGGCTCTGCGACAGGCTCGGGCGCATTCTTGGCTTCAAGCGCGCGGGCCTTGTCTTCTTCGGCCTGGCGAATGGCTTCCAGAGCGGCAAGACGCTGACGCTCGACCTCTTCAGCCTGACGGCGAACCTCTTCCTCGGCGCGACGCTTGGCGTCCTCGACTTCGCGGACCTGGGCTTCTGCCAGAGCGCGGCGGCGCGCATCCATCTCGCTGGCGGACAGATCGTGCAGTACCGCGCCGCGCGGCCGGTCGGGCTGGCGGCTCGGCTGGCTCGACGCCTGCGGACGGTTCTGCTGGCCTGGATGGCGCTGCTGCGAATATTGATTTGTCTGTTGAACGCGCTGCGGCGGAGCGGCTGGGCGCGGTGCCTCCTGTGCAGCGGCGACTGGCGCCGGAGCCTGCACAGGGGCTGGCGTCTGCACGGGGGCAGCAGCAGCTGTCGCAGGTGCCGGTGCATCGTCGCCAACGCGACCCTGCGGCTGGCCTGCACGTTCGTCTTCAGGACGGGTCGGGCGGCGCTTGCGCGTCTCGACCACAACGGCCTTCGTGCGACCGCGACCCATATCTTGGCGCACGGTACCCTGGTTCACTCCCGTCGGCTTGAGCGTGAGTGTCTTCTTGCCCGTAACGCTGAGTGTCTTGTCGTCTTTGCTGTCGGTCATTCCGTTCCCGTTCCTTCGAGCGAGGCCGGATGACTACCGCATCAGACCACGCCGTTCACATACTGTCCTACACCACGGAGGCCGGTTTGCACCGGTGACCGCGTCATTGTGGTTTACGGCCAGCGCTACTTGCCATCCGCGGCGAAAGGCCACGATAGGTTTCAAGCAGAGTTGCGCGCTTCACTACACCTTCACCCGCCTGTCCTGCAAGCGCGCAGGCATGGATAAAAGCGTTCTGGCCCATCAGTTCTTGCATTTCCGCCTCGGAAAAGAGCCGATAAGAACGAATTTCCTCATCCGTTTCCATTCCGAGATGCCAGGCCTTGCGGGCCTGGTCCAGTTTTCGAACGCCATCTGCGGCGGCATCGGTGGCGTGAAACACGCCAAGCGCGGCACCGCTGCGGATCGCGAGATCGACCTTGGCCGACCCTGTTACAAACTGGCCCGCCTTGCGCGCCAGGTTCATCATTCCCGCCACCTGCTGAACAAGCAGCCTGTCGACACGCGCTCCCATCTCGGGATCGACGGTGACATCCGTCTTCAAGGCACGGGCGAAAAGCTTTTTCGCCACAGCCTTGTCCACGGCCTCGCGGGAAACGGACACCCAGCAGCCACGGCCGGGCAATTCCCGTTTCAGATCCGGCACGAGCGTGCCATCAGGGCCTGCCACAAACCGGATCAGTGTATCTGGCGTTCCCGGCTGGCGGGTGACGATGCAAGTCCGGTCGTTCTGACCGTCCTTTACCGCCTTCACCGGCTTTGCCGGACGCCCTTCCTCCAAAGATGGATCGGAGGCCATCACGAGCCCTGCTCAGCCTCTTGCGCCTCATCCTCGACGACTTCTGCCTCAGCCTCGGCGGCAATATCCGCTTCGGTGATCCAGCCAGCCGCCAGACGAGCCTGAACGATCATTTGTTCCGCCTCGGTGCGCGAAATGTCGATTTTCGAGAACAGACCCTCGAATTTCTTGGTCTCGCCATCCTTACGCTCACTCCAGCCGATCAGGTCGTCTGCAGCACAGCCGGCGAAATCCTCGACCGTCTTGATGCCGTCTCCCCCGAGCGCAACCAACATTTGCGTTGTCATGCCATCAATGCTGCGCAGCTCGTCGGACACGCCGAGCGCCTTGCGCTTGGCATCCAGTTCGGCTTCCAGCTTTTCGAGATATTCGCGGGCGCGGGTCTGGATTTCTTCTGCGGTATCGCCGTCAAAACCATCGATGGAAGCGATTTCCTCCAGATCGACATAGGCCAGCTCTTCAACCTGGGCAAAACCTTCCGACGCCAGAACCTGGCCAACCATTTCATCGACGTCGAGCGCATCCATGAACAGATTGGTGCGTTCGTTGAATTCCTTCTGACGGCGCTCGGACTCTTCCGCTTCCGTCATGATGTCAATATCCCAGCCGGTCAGCTGTGACGCCAGACGGACATTCTGACCGCGACGACCAATGGCCAGCGACAGCTGTTCATCGGGAACCACGACTTCGATACGCTCGGCATCCTCGTCCAGCACGACCTTGGCGACTTCCGCCGGTTGAAGCGCGTTGACGATGAAGGATGCCGGATCGGCAGACCACGGAATGATATCGATCTTTTCGCCCTGCAATTCACCAACCACGGCCTGAACGCGCGAACCGCGCATACCGACGCAGGCACCGACCGGATCGATCGAGCTGTCATTGGAGATCACCGCGATCTTGGCGCGTGAACCCGGATCACGGGCCACCGACTTGATCTGGATGACGCCGTCGTAGATTTCAGGCACTTCCATGGTGAACAGTTTCACCATGAATTGCGGATGGGTGCGCGACAGGAAAATCTGCGGGCCACGCTGTTCGCGGCGCACGTCATAGACATAGGCGCGAACGCGATCACCGTAACGCATGGTTTCGCGCGGGATCATTTCATCGCGGCGGATAATGCCTTCGCCACGACCGAGGTCGACGATGACATTGCCATATTCGACGCGCTTGACCGTGCCGTTGATGATTTCGCCGACGCGATCCTTGAACTCGTCGAACTGCCGATCACGCTCGGCTTCGCGCACTTTCTGCACGATGACCTGCTTGGCGGACTGGGCGGCGATACGGCCAAAATCCATCGGTGGCAGCGGATCGGCAATGTAATCGCCCAGCTTGGCATCGACATTGCGGTCGCGCGCCAGTTCGAGTGCGATCTGGGTGCCGTAATCCTCGACCTTTTCGACCACTTCGAGCAGGCGTTGCAGACGGATCTCGCCGGTCTTGGAGTTAATGTCGGCGCGAATATTGGTCTCGGAACCGTAACGCGAACGCGCGGCCTTCTGGATGGCGTCAGCCATCGCAGCAAGCACGATTTCGCGGTCGATGACTTTTTCGCGTGCGACCGCATCCGCGATCTGCAACAGCTCGAGCCGATTAGCACTGACTGCCATTGTTTAAAGTCTCCGTCTTCCTGCCTGGGGCATGTTCGCCTGCCAGGCGCGTTATCGGTTATTGGTCTTCGCCGGTTTCGTCGTTCTGGTTTGCAGCTTCAGCTGCGGCCTTTGCCTGTTTGTCGGCGCGCAGCGCATCGCGCACCAGATCATCCGTCAGGATCAGCTTGGCCTCGGCCAAGGCCGTGAACGGGATGGTAAGCCGTGGCTCCTCCCCAGCGGCGACCTGATCGCGCTCCAGAACGAACCCGTCCTGGGTGACATCCGCAATCTTGCCACGAAACCGCTTGCGATTGTCGATCAGAATGGACGTTTCGCATTTCAGCAGGTTGCCCTGCCAGCGCGTGAAATCGGATGCGCGCACCATCGGACGGTCGATACCGGGCGACGAGACTTCCAGATGATACTCCTTATCGACGGGATCTTCCACATCCAGGACAGGAGAAATCGCCATCGACAGCTCTTCGCAATCCTCGACGGTCATCGTGCCGTCCTTGCGCTCGGCCATGATTTGCAGCGTCATGCCGTTCTGGTTGAGGATCCGGACACGAACGAGCTTGAAACCAAGCTCGACGATCACGGGCTCAATGATATCGGCGATACGCCGGTCGAGGCCGGTTTCGGTAATCAGACGTGGCTCGGGCGCCTCATCGGCTGGCACGTGTTCGGACAAACCTGTCCTCCTCGGTATGGAGCTTCATGGTCCATCGCCAACAAAAAAGAGCGGGTCCTTGCGGGCCCACTCTTCATCTGGCGATCAAGAATTTGAACGCCGTATACGCCCTTAGCGCCAACAATGCAAGCATTTCAGAAAAGGCGATCCAATCACCCTCAAACGCAGACGTGAGTTCATTTTGCCCAAATAAGGACTGTTTTCTTGGCTTCAAGGGATTAGGTTGTGCAACAAGCGAGTCGCCTCTCGGTCGGCTGCCCTTCATCGCCCATCCCAGCCTGCAACCGATCGAGCGGAAAACCGTGCCGGACAGAAAATCATCATTGGCGCCTTTCAAGAACCAGATCTTTCTGACGATCTGGCTGGCGAGCATCACCTCCAACTTCGGCGGCCTTATCCAGGATGTCGGTGCTGCCTGGATGATGACATCGATCTCCTCTTCGGAAAGCATGGTGGCGCTGGTCCAGGCCTCCAATACCGCGCCGATCATGCTGTTTTCGCTGGTGGCCGGCGCGCTGGCCGATGGGTTCGACCGCCGCCGGGTCATGCTGTTTGCGCAAGTCTTTCTGCTGACTGTCTCGGCGCTTCTGTCGCTCTTCACGTGGTTTGGCCTGCTGACACCATGGTCGCTTCTGGCCTTCACCTTTCTGATCGGCTGCGGAACGGCCTTGAACAGCCCGGCCTGGCAAGCCTCGGTCGGCGATATCGTCGGGCGCGAAGACCTGCCCTCCGCCGTCTCGCTCAACAGCATGGGCTTCAACATCACCCGCAGCGTCGGCCCCGCCATTGGCGGCCTGATCGTCGCTGTGGCAGGCGCGGCGACGGCCTTTGCCATCAATGCTGTGAGCTACCTGGCGATGATCTATGCTTTGTTTCGCTGGAAGCCGGTCTATCCGAAAAACACCCTGCCGCGCGAAAATCTCGGCCACGCCATCGCCGCTGGCCTGCGCTACATGGCCATGTCTCCCAACCTGATGAAAGTGCTGTTTCGCGGGTTTTTCTTTGGCTTTTGCGCAACCGCGATCCTGTCGCTGCTGCCGCTGGTGGTGAAGGATAATCTCGGTGGCGGTCCACTGGCCTATGGCGGCTTGCTGGGCGCTTTCGGGATTGGTGCCATTGCTGGTGCGATCTCCAATGCCCGTATTCGTGAAAAGCTGAGCAGCGAACAGATCGTCAGCTGTTCGTTTGCCGGCTTCGCGCTGGCCTCCGTTCTAACCGGCATCAGCCATCATTTCTGGCTGACGGCCCCTGCCCTGGTGCTGGCCGGAGCCTGCTGGGTGCTGTCGCTGTCGCTGTTCAACACGGTGGTGCAGCTTTCGACCCCGCGTTGGGTGGTGGGCCGGGCGCTGTCGCTCTACCAGACCGCCACCTTCGGCGGCATGGCGGGCGGCGCCTGGATCTGGGGATTGCTGGCCGAATCCGGCAGCGCAGGCCATGCCCTGGTGATGGCGGCGGGGCTGATGGCTCTCGGTGTCGGCATTGGTCTCGCCTTGCCGATGCCCGCGTTTGCGACACTCGATCTCAACCCGCTGAACCGCTTCAACGAACCGCCTTTGCGGCTGGATATCCGCCCGCGCAGCGGCCCGATCGTTATCCAGATCGATTTCGAGATCGATGACAAGGACGTGCCGGAATTTTTAGAGGTTATGGTCGAGCGGCGCCGCATCCGTCTGCGAGATGGCGCGCAGAACTGGGCGCTGATGCGCGACCTGGAAAACCCTGACATTTGGACGGAAACCTATCACACCCCGACCTGGGTCGATTACGTGCGCCACAACCACCGCCGCACCAAGGCCGACGCCGAAATCACCGACCGGCTGGGAGACCTGCACAAAGGCTCAAAACCACCGCATGTCCACCGGATGATCGAGCGCCAAACCATCCCGCCTGCCGACGACATATTCCACAAACCGCATATCGATCATCATTGAATTATTTTTGGCATGTAATTTTCACACTACACAACCAAATTTAAACGTGCAAACTATTCCTGTTTCAATCAGGGGCGGTTTAAATGGTATATATTTTGGGTGGAAGTGGCAACGATACAATCACAGGCACGTCTGACTATGACAGCCTCAGCGGAGGCCTGGGCGATGACACCATCAATGGCGGCGCAGGCAACGATTCGCTCTCAGGGGATGGGGGAAATGATGCAATTTCGGGAGAAGACGGTTCCGATTCCATTCGAGGAGGCTCAGGCAACGACAGCCTCTCCGGCGGCGATGGAGTTGATACTCTTTATGGCGAAGCCGGCGATGACAGCCTTTCCGGCGATGCCGGTAACGATGTTCTGAATGGCGGAGCCGGGGCCGATATTCTGAACGGCGGCGATGGCACGGATACTATCAATTATACGTCAAGCGGTGCGATCAATATAAATCTCGCGACGGGACTGGCGAGTGGAGGCGATGCGCAAGGCGATACCTTTATCAGCATTGAGGTCATCAGTGCATCGAGCCAAGACGATGTTCTTGTCGGCGACGATGACGACAATGTCTTCAAGGGCGGCTATGGCAGTGATACCATTAGTGGTGGCGACGGCGATGACACGTTAGCAGGCGGCTTCGATGCGGATGTGATCAATGGCGGGAACGGCTCCGACACCGCAAGTTTTGTCGACAACATGGCTGTGGTGGTCAACCTCAAAACCGGCGAGATGAGCGGCGATGCCCAAGGTGATGTCCTGATCGACATCGAGAACCTCATGGGCTCCTACTATGACGACACCCTTACCGGTGACGACGGCGATAACGTTATCGATGGATATTACGGTTGGGACCTTTTGGATGGCGGCTTGGGTGCCGACACACTCAAGGGCGGGGCGGATGGTGGAGCCGCAGTCTACACCTACTCGAACGAAGCTGTGCAGATCAACATCGACACCGGTATTAACACCGGCGGTTATGCCGAAGGTGATGTTTTCGAGAAAATACTTCAGGTCTATGGCTCTGCTTTCAATGACACATTTACCGCCTCGAAAGATGCCCGGTTTGCAGGCGGCCTGGGTGATGATCACTACATTGTCAATAGCACCTCCATTTATCTGATCGAACAGGAGGGCGAGGGCATCGACACCGTGACGACCGGGTTAAACAGCTATTCTCTGACCAGGAATTTTGAAAACCTCACTTACACCGGTACGGCCAATTTCACTGGATCTGGAACGGTGGCCGATAACGTGATGATCAGCGGGGCCGGTGCGGATTACCTGTTTGGAAACAACGGTAATGATACACTGATCGGTGGTGCAGGCGCAGACAAGCTGAGTGGTGGCGGTGACAATGATACATCCAGCTATCGTGACTCGACGTCAGCGGTTACTGTCAATCTGACTACGGGTCTTGCGCAAGGTGGATTTGCACAAGGAGATACGTTTATCTCTATAGAAAGCCTGGAAGGTTCTAAATATAATGATACGCTGACCGGCAACAGAGAAGGCAATACACTGCGCGGCGGCGATGGCGGCGATGTATTGGACGGCGCGGCGGGCAGCGATACGGCGAGTTACCTGGATTCGACCAGTGCGGTCACAGTTAATCTCCAAACCCGCACGCTATCCGGCGGATTTGCGAATGGAGATACCATCATCTCCATCGAAAATCTGGAAGGCTCAACCTATGCTGACAGCCTGACGGGAGACGATCAGGCTAACGTTCTAACCGGCGGAACGGGTGCAGACCTTCTGGATGGCGGAGCCGGTTCCGATACGGCAAACTATAGCGACTCCACCGCAGGTGTGATCGTCAATCTCGTAACTGGCCAAACAGCCGGCGGCTCAGCAGAGGGCGATGTCCTTGTCTCGATAGAGAACATCACGGGCTCCAGCGAATCGGATTACCTGACGGGCAATGATGGAAGCAATGTGCTTTCAGGTGGAGAAGGCGATGACCATCTGATCGGCGGCGGCGGCGACGATCTGCTGAACGCAGGCAGCGGCGCGAACATTCTGGATGGCGGCGACGGTAGCGATACTGCAAGTTACGCCGACTCTTCCGTTGGTATCAGCGCAAGCCTCTCCGGAGACGCAGGCGTCGGCGGTTCGGCAGAAGGTGATGTTCTGATCTCCATAGAAGCGTTGGAAGGTTCCTTTTACGCCGACACTCTCACGGGAAGCGGATATGCTAACGTTCTTAAGGGTGGCGAGGACGCTGATACGCTCTTTGGTCTTGAAGGTGACGATTCGCTTTACGGCGATGGCGGTGATGACGTCCTTTATGCGAACGCTGGCGATGACACGCTTGCCGGTGGTGAAGGCGACGATGCCCTCTATGGTGGTGAAGGCAGCGACGTTTTCGTGTTCAACTCTAACTATGGCAACGATGTCGTTTTCGACTTCGACTCGTCGGCGGATTCGATCGACCTGACCAGCATGGGCTTTGCCACCGTCAGTGACGCCGCCGCCTATGCAAGCGAGATCGAAGGCGGCGTGCTGTTCACCTTCAGTAACGTGGATACGCTGACAGTGTATGGCTTGAACTATGCAAGCCTGACATCCAGCGACACATTGATGTAAAAATCGACTTGTGGCCGGGTTGCTTTCGCCCCGGCCACAAGCTCCTGCGTCAATTTTGATTTCATTGGCCAATCATGCAGTCAAGACCTTTTCCAGCAGGGCAAGATCGACGATTTGCCACATGTCGTTTCTGGTCTTGATCTCTTTCAGCGTCCCATCCGCGTCCTGCCCGGGCCTATCGGGATTTATGATTGCCGTATAATCCAGTCGTTTTTCCTGGGAAATTCGCGCATAGCAGGCATTGATGCAGTTGACCTGCAACAGTTCGATAACCCTGGTTTTGATGCCCGGCTGGCAATAGACCAGGTTTGCCAAGCCTGCGCCATGCGGAGCGACAATCACCTCGGCATCGCGGAAAGCGGCAACCTGTTCTTTCACGGAAAGCTCACCTGGTGTGAGGATTTCAAACCCATGGCTTTCGAGCAACGCACAGACAGCCCTTTCATTGACAACCCGGCGCACATCTCCAGCATCCAGGCGCGAGACATAGATCTTGCGGCTGAACCGGCGATCAACTGTGACACGTTGCGCAAGCGCTTCGAATTCAGCGATGACGGCTGGATGAGGCAGGTTGGCAAAGTCGCCGCCTATCAGATTACTCGTGATGCAGTCATCGACATGCAAAACATGGTGATAGTCCATCTCGAGCAATTGCCCATTAAATCCGGTTAGCGAAAGAGCTTCATTCCTCCACCCGTTCAGACGCGGCATTGCCAATAGAGTATTACCATAATCGCGATGTCTTTTATAAATCAACAGACAGCCGATGGCCTGTAACGTCCAATGATAATAGTTTTTGTACCAACCATTACCAATGACAAGTGGAGATACCTCCTCTATCTGCGATATTTTCGCATTTTTAGGAACCAATTCATCGACTATATCTGGATATACGCCATAGAGCGTGTGTTTGATATCCCCGAAATTTTTCGATTTTATCGCACCGCACCAGCCCAGAACGAAGGATTCCCCAAGCCTGCGAAAGGTGATTTCCGGGCTAATATAACCAAGCGGAATGTCCTGTCGAAATGCCTCCAGCTCGTCGTCACCCTCAGCATCGGCGGCAACGTAAATTTCTGGTGTCCAGGAACGCACTTCAGCGGCTGCGATGTTCAGCATTGTTTTTAAATCTCTTTACTCAAAAAAATGTCGGAAAGCTCCAATGGGAGACAACCGAGCATAGTCCACAACCCGGATAGCTAGAAAGTGACAACGCTGTAGGATAGCCAAACAAAGAGACAAATGAACAGGTTTCATCGTAGCAAATGCCAAGCCGATTGACGCTCACGGCTGCGTTTTTGAGCGTAATACTGCACTTATGGCAGTTCAAGCCCTCAACTTTCAACTTATAATTTTATATTTTCTAAATTAGCCAAATAAATTCCCTCTATGCGATTATATTTGGATATGCGAACTATAGATTCGCACGCAATCAGGGGTATATTATATGGCAACTATAACGGGCGATTCTGGAAACAACACTTTAACGGGAACAACTTCGGCTGATACGATTTCAGGCCTGGCTGGTGATGATACGCTAAAAGGTGGGGCAGGCGCCGACGCTCTCGACGGTGGATCGGGCTCCGACACGGCTAGCTATGCGGGAAGTGCGGCGGTCAACGTCAACCTCAAGACCGGCATCACGTCCGGTGGAGAAGCCGTTGGAGATACGTTCACAAGTATCGAGAATCTGACAGGGTCGAACAACGCCGACACGCTGACCGGCGATGATGGTGACAACGTTATATCCGGAGGCCGCCACAATGACACCCTGGACGGTGGCAAAGGAGCCGATACGCTGAACGGCGGCACCGGCACTGACACGGTAACCTACGCCAATTCAGATGCCGCTGTCCAAGTGATCTTCGATGAAAGTGATAATGGCAATGGCTATGGATTGGGTGGCGATGCTCAGGGTGATAATTATATCTGGGTCGACAAGGTCATTGGATCAGACTTCGATGATACATTTACCGGGATAAAGTCTACCGTTACCTTTTCAGGTGGCAAGGGTAACGACACCTACGAAATTAGCAACGCAAGTTTCACTGTGATCGAAGCCAACGGCGAAGGCAACAATGACACAGTCCTTACGTCAATCAATTATACGCAGCCGGACTATGTCGAAACGCTGAAATATACTGGAACCGGTGACTTTACCGGCACTGGAAACGATCAGAACAATACCATCGTTGGCGGCGCGGGTAACGACACGCTGATCGGCAATGGTGGAGCCGATAAGCTAGACGGCGGATCGGGCTCCGACACAGCCAGCTATGAGAAAAGCGCAGCGGTCAATATCAACCTCAAGACCGGCGAGAAATCAGGTGGAGATGCCGCTGGCGATGAATTCACCAGCATCGAAAACCTCACAGGGTCAGTTTATAAAGACACGCTGACTGGTGACGACGGTAACAATGTCATCGATGGCGGCGGTTCCGACGATGTTCTGGAAGGTGGCAAAGGTGCTGATACCCTGATAGGTGGTAGCAACACAGATACGGCCAGCTATGCTGGCTCCGACGCAGCAGTACAAATCAATCTCGTCACGGGCATTCACACGGGCGGCGATGCCGAAGGCGACACATTAACCACAATCGAAAAAATCGCCGGCTCAGACTTCAAGGACACATTCACCGCATCAAGCTCCATCACCTTCGCAGGTGGAAAAGGGGATGACACTTATGTCGTTGGCAGCACCAGCGTCACCGTCTCCGAGGCAGCAGATGAGGGCAGCGATACTGTCCGGACATCAATTGATTACACCCTAACGAACAATGTCGAGAATCTCGTATACACCGGCTCCAATAACTTCACCGGTACGGGTAACACCCTGAACAACACCATCACCGGCGGCACGGGTAACGACACGCTGATCGGCGATGGTGGAGCCGATCAGCTAAAAGGCGGGTTAGGATCCGACACGGCCAGCTATTACGGAAGCAACGGCGTTACGGTCAGCCTGGCCAGCAGCATCGGCGCAACTGGCGATGCAATTGGCGATACGTTTGACAGTATCGAGAACCTGACAGGGTCGGGCACCGCCGATACCCTTACGGGCGACGACGGTGACAATGTCATATCCGGTGCCAACGGCAATGACACGCTGGACGGAGGCAAAGGGGCCGACACGCTGGACGGCGGCGCTGGCGGCGGTGATACCGTAACCTACGCCAAATCAGATACCGCTGTTCATGTGATCTTCGATGAACGTGATAATGGCAATGGCTATGGATTGGGTGGCGATGCACAGGGTGATGATTATCTCGCGATCGAAAAGGTCATTGGATCAGACCTCAATGATACTTTTACCGGGATAAAATCAAAAGTTACATTTGCAGGTGGCGATGGTGACGACACCTACGAAATTAGCAATACAAGTTTCACTGTGATCGAAGCCAACGGCGAAGGCAACAATGACACAGTCCTTACGTCAATCAATTATACGCAGCCGGACTATGTCGAAACGCTGAAATATACTGGAACCGGTGACTTTACCGGCACTGGAAACGATCAGAACAATACCATCGTTGGCGGCGCGGGTAACGACACGCTGGTCGGCAATGGTGGAGCCGATAAGCTAGAAGGCGGATCGGGCTCCGACACAGCGAAGTATGAGGGAAGCGCGGCGGTCAATATCAACCTCAAGACCAATGTAGCGACTGGCGGCGAAGCGGCTGGCGATACATTCTTCAGTGTCGAGAACCTGACGGGTTCCAGCTACGCCGACACGCTGACGGGTGATGACAACAACAACGTACTCAACGGTGGCGCTGGCAATGACACGCTGGCAGGTGGTAAAGGCGCTGATACGCTGAACGGTGGTTATGGCGATGACATCTTGGTAGGTGGCGAGGGAGCCGACACGCTGACCGGTGGCGGTGACACTGACACGGCAAGCTACGCCAGTTCGTTAGCCGCTATCCAAATCAATCTCGTCACCGGCGCGAATACGGGCGGTGATGCAGCAGATGATATGCTGAGCGGCATCGACAAGATTATCGGCTCAGACTTCAACGACACATTCACCGCATCAAGCTCCATCACCTTCGCAGGTGGAAAAGGAGATGACACCTATGTCGTGGACAGCACCAGCGTCACCGTCTCCGAGGCAGCAGATGAGGGCAGCGATACTGTCCGTGCATCAATGGATTACACCCTAACCAACAATGTCGAGAATCTCGTATATACCGGCTCCAATAACTTCACCGGTACGGGTAACGCCCTGAACAACACCATCACCGGTGGCTCCGGTAACGATACGCTGATCGGCAAGGCAGGCGCTGACGTTCTGATCGGCGGGTCGGGCGCCGATACCGCAAGCTATGCTGGAAGCGCAGCGGTCACTGTCAACCTCAAGACCAATCTTGCGACCGGCGGCGAAGCGGCTGGCGACACATTCTCCAGCATCGAAAACCTGACAGGCTCAAGCAGCGCCGACACGCTCACGGGCAATGACAGCAACAACGTTCTCAACGGTAGCGGTGGCAATGACACCTTGGCAGGTGGCAAAGGCGCCGACACGCTGAATGGTGGCGATGGTTCCGACACGGCAAACTACGCCAATTCCTTTGCAGCCATCCAGATCAATCTCGTCACCGGCACGCACACGGGCGGTGATGCCGCTGATGACACACTGAGCAGCATCGAAGGCGTGATCGGTTCTCAATATGATGACCGGTTCACGTCGGCATCAACAGGAACGCTTTCCGGTGGTGGTGGCAATGACACCTATGTTGTCAGCCAGGGTGCCACAACGACGGTTCTGGTCGAAGAAGCCAGCGCTGGCACGGATACGGTTGAAACAACCTTAACCAGCTACACGCTGAAAACCAATTTTGAAAACCTCACCCACACTGACTCGACCAATTTTCTCGGTTACGGCAATAGTGCCGACAATGTCATCGTCAGTCAGGGTGGCGTCGATAAGCTTTATGGCTATGCTGGCAACGATACGATCCGTGGCGGCAGTGGTGGCGATACCATTGATGGTGGCGATGGAAGCGACACGGCAAGCTACAGCGATTCCACTGCAGCGGTGACCATTAATCTTCTCACGAAAACGATCTCCGGCGGTTACGCAACAGGCGACGTGTTCACCAGCATCGAAAATGTCGAAGGGTCGGCCTATGCCGATACGCTGACGGGAGACACCGGGGCCAACCTGCTATCGGGTGGAGCGGGCGATGACCTATTGATCGGCGGTGCGGGTGCTGACACGCTGAATGGCGGCGCTGGCCAAGACAAGATCACCTATGAAGCGTCGGCTGCGGCAGTCAAAGTTGATCTCAGCACTGGGACAGCAACCGGCGGCGATGCGCAAGGCGATAAATTCAGCAGCATCGAACGTGTCATCGGCTCCAGCTTCAACGACACGCTGATTGGAAGCAGCGCGGCGGAAATGTTAACCGGCGGCGCTGGCGACGATATTCTGATCGGCGGCGGTGGCAATGACGTCCTGAACGGTGGAGAGGGTGCCGATGTCCTCGATGGCGGCGCGGGGAATTACGACACGCTCAACTACTCTGCCGCAACATCGGCAGTAATGCTGGATCTGACGACAGGAACCGGCTCCGGCTACGCGGCGGGCGATACGTTTACCGGGATCGAGGCCTTCACCGGCAGCACTTATGGTGACACCTATACCGGCAGCACCTATGCTGCCGAATATAATGTCGGTGCTGGCAATGACACTGTGTTGGCTGGCTCCGGCGCCGAGAAAATCAATGGTGGCACAGGGACAGATACCGCAAGCTACGACCTTTCCACAGCGGGTGTTTCCGTCAACCTGGTGACAAATGTCGGCAGCGGCGGTTACGCCGAGGGCGATCACTATAGCAGCGTCGAAGTTGTCGTCGGCTCCGCCTTTGGTGACACATTCACCACAAGCACCGACAAGACCCTGTCAGGCGGCCTTGGCGATGACACCTATGACATCGGAAATTCGGCAAGCGCTATTACGGAAAATGCCGATGCGGGGATCGATCTGGTCAAGACCAGCAGTGCCAACTATACGCTGGGCGATAACCTCGAAAACCTCACCTATACCGGCACAGCCAACTTCACCGGCTCCGGCAACAGCGCCGACAATGTGCTGACGGGTGGTTCTGGCAATGATCAGCTGGATGGTGGCACCGGCAATGACGAGCTTTACGGTGGTGAAGGCAGCGATGTGTTCGTGTTCAACACCAGCTATGGCAATGATGTCGTTTTCGACTTCCAGTCCTCGTCAGACACAATCGATCTGACCGGCATGGGCTTTGCCACCGTCAGCGATGCCGCCGCCTATGCAACCGAGATCGAAGACGGCGTGCTGTTCAACTTCGGCAACGGCGATACGCTGACAGTGCATGGCTTGAGCTATGCAAGCCTGACATCAAGTGATTCATTGATGTAAAAAATCGACTTGTGGCCGGGGTGCTTTCGTCCCGGCCACATGCTCCTGTTTCAATTTTAACGTCATTTGGCGATCATGCAGTCAAGACTTTTTCCAGCAAGAAAATGTCGGCGACGAGCCACATGTCGTTTGGGATCTTGATCTCTCTTTGGGTGTTCCGTCTGCATTCTGACCGGGCATATCTGGGTTGAGGGCCGCCGTATAATCCAACCCTTTCGCCTGAAAAACTCTTGCATAGCAACCATTGATGCAATTCGCCTGGAACAGTTCGATAACCCTGGTTTTGGCGCCCGGCTGGCAATAGACAAGATTTGCCAAGCCCGCGCCATGCGGGGCGACAACCTAGGATTTTATTTTACTAAATTAGACGAAAAAATTCCCTCTATGCGATTATATTTTGATATGCAATTTATAAATCAGGGTGCAATCAGGGGTATATCACATGGCGACTTTAACGGGCGATTCTGGAAATAATACTTTAAACGGAACAACAGCGGCAGATACAATTTCGGGCCTAGCTGGCGACGACATATTAAACGGTAGCGATGGTAACGATACGCTAGATGGTGGCGAGGGAGCCGATACACTGAACGGCGGCGCTGGTACTGATACGGCAAGCTACGCCAGTTCGTCAGCCGCTATCCAAATCAATCTCGTCACCGGCACGAATACGGGCGGTGATGCCGCAGGTGATACGCTGAGCGGCATCGACAAGATTATCGGCTCTGACTTCAACGACACATTCACCGCATCAAGCACCATCACCCTGGCAGGCGGCAAAGGAGATGACACCTATGTCGTGGGCAGCAGCAACGTCACCATCTCCGAAAGCACTGGTGCGGGCAGTGACACGGTCCGGGCCTCGGTGAACTACACGCTGTCGAACTATGTCGAAACGCTGGAATACATAGGAGTTGGCGACTTTACCGGTACCGGCAGCGCGCAGGATAACACGATCATCGGTGGCTCCGGGAACGATACGCTAATCGGCAAGGCTGGTGCCGACATCCTGAACGGCGGTGACGGCTCCGACACGGCGAGCTATGAGGGAAGTGCAGCGGTCAATGTCAATCTCAAAACCGGGGTAACATTCGGTGGAGACGCCGCTGGCGATACATTCACCAGTATCGAAAACCTCACAGGCACCAGCAGTGCCGACACGCTGACGGGGGATGACAACAACAACGTTCTCAACGGTGGCGATGGCAATGATACGCTGGCAGGCGGCAACGGAGCAGACACGCTGAACGGTGGTAATGGTGCTGACACCTTGGAAGGTGGCGAGGGTGCCGATACGCTGAGCGGTGGGAATGATGCTGACAGCTTGGTAGGTGGCGAAGGTGCCGACACCCTGACCGGCGGTGATGGCGATGACACCTTCGTAGGTGGCGAGGGTGCCGATACGCTGAGCGGCGGCGCTGGTACTGACACGGCAAGCTACGCCAGTTCGTTAGCCGCTATCAAAATCAATCTCGTCACAGGCACGAATACGGGCGGTGATGCCGCAGGTGATACGTTGAGCGGCATCGACAAGATTATCGGCTCAGACTTCAACGACACATTCACCTCGAATTCCGAGAATACCTTGGCAGGCGGCAAAGGGGACGATACCTATGTCGTGGGCAGAAGCAGCGTCACCATCTCCGAAAGCACTGGTGCGGGCAGTGACACGGTCCGGGCCTCGGTGAACTACACGCTGTCGAACTATGTCGAAACGCTGGAATACATAGGAGTTGGCGACTTTACCGGTACCGGCAGCGCGCAGGATAACACGATCATCGGTGGCTCCGGGAACGATACGCTAATCGGCAAGGCTGGTGCCGACATCCTGAACGGCGGTAACGGTTCCGACACGGCGAGCTATGAGGGAAGTGCAGCAGTCAATGTCAATCTCAAAACCGGTGTAACATCCGGTGGAGACGCCGCTGGCGATACATTCACTAGCATCGAAAATCTCACAGGCACCAACAATGCCGACACGATGACGGGGGATGACAACAACAACGTTCTCAACGGTGGTGGCGGCAATGACACGCTGGCAGGCGGCAACGGAGCAGACACGCTGAACGGCGGTGATGGCGATGACAGCTTGGTAGGCGGCGAGGGAGCCGATACGCTGAGCGGCGGCGCTGGTACTGACACGGCAAGCTACGCCAGTTCGTTAGCCGCTATCAAAATCAATCTCGTCACCGGCACGAATACGGGCGGTGATGCCGCAGATGATACGCTGAGCGGCATCGACAAGATTATCGGCTCTGACTTCAACGACACATTTACCACATCAAGCACCATCACCCTGGCAGGCGGCAAAGGAGATGACACCTATGTCGTGGGCAGCAGCAACGTCATCGTCTCCGAAAGCACAGGTGCGGGCAGTGACACGGTCCAGACTTCGGTAAACTACACGCTGTCGGATTATGTCGAAACGCTGGAATACATAGGAGCTGGCTACTTTACCGGCACCGGCAACACACAGGATAACACGATCATCGGTGGTGCTGGCAACGATACGCTGATCGGCAAGGCGGGTGCCGACATCCTGAACGGCGGCGACGGCTCCGACACGGCGAGCTATGAGGGAAGTGCGGCGGTTAATATCAACCTCAAGAGCAATGTAGCGACCGGCGGCGAAGCGGCTGGCGATACATTCACCAGTATCGAAAACCTCACGGGCACCAGCAGTGCCGACACGCTGACGGGTAATGACAACAACAACGTTCTCAACGGTGGCGATGGAAATGACACGCTGGCAGGTGGTAAAGGCGCCGATACGCTGAACGGTGGGAATGGCGATGACACCTTGGAAGGTGGCGAGGGTGCCGATACGCTAAGCGGTGGTATTGGTACTGACACCTTGGTAGGTGGCGAAGGTGCCGACACGCTGACCGGCAGTGATGGCGATGACACCTTCGTAGGTGGCGAGGGCGCCGATACGCTGAGCGGTGGCGCTGGCACTGACACGGCAAGCTACGCCAGTTCGTCAGCCGCTATCCAAATCAATCTCGTCACCGGCACGAATACGGGCGGTGAGGCAGCAGATGATACGCTGAGCGGTATCGACAAGATTATCGGCTCAGACTTCAACGACACATTCACAGCAAACTCAACAATAACCTTTGCAGGCGGCAAAGGTGACGACACCTATGTTGTCAGCCAAGTTGCCACAACGACGGTTCTGGTCGAAGAGGCAAGTGCTGGCACGGATACGGTTGAAACAACCTTGACCAGCTACACGCTGAAAACCAATTTTGAAAACCTCACCCACACCGCTTCGACCGATTTTCTCGGTTACGGCAATAGTGCAGATAATGTCATTATCAGTCAGGGCGGTGTCGATAAGCTCTATGGCTATGCCGGCAACGATACGATCCGTGGCGGCAGCGGTGGCGATACCATTGATGGTGGTGACGGAAGCGACACGGCAAGCTACAGCGATTCCACCGCCGCGGTGACCATTAATCTCCTCACGAAAACGATCTCCGGCGGTTACGCAACAGGCGATGTGTTCACCAGCATCGAAAACATTGAAGGATCGGCCTATGCCGATACGCTGACGGGAGACACCGGGGCCAACGTGCTATCGGGTGGGGCTGGCGATGACGTGCTGGATGGTGGCACCGGCAATGACGGACTTTATGGCGGTGAAGGCAGCGATGTGTTCGTGTTCAACACCAGCTATGGTAATGATGTCGTTTTCGACTTCCAGTCCTCTTCAGACACGATCGACCTGACCGGCATGGGCTTTGCCACGGTCAGCGATGCCGCCGCCTATGCCAGCGAGATTGAGGACGGCGTGCTGTTCAACTTCGGCAACGGCGATACGCTGACAGTGCATGGCTTGAGCTATGCAAGCCTGACAAGCAGCGACACATTAATGTAACGCTCGAAATGCCGCCGAGATCCCTGTCTCGGCGGCATTTTCTTACTTCAATTTTGCCTTCAGGCCCTCATCGGGAAAGCAGGTCGGTTTCAGCCCGTTTTTCGTCTGCCAGTCGCCCAGCGACCGTCGGGTCTTGAAGCCTGCGAGACCATCGGCCTTGCCGACATCATAACCCTTTTTCACCAGTGTCTGCTGCATGGACTGTACGTCGGAGCGCAGCATATGGCCGACATCGCCCCACGGCGCCGAAAAGCTGTCTGAACCATAGGCGATCCGGTCGGCAAGATTGCCGATGAACAGGGCATAGAGGTCGGAATTGTTATATTCCTTCAGCACATAGAAATTCGGCGTCACCAGAAATTCCGGACCATGGGTTCCGGCGGGAACCAGCATCATGGTCGGGGCGGAAAGATCCTGTTTCGGGAAGGATTTGCCGCCAATGCGGCTGATGCCGGTTGCAGCCCAGGCCGACATCGGCTTTGCCAGATCCGGCCCTTCCTGAGCGCAGGAGACGCCGGACGGTATCGTCACTTCGAACCCCCAGTCGCGGCCACGCTGCCAGCCTTTCTGCACCAGGAAATTGGCCATGGACGCCAGGCTATCCGGCACCGAGGTCCAGATATTGCGATGACCGTCACCGTCAAAATCCACCGCATATTGCAGGAAGCTGGAGGGCATGAATTGCGGCTGGCCCAGCGCTCCCGCGCTTGAACTGAGCATGGCGTCAGCAGCGATATCCTTGCCATCAATGATATGCAGCGCATCGATCAATTCGCGGGTGAAAAGCTCCTGCCGTGTGGACATGAAGGCGCTAGTGGCCAGAACATCCACGGCTTCGTAGGGAAGCTTTGCCCGGCCATAGCCGGTTTCCCGGCCCCAGAGCGCCAGAAGAATCGGACCGGAAACGCCGTATTTGGCCTCGATCTTTTTCAACGTCGCGGCATATTGATCGGCCAGCGCCCGACCGCTTGCGGCCAGCGCCTGCATGCGGGCCTCGCGGAAATACGGCCCGGGAGAGGAAAATTCCGCCTGGCTCTGCGGGCGCTGCTTCGACGGCGGGAAGCCGGGTGGCGCCAGATCGGGAAGCGACCAGTCAAGCTTTACGGTCTTCATCACCGAGGTAAAGGTCGCTTGCGAAATGCCGGCCTTTTTGGCTTGCGACCAGAGATCCCGGCTGATCCAGGACTGGAACTGGCTTTCCACCTGTGCTTTCGAGGGTGCTGCCATGGCGGGTGTGATCGTCAGAAAGCAGAAGGCTGCTGCAAGCGCAGCCATAAGGGGGCGGCGAAAATGGGTCATGTCGTCTCCCTGTCAAAATGCGCGATCAAGCGTCGATCTATATCAGCGTGCGAGCGCGAAGTGCCGCCGAGAGCGTACCCTCGTCCAGATAGTCCAATTCGCCGCCCACTGGCACGCCATGGGCGAGCCGGGTGGTTTTCACCCCGAGCCCGGCCAGGTGATCGGTAATGTAATGGGCCGTCGTCTGACCCTCCACCGTCGCATTGACCGCGATAATGATTTCCCGCACGCCGCCTTTTGCCACCCGGTCGATCAGGCCCTTGATGTTAAGATCGTCAGGCCCGACGCCGTCGAGCGGCGACAGCGTGCCGCCCAGCACATGATAGGCGACATTCATCGCGCCCGACCGTTCCAGCGCCCAGAGATCGGAAACATCCTCCACAACGATGATCATCGATTGGTCGCGCCGCTCGTCGGTACAGACAGTGCAGGGATCGATGGTATCGACATTGCCGCAACAGGAGCAGATCTTCACCTTCGCGTGGGCCTCGCCCATGGCCAGCGCCAGCGGCCCCATCAATTGCTCGCGCTTCTTGATCAGATGCAGCGCCGCCCTTCGGGCCGAGCGGGGGCCTAGCCCCGGCACTTTCGCCAGGAGCTGGATCAGTTTTTCGATTTCGGGACCAGTGACTCGCTTTGCCATGGCGCGTTCTTAGCCCATATCTATCGGAAACGGAATCGTCGAAGGAGAACGGCCCCATGAAAATCCTCGCGGTCTGCCTTGGTCAACCACAAACCTTGCCCGGTAAAAGCTACAGGACAGGGATTTTCAAATCGGCGCGGACAGGTCCGGTGATGGTCGATGAACACGGTCTCGTCGGCGATGCGGTGCTGAATCGCAAGTATCATGGCGGGCCGGACCAGGCGATTTATCTGGAAGGCGCACTGACCTTGCAATGGTGGGAGACGCAACTGAACCGGCAGATCACACCCGGCCTGTTTGGCGAAAATCTGGTTATCGACGGTCTCGACAACCGCGATCTTGCTGTCGGCGACCGGCTTTCCATCGGTGATGTGCGGCTGGAAGTGACGGCAGCGCGCACTCCCTGCGCTACATTCTCGGCGAGCATGGAAGATCCCGGCTTTGCGAAACGCTATGCCAAAGCCGCACGACCGGGCGCTTATTGCCGGGTGCTGCAAGCCGGGATGGTCGAAGCGGATATGATTGCAGATTGGACGGCGCGCGATGGCGACAGGCTAATGCTGGCAGAAATGATCGGCAAATCCTTCAAGTTTCTCGATCAGCATCAGAAAGCCCGCTATCTTGCCACCCCCATCGCAGCGCGGATCAGGGCTGAAATTACCAATAGCCTTTAACCCGATGCCATATTTTGTCGCCCGCAGTCAAAAATCAGTGACGGCCTTGACGAATGCCAAACGGGAACAAAAATTTACGGCAAGACTTCTAACGGCAGCACGATCCTGCCTGAATTATACGATTAGGCTCGATCACAGCATTTATCCATGAAGGAGAAACTCATGTCATCGCTCGCTCAATCATCGCTCGCAAAGCTGTCTGCGGTGGCGCTTGTCACCGCCCTCGCTGTTCCGCTGGGCGCCACGGGCGCCAAAGCCGCGGTGCAGGTTGGCATGCTCACCTGCGAAATGAGCCCAGGCATCAGCGCGGTCGTCGGCTCCAGCCGCGACCTGACCTGCGAATTCAAGCCGACCACATCGGCACCGGTCGAATATTACCAAGGCACGCTCAGCAAGATCGGCATCGATCTCGGCTATGTGCAGGGCGGCAAAATGGCCTGGGCGGTCTATGCGCCGGGTCGTCTGGTGGAAGGCGCCTTGCAAGGCAGCTATGGCGGCACCAGCGCCAATGCCGCTGTTGGGTTTGGCGGCGCGGTCAACCTGCTGATGGGCGGCTTCCAGGGTTCAGTCGCCTTGCAGCCTATCGCGCTGGAAAGCACGCTCGGCGTCAATCTCGGTGCGACACTTGCCTCGCTGAAGCTCGCTTATATGCCGCCATCCACGCCAAAGTCGCTGGATAATGGTCCCCCGCTGCGCCATGGCAAGCATTACAAGGGCTGATCCGCCCTTCTGCGGTCTTCATCTCCCCGGCAAAACCCATGCCGGGGAGACCCTTTTATCAAGCGATGTGATTTGATTACTTATTGGCCATCGCCGCCATTTTTTCGGGATAGCGCCCGCCAGCCACCTTCTGTGGCGACAACAGTTCTCCCAAAGCGCGCACCTCTTCCTCGCTGAGGACGATATCGACGGCCCCGATATTCTTTTCCAGATTGGCTATTTTCGTTGTCCCCGGGATAGGCACGATGAAATCACCCTGGGCCAACACCCAGGCGAGCGCCAGTTGGGCGGCTGACGCGCCCTTTGCCTTGGCCATATCTTCCAGCACATTGATCAGCGCCAGATTGGCGTCGAAATTTTCCTGCTGAAAGCGTGGCAATCCCCGGCGGAAATCGGTGTCGGAGAGGCCATCGAGGTTTTTCAATGCGCCGGTCAACGCGCCGCGACCGAGCGGGCTGAAGGGAACGAAGCCGATACCCAGTTCACGGCAGGTGTCCAGCACGCCGTTTTCCTCGGGGTCACGAGTCCAGAGGGAATATTCACTCTGAATGGCGGCGATGGGATGGACGGCATGGGCGCGGCGCAAGGTATCGGCACTGGCTTCCGACAGGCCAAGAGCGCGCACTTTGCCCTGCTTCACCAGATCGGCCATTGCCCCGACCGTCTCTTCAATCGGCACATCGGGATCGACACGATGCTGGTAGAAAAGGTCGATGACATCGATGCCGAGCCGTTGCAACGAGGCTTCGCCCACCGCTTTCACATGCTCAGGCCGGCTATCAAGGCCGACCATGGCATTTTGTGAGGATTGCGTCGTATCGATCTTGAAGCCGAACTTGGTGGCGATCACCACCTGGTCACGGTAGGGCTTTAATCCCTTGCCGACCAGAATTTCATTTGTGAACGGCCCGTAGACTTCCGCCGTATCGAAGAATGTCACGCCAAGCTCAACGGCCCGCGCCAGCGTGGCAAGCGAAGCGCTTTCATCAGCAGACGGACTATAGGCATGGCTCATCCCCATGCAGCCAAGGCCAATGGCGGAGACGGACAGGTCGGAGCCGAGTTTTCGGGTTTTCATGGTCTTCACCTTCTCAATCAGGAGCGATAGAGCATTTCCAGGAAAAGTGGAAACCGGTTTTGCCAACCGGAAATGCGCAAAACAAAGAGCTAGAGCGCTGCTGCGATTCCATGAATTGCAGCAGCGCTCTAGAAACAAAATACCGTCTTTGCCGCGAAAGATAATGGATGCAAATGCGCAGGCACTATTCTAACAAATAGAACAATGAACAGGATTCAATTATCCCAACTGGCGGTGCTGGCAACGGTGGCCGAAACATCGAGCTTCAGGAAGGCGGCGGAAGAACTGGGCATTGCGCCTTCCGCTGTCAGCCACGCAGTGTCGGCGCTGGAGGCCAGCCTTGGCGTGCGGCTGCTGGCGCGCACCACCCGCAGCGTCGCTCCGACCGAAGAGGGGCGGCAATTGCTGCAAAAGCTGGCACCAGCGCTGGCCGATATCGGTACGGCGCTGGAAACCCTGGCGGAAAACAAATCCAATCCCGCCGGACCGCTGCGGATCACCATGCCGGCGCTGGCTGCCGAAGACCTGATCGTACCACGGCTTGGAGACTTCCTCAGCCTCTATCCGGATATCCAACTCGAACTGATCACCAATGATCAGTTCGAGGATATTGTCGAAAAGGGTTTCGATGCAGGGCTTCGGCTTGGCGAACATCTGGAAGCGGATATGGTGGCAGTCAAGGCAAGCGGCCCAATCAGCGGCACGATTATCGGCGCGCCCAGCTATTTCGAAAGGCATCCCCTACCCCTCCACCCACATGACCTGATGGAGCATCGCTGCATTCGCCGCCGCTTTTCCAGCGGGCGGATCTATCGCTGGGAATTGGAAAAACACGGCAAGCAGATTGCCGTGGATGTGCCTGACGTTCTGACGCTGGCCGACCAGAGACTGATCCGGCTGGCGGCGCTAACGGGTGTCGGGCTGGCGTTTGTCTTTGACCAGCGGGTAGACAAAGACATCCGCGAGGGCAGGCTGATCCGGGTGTTGGAAGACTGGTGCCCGCCGTTTGACGGGTTTTACATCTATTACCCCACCCGCCGCCAGATGCGACCGGCGCTACGCGCCTTCGTTGACTTCTTCCGGCACCGGAGCTGAGCCGGATTATGGCCCGCGCGAAGCTCTATCGACTCGCCATGCCTCGTTATTCTGCTCCGGCCTCGTTCAGGCTTTGCATCTGCGCCGAAGACAGTTCCAGTGTTCCAGCCCTGACCATCGCTTCAAGCTGCGACAGGCTGGTGGCCGAGGCGATGGGCGCGGTAATGCCGGGGCGAGCTGCGACCCAGGCAATGGCAACCGTGGCAGGCGTCGTGCCGGTCTCAGCAGCGACCGCGTCCAGGGCGGCGAGGATGCGGTGGCCCTTGTCGTTCAGATAGTTGGTGACACGGTAGGATCGCGCCTTGCCCTCGGCATCCTCCACTTGGCGATATTTGCCGGTGAGAAAGCCTGCCGCCAGCGCGTAATAGCTGATGACACCGATCTCTTCACGCATGCAAAGCTCTGCCAGCGACCCCTCGAATTTCTCGCGGGTATAGAGATTATATTCGGGCTGGATCACATCATAGCGCGGCAGGCCAGCCTTGGCCGCCGCATCGAAGGATGCCTGCAATTGGGCGGCATCGAAATTCGAGCAGCCGAAGGCGCGGATCTTGCCCTCATCCTTCAGCCTGGCATAGGCACCCAGCGTTTCCTCATGCGGTGTATCGGCATCGAAGGTATGGGAGAGATAGAGATCGATATAGTCGGTCTGGAGCCGTTTCAGGGAGTTTTCAACCGCCTCGACAATCCATCTGGCCGAAAGCGCAGGTTTGCCCTGGCCCATATCCATGCCGACCTTGGTAACGATCACCGCCTTGTCGCGCGCGACATGTCCCTGTTTCAACCATTTGCCAATCACGGTTTCGGATTCGCCGCCGGAATGACCGTCTATCCAGCGCGAATACACATCCGCCGTATCGATGGCATTGTAGCCAGCATCGAAAAACGCATCGAGCAGCCTGAACGAGGTTTGCTCGTCCGCCGTCCAGCCGAACACATTGCCGCCGAACACGACGGGGGCGATCGCCAGACCGGAACGTCCGAGATTTCGTTTCTGCATGACAGGTCTCCATGAAAGTCCAAGAGGGAAAATTCGACAGGAAAGTAACGCTTACTGCGTCGATGACAACCAAGCCCTGTTCACAATCCGGGCATAGGCGTTATGTGTCGTCTACCGAAATACGATGTGCGGAGGAAAAATCATGCTGCGGTTTGGAATTTTATCGACGGCGAAAATTGGCCGTGAACTGGTCGTTCCCGCCATTCAGGATGCGGAAGGGGCCGTGGTCAGCGCCATTACCAGCCGTGACCTTGCCAAGGCCCGCGCCATGGCCGACCGCTTTTCCGTACCGCATGCCTTCGGGTCCTATGAAGAGATGCTGGCGTCTGACCTGATCGATGCCGTCTATATTCCCCTGCCAACCGCCCAGCATGTGGAATGGACGATAAAAGCTGCCGATGCGGGCAAGCATGTGCTGTGCGAAAAGCCGATTGCCCTGAAAGCAGAGGACATCGACAGCCTGATCGCCGCGCGCGACCGCAACAAGGTGCTGATTTCGGAAGCCTTCATGGTCACCTATGCGCCTGTCTGGCACAAAGTCCGCGCCCTTCTGGCCGATGGCGCCATTGGCAAGCTGCGGCATGTGCAGGGCTCTTTCACTTACTTTAACCGCGACCCCGGCAATATGCGCAATATCCCGGAACTCGGCGGTGGCGCGCTCCCGGATATTGGCGTCTATCCGACCATCACCACCCGCTTCGTGACAGGCCTTGAACCGGTGCGGGTACAGGCGGTGACGGAACGCGACCCCGAATTCGGCACCGACATTTATTCCAGCGTCAAAGCCGATTTCGGCAGTTTCGACATGAGTTTTTACATCGCCACCCAGATGGCCGCCCGGCAGACAATGGTGTTTCATGGCGATGAAGGGTTTATCGAGGTGAAATCACCGTTCAATGCCGACCGCTGGGGGGCGGAAGAGCTGGAACTGACCAACCGCAACCATAGCGAATCGCAAATCTTCCGCTTTCCCGACAGCCGCCAATATCGTCTGGAGGCTGAGGCGTTTGCCAAGGCAGCCCGGGGTGAAGAGAGCAACGTTGTGACGCTGGAAAACTCCCGCGCCAACCAGCGTTTCATTGATGCCATCTACCGGGCCAGCGAAAAGGATGGTTGGGAACCGGTTTGATCCAACCAATTGCACTGCTTCAACGGCGAAACACAAACCGCGAATAGCCGAAAAAGCTGAACGCCATCGCGGCAAGCGATGCGAAAACCAGCGCCGCGAAAGGATTGAGTGCCGGGATGGCGATCAACAACCCGGCATAAAGACCGTAATTGACCAGCGCCGAGATGAGCCCGACCGAGCCATAGCGAAAGCCCTCGACGGCGAGGCTTCGCCGGGACGCGCCGAAGGTGAAGGCACGGTTAAGCCGCCATGTGACGAACAGGGCCGCCAGAATGGCAAGGGCGCGGGCAGCTAAGGGGCCGAGAGCGCTGCAAGACAGAAGCAGCCATAAAAGCCCGGCATCCACGGCAAAACCCGTACTGCCGACAACAGCAAAACGGACCAGCTTCTTCATGCAGCATCCGCAGCCGAGCGAGCCGGATCGATGACGGGATCAGCCGCTGCCAAGGCGGGGTTTTCAGGTGCGGTAAAGGCGGGCAAGGCGATATAGGAAAGCCGCAAATGCTCGGCCCGCGCCCTCGATAGCGAGTCGAGGATCAATCCCGCGGTAAACAAGAGCTGGCTCATCAACAGCAGCGCCACCGACAGAACCCAGGTCGGCAGCCGCGAGACGAGGCCGGTGGTGAAATATTCGCCCAGAACCGGTGCCATGAAACCGAGGCTTATCACCAGGACCAGCCCGGCCAGCGCCGAAAACGTCGCGAATGGCCGCGTCTCCTTCGACAGCATGGCGAACATCCAGAGGATTTTTGCACCGTCGCGTAAGGTCGATAGCTTGGAATGCGAGCCTTCTGGCCGGCGTCCGTAGTCAAGTTCCAGTTCCACGACCGGCAACTTCAGCCGCGAGGCATGGACGGACATTTCTGTCTCAATTTCAAAGCCTGCCGACACCGCCGGAAAGGTTTTGACATAGCGGCGCGAAAAGGCACGGTAGCCGGAGAAAATATCGGTAAAGCCCGGCCCGAACAGAAAGCGATAGAGCCTGTTGAACAGGCGATTGCCAAGCGCATGCCCCTGGCGTCCGGCATCATTGTGGACATTCCGGCGCGTGGCGACCACCATGTCGGCGCGCTCTTCGATCAGCAGATGGATCAAGGCCGTTGCGTCCTGCGGCGCATAGGTGCCATCGCCATCGGCCATCAGATAGATATCGGCGTCGATATCGGCAAACATCCGGCGCACCACATGGCCCTTGCCCTGCCGGCGCTCGTGCAACACCTCGGCACCGGCCAGCATGGCGGCCAGCGCCGTACCATCAGTGGAATTATTGTCATAGACATAGACCCGCGCCTGCGGCAGGGCGGTACGGAAGCCGCGCACCACTGAGGCAATGGTGCCGGCCTCATTGTAGCAGGGAATAAGGACCGCCACGTCCGGTACTGGTGTCTGGCCCATGAACTTACTCGATACACGTGTTCGGGCAGCCGAAACGCGGCTCCTTGAGATTTTACTATTTCTTGAGAAGGTTAAGGCTAGGTTTCGGACAAGCCGAACAATCGAAGAATCTTGGTCGCATCCCCCCGAAACGGGAGGCCCCGAACAACCGGAAATACCGATGACGTCCAGTTCTTCTCTTCCTGCATCCTCTGCATCATCTCTGGTGACGGCACCTGGGACCGCCCCGCGCCTTCTGCCGGTGATGCTGGGCTATTGCCTTCTCGTCATCGTCGTCCTCTGTGCGACGACGCTGCCTTTTGCCAAGGATTATGTCGGCGCTGACAATGACGATGCCATGCGGCTGATCGAGGTTCGGGATTATCTTGCCGGTCAGGGCTGGTTTGACATGATGCAATACCGCCTGGGTCTGTCGCCCGGCACGCTGATGCATTGGTCGCGGCTGATCGACTGGCCGATTGCCACCTTAATCCGGCTGGCGGGTATCTGGTTTGCACCGCACACAGCCGAAGCCGTGGCCCTCGCCATCTGGCCGCTCCTCTGGACCGTGCCGGTCATGCTGTCGTTCGGTGCTGCCGGATGGGTGCTGGGCGGACGGGTGACCATGCATCTGGCGCTTTGCCTGAGCGCCCTTTACCTTCTGACATCCAACCGTTTCCTGCCCGGCTCAATCGATCATCACAATGTCCAGATCGCCCTGATCGCATTCCTGACCGCCGTACTTTCCACGGCAGCGCCAGGGGCTCAGACTAGGCGCCAGAATGGAACGCGCTCATCGACATGGTTCGCGCTGGCCGGTGCGGCGGCGGCGCTGGCGCTCGCCATCGGCGCAGAAACCACGCCGCTGATTGCCACGGCCTGCGCTATCGTCGCCCTGCTCTGGGCCCGGCATGGTAAAGCGATGCGGACCTGCGCCATGGCCTATTCTCTCAGCCTGGCGCTGTCGGTCACGTTGCTATTTGTGGCAACCGTGCCTGCGCAATCCTATCGCACGGTGACATGCGACAATCTCTCCTTCGGGTTTTACGCCCTGACGGCGATTGGCGGCGGATTGCTGTTTTCCGCTGCCGCCTTTGCCAGCCGGTTTCCTGCCGGTGTTCGGCTGTTCTTGCTGCTGGTGATCGGTGCCAGCGTCGGTTTCTCGGCCCTGATTGTCGCGCCACAATGCCTCGGCAATCCGCTCGCCAATCTCGATCCGATGCTGGTGACGCTGTGGCTGAACAATGTCGGCGAGGCTCGCTCGATCCTTGCCATGGCGCAGCAGGAGCCGGGAACTCTCGGCGGCTTTTACGCTGTCGGCCTATTCGGGCTTTTGGTCTGCCTTACCCAGGTCTGGCGGAAAAACCAGATGGAGGCGCATCTGGCACTGGCGCTCTTGCTGGCGGTCAGCGTCGGTGTCGCGCTGATCCAGGTGCGCGGCGCAATGTTTTCCAACCTGATCCCGATCCTGCCGCTCGCGCTGCTGGTTGCCGATCTGCGCGGGCGTGCAATGCTGCGACCAGCCCGCATTCTCTCAAGCCTTGCCTATATCGCCAGCATTCTTCTGTCGGTCCCTTCCGTGTGGGCAATCGCAGGCACGCTTGCCGTGGAAGGAACGGCACGATTAAAACTACAGACTCGCTCCGGCCCGGCATCCCAGGATGCCAGCCGTGATTGCTCATCTGAAAAAGCTCTTGCTCAATTGGCGGGCTTGGCCCAATTGACGAGTTTAGCGCCGACGACGGTTGCCGCCCCATCGGAAAGCGGCACTTCCATCCTGCGCTTTACCTCGCATCGGATATTGACCGCGCCCTATCATCGCAACCAGGCAGGCATGCTGACGGAACTGCATATCGGCCTCTCGACACCGCCGGACGCCCTTGCTTTTCTGGTGGGTGCCCATGTCGGCATTCTCGCCTTCTGCCCCTCCGATGCACAAACCCGCCAGTTGATCGCCTTGAAGCCCGACGGGCTTTATGCAGATCTGAACCGCAACAGAGTGCCTGATTATCTTCAGCCGCTTGCAGCCGACAGCCAGTCCGGCCTGCGGATCTTTGTGGTCAAGCCGCAGCCGTGAACGGATAGAGTTTAGAAACGGATAGTGAAATCAGGCGATCTTGCGCTGTGACAAGGCCAGCGAGACCATCAGGCAATCGATAAGCCCGACATTATAGGCGATCAGAGCCGTCAGCAGATCCATCGCCATCATCGCAGGCGAAAGAGCCAGCATGACCAGCCCCGCCGTCAAAAGCACCAGCGAAACCGCTACAATCGCCAGGATGCTTCTGGTCGTTGCGGTGGCGATGCCAATTGCCATGGCGATGAGAAAGGTCATGGATGCGATCCCGTATGACAGACAAATCGTGATGTCAGGCATATTGCCATCCGAGAGTTAACGATTGGCCCATCAAAACAGCCAGAACAAAGCCTGTTTACTTCTTTCCAAAAAAAGATGCGTTTTTTTGCAAGCTTGGATAAAACACTGTCATGGCCTCTTTCTTTGACGACGACCAGCCCAGCAATCTGACCGAATTTTCCGTCTCGGAGCTTTCCGGATCGATCAAGCGCACCATCGAAACCGCCTTCGATCAGGTGCGAGTGCGCGGCGAAATTTCCGGCTTTCGAGGCCAGCATTCCTCCGGTCATGCCTATTTTTCGCTTAAAGACGACAAGGCGCGGATCGACGCGGTGATCTGGAAAGGGTCGTTTTCCAAGCTGAAATACCGGCCCGAAGAAGGTATGGAAGTGATCGCCACCGGCCGCATCACCACCTTTCCCGGCTCGTCCAAATACCAGATTGTCATCGAGCAGATGGAGCCGGCTGGTGCTGGTGCCCTGATGGCGCTGATCGAGGAGCGCAAGCGTCGGTTTACGGCGGAAGGCCTGTTCGATCCGGCCGCCAAGCAATTGCTGCCTTTCCTGCCGAAGGTCATCGGCGTCGTCACCTCCCCCACCGGCGCCGTGATCCGCGACATTCTTCACCGGATTTCAGACCGCTTTCCGGTGCATGTCCTGGTCTGGCCCGTCAAGGTGCAAGGCGAAGGTTCCGGCGACGAGGTTGCCAACGCGATCAACGGCTTCAATGCCTTTCAGCCTGATGGTGTCATCCCGAGGCCGGATGTGCTGATCGTCGCGCGCGGTGGCGGCAGCCTGGAAGACCTGTGGAGTTTCAACGACGAAGCGGTGGTACGCGCCGCCGCCGCCAGCGCCATTCCGCTGATTTCGGCGGTCGGCCATGAAACGGACTGGACACTGATCGATTATGCAGCCGATGTCAGGGCGCCGACGCCGACAGGCGCGGCTGAAATGGCCGTGCCGGTCAAGGCGGATCTGGAAGCGCAACTGGCCGGGCTTGCTGCCCGATTGGCAGGCGCCGTCAACCGCCAGATGGATCATCGCCGCCAGAACCTGCGGGCGCTGGCCCGCGCCCTGCCCTCCCTTGATCAATTGCTGGCGCTGCCCCGCCGCCGTTTTGATGAGGCCGCCAGCGGTCTTGGCCGTAGCCTGGAACTCAATACCATGACCAAGCGGCAAAGTTACGAGCGGGCCGCCGCCAAATTGTCGCCTGATATGCTTGTGCGCCGCCTGGTGGAACGTCGCCAGCGTGTCAACGAACGCGCCGCCCTTGCCGACCGGATCATCGAGCGGCTGATCGAGCGGCAAAAAGCCCATCTCGGACGGATCGATGCAACATTGACGGCGGTCCCGGCCCGGCTGAAGGCCCAAACGGGACGCTCGAGGGACCGGCTGGACAGCTTTTCGCGCCGGGCCGACAGCGCTGTTATCAACGATCTTCGCCGCGCCCGCTCCACGGTGTCGGCCCATGACCGGATGCTGCAATCGCTGTCCTACAAAAATGTCCTGATGCGCGGCTATGCCGTGATCCGTGGGGAGGATGACAGGCCCCTGTCGCGTGCGGCAGGTCTTGAGGATGGGCGGGCCATCGCCATCGAATTTGCCGATGGCCGGGTTTCCGCCGTGACCGGTGATGGTGATAAGGCGTCACCTTCACCGCAAGCCGCTCCTGCCACGACAGCCCCAGCAAAACCGAATCCCCCGCCCAAATTGCCGAAAAAATCGGAGTCACCCGCCGGACAGGGTAGCCTTTTCTAACAAAAACGGCGCAAACGGCACCGTGATGAGCGACAAAATGGACGTTTGAACGCGGTGCCGCACGGACAGAGATTACGGTGCGGATACAAGGCTTTGGACCCCTTCGCCATAGTCCGGAATAAAGGCGGATCATAATAAATTCAAAGCTTTGGTTGACATGCATGCCTTTAGGGGGTATCTATTGGTCATCGATATTTGCTTGCTGAGCTTTGGTTACCGCGCAATTAGCACCGCGCCCTGAACGAACCTTCCTTTCAAAAATCGCTATCCTCATCCACGGCGTTTTGCGCTATGGTCACTCAATATGCTATGAAAGGGTTCATCATGACCACTGGCACAGTTAAATGGTTTAATTCCACTAAGGGCTTCGGCTTCATTCAGCCTGACAACGGCGGCCCGGATGCATTCGTGCATATCTCTGCTGTTGAACGCGCTGGTATGCGTGAAATCGTCGAAGGCCAGAAGATCGCCTACGACATGGAACGCGACAACAAGTCCGGCAAGATGTCGGCCTGTAATCTCCAGGCTGCTTAATATAGGGTTCGGCTTTCCTTTGACCACGGATGTACTGGCATTGTTGAGAGCATGATCCAACCAAGGTCAGGCAGTTTGCCTGGCCTTTTTTATTGCCTGCCGCGCCGTCGCAGACCGCGCTCACACGATTTCCTGTTGCATAACGTCTTGCGCCCGGTTTGGGTCGCACATGAAATATGCAGCAGATGGTATGCGAAGAGACCGTGAAGATGGCAATTTCTATGCCGTTTGCAAACATCTCAAGTCCTTGTTGTCTTTGAGATATCTGCATGTCTTCAGGGCGAGGATGTGATCTGCATCTTTGGGCCTTCGTAATAAGTGTCACAGCGGCCTCACGTACACCTGGATGTACACGGCGCAGAATGTCGTAGCGTTTTTTGCGCGCCATGCCCGGCACGCGGCGCTGCCACCCAGAAAGGCGCGACCCCATGGCAGAAAACTATAGTAAATCACGTCAGCAGGCGGAAATCGCTTTTGACAAGGAGCAGTCGCAATTCTTCGCGCGCGGTCGTGCCGTGGAAGAACAGGATTCGCTCGTGCTTGCCCGTGAAGAAAAAACCCTCAGGCTGCGCGAAGCACGGCTTGCCAAGGAGTTGCAGGACCAGCAGATGGCTGACGCCGCGACCGCTGCCAAATCGACCCGAAAAGCCTGATTTGCAGGCCCTATCTACAACTGGAACATCTCTTTGAAAAATAGCCGGAAAAATGAAGTCGTCGACCGCCGTACCACCGCTGCCGACGCAAAGGCCGCTCTCCTTCAGGCCTATAAGGCCGCGCAGGAAGCGTCGGAACCAACCCGTCTTGCCCGCCAGGCAGAGCGCCAGGCGATAGCCGAGGCCAGAGAAGCACGGCGCGCCGAGCGCGAACAGACAAAATTGCAGGAACAGCAACAGCTTGCAGCCGAGACAGCTGCTCGTGAAGCGGCGATTGCCGCTGAAGCAACAGCTGAAGCCGATGCCCGCGACGCCGCTGAAAAAGCCAGAATTTCCCGTCTGCTTGAAGACGAAGCCACCCGCAAGGCGCAACGCGATCAGCGTTATGCCAACCGTAAGGCCAGACAGGGCTGATCGGCCCTATTGCATAATTCTTTAAACCGGAATCGGCTTGAAGAGAAAATTATGCAACAAATTCAAAGTTTTATAGAGAATTTCGCGCACCATATATGATGCGCGGGTCTCTATTTAGATGAAATCGGCCTGCGTTTATCAAACGCAGGCCGAATGCATTTTCAGGCCCATTCGCCCTTGCGCATCACGGGCACCGTTGTGCCATCCGCTTTCACGCCGTCAATATCGACCTTGTCGGAACCGATCATCCAGTCGATATGGATCAACGACGAATTGCCGCCTTGGGCTATGATCTGCTCCGGCGTCAGCGACGCCCCGTCCAGGAAGCATTTGGAATAGCATTGGCCAAGCGCGATATGGCACGAGGCGTTTTCGTCAAACAGCGTGTTGTAGAACAGGATGCCGGACGCCGAAATCGGCGATGAATGCGGCACCAGGGCCACTTCTCCCAAACGCCGCGCGCCCTCGTCAGTGTCCAAGACCTTATTGAGCACTTCCTCGCCGCGCGAAGCCTTGGCCTCGACGATCCGACCCGCTTCGAACCGCACCTGGATATTGTCGATCAGCGTGCCCTGATGCGACAACGGCTTGGTGGAGGAAACCACACCGTCCACTTTCAGCGCGTGCGGCGTGGTGAACACCTCTTCCGTTGGAATATTCGGATTGCAGGTAATGCCATTCTTGGCCGTGGAGGCGCCCCCGTGCCATTCGTGGCCATCGGCCAGGCCAACCCGCAGATCCGTGCCGGGGCCGGTAAAATGCAGACTGGAGAACCGCTCGCCATTCAACCAGGCCGAACGCTTGGCCAGTTCGCCATTATGGGCCATCCAGGCCGCGACCGGATCGGGCTGATCGACCCGGGACGCGGCAAAAATCGCATCCGCCAGCTTTTTCACCGCCTCATCCAGGGGCAGATCCGGAAACACCTGTGCTGCCCAGGACGGGTTGGGATATGAGGAGATATTCCAGTTGATGTCGAAATTGGAAATCGGCTCCAAGGCAGGCTTATAGGCAATTGAATTGGCCTTGTTGGCCCGCGCCACCTTGGCCGGGTCCTGGCTGGCGAGCAGCATGGGATTGTCGCCGGAAATCGCCAACCGCGCAGCACCCCCCGCATAGGCTTTGGCCATACCCTCGTAAAGCCAACCGGAAGCCCGATCGAAACTGGCATCCGAGCCATGGGCATAGCGGGCCAGCGTCGTCTCTTCATCCGAATAGAAAGTCGTCACAAGACCGGCACCGGCCATATAGGCATGGCGAGTAATGTTGCGCACAAGCGGCAGCGCGTTGAGCGGCGCGGTGATCACCAGATCTTGGCCCGGTGCCAGCCGCAGGCCAACCTTGACGGCCACTTCGGCCAGTTTGTCGAGCTTTACCGGATCGATGGAGTTTGAGAGGTCAGGCAGGGTCATGCATTTTTTTCCTGGTTTTCGAAACGAAAGCACCTACGCTTTTCAATCGCGCAGAGGCCGCAGTGGCTTCCGGTTGCGTCAATCCGGTCCCCACCGGTACCGGATCAGCGGTGAGCTAAAGACCCACGTGATCACGAGACAGAGATAGGTCATTTCATACAGAATTGAAGGCAAAAACACAGCCAACCAATCAAACGTCAGGCAATCACAGGCGCGGCAATGGCGTTGAGCGCGACTTGCGCCGCCTTTGGCTCCAACCGGACCTGTAAGCCACGCTGGCCACCATTGAGATAGACATGCGGCTCGTCGAGTGCCGACAATTCGATCACGGTCGGCACCAGTTTTTTCTGGCCGAAAGGGCTGATGCCGCCGACAACGAAGCCGGTGAGCTTTTCGGCGGCGGTGGGCTTCATCATCGCGGCATGTTTACCGCCGATGGCGGCGGCCAGTTTCTTCATGCTGACCTCTTGGTCGGAGGGCAGGACGACGCAGACAGGCTTGCCATCCACTTCCGCCATCAGGGTTTTCAACACCCGGCGCGGCTCCTCGCCAATCGCTTCCGCCGCTTGCAAACCGATCCGCTCGGCGTTCGGATCGTAATCGTAGTGATGCACGGTAAAGGCAAGACCAGCCTTTTCCATTGCCAGCGTGGCGCGGGTCGATTTCGACATTGTTTGCCTCTTTACAGCGATGTGCACCCTGGACCATCGAACCGAAAGTTAAGAACTGGTATTGGCGAAAACAGTCTGATACTGCTCCGGCTTGAAGCCCACCGTCAGCGCCCCGTCCGTGTCCAGAACCGGTCGCTTGATCATAGACGGTTGCGCCAACATCAGATCCAGAGCCTTTTCCTCATTCATATCGGCCTTGGCTTCATCAGGAAGCTTCTTGAACGTCGTACCCGCCCGGTTCAACAATACCTCCCAGCCAAGCTTGGCACTCCAGGCCTGAAGGCTGGCGCGGTCTATACCCTTGGCCTTGTAGTCGTGAAAAGCATAATCGATACCCGCCGTCTCCAGCCAGGTCCGCGCCTTTTTCATCGTGTCGCAATTCTTGATGCCATAAAGCGTGATCGTCATGGGAGCCACCTCATCCTTGTTGCCCCATGCCTATCAAAAACGGGCGCTGTTGCAAGCTCCGCAGCACCTGGATTTCATCACTCAAAGGGTGCGATCTCAACGAGGCCTGACGTCCGTCAAGGTAAAATATATCTTTCCGGCAATGTCGGTTTCATCAGTATTTCCTTAAAGATTTCGGCCTAGCTTTTGCCCTGGCAGCAAAACGGACGAAAGCTCGAGCCGGCTGCCAAAGATCGATGGGACAGGCCGGGCGCAACGATGTGTGCGCATCCAAGCCATTGCCCGTTCAAGCTGAAGCCATAGCGACCATGGATGAAGCCATGTGCGCCTGACCTGTGTGACCATGATGGATACTGCATCAATTGCGAGAGACGGTGTTTTGCTTTCCTCCGCGCCTTCCGCCCAGGCCTATCCTGTGGAACGGACTGTGCGGCTCGGAGCGGCACATGACGACAGCCAGCAGATCGGGTTCCTGTTCTCCACCCCTCAACGCCAGCTGCCGAGGGAGGAAATTCCACCACTTTCTGCGGAAATGATCGAGGAAATTGCCGAGATCAAGGCAGACGACGTCAAGGAAGAAGAGCGACTGCCGGCCAATTGGCTTGATGCCATGTCCTCAAGCGAGGAGGACGGATCACCGGTTATCGAGCGTCCTTCGGGCTTCCTTGCCGACGATAATGGTCTCTATCGCATGTTCCTGCCCGACACCGTTTGAAGCAGAAACCCCAAAGAGCACTTCAGAATTGACCACCGATTGACGCCATCGCATCACATATCCATGCGATGCGGCGTCCTGGCTTTTGCTTTGATTTCGTCAAAGCTCCATTCTTTCAGCAGGCGGCCATTTTCCCAAACCGGCTGCAAATGATTGGTGCGACGGCCTAGGTCCTCCAAAGCAATGGAGGCAAACTCGCCTCCTTCCACGATGACGGCGCGACGCCCAGGTTCCGGCAGGCGTTCCTGCATCGTGACCGGGCGGCGGGAAATGGGACGCCAGCGCTCCTGCCCGTCCATGATGGCACTGCATTTCATCGTGAAGGAATAGGTGGAGCGGCTGACCTTCTGCAATTGCGATGCGCCGATGCCGAAGGAAATATTTTCCGCTGAAAAGCCCATGGCTTCCAGCCGACCGAGGATCATGGTGATATCGCGCAACGACACGCCATCCGCCTGCAAGACCCGAACCTTGTCATCCAGAACCTTGTAGCCTTTGGCATTCAAGCGCGTGCCGAACTGATAGGCGAGCTGGGCCACCGTCTGGACCGGAACATCGATCGGATCACCACTATCGGGCCGTACAATCAGCCTGCCGGGCTTGGAGCGCACTTTCTGTTGCAACGTTTTGCCCCAGATTTCGGACACCGCATTGTGAATGTCATAGCTGTCCGAGACCACTGAATAGGCCGGATAATCGCCGAACCGGTCGATCATATTGGCGAAGGACTGCACTTCCTGGTCCTGGCCCCAGGCGATCATGGTCGTATGTTCCGAGGCCGGAATCGAGAGACCGGCCATCTCAGCACCATAATAGCGGCGGGCGTAGAGCACGGCTTCCAGCGTATCGGTGTGGTCGAAATGCAGCAGGTTGGCCACACCGCCCAATCCGGCCTGTTCGAGGCTTGCTGCACCGCGCGCGCCGTATTCGAACAGCCGCGACCCGATAACGCCAGCCGGGTCGTCACAGCTTTTATCGAGAAAGGGCTTCAAAGTCTGCTTCACATGGCGAAGCGAGCTGGCGACCGTGGACGGATACCACACCGCCCGCAACAGCGCCGTTTCAATATAGGAGGGCAACCAGAAGCAGGCCGGATCGGTATTGACCACCTGCACCATCGGCACGCCGCGATGCAGGAAGCTTCCCTCTGGCAGCGCCTCTATGCGCAAAGGCAGAAATCCGCCATGGGCGGAGAGAATATAGTGCCAGCCGGCCTGGTCGAAAGGCTGGCCGTGCAGGGCGGCCAGTTCCTGCGCTTCATCAATATCGGCCTGGGTAATGGGCTGTGACAGATATTCCTTCAAGAACATCTGCAGGCCGAAAAACACCACTTCCGGTCGCAGGGAAGCACCACGGGTGGTGACATAACCACTCACCGCCCGGGTTCCCGGAGGATATTGCAGGAAATGCCCCAGCTTGTAGCTATCGGTGTTCAAGATCGGATTGATACGGCTCATCAGGCTCACCGGCATGTTGCAATCGGGCAGGGTTATGGTGTGGCGTATGCTACTTCATAATTCCCGAAACCGGAATCGATTTAAGGAGAAAATTAACCAGCAGATAGAATGGATTACGGCGAAACGCTCTCTCCGAGACGCACAGATCAGAGCTTTAACATATTGTTAACCATGTGCGACCATTCTATCCTGATAAGGTGATTCGCAACTGCCTTGCACGGCGTCCGACGCAATCCCGCGTAGCTGGGGTGCAACGGGTTTCAGGTCCGGTGCATAAGGTTCTGGGCCGGGGCAGTCGATATCAAAGCCGCATGAGCGGTTTTCCAGCACACTCTGCCCTTAAACTCCGGATTGCACGGCCGGGCCTTGGTTGGCGAGGTCCTTCTGCAAAAAGGGATATGCTATGTTGCCTCCCGTTCAAGCTTTATCGCGCACTGCGCCAAATTTTCACGACAGCGCCACCGAGGCCGCCCTGTCCGACACGGCCATGAGCGGCTTGACGAGCGATAGCATGATCCGGGTGGACCGGGAGGGCGGTTCGGCGATTGCCGGACGCATCAACAACCTCTTGCTCAGCAGCCGGGAAAGCGTGCAGACGGATCTGGCGGAAATCGCCGATCTGGTCGGCCAATCGATCGGGCTGAAGCGTGATCCCGGCGAAACCGACGCGGCCTTTGCCCAGCGCTTCGCGACAGCTCTTGCCAATCTGGACGATGGCCAAAGGACACGACTGCAAACGCAGCTGACCCAAGCCCTGAAAGGATTGCAGATCGAGGTCCTGTTGCGGGTTCTACAAAATACCGATGGTCCGGAAGCAGCCTTGCTATCCGCCTATATGGAAATCAAGCGCAACAATAGCGGTGATCTGAAGGCGCTGAACGTGGTTTCCTCCTATAGCCAAAATGGCGCGAGCGCATCCAACCCACCACCACCTCAATACGCCGGGGCCCCGCCAGCATCGGACCAGACAGCGGCACCGCAAACGTTAAATCCTGCAACAGGGCAACACGTGCCAGCTGCCGGGTTAAGCGAACAGTCTCCTGGCCCGGTTGCGGGACAACCCGTAACCGCGGCACTCGCAGCGCAAAGCGCGGCGGTCTCTACCGCGCAACCGCGAGCCGAACAGGCGGCATTCGTTGCTCAAACCGTGCCGATTGTGTCGGAACCGGAAGACGTCACCACGAACCGCACGCCATCCACACCAGTTCTTGATGGTACGCAGGCTGAGGAAACTCCGGCCCCTCGCAGCCTTTCGGCGCAAGCGTCCGCAAACCCTGAAGTGGCAGGGCGCCAGACGCCTTTGCAAGCTATCCGCCCTGAAGCGCTTTCTGCCGCAATGGCGCTGGTGACAAACGAAACGGCAACGACAGGCGCAGCACCAGCCACGGACAACAGGTCAATTGCTGGCAATATGGTACAATCCGAAACGGTTATGACCCGCATGGATGACCTGACGGAGGAAACAAGCACGGGACTTGCGGCCAAAGCTGCCACGGAGACAGGCTTGAAAGCGTCAGCTTTCGACCGCAATGGCCAGACTGGAACCTCAGGAATGGCTGGAACGCCAGGAACAACCGGAACGCCCGTAGCCGTGGCGATGGGGAATAGTGCAATACCGCCTCTTGCCACAGGCCTTGCCCAGACGGGGCGGGAAGCCGCGATGGACGGTCTGGCGACACAAGCCACGAACCGAGCCTATGGAGCTTTCACCACATCCGCTCCCTTGCAGGATAATCGCCAGGACCCAATTCTGCGCCGCAGCACTGACGGCGATGGCATCGATACAATGGTCGCCACCGTGCTGTCTTTGAAGGGCTGGATGGATGTAACCGGAGCATCACTCCAAGCCCCGGCGACGCCGGAAGAGGATGCGGACACAGATTTGCTGCGCCAAATGTTTTTCCAGACGGAAGATATGCAGGAGAATGAACAGAACGATCTGCACCCTGCGATCAATGCCGATGCCCGCGCCAACCAGGCGGCATTGCTGGAGACAAACCACAGGCGTTTAAGCCAGATACAGGCAAATGCATCGGTAAACCAGACACCAGCCGGCGAAGCGCAGGCGGAGCTGGTTTCCGTACGGCAAGAAGAAATTACCCGCGAACAGGCCGTTCTATCGCTCGCCGGGGCACAGGCCATAGTGCATGCAACGGTTTTGCAGGTGCCGCCCTTCGTGCCGTTTCCGGTAGTAAGCTATCTCGCGGTTCAGCATGAACCCGGCCGCGGCAAGACTGAGAGTGTGGATGCGGTCGAGGCTTTGGACGATGATGACGCGCATCAGGACAACAACGGCCAGCATCAGCGTGACGGCTCTACCGAGGGTGAGGAATCGGCGGAAGAAGACGCTGGCAGCGCGGCAGAAACCCTATCCGAAAGCCAGCCCTATGCCCTGAGCGACGATGGCACGCTTGAAACAGCCGGGTACACCAACGTTCTGGAGCTTGAACTAGAGAATTATACTGCCCCGAACTTGGCGCTAGCGGCGCCGCAGGAAGACGCTCTACCCGCAGAAGCGCTCTATTGGCGGATCGCTGATCTGGCATGAGCTTTTTATAGCGTTCCAATTTTGGCTTTACACGCAAAGCCTTCGTATCACGCGCCCAGCAGCCATGCCCAGAACGTGACGGAAAACACGCCAAGCGCTGTCGTGATAGTGATGGTGGAGGCGGCCAGGGCATGGCCGACCCCAAAACGATTGGCGATCAGCCAGGCGTTGACGCCCGTCGGCACGGAAGACGTCAGCACCAGCGCCATGGTCCATTCATGCGGCAAATGCAGAAGGTGGCAGGCCATCCACACGGATGCGGGCATCAGGACCAATTTCAGAGCCGAGGTAACGCTGGCAATACCGACATTGCCGGTGACACGATATTTGGTCAGCGCCATGCCCAGCGAAATCAACGCCGCTGGTCCGGCCATGGCGGAGATCTGACTGAGCACGGTCTCGATCGTCGCCGGGATCGGCAGGCCGATCACATGCACCATAAGTCCGATGGCAAGGCCAATCACCAGCGGATTGGTGACGAGATTGCGCCCGACCTGGCGCAGGACGGCGAGCATTCCCCGCAATTGCACCCCGCTTTCCCGGCGCTCGGCATGTTCCATCAAGACTGTGCCGATCACCATCATCAAAGGCAGATGCACGGCCAGCAGAATGGAGAGAGCAACGACACCGTCATTGCCAAGCATGCGACTAACCAGGGGCAGGCCGATGAAAACATTATTGGCAAAGGCTGAAGATACCCCGGCCAGCACGCCGATCCGCTGGTCGCGGCCGAAAACCCGTGTCGCCACAAGATGACCGATGGTCCAGGTGACACCCACCCCGGCAAAATAGGCAATCCACAAACGAAAAGGCGATGCACCCTGAAAGTCGGCCTGGGTAATCGTATGCAGCAACAGAACCGGCACCGCGACCTTGAAAACAAATTCGCTTAGGGCGTCGCCGATATCCACGTTCAGGAACCGGCTGCGCACCAGCGCCCAGCCGGAAAAGATCAGCAGGAAAATCGGCAGGACATTCAGGGTGATTTCGGTCATGTCATCGATCTGTTCCGGCGGGAGAGCATCTATGGGGCCGCAGAGAGCCACAGGTCATAACGCAAAGAGGCGCCGGTGAGGGTTAAACGATCAAATCCCAAAGCATGATGTTTTAGTCCTGACCGGACAACTTGACCTGCTTGAAACGATGCTCGAATTCCTGACGCAGGGCGCGACGCTCACGGGCCGCCTTTTCCCGCCGGATTTTCGCTGGCGTTTCAGGACAGAAGGCCGGAACGGTGGTCGGCTTGCCCTCGGCATCCACGGCAACCATGGTGAAATAACAGGAATTGGTGTGGCGGCGTTCACCGGTGCGGATTTCCTCCGCCTCGACCCGAATGCCGATTTCCATCGATGTGCGCCCGGCATAATTGACCGATGCGCGGAACGTTACGAGTTCGCCGACATGGATCGGCTGACGGAACACCACCTGATCCACCGACAGCGTCACCGCATATTGCTGGGAAAAGCGCGAGGCACAGGAATAGGCGACCCGGTCGAGAATGTTCAGCAGCGCGCCGCCATGCACCTTGCCGGAAAAATTCGCCATATCCGGCGTCATCAATACCACCATTTCGAGTTCGCTAGGGTCGTGGCCGCGGTCCATCAGTCATCCTTTTTGCAAAAATCAATCCTGCAAATGGTGTAGCCGCAGCAGGCGCGCGGCGGAAGAGAAAAGCGCAGGGCCATCGCTCGCGCTCTACGCACAGCACCCCGCCGGGAACCGTATCACCTTGTTTATCGGCTTGATTGACAGGCCTGTGGGTTTGTCAACCCGGCCATTTCGCCAGCAGGTCAAGACCTTGGACCAGCAGGCTGACCGCCGATGCCTGGTCGCTTGCCTCGACATAGCAGCGCATTTCCGGGGCATTGCCGGAAGGGCGGAAATGGATGACCCTGCTATCACTGAGCGTCACCCGCAATCCATCGATATCGCTGGTTTCACGCACGCCCCCTATCGGCGCCAGGAATGCAGACAGGTTTTTATCCGAGCCACGCAGAAACGCCATCAACGCGCTGCTTTTGTCCAAGGCGTACTGTTCAAGACGGTCAGAAAGGGCAATCGGCAGGCGATAGTCTGCCACCACGGCGGAGAGTGTCCGTCCGGCGCTTGCCGCTGCATAGAGCGCTGCCAGGATTGGCACCACGCAATCACGCGTCGGCAGAGCGGCAAGCCTGCCGTCATGCACGGTGAAATCGGAGGCCAGCATGACGCCGCCATTCGCCTCAAAGCCGATCACGCCACTTTCACCCACCGAGAGCGCCGCATTCATGGCGGCAATCACATAAGGTGAGCCGACGCGGGTGCGCAGAACCGAAAACCCGCTTGCGGCTTCAATGCCCGAATTGGAGGTAACGGGTGTGGCGATCACCTTAGCGCCCAGCAGGTTTGCCGTGATCAGGCCGAGCAGATCGCCGCGCAAGGGTGCGCCCTTTTCATCGGCCACCAATGGGCGGTCGGCATCGCCATCGGTGGAGACGATAGCATCCAGCCCGTGCTCGCTTGCCCAGGCCGAAAGCTTGCCGATTGTGTCAGTCGATACCGCCTCGGTATCAACAGGAACGAAGATCTCCGAGCGCCCCAGCGGCAGGACGGATGCGCCATGACCCTCAAGAAGGGTCACCAGCATGTCACGCGCCACGCTGCTATGCTGATAGACGCCGATTTTCATGCCCTCAAAGGCGGCAGGGGGCAGTACAGCCATATTGCGTTTCAGAAACAGGTCGACGGCAATGGCGTATCGGTCTTCGCCGGTGCCATGCTCGACACGGTTGGCGCGCTCATCAGCCACCAAGTCAGCGGCAAGCGCTGTTATCGCTTCTTCGTCAGCCTTGTCGATTTCTCCCTCCGGCCGATAAAATTTGATGCCATTGCGGTCGGCCGGAATGTGGGAGCCGGTGACCATCAGCGAGGCTGCGCCGATTCTGCTGCCGTAAAAGGCCAGCGCCGGGGTGGGAATAGCCCCACAATCGACCGGCACCAGTCCTTCCCGTTGCAGCGCCCCCATGCAGGTGGCAGCGATTTCCGGGCTGGAGGGGCGAAAATCCTGGCCGATCAGCACGGTAGCGCCCGGCTTGGCATAGCCCTTGACAAGCAGCATTCGGGCAAATGCCGTCGCATGCAGCGCAGAAACGCTGCCGACCAGGTCCACAGAGAGACCGCGTAGTCCGCTGGTGCCGAATTTTACCGCCATAGGGTCAAGCCTCGCTGTCATCAGGTACTGCATAATGTCCACCTTAAATCGGAATCGATTTAAGGTGGACATTATGCAGTAGATTTAAAGTGTTACAGCGTCCTTTGTGCGTTTTATAAAACGCACCGCGCTGTAATCGCCCACATTCTCTGCCCGATCATCGCGCTGAGGTGGTTCGATCAAGACTGTTTAAACCAATTCAAAGCAGACGAAAGCATCGTTTATGCATCGAACCGGACAAAACGGGGAACCGGATAAGACGGGATTGGAGAGAGAAGAGGCCGGAGCCAGAACGCAAAAGAGCCCGACGCGGGAGGAGGATGCGTCGGGCTCTTGAACTTGATCGGCAATTGGGAGGAGGAGTATCGCCGATCCCTTCAAAGCGACACTGGGAGGAGGAGTGCGTCACTTTGATGATTTCAATATAGAGGATTTCCCGAGGATGAATATCGTTAATACCGCATTGCAGCAATGTATCCAGTGCATAGCGAAAGCATGAAAATACCGGCGTTTTGCGAAATCAATCAAGAAACGGTGGCTTTTCACCCTCCATCACCGATCATCCGCTGGCGAATGAGTAGAATTTGCGCACTTCCAAACGAGACGATTGCATAGCCCCCGGATCAAGCGCGGGCAGAGCTGGAAGATTGCCCACGAGCCCTAGCGGCGCAATGGGCTGAGAGACAAAGCGCCCTGCTGGAAGCCAGGCTCGCAAACCAAGCCCGCATGGACCTTAGAAAGACCCAAAAACCGTCCTAGGAAAACGAGATACTCGCCGATATAAATTTTGCACATCGCGTCCGTGGCAAAACAAGCAAAGACCTCATCCATGCAGAAAAAGCCGAATATCCTGCTGATCACCGCGGACCAATGGCGGGGCGATTGCCTGTCAGCGGTCGGCCATCCCGTGGTGCAGACCCCCAATGTTGACCGGTTGGCGGCAGAAGGCCTGTTGTTTCATCGACATTTTGCCGCAGCCGCCCCTTGCTCGCCAGCGCGCGCGGCGATCTATACCGGGCTTTACCAGATGAACAACCGGGTCTGTCGCAACGGCTCGCCCCTTGATGCTCGTTTCGACACGGTGGCGCTGGCGGCACGTCGGGGCGGTTACGATCCGACGCTGTTCGGCTATACCGATGTTTCGCCCGATCCACGGCGTCTGGCGCCCGCCGACCCGCATCTGACCAGTTACGAAGGGGTGTTACCGGGCTTTACGGTTGGACAATTGCTGCTGGAAGACGACCGGCAATGGCTGAGCTGGCTGAAAACCCGGCGTGGCGGCGCTCGGCCCGGACGCGAACTCCACCAGACCGGACAGGATCGGCCAGTCCAGCCCAATCAGGAGCCCCCGGCCTATAGCGCCGAGGAAACCCCAACCGCGTTTCTGACCGAGGCTTTCCTGAACTGGCGCGAGGAGCAGACGCAGCCCTGGTTTGCACATATTTCCTTCCTGCGCCCGCATCCACCCTTCTGCGTTCCCGAACCTTATAACCGGATGTTTACGCCGGGCAGCGGCCTCAAACCTGTACGTCATCCGACGCTGGAAGCGGAAATGGCCGTGCATCCGCTGTCGGACCTGATGCTGCCGCATCTGCCGCAATCCTCTTTCATTGCCGGTGCCGAAGGCCGCGTCTGTGACTGGAGTTCAGAACAGATCGACGTGATCCGCGCCACCTATTACGGCATGATCGCCGAGGTCGATGCCCAATTTGGCCGGATCGTCGATGATCTGAAGGACAGCGGCGTCTGGAACGACACGATCATCGTCTTCACCTCCGACCACGCCGAAATGCTGGGCGACCACTGGATGCTGGGCAAGGGTGGTGTCTATGACGGCAGCTACCATATTCCTTTGGTGATCCGCGATCCGGCGAACACCGGCACCCACGGTCAGGTGGTGGAGGCCTTCACCAGTGCCGCCGACCTGATGCCGACGCTGCTGGACCGGATGGGCGTCAGCCCGCTCAATCATCAGGACGGCGGCTCCCTATTGCCGTTTCTTAGCGGCATCCAGCCCGATGACTGGCGAGACCACGCATTCTGGGAATTCGATTTCCGGGAAGTGGTGACAAATTCCACAGAGAATGCCCTCGGTCTCAAATCCAGCCAGTGCAATCTCGCCGTGATTCGTGACGAAAAATTCAAATATGTGCATTTTGCCGGAATGCCACCGCTGCTGTTCGACCTTCAGGCCGATCCGGGCGAGTTGACCAATCTGGCCGAGGACCCGGCATATGTTGCGGTAAGGCTGCATTATGCCGAAAAGCTATTGTCGCTTCGCGCCGAGCATCTGGACCAGACCCTGGCCTATACCGAGCTTTGCGACGAAGGACCGGTGAGCAATCCGAAACTGTGACGTCATGATTTCAGGCGTGGTTCTTGATATTCGGTATCGCTGCACGACTGTTTCCGCTATAGGCCGCACAAAGACCAAAGAGACAGCAGGAGACAGGCATGGCTTCCACCATTCGCTATCATGAAGGCGATATCAGCAGTGAAGATGCGGCGCGCTATACCCGCGCCATCGCCATCGACACCGAAACGCTGGGACTGATTCCCCGCCGCGACCGGCTCTGCGTGGTGCAGCTTTCGCCGGGTGACGGCACAGCCGACGTGATCCGCATTGCGCCTGGCCAGCGCCAGGCACCCAACCTGACCGCCCTGCTGGAAGACCCGACCCGGGAAAAAATCTTCCATTATGGCCGGTTCGACATCGCCGTACTGTTTCACACCTTCGGCGTCACCACCACGCCGGTGTTTTGCACCAAGATCGCCTCGCGCCTGTCGCGCACCTATACCGACCGGCATGGGTTGAAGGACAATCTCAAGGAAATGCTTGAGGTGGATGTGTCCAAGGCCCAGCAATCTTCCGACTGGGCGGCAGAAACGCTGTCTCCGGCGCAGCTCGAATATGCCGCCTCCGACGTGCTCTATCTGCATGCGCTGCGCGACAAGCTGACGGCGCGGCTGGTGCGCGATGGCCGCATGGATCATGCGACCGCCTGTTTCGAGTTCCTGCCCACACGCGCCAAGCTGGACCTGCTCGGCTGGGAAGAGACCGATATTTTCGCCCATAGCTGAGTGCAGACTTTTCTCACAAAAAAGGCGGAAAACCTCCCGGCTTTCCGCCTTTTTGTTGAATTCTATCCACGTTAACCCGTTATTCGTCGCTCATCTTCAGGGCAGCGATAAAGGCTTCCTGCGGGATTTCGACCTTGCCGAACTGGCGCATACGCTTCTTACCGGCCTTCTGCTTGTCCAGCAGCTTGCGCTTGCGGCTGGCATCGCCGCCATAGCACTTGGCGGTCACGTCCTTGCGCATTGCTGAAATGGTCTCGCGCGCGATCACATTGCCGCCGATGGCAGCCTGGATCGGGATCTTGAACATATGCCGCGGAATAAGATCCTTCAGCTTTTCGCACATGTCGCGACCGCGCTTTTCCGCTGCCGAGCGATGCACCAGCATCGACAGAGCATCGACGGGCTCGCCGTTGACCATGATCGACATCTTGACCAAATTGCCTTCGCGATAAGCGTCCAGGTGATAGTCGAAAGAGGCATAGCCCTTGGAGATCGACTTCAATCGGTCGTAGAAATCAAACACCACTTCATTGAGCGGTAGTTCATAGGTCAGCATGGCGCGTTTGCCGACATAGGTCAGCTCGGTTTGCACACCACGACGGTCCTGGCAGAGCTTGAGGATGCCGCCGAGATAGTCATCCGGCGTCAGAATGGTCGCCTTGATCCACGGTTCGTGTATTTCCGAGATTCGCACCACATCCGGCATGTCCGCCGGGTTGTGCAATTCGCGCTCGCTGCCATCAGTCATGAACAGCTTGTAGACAACCGAAGGCGCCGTGGCGATCAGGTCAAGGTCGAACTCGCGCTCCAGCCGCTCCTGAATGATTTCCAGATGCAGCAAGCCCAGGAAGCCGCAGCGGAAACCGAAGCCCAGCGCTGCCGAACTTTCCATTTCAAACGAAAAGCTCGCGTCATTGAGGCGAAGTTTGCCCATCGCTGAACGCAGATCTTCAAAATCCGCTGCATCGACTGGAAACAGCCCACAGAACACCACAGGCTGGGCAGGCTTGAAACCGGGCAGCATGGTGGCTGTCGGGCGTTTGTCTTCCGTGATGGTATCGCCGACGCGGGTATCGGCCACTTCCTTGATCGAACCGGTGAAAAACCCGATTTCGCCGGGACCAAGACTGTCGACGGCCAGCATTTTCGGCGTCAAAACGCCGACACGCTCCACCTGATATTTCGCGTCCGTCCCCATCATCCTGATAGTCTGACCCTTGGTCAAAACACCGTCGATGACGCGCACCAGAACCATAACGCCCAGATAGGTATCATACCAGCTATCGACCAACAGTGCTTTCAGCGGGCCTTTGTCACCCAGCTCACTTTTCGGCGCTGGCAAATGTTTGACAATCGCTTCCAGCACATCGGGAATGCCAAGCCCGGTCTTGGCGGAAATCAGCACGGCTTCAGAAGCATCGATGCCGATGACTTCCTCGATCTGTTCCCGGATGCGATCAGGCTCGGCGGCAGGCAGATCGATCTTGTTGAGAACGGTGACGATCTCATGATTGTTGTCGATGGCCTGATAGACGTTGGCCAGCGTTTGCGCCTCGACGCCCTGAGACGCATCCACCACCAGCAGCGAGCCTTCGCAGGCCGACAGCGACCGCGAGACTTCATAGGCGAAGTCAACATGGCCGGGGGTATCGATCAGGTTCAGCACATAGGTTTCACCATCATTGGCCTTATAGTGCAGGCGCACGGTCTGCGCCTTGATGGTGATACCGCGTTCACGCTCGATATCCATGCTATCGAGCACCTGCTCCGACATATCACGCTCTGCCAGACCACCGGTGGTCTGGATCAGGCGGTCGGCCAGCGTCGATTTGCCATGGTCGATATGGGCGACGATGGAAAAGTTGCGGATATGGTCGAGAGGCGTGCGGTTCTGTGTGCTCATGGCCTGCGCATATAGCAGCGCGCCCGCATGCCGCAAAGCGGAAATGCGGGGCATTTGAAGGATAATTTGACCTGTGGTCGGGTGAAATCAGCGTACCTGCTGATGGTCGCCCTCTTCGCCAAGCCCGGTGGCGACCACCGACACTCGGAACGTGCCGTCCAGTTCCTTGTCGAAGATCGCGCCGACGACGATATCGGCCTCGTCATAGACCTCGTCGCGGATGCGGGTGGCGGCTTCGTCGACTTCGAACAGCGTCATGTCCATGCCGCCGGAAATCGAGATCAGCACGCCGCGCGCGCCGCGCATCGACACTTCGTCCAGCAGCGGATTGGCAATCGCCGCCTCCGCCGCCTTCATGGCGCGGCTGTCGCCGGTCGCCTCGCCGGTCCCCATCATTGCCCGGCCCATGCCCTTCATGACGGATTTCACGTCGGCGAAGTCCAGATTGATCAGGCCTTCCTTGACGATCAAGTCGGTAATGCAGGACACGCCCGAGAACAGCACCTTGTCGGCGATCACGAAAGCGTCGGCAAAGGTGGTCTTGGCATCGGCAATGCGAAACAGGTTCTGGTTGGGGATAACGATCACCGTATCGGCGGCTTCACGCAGCCGCTCGATGCCTTCTTCGGCAGCCTGCATACGGCGGCGGCCTTCAAAGCTGAAAGGCTTGGTGACAACGCCGACCGTCAGAATGCCGGCCTCACGAGCCGCACGCGCAATCACTGGCGCTGCACCCGTACCCGTGCCGCCGCCCATGCCGGCGGTGACGAAGCACATATGGGTGCCAGCCAGATGATCCATCACTTCATGCAGGGATTCTTCGGCGGCCATCCGTCCGGTTTCCGGCACCGAACCGGCACCGAGACCCTCGGTCATTTCGGCACCAAGCTGAATGAGGCGCGGGGCTCTCGACATGGTCAGCGCCTGCGCATCGGTATTGGCGGCAATGAAATCGACGCCTTGCAGGCCTTCGTTGATCATGTTGTTGACGGCATTGCCGCCACCACCACCAACCCCGATGACGGTAATCTTCGGCCGCATTTCCTCGATTTGCGGTTTTCTGATCTCAATCACGTCTGTCTCCTTGGGGTTGTGCTCGACTCGTCCTGTCGTGCGAATCATACGCTCTCTTGGCACGCGAAAAAGGCCGGGAGTTGGGCGACATGCAAGAGGCTTGTTGATAAAAGGTGATTTTGCTGACGAGAGCTGTGCCAGAAAGGCCATTGACTCCACTATAAGATACTATATTTCTTATATCATGGAAAATGTGCCCGATACCCTCACTCTTGCCATTGCCGCAAGGCTGAAAGCGATCCGCACCGAACGCGGCCTGACACTCGACCAGTTGGCGGATCTGTCCGGTGTCAGCCGGGCCATGATTTCCCGTATCGAGCGCGCTGAAGCCAGCCCAACCGCAACGCTATTGGCACGGCTATGTTCGGCGCTGGGTCAATCGCTTTCAGTGTTTTTTGCCGAACCCGATCATGGCTCATCGCTGATGCGCCGCGCCGACCAGCCGGTGTGGCGCGACCCCGAAACCGGCTATATCCGCCGCGCCGTTTCAGCACCCGGCACCGGTGCACGGGTCGATGTGGTGGAGGTGGAGCTGCCGCCGGGCGCGCTTGTCCAATTTTCAGCGCAGCCCGCCAGCCCCCATCCCAGCAGCAGGCAATGGCAACATGTCTGGCTGTTCGAAGGCACTATCGAGCTGACAGTTGGTGATATTGTGCATCGTCTGGAGCCGGGTGATTGTCTTTTCATGGCTATCGGCGAGGTCCACGCCTTCCATAACCCCACGGACCGCCCTGCCCGCTACGGCGTGATCATCGATCTTGGCCGCTGATTCAAAGGAAATGACCATGACTGCAATTCGGCTGCTGAACGCCGCTGACGCCCGTGAAGCGATACCCGACCTCTGTGAAATTCTCTCCGATTGCATCAATGGCGGCGCATCGGTGGGCTTCATGTTGCCGTTCGACCTTGAAACGGCCAGGCCTTTTTGGGAGGGCGTCGCCGATGCGGTCGAGGCAGGAGATAGTCTGCTGCTGGTGGCAGAGCATCAGGACCGTCTGGTGGGCACGGTACAGATCGGCCTCAAACAGCCGCCCAACCAGCCGCACCGTGCCGATCTCAAAAAATTGCTGGTGCATCGCAACGCTCGCGGTCTTGGTCTCGCCCGCTTGCTGATGGCGGAGGCCGAACAGCGGGCAGCGCGCGCAGGCAAGACCTTGCTCGTGCTGGATACGGCAACCGGAGAACCAGCCGAAGCAATTTATGAAAAGCTGGGCTGGACGCGGACCGGTGTCGTGCCGGATTATGCGCTGTTTCCCGACGGGCGCTTCTGCGATACGACGATTTTCTACAAGCGTGTGGGCTCTCTATAAGAGCTTGGACACATCGGCGAGGCAATTTGGCCACGCCGATCACGCCCTATCAGACCGTTGCCGTGGTCTGGTCTTCGATCTTTGCCTCAGGCGCATTTTTCTGAATGGAGGCAATCGCGCTCATCACTGAGGCTTTTGCCTTGTAGCCTTCAGAGCTGAACATTGTTTCGCCATTCGACGCCTTGAACCGAAACCGGAATTCGCCTGCCTTGTCTTTATAGACTTCAAATTTGTACATTATTCCCTCCCTCGCTGGTGTTGAACAAGTCTCGGACGATCACGCCCAAGCCTACACCGGGAAAAGTCCAAATTCAATTTCACTTATGCTGTATTTATGCGCCAACACGACCTATACCAAACACTGAGAGCCTTGTCCCAATGACCTATGAATCTGCAACCGCTAAACCCAAAATCACCATTCTCTACTGCACCCAATGCAATTGGTTGCTGCGCGCCGCCTGGATGGCACAGGAACTCTTGCAAACCTTTGGCGATAGCCTAGGCGAAGTGGGCCTGATCCCCGGCACAGGCGGTAATTTCGAGATCCGCGTCAATGGTGCGCTGATCTGGGAACGCAAGCGCGACGGCGGATTTCCGGGGCCAAAGGAATTGAAACAGCGGGTGCGTGATGTGATCGAACCCGGCAAGGATCTCGGTCATGTCGACCGCACTCATGGCAAGACGGAAAAAGGCGAGGAATGACCTCGCCTTTACGAATTCGGAACTGTCGCGACCAACTTAAAACGGCAGCTTGAAACCGGGCGGGATCGGCAGGCCAGCGGTCATGTCCTTGGTCTTTTCCGCGGCAATCGCCTCGGCCTTGTCCTTGGCATCCTTGTGGGCGGCAACGATCAGGTCTTCGAGGATTTCTACGTCGTCTTCCTTAAAGAGCGACGGATCGATTTTCAGGCCCTTCAACTCACCCTTGCCGGTCATCGTCACAGTCACCAATCCGCCGCCGGATTTGCCTTCGACCTGAAGCGATGCAATCTCTTCCTGCATCTTCTCCATCTTGGCCTGCATTTCCTTGACCTTGCCCATCATGCCCATGATGTCGCGCATATGACCTGCCTCCTTTTATATAGTCCGTTGTTCTTGGCTTCGTCTGCCAAACGCGCGGCGATTTCACGCCTCCGCGACAGATGATAAGCCGGCTAAAATCTAAAACTCGATATCATCTCCTGGAAGGATATCACCCTCTGCGGATTCAGCCGCGGCTGGCGGCGGCAGGGCCTCGTCTTCTTCCTCGGCGACGGTGCGGATGCGTACGTCGGTGATTTTCGCGCCGGGAAAGCGCGACAGGATCGCCATGACATCCGGATCGGCGGCGGCATCGGTCATCCGCGCTTCGTGATCGCTCTTTTCCTGCTCGGCCAGAGTCTTTGCCCCCGGCTCGCGGCTAAGGATGACCATCCAGCGAATATCAGTCCATTCCTCCAGCCGCTTTTGCAGATCGCCAACCAGCGATTTCGGCGCCTCCGGCGGCATGTTGATCTCCAGCCGGCCATTTTCCAGCTTGACCAGCCGCACATAGGCGCGGGTCAGCGCCTTCAGCTTCGGATCGCGGTTTGCGGTACAGAGATTGACAATGTCATCCAGCGACCGCACGGGAACCTTCGGCTCCGGCACATCCGGCTGGACGTCAGGCTTTATCTCCGGGCGGGCGGCAATGTCCGGCGAAGGCGATGCCTTGGGAACCACCTGCAAATGCGCGGTCGGCTGGGTCTGGCCTAATGCACGCGGTGCCGGATCGCTTGATGCCCGCGCCACCGCCTGCCCGCCATAACTGGCAGATGCACCGCCTCCATTACCGCCTCTAGGACTGGACCCTTGCGGCGCACCACCACCATCCTGCGCCATGTCCAGCAGGCGGCGCGCCGCTTCTTCCGGCGACGGCAGATGGGCGGCATGGGCCAGCCGGATCAGCACCATTTCGGCGGCACCGGCCTGACGGGAAGCGTTTTCCACCTCGGGAATGCCCTTGAGCAACATTTGCCAGATGCGCGACAGCGTGGTGACGGCAACGCTCTCGGCGTAGTCCGCCCCCCGCACCCGCTCGACTTCACTCAGCGATGGGTCATTGGCACCATTGGGTACATATTTCAGCCGCGTCACCAGATGGGTGAAATCGGCAAGATCGGTCAGCACCACGCTCGGGCTGGCACCGGCTTCATACTGGCTGTTGAATTCCGAAAGAGCCGCGGCGACATCGCCAAGCACGATATGGCCAAACAGATCGACGACACGGGCGCGGTCGGCCAGACCCAGCATCCCACGCACCGCCTCTGCTTCAACCCGCCCTGCGCCGTGGGCAATGGCCTGATCAAGCAGGGAAAGTCCGTCACGGGCAGAGCCTTCGGCGGCACGGGCGATCATTGCCAGCGCCTCGTCTTCCGCCTCGATATTTTCCTTGGAGAGAATGGTGGAAAACAGCCCGACCAGATCCCCGGCGCTGATGCGGCGCAGATCGAAGCGCTGGCAGCGCGACAGCACCGTGATCGGCACCTTGCGGATTTCGGTGGTGGCGAAGATGAATTTGACGTGTTCCGGCGGCTCTTCCAGCGTCTTCAACAAGCCGTTAAAGGCGGCGGTGGAGAGCATATGCACTTCGTCGATAATATAGACCTTGTAGCGGGCCGATACCGGGCGGTAGCGCACCTGCTCGATGATTTCCCTGATATCGTCGATACCGGTATGGGAGGCGGCGTCCATTTCGATCACATCGACATGGCGGCCTTCCATGATCGCCTGGCAATGCTCGCCGGGGATTTTCAGGTCGATCGTCGGGCGGTCGATCTCAGAGGTCTTGTAGTTCAGCGCACGGGCGAGAATGCGAGCGGTCGTGGTCTTGCCGACCCCGCGCACGCCGGTCAGCATATAGGCCTGGGCAATCCGTCCTGTTTCGAAGGCATTGGTGAGCGTACGGACCATCGGCTCCTGGCCGACCATCAGGTCCGTGAAATCCTTGGGGCGATATTTGCGCGCCAGAACCCGGTAAGCACCGGAGGCTTGGCCGGACGCGGGAGCAGCTTGTGCTGTGGGTTCCAGATCGGACATCGCGCTGCCAGTCTCCCCGTTTCGGGCGGGATACGGCCACGCTTGATTAGGACTGGCCATAAACATGAAGGGTGGGAGGCTGGCACGATGACCCGTGCCGCGCTCGTTAGGGCTGCTTCCTTCCGGACCTGACCCGGTTGGCGAGTGGCTCGTCCACCACCAACCTCCCGAGCGACATATCGGCAATTCCTACGGCAATTGCAAGCCGAGGACCAAAAAAACTATTCGCCTTTCCGGTAAAAGTGGATATCGGCTTTACGGTCAGGCATGCATAAAACGAAATGACCTCGAGGAAACAATCAGGAGACCGACCTTGGAGCCTTTCCGTCTCGATGAACGGCTGGCGCGCGACAGCCAGTCAATCTTGCAGCTGCCGTTAAGCGACCTGCGCCTGTCCAGGGATAGCCGCTGGCCCTGGCTGATCCTCGTGCCGCGCCGCAATGATGTCGCTGAGATTTTCGAGCTTTCCAAGGACGATCAGATCCAGCTGCTGCACGAACAGGTGCACGTCGGTGCCGCCTTAAAATCCGCAACCGGCGCCACCAAGATCAACATTGCCGCCATTGGCAATGTGGTTCGACAGCTCCATGTTCATGTCGTCGCCCGCTTTGAAAACGACCCGAACTGGCCGGGGCCGATCTGGGGCCATGGGGTGGCAGAACCCTATTCGGACGCAGCCCTTGCGGCGATGACAACGACAATTCTGGACGCGCTGACATGACCCAAATTTCCCTGTTTGAAACCGATACACCGCATCCGGAGGCAAGCGCCCTCACCGCTTTTGCCGGTAATGGATTGGAACGCTACGCCGAGCATCGCTCGGAAGAGAGCCTTTCCGAGGCTTTCAAGGCCGAGGGCATGCATGTGCTGGCTTTTGCTGGCAACCGGCTGGTGTTCAAGCATGAAGGACTGGTGCTGGACCCGCTATTTGCACCTTACGAGCTGACCGCCCTGCAACCGGACCTCGACAATGCCGTGCTTTTGGGGCGCCGCCCCAGCGGCGAGCCGCGCATTGCCGTCCCCGTGACAATCAGCGAAGAGCAGCTTGCCACTGGCTACAAGGCTTTAACGGCGCGCGAGCTGTTTCGTGATCCCAATATTGAGGCCGAACTGGTCGGCGAAGCCGCGCAGGGTTTCAGCCTGTTGCACTGGAACAGTGAGAACCGCTTCTGCGGCACATGCGGCAAACCGATGGAGCCGCGGCTTGGCGGCTACAAGCGCGAATGTCCAGCCTGCGGGCGCATGGCCTTTCCGCGCACTGATCCGGTGGTGATCATGATGACCGTGGATGAGGAAAACGACCGCTGCCTGCTGGGGCGCGGAGCGCATTTTCCCGAAGGCATGTATTCCTGCCTCGCAGGCTTTGTCGAACCGGCGGAAACGATTGAAAACGCCGTGCGGCGTGAGACGTATGAAGAGGCCGCCATCACCATCGGGCGTGTGCGCTATCATGCCTCCCAGCCCTGGCCGATGCCGCATCAGTTGATGATCGGCTGCTATGCGCAGGCCCTGAGCTTGGAGATTTCCCGCGATGAGAACGAGCTGGCCGATTGCCGCTGGTTCAGCCGCGCCGAGATACAGGCGATGATTGACCTTGAAACTGAAACGGTAAAAGCTCCTGCGCCAGGCACCATTGCCCATCGGTTGATGAGCGACTGGCTCGATTGGGGCAAGGCTGGTTAAGATGGTAAAGTCTGCGTCCGGAAAGGACTTTAACACCATTTACGCGAAAAACGTGTGAGGCTATGGTAAGCGAATGTGATGTCATTGTCCGATGGGGAGGGGTCAACGGAGGATGAAGCAAAACATCATGCGCGATAGAATTAGCCTATCTCGAGGGAGGATATATCTTTGCTTTCAAAATCCAATGCCACGGTGAAACGGCGGGCTGTGCCTCGATAGGCTTCCGCGCTCGGCCTTTCAGCAATCCGCTTTTCAGCCCGTTTTTCGGCGAAAATTCATCAATTCAGGAAATCATCGATGAAAATGTTTAGCTTGGCGTCCTGCGCCATTCTGATGGCGTCTGTTGCCATCGCGCAAAATCAACCTGTCGTCGTCGCCCGTTCCGCGGCAATCCTCACGGTCGATGGAAAGACCTTCAAGGACCTTAACCGCAACGGCCGCCTCGACCCTTATGAGGATTGGCGCCGCTCGCCTGCGGAGCGGGCAAGTGACCTCGTCAGCCAGATGAGTTTGATCGAAAAGGCCGGATTGATGATGCATGGGACCGCCCCGGCTTTGGCGTCCGGATCGGAGGCCGGCCAGGGACGCGGCAGCGGGTATGATCTGGAGCGGATCAAACCGCTGATCAACGATGCCAAGGTTGCCACCTATATTACCCGGCTATCCCTACCGCCCGAACAGCTGGCCGCAGAAAACAACAAGCTCCAGGAGATTGCCGAGGCAAGCCGGCTTGGCATTCCGCTGACCATCAGCACCGACCCGCGCAACCATTTCCAATATGTGCTGGGCGCGTCGGCCCAGAACGGCGGTTTCTCCAAATGGCCGGAAAGCTTGGGTTTTGGGGCGCTCGACGACGCGAAACTGACGCGCCGTTTCGGCGATGTCGCGCGGCAGGAATATCTCGCCGTCGGCATCCAGCAGGCCTTGTCACCGCAAATCGATCTTGCCACGGAACCACGCTGGCCACGCTCGACCGGCACGTTCGGAGAAGATCCGCAGATTTCCAGGCGCATGGCAGAGGCCTATGTCGCAGGCTTCCAGAACGGCACTACCGGTCTGAAACCCGGCAGCGTCAGCGCTGTCGCCAAGCATTGGGTGGGATATGGCGCAGCACCTCAGGGCTTTGACGGCCATAACTCCTATGGTCGCCATGTGGTTTTTAAGGCCAAGGACTTCGAAAAGCATGTCACCCCCTTCAAGGGTGCCTTTGCCGCCAAGGTGGCGGGCATCATGCCGACCTACTCGATTGTCGATGGCGTCAAGCTTGATGGCAAACCCCTGGAGCCCGTCGCCGCAGGCTATAGCAAGCAATTGCTGACGGATCTGCTGCGCAAGCGCTACAAGTTCGACGGCGTCGTCGTCAGCGACTGGCTGATTACCAATGACTGCAAGGATGAATGCCTGAATGGCGAAAAGCCCGGCGACACCCCGATCATCCGGCCCGACACATTCGGCATGCCCTGGGGGGTCGAGGATCTCAGCCGCGAGGATCGTTTTGCCAAGGCGGTGAACGCCGGTATCGACCAATTCGGCGGCGTCGCCAATTCCGATATCCTGGTGAAAGCGGTCGAAGACAAGAAAGTCAGCGAAATCAGGATCGATCAGTCGGCCAAGCGGTTGCTGATCCAGAAATTCGAGCAGGGCCTGTTCGAAAACCCCTATGCCGACCCGGAAAAAGCCAAAGCCATCGTTGGCAATGCGGATTTTGTCGCCGAGGGCGAAAAGGCCCAAGCCCGCGCCATGGTTGTTCTGCAAAACAAGGGGAAGATTCTGCCGGTCAAGCCTGGAAAGAAAGTCTATCTTCTCAATGTCGATGCCGCCATCGCCCAAAAACGCGGCTATCAAGTGGTGACAAAACCGGAAGAGGCCGATTTTGCCCTTGTCCGTCTGATGGCACCGTTTGAGCGTCTGCATCCCAACTACTTCTTCGGGGCGCGGCATGAGGAAGGCGATCTGTCCTTCAAGCCCGGCAACCCGGATTACGATGCCGTGACAGCCATTGCCGGAAAGACACCGATTATTGCCACGGTGTTTCTGTCACGCCCGAGTATTCTCACCAATCTGAAGGACCAGACAAAGGCGTTGGTCGGCAATTTCGGCGCCAGTGACGAGGCACTGTTCAATGTCATCGAGGGCAAGCAGAAGGCGCGGGGCAAGCTGCCGTTTGAACTGCCGTCTTCAATGCAGGCTGTCGAGGCACAGGCGCCCAGCACACCGCATGATTCGAAAAAGCCGCTCTATAAGATCGGCTATTCGCTGAAGTATTGAATACGCAAAGCAATGGCGGCACCGCGCCGCCATTGCTTTGATTAAAACTTGCCGCGCATGGCATGAGCCTTGTAGACGCCGAGAATGTGGACCTTCTCGGAGAAGAAGCGCAATTCCTCCAGCGCCCGCTTGACCGGCGCATCCTCTGGGTGCCCTTCGATATCGGCATAAAACTGGGTGGCGATGAATTTGCCGCCGATCTGGTAGCTTTCCAGCTTGGTCATATTGACCCCATTGGTGGCAAAACCACCCATGGCCTTGTACAGCGCTGCCGGAATATTGCGGACATTGAAAACGAAGGTGGTGATGAAGCTTTCATCCGCAGCCGTCCGCTTCAACGCCACCTCATCGCGCGACAGCACCACGAAGCGGGTGATGTTGTTTTCCGAATCCTCGACATTTTCGGCGAGAATATCCAGCCCGTAGAGCGAGGCGGCAAGGCGCGGCGCCAAGGCCGCCATGGAGCGGTCGCCCAGTTCCGCAACCTGCTTGGCAGCCCCTGCCGTATCGCCCGCCACCACGGCCTTCCAGCCATGGCTACGGATGATCTTCCGGCACTGGCCAAGCGCATGGATATGGCTGTGAACCGTGCGGATCTCCTCGGCCTTCACCCCCGGCAGCACCATGAGCTGAAACCGGATCGGCATGAAATATTCACCGATAATCTTCAGGCGTGACAGCGGCAGCAGATAGTGAATATCGGCGACCCGCCCAGCCAGCGTGTTTTCAATCGGGATCATCGCCAGATCCGCCTCGCCATTTTCCAGCGCCATGAAGGCGTCCTCGAAGGTCGGGCATGGCAAAGGCTCCATATCCGGGAACATGTCACGGCAGGCCATGTCGGAATTGGCGCCATAATCGCCCTGAAAAGAGATCTTGTTGGTGAGCGTGACCACGAGCTTATCCTTATTTTGCAGCCAGAATGGCGCGGGCTTTTTCGAGATCCGCCGGGGTATCAACGCCAAGCGGCACGGTATCGACGATTTCGACATCGATGCGCATGCCCGCTTCCAGGGCCCGCAGCTGTTCCAGCGATTCGCGCTTTTCCAGCACTGAGGGAGACAGCGCCACGAACCGTTCCAGCGCGGCGCGGCGATAGGCGTAGAGGCCGATATGATGATAAAGCGGCCCCTTGCCATGGGGCGCGGTGGCGCGGGTAAAATAGAGCGCCCGCAGGCGATTGTCCGACAGCGGCGAGCCGACAACCTTCACCACGTTGGGATTGGTCTTTTCTGCCTCATCCTCGATCTCCACCGTCAGCGTGGCGATATCGACTGCGGGATCGTCCAAGGGCCTCAGGGCGGCACGAATCGTCTCCGGGTCAATGGTAGGCAGGTCGCCCTGAACGTTGATGATGATCTCGGCCTCGCCCTTCGGATCGACCGTCATCAGCGCTTCATAGATGCGATCCGAGCCGGATTGATGCTGCTCGCCGGTCATCACGGCTTCAAAACCGGCTGCCGTCACCGTGGCGAACACGTCAAGATGATCCACCGCCACGACGATACGTCCGACATTGGCTTCCGCTGCACGCTTTGCCACCTGAACGATCATCGGCAGACCGGCAATGTCAGCCAGGGGCTTGCCGGGAAGCCTTGTGGAGGCCATGCGGGCGGGGATGAGAACCAGTGTTTTGAAGCGTGTATGGTCAGACATCGGTATTCGCCTTTGAAAGCAATGGGGGTAAGTGGCAAAACGTCTCAGGGCGGCGGAGCATAATCGGGTTGCAACTGTCAAGCAAAAGTCTTAGCCTTTTCATAGATGGAGGCTTGTCCGATTTCTACTGCGCGGACTGCATGGGGAGCGATAACCAATGAATTCCTACATGAATATGGGAGCAGGCGCATTGCTTGGTACGATCTTCGTACTGATGTCAGTGTCCATTGCGTCGGAGGGGATTTTCCACGCGCCGACCCCCGAAAAGGAAGGCTATGCCATCGTGGCTGCCGAAGCGCCTGCCGCTGGCGGCGCGGAAGGTGCGGCACCAGCCGCAGCCGACAAGCCGATTGCCGAACTGCTGGCATCGGCAGACGTCAAGGCTGGCGAGGCCATTTTCAAGAAATGCACAGCCTGTCATAGCGTCGACAAGGGCGGAGCCAACAAGGTTGGACCCAACCTTTGGGGCGTTGTCGACCGGCCTGTCGCCAGTCATGAAGGCTTTGCCTATTCCGCCGGCATGAAGGATTTCTCCAAGGGCAGTTCGCAGCACTGGACCTTTGAAAACCTCAACCATTTCCTGACTGCGCCAAAGAAATTCGTGGCGGGTACGGCGATGGGCTTTGCCGGTATTCCCAAGGAACAGGACCGCGCCAACCTGCTGGTGTATCTTCACAACCAGTCCGACAATCCAGTGGCGTTGCCAACCAATTAATCGCCCGCTGTCGTAAACGCGGCAGGGGAAAAGCGTGACATAGATAAAACGCCCGGCAACATTGCCGGGCGTTTTTTGTACCGTATTTTGCTGCTGTGAAGAAGGTTTCCGATGCCGCGCGTCATTATGCGCGGCATCGATTATTGATGTTTCTTACTTCTGCCAGCTTTTCACCAGTTCATCGTAATTGATGGTGATCGGCTTTTCCTTTTCGTTGGCCAACTTGGGCTGCGGCGCCAGGCTGCCGTGGTCCTTGGCATATTTTTCCCAATAGGCTGCGTCCTTTGGCTCGTTCAGCTTGGGGCCGAATTCGCCCTGGACCTTGGCGCGTTCCAGACGGGAGAGAATGCCCTCCTGGGCCTTGCACAAGGCATCCATGGCTTCCTGCGGGGTCTTGGCACCGGCTGCCGCATCGCCAATATTCTGCCACCACAATTGCGCCAGCTTCGGATAATCAGGCACATTGGTTCCGGTTGGCGTCCACTGCACGCGGGCAGGCGACCTGTAGAATTCCACCAGACCGCCGAGTTTCGGGGCGCGGTCCGTGAAGGTCTTGTCCATGATCGACGACTGGCGGATGAAGGTCAGGCCGGTCTGGCTTTTCTTCACATCCACGGTTTTGGAGGTGACGAACTGGGCATAGAGCCAGGCCGCTTTGGCGCGATCCGTTGGCGTGGACTTCATCAGCGTCCAGGAGCCGACATCCTGATAGCCGAGCTTCTGGCCTTCATGCCAATAGGAACCATGCGGCGACGGTGCCACACGCCATTTCGGCGTGCCATCGTCATTGACAACGGGCAGGCCGGGCTTGGCCATATCGGCGGTAAAGGCCGTATACCAGAAGATCTGCTGGGCGATATTGCCCTGGGCAGGAACCGGGCCGGATTCTGAGAAGGTCATGCCCTGCGCTTCCGGCGGGGTATATTTCTTCAACCATTCCAAATATTTGGTAACGGCATAGACCGAGGCCGCCCCATTGGTATCACCCCCGCGATCCACGCAGGAACCGGTCGGCTGGTCCTTGTCATTGACGCGGATACCCCATTCATCGACGGGCTTGCCATTGGGCAGGCCCTTGTCGCCATTGCCGGCCATCGACAGCCAGGCATCGGTAAAGCGCCAGCCCAGCGAGGGATCCTTCTTGCCATAGTCCATGCTGCCATAGACTTTCTTGCCACCGATCTCGCGTCCGGTGAAGAATTTGGCGATGTCCTCATAGGCCGACCAATTGACCGGCACGCCCAGCTCGTAGCCGTATTCCTTCTTGAAATCCTCCTTGATCTTCGGGTCGTTGAACCAATCGTAGCGGAACCAGTAGAGGTTGGCGAACTGCTGGTCGGGAAGCTGGTAGAGCTTGCCATCCGGCGCGGTGGTAAACGACAGGCCGATATAATCCTTGAGGTCCAGCATCGGATCGGTGACATCCTTGCCCTCGCCCGTCATCCAGTCCGTCAGGTTGCGGACTTGTCCATAGCGCCAATGGGTGCCGATGAAGTCGGAATCGTTGACCCAGCCGTCATAAAGGTTCTGGCCGGTCTGCATCTGGGTCTGGATTTTTTCGACGACATCACCCTCCTGAATGACGTCGTGAATGAGCTTGATGCCGGTGATCTTGCTGAACCACGGCGCCAGCACCTTGGATTCGTAGGCATGGGTGGTCAGCGATTCGGAGACAACATGGATTTCCATGCCCGCAAAGGGCTTGGCCGCATCCACATACCATTGCATCTGCTTTTCCTGATCCGCCCGCGACAGCGAGGATTCCCCCTTGATCTCCTGATCGAGAAATTGCTTGGCCTCATCCATCCCGGCATAGGCAGCACCAGTCATAGCCAGCAGCATCGCCGCCGTTGTCGTCATTAAGTGCTTTCGCATCATGTCCTCCCAGAGTTTGCGATTGCATGCGTAGTCTTAAAGCTTCAAACCGTCCGGAACACGCCGATAGCGTAGATGACCGAAAGACCGAGAGCCCACCACAGGCTGAGACTGGATAGCCCCAGCCATGCGAGATGAATGAAGGCGGAGCCGAGCAGCGACACAAACAGCCTGTCGCCGCGTGTCGTCTCGAACCGCAGAATGCCGACGCGGGGATTGCCGCCGGGCGAAACATATTCCCAGACCGACAGGGCGATCAGCAACGCCAGAATGGTGATGAAGAACAGCGCCGTGGGCGTGGTCCAGGCCATCCATGACAGGTTCATCATGTCCTCCTCCTCAGACGCGACCGAGGGCAAAGCCCTTGGCGATATAATTGCGAACGAAATAGATCACCACGGCACCGGGGATCAGCGTCAGCACACCGGCAGCGGCCAGCAGGCCCCAATCGACACCGGAGGCAGACACAGTGCGGGTCATCACAGCGGCAATCGGCTTGGCATCAACCGTGGTCAGCGTGCGGGCGATCAACAGCTCTACCCATGAAAACATGAAGCAGAAGAAAGCCGCGACCCCGATGCCGGAGGCAATCAGCGGTATAAAGATCTTCACGAAGAAGCGCGGGAATGAATAGCCGTCGATATAAGCCGTTTCATCGATTTCCTTGGGGATACCGGACATGAAACCTTCCAGAATCCACACCGCCAGTGGCACGTTGAACAGGCAATGAGCCAGCGCCACTGCAATATGCGTGTCGATCATGTCAAAAGCCGAATAGAGCTGGAAGAACGGCAGGGCAAACACCGCAGGCGGTGCCATACGGTTGGTCAGCAGCCAGAAAAACAGGTGCTTGTCGCCCAAAAACCGGTAGCGCGAGAAGGCATAGGCAGCCGGAAGCGCGCAGGCGACCGAAATCACCATGTTCTGCACCACATAGATGATCGAGTTGATATAGCCCGAATACCAGGACTGGTCGGTGAAGATGGTGATGTAATTCTTCAGCGTCGGCTCATGCGGATAGAGCGTCAGGGAGCTCAGGATTTCCTGGTTGGTCTTGAAGCTCATGTTGACGAGCCAGTAGATCGGCAACAACAGAAACAGGATATAAAGGCTGATGATCAGCACTGAGCGAAGGGATCGGCGGTTGTTCATGGCTTAGTCCCCCTTCGGTGCTGACGCACTCTGGGCGTCGCTATGGGTCATGACAGTGTAGAAGACCCAGGACAGCAGCAGGATGATCAGGAAGTAGATGATCGACATCGCCGCCGCAGGCCCGAGGTCGAACTGGCCGAGTGCCATTTTCACCAGATCAATCGACAGGAAAGTGGTGGAATTGCCCGGACCGCCGCCGGTGACGACGAAAGGCTCGGTATAGATCATGAAACTGTCCATGAAGCGCAGCAGCACGGCAATCAGCAGCACCTGCTTCATCTTCGGCAGCTGGATGTAGCGAAACACCGACCAGCGCGAGGCGCCGTCGATCCGCGCTGCCTGGTAATAGGCATCCGGGATCGACACCAGACCGGCATAGCAGAGCAGCACGACAAGACTGGTCCAATGCCAGACATCCATGACGACGATTGTCGCCCAGGCATCAAATGGATTGGCCACGTAATTATAATCGAGACCGATGGCGTTGAGGGTATAGCCGAGCAGGCCGATATCGCTGCGCCCGAACACCTGCCAGATGGTGCCGACCACATTCCATGGGATCAGCAACGGCAGGGCCATCAGCACCAGGCAAACAGGCACGCCAAGCCCGGTCTTCGGCATGTTCAGCGCGATCAGAATGCCAAGCGGCACTTCGATGGCGAGAATGATCATCGAGAAGATCAGGTTGCGCCATAGCGCATCCCAGAACCGTTCCGATTGCAGGGTCTGGGTAAACCAGTCCGAACCAGCCCAGAAGAAGTCGTTATTGCCGAACGTGTCCTGCACCGAATAATTCACCACGGTCATCAGCGGAATGACAGCGGAAAAGGCGACCAGCAGCAGCACCGGCAGCACCAGAAACCAGGCCTTGTTATTCCAGGTCTTGTTCATGGCCTTAACCCTCCCAATCCGGCACCGGCGAAATCAACCCGCCAGGAATTTGCGTAGATATTGATGGCGGCCGGATCGAAGCTCACCTTCGGCTCAGTGGGAATATCGGCATCTTCCCGCAGCACGATAGAAATCGGCTGATCGGCAAAACGGGCGCGCACGATTTTCTGGCGACCGATATCCTCGACTTTGGAAATCTGCACCGGCATGCCCTCGCGGCCAAGGCGAATGAATTCCGGGCGAATGCCAAGCTCGGTAAGGGCTTCGCCCGGGATGACCGGACGGCCCGGGAGGGAAACCCGCTCTCCGCCGATCATCGCGGTATCACCATCGATGCCAGCGGCCAGCACATTCATGCCCGGCGAGCCGATGAAATAGCCGACGAATGTATGTTTCGGGCGGTCGAACAATTCGGCTGGCGTACCGATCTGGACAATCTGTCCGTCATACATCACCACCACCTTGTCGGCGAAGGTCAGCGCCTCGGTCTGGTCATGGGTGACATAGACCATGGTATAGGCGAATTCCCGATGCAATTGCTTGAGTTGGGCGCGCAGCATCCATTTCATATGCGGATCGATCACCGTCAGCGGCTCATCGAACAGGATGGCATTGACATCGGAGCGCACCAATCCACGACCAAGCGAGATCTTCTGCTTCTGGTCGGCGGTCAGACCCTGCGCCTTGCGCTTGGCCCAGGCTTCGAGATCGATCATTTTCAGAATGGTGCGCACCCGCACATCCACCTCAGCCTCCGGCACACGCCGATTTCTGAGCGGAAAGGCCAAATTATCGTAAACCGTCATGGTGTCGTAGACGACGGGAAACTGGAACACCTGGGCAATGTTGCGCGCCTCGGTGGACAATTGCGTCACATCCTTATCGCCAAACAGGATGCGCCCATCCGAAGGCTGCAACAGGCCGGACATGATATTGAGCAGGGTGGTCTTGCCGCAGCCGGAAGGACCGAGCAGGGCATAGGCACCGCCATCGTCGAAGTCGTGATGCACTTCCTTCAGCGCATAGAGCGGATTGGCGAGCCCCTTCGGGCCATAGGCGTGGCGGATATGATCGAGGGAAATTCGGGCCATATCTTACTCCCCCTGTGCTTCGAGCTGTCCGGCAAGATGTCCGGCAAGCGCCCGGCCGTCGCCATCGAAAGCCATCAGGTGACGGGTATCGAGATGAACCTGCACGTCGCGGCCCGGTTCGATATCGTGAATGCCATGCTCCAGCATCACCCAGCGCTCACCGGCATAGTCGAGGTGAATGTAGCTTTCCGAGCCGGAAATTTCCGAGATCATCGAGCGAGCCACCAGGGAACCTGCGCCATCGCTCGACGAGGCTCTCGCCAGCGACAGGTGATGCGGGTGAAAGCCCAGCGTCAACGGCTCCTCTGGCACATGCGACAGGTGCCTCGGCACTGTCAGAACCGGAATGCCGCCGATCATAAAATGGCCCTCGCGCCGGATGGCCTGAACGGTGTTCAACGGCGGATCGGCGAAGGTTCGGGCGGTTTTCAAGTCTGCTGGGCGGCGATAGACGTCGATGGTCGGGCCGTATTGCGTGACGCGGCCCTCCGAGAGTGTTGCAGTATGACCGCCCAGAAGCAGGGCTTCCGACGGCTCCGTCGTCGCATATACGAAAATCGCGCCCAGTTCGGCAAAGATCTTCGGCAGTTCCTCGCGCAATTCCTCGCGCAATTTATAGTCCAGATTGGCCAGCGGCTCATCCAGCAGCACTAGGCTGGCCTGCTTGACGATGGCGCGGGCCAGCGCCGTGCGCTGCTGCTGGCCGCCGGAGAGATTGAGCGGCGTGCGCTCCAGATAGGGCGTCAGCTTCAAAAGCTCGGCAGCTTTTTTCACCTCCCGGTCGATGGTGGCACGATCAACCTTGCGCACTCTGAGCGGCGAAGCGATGTTTTCATAGACGCTGAGGGCCGGATAATTGATGAATTGCTGGTAGACCATGGCAACCGACCGGTCCTGCACCCGCACACCGGTGACGTCCTTGCCATCGAACAGCAGGGAGCCGGATGTCGGCTTGTCCAGCCCGGCCATCAGCCGCATCAATGATGTCTTGCCCGACAGGGTCGGCCCAAGCAGAACGTTCAGCGACCCGCGTTGCAGGGTCAGGTTGACGGGATGGATGTGAACATCCCCCGCCACCACCTTGGACAGGTTTCGCAATTCCAGCATTGTGCGTCAGGCCTCCTCCGCCCGCCGACAACGACAACGGTCTGCGTCGGAACCGACACATCCATCCGCTATCATTCTTGTATTTGCCGCTTCAAACCCTTTGACCGACACGGTCCAGGTTCTTATCGGCATCTCCCTCTTGCGCGCCTACAGCGCCGTGCGCCATATATGGCGCACAAAGGTTCGCTGTAGCTCTTTATATCTGCTGCATAATTTTCTCTTTAAACCGATCCCGGTTTAAAGAATTATGCAGTAGCCTGTCAGGCCGCCCGCGCCTCCTCGATATAGTCTTCCAGCACTTTTGCCTGTTCGGCACTGAGGAACAGGCCCTGTTTGGTGCGGCGCCAGAGAATATCCTCCGCCGTTGCCGCCCATTCACGGGCGATCAGCCAATCGACTTCCGCCTGATACAGGGTTCCTCCGAAATAGCGCCCCAGCCCCTCCAGGCTTTTGGCACCATTGACGATCGTCGTGGCAAACGTGCCATAACATCTCACAAGCCGACGCGCGCACCGATCCTCCAGGAACGGAAAGGCCTTTTGCAGCCTCTCCACTTCCGCCAGATAGCCGGTCGCCGGAAAATCACCGCCCGGCAAATGGCTGGTCGCCGTCCAGGGCTTGCCCTTGACGCCGATCGCCTCACCAATCTTTTCCAACGCATGTTCACCCAGGCGCCGATAGGTGGTGAGCTTTCCGCCAAAAACGTTGAGCAGCGGCGCGGATTTTTCCGGCGTTTCCAGTTTCAGCACGTAATCTCGGGTGGCCTCCTGCGCTTTGGAGGCACCGTCATCATAAAGCGGCCGAACGGCGGAATAGGACCAGACAATGTCCTCAGGCCGGACCGGCTCGGCAAAATATTCGCTGGCAGCATCGCAGAGATAGGAGATCTCGGCACCGGAAATCTTCACATCCTTCGGATCGCCCTGATAATCCTGATCAGTCGTGCCGATCAGGGTGAAATCCGTCTCATAGGGAATGGCGAAGATGATGCGATTGTCCGGATTCTGGAAGAAATAGGCACGGGGATCATCGAATTTCTTCTTTACCACGATATGGCTGCCCTGCACCAGCCGCACATTATGAACATTGTTTCTGCCGACCGCATTGGATAGCACGCTATCGACCCACGGCCCGCCCGCATTGACCAGCATCCGCGCCTTGTAGGTGCTGCGCGCGCGACTGGCGCGGTCTTCGACCTCAACGATCCAGAGATCGCCGTCCCGACGCGCACCGATAACGCGATTGCGGCTGAGGATTGTGGCACCACGATCCGCAGCGTCGCGGGCATTCAGCACGACGAAACGGGCATCGTCGACCCAGCCATCCGAATATTCAAAGGCGCGGGTAAACAGCGGCTTCAGCGGATTGCCCGCCTTGTCCTTGCGCATATTCAATGTCTTAGTGGCGGGCAGCAATTTACGGCCACCCAGATGATCGTAGAGAAACAGGCCAAGCCGGATCAGCCAGGCGGGACGAATGCCGCCCTTATGGAACGGCAGCACGAAACGCATCGGCCAGATGATGTGCGGTGCCATGGCCCAGAGCACTTCACGCTCCATCAGCGCTTCGCGCACCAATCGAAATTCATAATGTTCAAGGTAGCGCAATCCACCGTGAATGAGCTTGGTGGCGCCCGAAGACGTGCCAGAGGCGAAATCGTTCATTTCCGCCAGCGCAACGGTATAGCCGCGCCCGACGGCGTCACGGGCGATGCCGCAGCCGTTAATACCACCACCAATAACAAATATGTCGAAGACAGGATCGCCGGACACGTTTCTCTCCCTTTCGCAATGCAGCATTATAGTGCGCATGCGAAACTGGATACAGCTAAAACGAACTTAAAACGAATGTCAAACGAAAGTTTAGCAGTCTCTATTGATCAGACCGCTATGGGACGCGGAATGCCTCGATCAACCGCACATCATGGTCACGGCAAATAGCGGCAAGGCCGTCAATATCGCAGACATCAGTGATGAACGTGTGAACCTGGCTGAGATGGCCGATGCGCACCGGGGCGGCGCGCTCGAATTTGGAGGAATCGGCCACCAGAATCACGTGCCGGGCATTGGCGATAATCGCCTGCGCTACCTTCACCTCCCGGTAATCGTAGTCCAGCAATGCGCCATCAGGATCGATGGCCGAAGCGCCGATCACCGCATAATCCACCTTGAACTGCCGGATGAAATCCACCGCCGCTTCCCCGACGATCCCGCCATCGGAGCCACGCACAACGCCGCCGGCGATTACCACCTCAATGCCTGGAAAAACCCGCAAGCGATTGGCAACATTGATATTATTGGTAATGACCATCAGGTCCTTATGATCCAGCAATGCTTCGCCCACCGCCTCGGTCGTCGTACCGATATTGATGAACAGAGATGCATTGCTGGGGATCAATTCGGCGGCAGCCCTGCCAATCGCCTGCTTTTCCGGCGCGGCCATCGAGCGGCGCGCTTCATAGCGAACGTTTTCGGCACCGCTTGGAAAGATTGCTCCTCCATGGACCCGCGTCAGCCGGCGCGTCTCGCAGAGATCGTTGAGATCCTTGCGGATGGTTTGCGGCGTGACCGAAAAGCGAAGCGCCAGGTCGTCCACCTGCACCCGGCCTTCCGCCTTGGCGATGTCGAGAATGTCGGATTGCCGGGCAGACAGAAACATGCACCCCTCCCCGTTTTCGTTTTTCTTTCATCATAATCCAAAACGAAAGCGGTGCAATGCACCTGACGTCTCACGTGAAACGTTTATACAAACCGGCTGGTAATCAGATAGCCAAGCCCGGCTGCGGTGGCCGTCAGCACCGTGCCCCAGGCCATGTCGACCAGACTGAGCGTCAGTGACCAGGATTTCAACGTCGCCAGATTGGTCATGTCATAGGTGCCGTAGGCAATCAGACCCAAAAGCGCGCCGCTAACCACAGCCGTCAACAGGCTGCCGTTCTGGAGGGCTGGACTGACCGCAAAATAAACAATGCCGACGATATAAACCAGATAGAACAGACCCGCAGCGGTAAAATTGGGCTGATCCCGCATCATATCGCCGATGCGGGACTTGTAAAAACCCAGCGCAATTTTGCTGAGCCATAGGAAATCCAAGGTGAAAAACACCGCAGCCGTGGCACAATAGGCAATCGCATAGCTGCGCATATGTTTTCATTCCCTTTAGAGTGAAGGCTATATACCGAGGATAGGTTGAAATAGCCGGACAAGGCGGCTCTTGAATCGTAGAGGTGCATCAGTGACGGCAAGGCAGATGCAATCTTCGCCGTCTTCAGCAATAGGCTGATGTTCCAACTGCTCGTCGGCTTCCTCCAGGTCGCCGCGTGCAAACCGGCCCTGTCCATCATGGAAGCTGCCTTTCAGCACCAGCGTCAGCTCGCGCCCACCATGGCTATGTTCCGGCACCGGCTTTCCGGCCGGAATGCGCAGCAGCCGCACGCTGGTTTCTCCATCGCGGGTCTTGATCGGAATGTGATAGGCACCGCGCCCAAGCGACTTCCATTTCAAACCATCGATATCCTGCCCCAGATAGGAGCGAAGCGGTTCCGGCAGGATCGCATCGTGCTGCCGGGAGGTGGTGTCCGGCGCCGGTTCAACCCGGCTGACAGTGCTTTCCCTGGTCCGTTCGCCGGAGGCAGCAAGCCTTGCGCGCATGTCCTGCCAGGAGCGGTCGACGCTGAGATCGGCATCGACAGGTTTTTCCGCCTCCAACAATGCCCCGGCAGTCACCTCCATGGCCGCGAGGCGCCGGCGACAATCGGGACATAAGGCGAGATGGGTGGCAATGGCGATGCCCCAGCCTTCGGCAAGGCTGCCATTGGCGTAATCGAGCAGCAATTCATCGCTGACATGATGGTGAACAGTCATCAGCGATCCTCCTCTGAGCGGTCTTCAAGGGCGGCACGAAGCTTGGCAAAGGCCATGCGGATTCTCGACTTCACAGTGCCGAGCGGAAGATTGAATTCCTTGGCAAGCGCGCTGTGAGGAATTTCGTGAAAGAACGACCGTTGCAACAGTTCCAACTGCTCCTGAGGCAATTGTCCCATGGCCTTGTGCAACCTTTCAGCGTCCTGGCGGTTTTCCAGATCCTGATCGGCTGGCATCACCTCGTCAGGCACGAAGGCCGGGTCGTTCGGATCGAATTCCGGCCGGTTCTGCTTGCGATAGGCCGAAACCCGGAGATTTCTGGCGATGGTAAAAATCCAGGCGGAGACATTGCCCCGGGCCGGATCGAATAACGCGGCCTTGTTCCAGACCACCATCATGGTTTCCTGCATCAATTCCTCTGCCGCCTGCTGGTCACGCGCCTGACGAGCCATATAAGCCTTTACGCGCGGACCGTAATGGCGGAACAACGTTTCGAATGCTTCCACATCCCGTTCGCGAGCAACTGCTGCGAGCATGGAAGACATGTCTTCGGTTTCAGCCTTCATAATCATCCCGTTTGCGCCAGAAGGCACGGATCTCCCACCCAACCGGCTGCGTCTGAAAAGGCGCGGGGCCGTCACTCTTCTATTGTGGCATTCCAGAGCCGCTTGGGAAATGATTATTGTCATGGCGCTTTCTACGCCTTGTCGCGAAAGCTGGATCACTGCCTGAAAAAAAATCCGCTCATGGCAATCCAGCCTCCGCTAGCGTTCGTAAATACTGTAAACGAACAACCGGGAGGCGACCGCTCTTATGAAGATCGGATTAGACAGCGGATTGACCACAGGCACAAAGCGCATTGCAGTTGTGGGATCGGGGATTTCCGGTCTGTCCTGCGCATGGCTTTTGTCCAAGGGTTTCGATGTCACGGTGTTTGAGGCTGAAAACCGCTTCGGTGGTCACGCCAATACCGTCAACGTCGCAGGACCAAACGGACCTGTGGCTGTTGATACCGGGTTCATCGTCTATAACGACCGAAATTATCCAAATCTCGTTGCCCTGTTCGATCATCTCGGCGTGCCAAACCAAGCCTCCGACATGTCCTTTGCAGCCTCGCTGGATGCGGGCCGTTTCGAATATTCCGGCTGCGGGCTGGCGGGTTTGCTCGGTCAGCGCAGCAACGTGCTTCGCCCGCGCTTCTGGCGCATGGTGGCTGACATAATGCGCTTTTACCGGGAAGCGCCTTTGCTGCTCGAGCGCCAAGACCTGACAGCGGCAACGCTTGGCGATTATCTCGATCTGGAAGCCTATAACAATGCGTTTATCGAGGATCACCTGCTACCTATGGGCGCTGCGATCTGGTCAACAACGGCTGCCGACATGCGGGCCTATCCGCTGAACGCCTTTGTCCGGTTCTTCATCAATCACGGTCTGGTCACGTTGAAGAACAGGCCGCAATGGCGCACGGTAACGGGGGGCAGCCGTGAATATGTCCTGCGCATCAAGCAGGCGACCAATGCCGATTTCCGGGCCAACGATCCGGTCAAGGCTATTATACGCAGTGCGCTGGGGGTGAAGATCGTCACGCAAAGCGGCTATCAGGATCGTTTCGATCAGGTTGTTGTCGCCACCCATGCGGATGAAGCACTGGCACTGTTGGACGATGCGCAAGGGTTGGAACGGGCGCTGCTTGGCTGCTTCGATTACACCAAGAATGTTGCTGTTCTGCATTCCGACACCAAACTGATGCCAAAACGCAAGCAGGTCTGGGCGAGCTGGAATTATATCGGCGAAGAGCGCAAGGCTGGCGAAGGGCCGCTGTGCGTAACCTATTGGATGAACCGGTTACAGGGCCTCGACGCCTCGCTTCCGCTGTTCGTAACGCTCAATCCTTCGCGCGACATCGACGAGTCCAAGGTGCATCAGGTCTTCAACTACACCCATCCGCTTTTCGATGCCAAGGCAATCGCCGCCCAGCGCCAGCTCTGGCAATTGCAGGGGCGCAACAGGACCTGGTTCTGCGGTGCGCATTTCGGCAGTGGCTTCCACGAGGACGGCCTTCAGTCCGGCCTGGCTGTTGCCGAACAATTGTCTGGAATTGCCCGTCCGTGGTCGGTGGAAAACCAATCAGGCCGGATTTTTGTCGAATCGGTGCTGGCGGCTGCACAATGAGCTGGTCATCGGCAATTTTCACCGGTGCGGTTGTGCATCAACGCCACCGGCCTAAAAAGCATAGTCTGCGATATCAGGTCTTCTGCCTGCTGGTCGATCTCGATGAACTGCCTGATATAGACAAGTCGCTTTGGCTTCTGGGATATAACCGCCGCGCCATCTTGAGAATTGACGACCGCGATCATGGCCTGGGCATTCCGGGAGGTTTGAAGACGTGGGTTGCCAACCATGTCGAGCAGGCCGGCCTTAACACCGAGGGCATGAAAGTGAGCATGCTCTGCTATCCGCGCATGTTCGGCTATGTTTTCAATCCCTTGACGCTTTATTATTGCTATGGGCCGTCCGGCGACCTGCTGGCCCTGCTTTACGAGGTTGAAAATACCTTTCACGAGCGGCACACTTATGTCATTCCGGCTAGCGTGGAAGAGGATGGCTCGATCCGCCACGCCTGCGCCAAGCAGATGTATGTCTCGCCCTTCATGCCGATGGAATGCCTCTACCGGTTCAAAATCGTGCCACCGGGCGAAACGGTGACAGTCGCCATCAACGAAGCCGACGAACAGGGGCTATTGCTCTATGCGTCGTTTTGCGGAAAGCGCCGCACCCTTGATGACCGGGCCCTGGCAAAGGTTCTGGTGCGTTATCCGCTGATGACGCTGAAAGTCATGGGCGCCATCCATTGGGAAGCGCTTAAACTCTGGGCGAAAGGCGTGCCATTGCATCGGCATCGCAAGGCGCAGAACCCGGTCGCCAGTTCCATCATTCCGCCTGAGGCTGCAAACGCAAGGAGCCCGTCATGACCCATGCCGACCAGCAAACCGCGACACTTTCTCTCACCTCCGCGCCGCTGTGGCAAAGGGTGCTGTGCGGCTGGGCGGGCCGCCTGACCCATGGCCATCTGACGCTGCTGTTTCCTGACGGCAAGGAACACCACGTCACCGGTCGTGAAGCCGGACCCTCTGCCGTCCTGAAGCTAAACAACGCCCGTCCGGTCTGGCGGGTGATGTCGGGGGGAACGCTCGGCTTTTCGAGGTCCTATATGGACGGCGACTGGGACAGTCCCGATATTGCCGGATTTTTGGAGCTTGCCATTGCCAATGAAGGCAATTGGCACGGGCTGATGTCACCCTCCGCACTGCTGGGCAAGCTGGCCCTGCTGCGCCATAAGCTGAGGCGCAATTCCAAGGCCGGAAGCCGGCGCAACATCGCCTTCCACTACGATCTCGGCAACGCCTTCTATCGCCATTGGCTGGATGAGACGATGACCTATTCATCGGCGCTCTATACCCATGCCCATCAATCGCTTGGCGAAGCGCAGTCCGCCAAATACCAGCGTATCGTGGAACAATTGGCGCTGGGGCCGGAAGATCACGTGTTGGAAATCGGCTGCGGCTGGGGCGGCTTTGCCGAACATGCCATCCGCGCCAGCGGGTGCCAGGTAACGGGCCTGACACTTTCCACCGAACAGGCCGCCTATGCGCGCCAGCGGATGCAGGCAGCGGGATATGCCGAGCGCTGCGATATCCGGCTGGAAGATTACCGGGATGTGCAGGGCCGGTTCACCAAGATCGTTTCCATCGAAATGTTCGAGGCAGTCGGTGAGGAAAACTGGCCGGTCTATTTCAACCGGGTGCGCGATCTGCTGGTAGACGGCGGGAAGGCCGTGGTTCAGGTCATCACCCTGGATGAGAGCCGTTTCGAGCAATATCAGCGCGAAGCGGATTTCATCCAGACCTATATTTTTCCAGGTGGCATGTTGCCCTCGGTCGAGCGATTCCAAGCATCGGCGCAAAAATCGGGATTGAAAACCTGCGATACTTTCCGCTTTGGTCTGGATTATGAGCGCACTCTGCTCACCTGGGACAAGAGCTTTACCGCCCATTGGTCCAAAATTGCACCGCTGGGGTTTGACGAGCGCTTCTTCCGCATGTGGCGCTATTATCTGCATTACTGCGCGGCAGGCTTTCGAACCGGACGGCTTGATGTGGTGCAGTTCGAGCTTGAAAAATAAACGTTCGATCATCAATCAAAAAGGGGGCGAAGGCCCCCTTTTGACGTTACAACACTCTCAAATATTTCAGCTTTTCCGCAGCATTTTGCGCGTCAACGCGAAATACAGCGGATAAGGCAAAAGCCTCAACAGCTTGAGTGACACCACCATTTGCCAGGGAAAGGCGATTTCAAATTTTCCGGCCTCCATTCCCTTTTCAATGTGATCGGCAGCCTGCTCAGCCGTCACCAGGAAGGGCATGGGGAAGTCATTCTTGTCGGTCAGCGGGGTTTTGACAAAGCCCGGATTGATAATGCTGATCGCCACGCCTTTTTCGGCAAGAGCCGGACGCAAGGCCTCGGCCAGGGTGATCATCGCTGATTTGGTTGCCCCGTAAATGCCGCCGCCCGGCAGGCCGCTATAGCCGGAGACCGAACCGACAAGGCCTATCCGGCCTTTGCCGCGAGCGACCATCACGGCAATCACCGCTTCCAGGCAATGGCCGGTGCCGACCAGATTGAGATCGACCATCCTGCGCAACTGCTCGGCCTCGAAACGCACTGCATTTTCGCGGATATAGGAGCCTGCGGAAAACACCGCCATGTCGATCGGGCCAAGCCTGGCTTCAATGTCGGCCACCACCTGTTTCACCGCGTTTCCGTCGGTAATATCCAGCGGAAAAGCATGAATTCGATCTGGATTTTCAGCCGCCAGCGCCAGCAGATCCTCGGTCCGCCTAGCACTGACGCCGACGATATAGCCTTGACGCGCCAATTTCAGCGCAAGCGCGCGCCCAATGCCGGAACTGGCGCCGGTGATCCAGGCAACCCTGGCGCGCGACGAGGATGACATGACCATCACGGTGCAATCTCCTGGCGCTTTTGTGCCTTTGTCTTGGTGGCATTGCCGGCCTTATGGAAGGAAACGGTGGTCTTGGCGACCGGAAAGCCAAATTTCGTAACCCAGGCGGTGTTGAGCACGGTACCATCCGGCTTCAACACCATTTTGTCGTAGAACCTGACCTTGTTGGACTGGGTCTCGGGCGAGAGATAGACGAGATAGTTGAAACGAGCGGTATCGCCGCTCAGCCGCACCAGCGCATTGCCCACCACATCCTCGCGGGTTCCGGTATAGGTCGTCGGCCCTGTTTTGACGAACTGCCAGGTTTTGCGGTCGCGCGTGCCATCCTCGAAGCGAAAATCCTCCCGCAGTGTCAGAATATGACCATCCCATTTGCCAGTGAGATCGACGGTGAACTTGCGACTGACACCATTGATGGCGGCGAAGTGTCCCTCGGCCACGGTCTTGCCGACGAAATAGTCCTCGAAGGTAAAATCAGCCGCCACTGCTGGGCTTATAGATGCAAATAGTCCGACGCCCAGACCCGCAAGTGCAGATTTCAGTCCCGACATGATCAAATCTCCGGTTCATTGCTATCAATACTTGAACTACGCGCCAAACGGGCTTCCGGATTGGTTGCTACCACTCGATCACGGAACCGTCATAGGCGAAAAAGCCGCCTGTCTGGGCGGGCGGGAGCGTGTCGAGCACGGATAGCAATAGGCCTGCGCTGTGATCCGGGGCAAACCGCTCATGACCCACGGCGAAATTAGCAGAAAGTCCGGTATCGACACTGCCGGGATGCAGGCTGACAATGACGGATTGCGGTCGTGATCGGGCGATTTCGATAGCGCTGGTATGAACGATCTGGTTGAGAGCCGCCTTGGATGCCCGATAGGAAATCCAGCCACCAAGTCGATTATCGCCAATCGAACCGACCCGAGCCGACAGAAAACCCATCAGCGACCGGCTGTTTTTCGCCAGAAGCGGCGTGAAATATTTGAGCACCAGCGCTGGACCAATGGCATTCAGCGCAAATTGGGCCGCCATCGCTTCAGAAGTTACGGCTTTGATGGCTTTTTCTGGCCCAACGCCGTTAATAGTCAAAGCGCCCGTTGCACAAACGATCAAATCGAAGCTGTGTTGCTGACCAGCCAGGCGCTCCGCACAGGCGGCGATGCTCGCCTCCTCCATCAGGTCGAAGCCGTTCTCTCGGCGCGATAGCGTCACCACCTCCCGACAGGCACTATCCGACCCCAATATCGCGCAAAGGGCTGAACCGATACCGCCGGATGCGCCGATAACGAGTGCGCTATAGCTTGGGCGAAGCGATGTCATTGATGTAAAGCGACGCATTTTCCACCTTTTTGCGACATTTATTGTGCTGCCAGTCATCCGAATGCTGACGGGCTGCGTAACACCTCTACGATTCTACTCAGAACGATGGATCACAGGAGGACTTGGAATCATGTCGTTTCGACGTTTATTGATCAGTATCGCCCTGGTTGCGTGTGCTACCGGCACCGCGCAGGCCGCCAATGAAAGCCGATATACCTCCACCGACATCAAAAGCGACATCATCGGCAAGCGCATCTATCTCGCCACGCCGATGGGCGGGGAGTTTCCGCTGAATTATCGCACAAGTGGGGTCGTTGATGGCTCGGGGGAAGCTCTGGGTCTTGGCCGCTTCGTGAAGCCCAATGATACCGGCAAATGGTGGATCAATGGCGACCGCCTCTGCCAGCGCTTTACCACCTGGTATAAAGGCACGCCGATGTGTTTCGAGCTCTATAAAACCGGCGATAAAAGCCTCAACTGGATCCGCGACAATGGCCAGAAGGGGACAGCCCGAATCGGGCAATCCCTGTAATCTGAGGTGGCAAATGCTGGAGTCTTTTGACCAATGGGACATTCAACCGTTTGGCAAATTGAAGCCGATTCCCTACACCGCACGATTTTCACTGGCGGAATATGAAACGATCAAGAAGGGTTTCATTCCAAATTCCATGGAGGATAAGTGGGTTATTTTCTTCGCCGCTCACTCACTATTTCTCCATCGGAGTTGGACGGGGGCGGCGGTATATCGCGTGGATTTTTCTGAAAGATCAAACACGTTTAATGTCAAAAATGCTTATGTTGACGAGGCTGTCTGTCAAAAAGACAATGGCGCGTATGATGCAGCACTATTATCCTTTTTAATAGACAATATTCTTCTCTCCAGAAACTCACCGTTCCCTATGATCGAGGCAAACAAGCGTTTTCCAACCGGTGCCTATCAACACCATATTGCGGGCACCGGATACAGGGAAACATCTTTCAAACCTCCCCGCCCCTGGTGGAGGTTTTGGGGAAGGGACCATTAAGCTTTTGGCGGATTGTCGCGTTTGAAAATCCAGTCATGGTCGGGGTGGTTCTGGAAGCGCCATTTGCGCAGCGGTCCGGCCATGACGTTGAGATAATACATCTCATAGCCATAAGGGGCACCGCATGGATGGTGGCCCTTGGGCACCAGCACCACATCGCCATCAGAGACGGCCATGGTTTCATCCAGCGTGCCGTCTTCGGTAAAGACGCGCTGGAAGCCAAAGCCTTGAGCCGGATTCAAACGATGATAATAGGTCTCTTCCAGATAGGTCATATCCGGGAAATTATCCTCATCATGCCGATGCGGCGGGTAGGATGACCAGTGGCCCTGCGGGGTAAACACTTCTGTCACCAGCAGACTATCGGCCACATCGCGCTCTTCCATGGCAATGGGGAAGATATAGCGGGTGTTAGCTCCCTTGCCGCGCTCCGTGAGGACCACGCCTGCCGGGCCAATCACCTGTGCCTCGCGGCCCGGTTTTGCGGGCGCGGTGCAGACGGCCAGCGTTACATCCGTGGTGGCGATGGCGCTCCACTCGCTGCCAGCCGGGATGTAGACGCAATGGGGCGGCTTTTTCTCAAACACATTCATGCGGTCGCCAAGCTCGCCGAAGCTTTTGCCCGCAGCCGAAATCTCGGCTTTGCCCTCGACCAGCACCAGAATCACTTCCGTCTCGCCCGTCTGTTCAGCGGCCTTTTCGCCTGCTTTCAGCTTATAAAGGCCAAAGCCGACATAGCCCCAATTGGCGCTTTCCGGGGTGATGTCATGCACTTTGCCAATGGCGGCCACGGGCTTGCGCAATAGGTTGGTCATTTTTCATCTCCCTTCCCCGGCGTTTTGTAAAACACCCAGAACAGTTGCAGACCGGCGTAAAACCCAAGCGCCAGCGAAATCATCGCCCAGGTTTGAGACCCATTATAAAGCTCGACCCCCGCCCAGACCAGCGGCACCAGCACGACCAGAATGCGCACCCAGAGCGGCTTAAAAAACGGGTGGTGGGGATCGAGAAATTGCATTGGCTTACCTTGTGTGTTCGGGTCAGGGCTGGCCCCTTCCCGTTGGAGGCTGTGGTGGGAGGGATATAGCATAGGTCGGTGCTTGCTTAACCCCCTCGCTCCGACCGATTAAGCCGCCTTATCCAACCCCGCAGCCTTAGCCATCGCCTTCAGCGAAGCAAGCCCAAGGCTCTGGTAATCATAGGGATTGCGCACATCCGGGTCCTGCTCGGCCTCAATCACCAACCAGCCTTCATAGCCATGTTCGCCTGCAATTTTCAGCACCGGCGGAAAATTGACACCGCCCTCACTGTCGCCCGGCACTGTGAACACACCACGGCGCACGCCTTCAAGGAAGGAGAGCTTTTCATCGCGCACTTGCTTTGCAATCACCGGGCGGATGTTCTTGGCGTGGATATGACCCACGCGGCCCATATAGTGGGTTGCCACGCGCTCCGGGTTGCCGCCGCCAAACAGGCAATGGCCGGTATCCAGCAACAGCTTGGCATGCGGGCCAGTGTTGGCCATCAGCTTGTCGATTTCTTCTTCGCTCTCGACAATCGTGCCCATGTGGTGGTGGTAAACCAGAGCAATGCCTTGCGCCGCCGCAAATTCAGCCAATGCTTCCACGCCTGCGCCAAAGCTGGCCCACTCACTATCAGCCAGTTTCGGGCGATCATTCACCGGCTTGCCGTCATCACCATGGATAGCATTCGATGTTTCGCAGACAATGATCACCTTGCTGCCCATGGCCTTCAACAGATCGAGGGCAGGCTGCATCGCTGCCTTTTCGTCCTCAATCGAATTTGTCAGCAGGTTCAGCGAATGCCAGCCGGAGACGTAGCGAAGGCCGCGTGGCTCCAACACAGCCTTCAGGGCCGCTGGTTCCTGCGGGAATTTATGGCCCTTTTCAATGCCGTCGAAGCCGATTTTGGCGGTTTCATCGAGGCATTGGTCGAGGCTGATATGGGCACCCAGCGTGCGGTCGTCGTCATTGGACCAGGCAATCGGGTTGGTTCCGTAGAGAATCATCTTACTGTCTTTCCTTCAGCGCTGCCACGTAGTGGGCGCGAGCCTGTTGCACTTCATTGCGGTCTGATACTTCTGGCACCGCCACATCCCACCAGTACCCGCCAGCTTCAGGCGTTGGGTAAGGATCGGTGTCAATGACAATCACGGTGGGTCGTGTCGCCTCGCGGGCACTGGCCAAAGCGGTTTCAAGCTCGGCAATGGTGGTTACTTTGCTTGAATCGGCACCCATGGATGCGGCGTGGGCGGCAAAATCGATTTGCGGCGCGTGGATATGCGAGGTGTGGGCGTAGAGATTGTTAAACTCCGCCCCGCCGGTGCCCATTTGCAGGCGGTTGATGCAGCCGTAGCCCCGGTTATCGGTGATGACAACGGTGATTTTCACGCCCAAAGCGCAGGCGGTGACCAGCTCGGAATTCATCATCATGTAAGAGCCGTCGCCGACCATGACGATCACGTCACGCTCCGGCTCGGCCATCTTGATGCCCATGCCGCCGGCAATCTCATAGCCCATGCAGGAGAAGCCATATTCCATATGGTAGGACAGCGGCAGTTTGGATTTCCAAAGCTGGTGCAACTCGCCCGGCATAGTGCCAGCGGCACACATCACCACCGTATTGTCACGCGAGGCGCGTTGCACGGCCCCAATCACCTGCATGTCTGTTGGCAGGCTGTTGCCATCCTTCGGCGGTGCCGTGACTGCATCGGCCTTTGCGAACCAATCGGCTTTGAGGCCTGCATCCGGCGTGGAAAAGCGATGATCCCCCAAAGCAGAGGAGATCAGTTCCAGACCAATTTTCGCATCGGCCACCAGCGGCAGGGCATCATGCTTGGCGCTATCGTAGGGCTGAACATTGAGAGCCAGAATCTTGCGGTTGGGGTTCTTGAACAGCGCCCACGATCCGGTGGTAAAATCCTGAAAGCGGGTGCCAACACCGATCACAAGATCCGCCCCCTCGCAAATCGTGTTGGCACTGGCTGCACCCGTCACGCCGACGGGTCCGAAATTCAGCGCGTCATCCCATGGCAGGGCCGATTTTCCGGCCTGGGTTTCCACCACTGGAATCTGATGCTTTGTCGCAAAATCCAGCAAGGTTTGGGTGGCCCCGGAAAAATGCACGCCACCGCCAGCAACAATCACCGGGCTTTTGGCGGATTTGATGGCGGCAATCGCCGTTTCCAGCTCAAACGCATCGGGCTGCGGACGGCGGATGTGCCAGATTTTTGGCGCAAAGAAGCTTTCAGGATAATCATAGGCCTCGGCCTGTGTATCCTGACAAAAGGCCAGCGTTACCGGGCCGCAATCGGCGGGGTCAGTCATGGTGCGAAAGGCGCGGGGAAGCGCGGTCAACAGATGTTCAGGCCGGGAAATACGGTCGAAATAGCGGCTGACGGGGCGGAAGCAATCATTGGCCGACATGACGCCATCATTGAAATCTTCCACCTGCTGCAACACCGGATCAGGTCCGCGATTGGCAAAGACATCACCGGGCAGAAGCAGAACCGGCAGGCGGTTAACATGCGCCAAGGCCGCAGCCGTGACCATGTTCAGCGCACCGGGACCAATGGAGGAGGTAACAGCCATAGCGCGGCGGCGGCCAAGCTGTTTGGCATAGGCAATGGCCGCGTGGGCCATGGATTGCTCATTCTGGCCGCGCCATGTGGTGACGCTATCTTTCGCCCCCTGCAAGGCCTCGCCCAGACCCGCAACATTGCCATGGCCAAAAATGGCCCAGACGCCAGCAATAAACGGCACGCCTTCCGGCGTCATCTGATTGGCAAGGTAGCGCACCAGAGCCTGAGCGGCTGTCAATCGCACCGTTTTCCCAGCGGTAGTCATTGTCTCTCTCCCTGAAATTCTAAAGGCTCAAGCGTTTGAACGCGCCCGATCCCATACCTGACACAGCGATGTGTATTTACCCACCATGTCCGCAATCGCATCGTCATCCGATAGTGTGCCAGCTAACCACTTGCGGGCCGCATCGCCAAAAATGGTGCGGCCAACGGCAAAGCCCTTGACCAGATCAAAGCTGGCTGCGGTTTTAAAGCTCTCCTCAAGCTCGGCAGCGGGCGCATCCAGACCCAGAACAACAATGCCCCGCGTATAGGGATCGTTGCGGGAAATGGCATCAACCGCCTTCGCCCAAGCACCTGTCGTTTTCATCGGCTCTAGCTTCCACCAATCGGGGTAGACGCCAATGTCGTAGAAGCGCTGGATGATGGTGGCGGCAGTATCATCATCGGTGGGGCCAACCTTGGAGGGGATAATCTCCAACAGCATTTCAAGCCGGTTACGCCGTGCAGCCGTGAAAAGACGTTTTACCGTATTTTCTTGTTGTTCCTTCAAAGCCGCATCATCATCGGGATGGTAGAAGCACAGAACCTTGACCACATTTTCCACCGGCCATTCGGTGAGGCCACCAAAATCTTCGCCCAGTTCCGGCTCCAATGTCAGCGGGCGCGAGCCCGGCCATTCCACGGGGCGGCCAATCCAAAGACCAGACCCGGAGGCCTGATAGAGCGCATCACGGCCCAAACGGCTATCACACAAAATGCCATAACCGGGCTGACCATTGGCCACCTGCTGCGCCGCTTTGAGGCAAAGCTGCTTGAAAGCACCGATCCGCTCATGGGATACACCCGCCTCATCACACATGGCTTCCAGCTGCATACGGTGATCGAAGGCAAACACCCGCATCTGCGGCCATTCACCATCACGGTTGGTGGACCAATGCACCTGCTCCAGCGCCGCATCCTTGCGGAGCGCTTTGTTGCGAATGCCGGTTTTGAAGAAATAATCCAGCTCTTCAAGGCTGGGATAGGCGGGCGTGCAGCCGTGGCGCGAGACGGCAAAGGCACCGCAGGCATTGGCATATTTCAAGGCCGTCGGCCAATCCTTGCCCGTCAACCAGCCTTTCAGCAGGCCAGACATGAAGCCATCGCCAGCGCCCAGCACATTGAAGACCTCAATGGGGAAGCCTTCGCCAGTCTGGCCATCGTCAAGGCTATCTGGAATTGCGCCATCAAACACCACAGCGCCCAAGGCACCGCGCTTGCACACCAATGTTGCCCCAGACACGTTCCGCACCGCCCGCAGCGCTTCCACCGTGTTGGTAGAGCCGCCCGCGATGTGGAATTCTTCTTCCGTGCCGACAATCAGATCAAACCAATGCAGGGTTGATTGGAGTTTGGCGGTGACGGCTTGCGACTCGATAAACCGGCTTTCGCCATCGCCATGACCCGCCAAACCCCAAAGGTTGGGACGGTAATCAATATCCAGCGCGGTTTTTGCGCCATTTTCCCGCGCCAATCGCAGCGCCTTCAGCACCGCAGCTTCGGTATTGGGATGCGACAGATGCGTACCCGTGACGCACACACAACCGGACTCGGCCACAAAGGCGGGATCAATATCATCCTCGCACAGCGCCATGTCGGCGCAGTTTTCTCTGTAGAAAATCAGCGGAAACTGGTGCTCATCGCGAATGCCGAGCAAAACCAGCGCCGTCAGCCGCTTGGGGTCCGTCTTGACGCCCCGCACATCCACGCCTTCGCGCACCAATTGTTCGCGGATAAAGCGACCCATATGCTCATCGCCCACGCGAGTGATCAGCGCGGATTTCAAACCCAACCGGGCCGTGCCTGCGGCAATATTGGTGGGGGAGCCGCCGATATATTTGTTAAAGGAGGCCATATCTTCCAAACGGCCACCCACTTGCGCGCCGTAGAGATCAACGGACGAACGGCCGATGGTGATCAGGTCAAGTTTTGGCACGCTTTCCTCCTTGGACGCGGCAGGGCTTGTTTCTCCTGCCGTCAATGACCTCACTCCCGGAAGGTCATTCTATTATCGCTTAAAAATGGACTATATATTCTATTTCTGAGCCCATCAACACAAATGTTCAGTCCTGTTGTCGGGCCGTTCCCACCGCAACCGAGAGCGCAATGGCCAGACAGAGCGTGGCAGAGAGTGAGCGAAACGCCCCAAAATCCACCTCGGCGACTGAGAGGGTTATTGCCCCCAGTTTGCGAAGCGGATTGACCACAGTATCGGTAATCGCCACCACAGAAATACCTCGCGCTGAGACCTGCTCAACCAGATCCAGCGTCTCGGTCGAATAGGGCGCAAAGGTAATGGCCAGCACCACATCGCCCTCGCGGATGGCATGCTGGCTTTCCAGCTTGCCAACGCCACTGTGCAACATGGCTGGAACTGCCATTTTTTCAAAAGCATAGGCAATATAGCTTGCCACCGGAAAGGAGCGGCGCAGGCCGACAATATGGATCATTCCAGCCGTGCCGAGGCAGGCCACGGCCTTTTCCAGCAGTTGCGGATCGACCGTTTGCAGCAATCCTTCCAGCGATACGCGCCCCGCCTCGACAAACTCTGCCAAAAGCGCCGATGGGCTGCCAGATGCTGTTTCCCGCAAATGATGCAGGCGGGTGGAATAATCCGGCCAGCCACCGACGAAGGAATCCCGAAACAGCTTTTGCATCTCGGAAAATCCAGAAAAACCAAATATTTGGCAAAAGCGCATAAAGGCAGAGGGCTGCACGCCTGCCCCTTCCGCCATTTCGGCCACAGTCGAGACGGCAATGCGGTCCTTATTGGCGGCCACATAGTCCGCGCATTGCTTGAGCCGCTTGGGCAGCGTGTCCGAGACCTGCATCAGCCGCTCTTCAAACGCCTTGACGCTGTCGGGGGCTTTGATGCTGTCGGTATCGATGCCCTGCGGCATTGTGTCTGACATCATTGTTTCTGACATGGCGGATATAGGGCCTCAAGTGTTGGCACGGGGGTGGTAATGGCGTGAAACCTGTCGAGGCGGCATCACAGCCTGCCTTGACATAAACACGATCCCAATCTAGCAAAATAGAACGTATATTCCAAACGAGGAGTGACGCAAGAGCTGGCGATTGTCATGGTTCGTGTCGTTTGGTTTGAGATTTTAACGTGTCATGTGCTTTGCGCCCCATCGGGTGCAGGCCAGGGAGGAGAAGAACGATGGTAAAGAAACTGGCCCTTCTGGGCGCAGGCCGTATCGGCAAGGTGCATGCCAAGGCCATTGGCGAAGACAAGCGCGCCCAATTGGTGGCCGTTGCGGATGCTTTCCCAGAAGCCGCCAAGGCGATTGCCGATGCCTATGGTGCAGCGGTCAAGACCATTGAAGAGATTGAGGCCGATGCATCGATTGATGCTGTGCTGATCTGCACCCCCACCAACACCCATTCCGATCTGATCGAACGGTTCACCGCCGCTGGCAAGGCCGTGTTCTGCGAAAAGCCGATTGATCTGGATGTGAAGCGGGCAGAAGCCTGCGCCGAGGTGGTGCGTGCCAACGGCGGCAAGGTGATGCTGGGCTTTAACCGTCGTTTCGATCCCCATTTTCAGGCGGTTCGCAAGGCGATTGATGATGGCAAGATCGGCAAGGTCGAAATGGTCACCATCACCAGCCGCGACCCCGGTGCGCCGCCGCCAGACTATATCAAGGTCTCCGGCGGTATCTTCCGCGATATGACCATTCATGATTTCGACATTGCCCGCTTCCTGCTGGGTGAAGAAATCACCTCGGTCATGGCATCGGCTGCCGTGCTGGTAGATCCGAAGATTGGCGAACTGGGCGATTTTGATAGCGCCAGCCTGGTGCTGACCACGGCGTCTGGCCGTCAGGCGATTATCTCCAACTCGCGCCGCGCCACCTATGGCTATGACCAGCGCATTGAAGTCCATGGTTCGGAAGGCTCGGTAGCCGCTGAAAATCAGCGCCCGGTCTCCATTGAGATCGCCACCAAGGACGGCTACACCCGCCCGCCGCTGCATGATTTCTTCATGACCCGCTACACGGCGGCTTATGCGGCGGAAATCTCGGCGTTCCTTGACTTTACTGAAAACGGAAAGGCACCGTCTCCATCCATTGAAGATGGCTTGATTGCGCTGAAGCTGGCGGATGCGGCAGTTAAGGCTGCCAAGGAAAAGATCGTCGTTACGCTGTAATCGAGAGTGTCCCCAAAGGTTAATAGCCGGGTTTTTCCAAAACCCGGCTATTTGCAAGGCATGTTGCCAATCATCAATCCCTGAACATTCTTGACTGCATCATTCCTTAAATCTGACCCGATTTGAGGAGAGGATTATGCAGCAAATTTAGAGTGCTACAGCATCCTGCCAGTGGGTTTCAGCCTCGGTAAGATTCGCAAAGCAACGGATGTTTCAGGAAGATGCGCATGAAATTCACTCCCAATTTTTTCAAATTCATCAGACTTTTCTCCGTCTTCGCTTTATCATCGGCATCCTCCCTGGCAATGGCGTCAGAAGGACAATCACACCTTCCAGACTGGCTGAAAAACCATGCGGGAGAAGGAACCGGGCAGATCGCCCCTGTCGTCCTGGAGAGGGCGCGTGCGCTCTACCTGGAGAGAGTGGCGGAAGGGAAGGTCCGGAACGCGTGTTACTTCGCGATGGATGCCACACGACCAAACGACCGTACCGATAGCGTCTCCGGGGGCCGCTTCTATGTCATCTGCGAGGCGGAACAGTCCTTTCGGGTTATATCAGCGGGACATGGCGGCGGGCGCAATCTCGGGGGCGTGGTCAATTTTTCAAACGGACGAGAATGCGCCAAGAACTTTGGCAACGCCCTGGATTCAAATCTGACGGCGGGCGGCGCTTACATGACGAGCGAAATCAAGACGTCCTTCAAAGGCTACTACCGCACCTCGGCCAATCAGGAGTCTTTCCTGACGCGTTCTTTCGTACAGTTCGATGGAACCGGTGAGACCGCCAATGCCCGCCAGCGGGCTATTGGCGGGCATGCGGCGGCATTGGTCTCCGGGATTTGCATGCTGAAAAAGCCTGAGAGCAGCTATGCCAATCGAGATGGCTATGTCCCGCGCGGTAATCTCGTCACTTACCCCGCTGGTCGCAGTGACGGCTGCACAAGTTGGTCGCCCGACGATGCGCCTCAAGTCCTGTCGCTGGTCAAGGATAACCCCACAACCCTCTACATCTATCCTGAGTCGCGAGACATCAACGCAGTGTCCCGGGACTTGGCGGCAGGCCGATCCTCGTCAGCGAATAAGACCTATTGGAATAATGCCTGCCTGAAGGAAATTGGCACCCCGACATTCTGGCCCAAGGAAAAGCTCGAGCCGATTATCGCTCAATACAAGCAGGATCATCCCGCACCTCCACCCCGTCCCATTCCGATCTGCGACGTACCGTCTCACTGATACGAAGAGTCATTTTCAATGAATCTTCGTATCATTCCCTCCATCGGTTGAAAGAGAAAATTATGCAGCTGGCATAACGTGCTACAGCGCCGGCTTCGACGTCGATTTGCGCGGGATAAGCGTCGGAGCCGAGATCCGTATCCTGTCTTCAGCCGTGACCGCCTCACTCAGCAATAGATCCAAAGCATGCGATGCGATCTGGTCGAAGGGAACCCGGACCGTTGTCAGCGGAATGGGGAGATGATTGACGATCGGAATGTCATTATATCCGACCACGGAAACCTCATGGGGTACTGAAATTCCAAGACGCGAAAGGCCCGAGAGCGCGCCGATAGCCGTGTTGTCGTTGACGGCAAAGATTGCTGTCGGACGATTTTCCAACCGCATCAGACATTCTGCGGCTTCCGCGCCGGCGTCGATCCCGAAGGTCGATGGAACGATTGCCTCTGGAAAGACCGGAAGTCCTGCTTCTTGCATAGCCTGCTTGTAGCCTTCCACCCGCCCGACCGAGCTGGAAGCATAAGATGGCCCTGCAATCACCCCAATATGCCGATGGCCCAGGTCTATCAGGTGGCGTGTTGCCAGGTACCCGCCCAACCTGTCATCGCCCACGGAACAGAGGCTTGCACCAGCCGTGCGAAGTGCGAAGACATGGGGCACTCCCCGAGCGATGAGGTCGTCAGGAAAATCATCATCCAGACGCGCTGTCGACAGGATGAGCCCATCGACACCACGGTTCAAAAGTGATTCGGCAGCAAGCCTGTCTGCTCTTGGCTTGTCATCGGTTGTCGCGACAATTGCAAAGCGGCCACTTCTGCTACAGGCCTTGGCCAGCGATTCGTAAAGCATGGCCATGACCGTATCGGTCAAGCGGGGCACGATGATCCCGACAGTCATTGTGCTACCACGCCTCAAGCTCGCCGCCGAGATATCCCGCACATATCCCAGCTCTTCTGCAATCTTGCGGACGCGACGCGCCGTATCGTTATCGGAACGGGGAAGCCGCTCATCCAGAATGCGCGATACCGTCGATTTTGAGACACCGGCAGCCGACGCGACATCGAGAATTGTCACGCGTCCCAGACGCCCTGCATCTTCGGTCCTTACAGTCATTCCACATTCTCCGCTGAAGCCCTGCGCAATTGCAGTTTCAACCATGCATTAAAAAAAATATTGACTCCAGTAAAATCAGAACCGATATTGGGAACGTTCCCATTAACGATCCTATCGCCGGTCGCTAAAGCGGGCGGCGGCTATCTGAGGAGGAGATACCCGATGCAACCAATGGACATGAGAGGGCTCAGCCCGGCACCAGTCACTGCCTTCACCCGCGATGGCGAGGTTGATTATGCTGCCAATACCCGCATCGCCAAATGGCTTGCGGGAATGGACGGCGTGAAAAGCCTTGTCATTCTTGGTCATGCCGGCGAAGGCACTTTCCTGACGGAAGAAGAGCGATTGAAGCTCATCCGCACCTATGTAGAGGCCGTCGACGGTCGGATTCCGATCATTGCTGGTATCACCGGTGAAGGCACCCGGGTCGCAGCGGAAGAAGCCAAGAAGTGCAAGGCAGCCGGGGCAACTGGCGCATTGGTTTATCCTAACCATGGTTGGCTCCGGTTCGGCTTCCAGAAGGGCGCCCCACAGGATCGCTACAAGGCGATCTGGCAGGAATCCGGTCTGCAATGCATTCTCTTCCAGTATCCGGATGCGACCAAAGCGTCCTATGACCTGGACACCCAGCTTGCAATCGCGACCCAGGATGGCGTCGTTGCCACCAAGAACGGTGTGCGCAACATGAAGCGCTGGTACGTTGAGATCCCGGAGCTCAAAAAGGCCAATCCCAACCTTCAAATCCTGAGTTGCCACGACGAGTGGTTGCTGCCGACGATGTTCGATGTTGACGGCCTGCTCGTCGGTTACGGAAATATCGCCCCGGAGCTCCTGATCGACCTGATCAAGGCGGGCAAGGCGCAGAACTATCCCGAAGCACGCAAATTTTTCGAGCAACTCCTTCCGGTTACCCGAGCCGTGTACCATCGGGGTTCTCACATGGAGGGCACCGTGGCTCTCAAGCTCGGTCTCGTCCATCGTGGCGTTCTGGAGCACGCCACAATCCGCGAGCCCCTGAAGAATCTCGGCGAGAAGGCTGAAGCTGAAATCTTTGCGGCCTTCGATGCTGCCGGAATCGGTCGCGTTGAGCAACTGATGGCGGCCGAATAGTCCGCAACTCCCCGCTTGTCATACCAAGGCGTGACGATGCTTTCGCATCTTCGCCTTGCTGGCAACAAAGGAATACGAACGGTCATTTCAATGATCGTTCGTATCAGGCGGGGGCATTCCAAGGGGAGGATATTGCGGCCGCATCTGGGAGTGATGCACCGCATCCGCACCGACTGCTATGCTTGGTGCGCACCTCACCGTGAAGAGCCGCGTCTTCCGGATTCTCGGTCATCCTGTGTCCAAATCCAGAAGTCGAGACGATCAACGCGTAGGTTCGACGCCGGCTGGGAGAATGAGCCAGGCAGAGGGAGGATATCATGAATATTGAACAACGGATCACGGCGGCGTCGCCGCTTGTTGACCCGCAAGCTGAAATTAGTGCGCGCCTTGAAAGGCTGCCCGTCACCCGCGAGGTTTTCTGGGCGCGGAACATTGTCGGCGCTGCAACCTTCTTTGACGGCTACACCGTCATCGCAATCGCCTATGCCATGCCGGTTCTGGTTCGCGAATGGAACCTCACTCCGGGACAAACCGGCATGATCCTGTCCATGGGCTATCTCGGGCAGTTAATTGGCGCGGTCTGCTTCGGTTGGATGGCTGAAAAGATTGGCCGCTTGAAAGTCCTGCTGTTCACCATTCTGCTTTTTGTCAGCATGGATATTGCGTGCTTGTTTGCAGCAGGCGCCGGCATGATGATGGCATTCCGGTTCGTACAAGGCATTGGAACCGGCGGTGAAGTGCCGGTCGCCAGCGCTTATATCAACGAGCTGATCGGCTCAAAAGGGCGCGGCCGTTTCTTTCTATTATACGAGGTCATGTTTCTGCTTGGCTTGGTGGGCGCAGGCTTGATCGGATACTTCATGGTTCCGCTCTATGGTTGGAAAGCCATGTTCGCCGTCGGCCTGGTTCCCGCGATGCTGATGATCCCCCTGCGCTGGTTCCTGCATGAATCTCCTCGCTGGTTGGTTGCCAATGGTCGGTATGAAGAAGCTGATCGTATCGTCGCCAAGTTGGAGAACAGCGCCCGGGCCGCCGGCAACGAACTGCCTGAACCAAAAATCGTCGCCGCGCCCATGCGTCGCAAATCCGACTGGCGCGAACTGTTTCAGGGCATTTATCTGAAGCGCACGTTATCAATATGGGCGATGTGGTTCTGCGCTTATATGGTGGCCAATGGGACGATCACCTGGCTTCCGACCCTTTATCGCCAGACATTCAATCTTCCGCTGGAAACAAGTATCCTCTACGGCTTTATCACCTCGGTCGGTGGCGTCATCGCGGCGATTATTTGCGCATTGCTCATCGACAAAGTTGGCCGTAAACGCTGGTATACCGGCGCGCTTATGATCGCACCGATCCCGCTGATCATTCTCGCGTGGCTAGGAGCGACGTCAGCAATTCAGGTTCTGGTTCTCGCGGGACTTTCGTATGCGATTGTCCAGACTGTAACGTTTTCGCTGTACCTTTATTCCTCGGAGATCTACCCGACACGTCTGCGTGCGATCGGCACGGGCACAGGTAGCGCCTGGCTACGGCTCGGATCGTCGGCTGGCCCGATCGCTGTCGGCTGGGTGATGACCTCAATGGGCATCCAATATGTTTTCGGGGCTTTCGCGGTAATTCTGCTAATTGGTGCTCTCGTAACGGCTCTCTTCGCAGTGGAGACCAAAGACCGCGTTCTTGAGGAACTCTCTCCCTGACAATACGATCCCAGATGGCTTGGTCACTCACCCACCAAAGCCATCTGGACACCTCGATTTACCCCGATTTCCTGCGGTGATGGGGCGATCTGAGCCTACCGTCGCGTTTAGCGGCGATTTTTGAACTGTTGATTTCGGCATTCCTGCCCCTTGCGGGGCGGCAAGCGTCATGCGGCGACACGGCGACCTTCGTGGAACACGTATCGGAGCATGTTGTAGGCGATATTGGCCATGCCGATCTTCACCTTGGCCCTGCCAATCCCAATCGTTCGGATGAAGAGCTTCATCTTGTCCTTCTGCCTGGCAAAGACATGCTCGACAGCGGACCTGATCTTGGATCGTCGCCCGTTTGCCCGCGATATCGTTTCCGGCATTGGCCTGCCCTCTGGCTTTCGCTGGTGGATGTCCGACTTCAGGCCATTGTCTTTCAGCCAGTCCTCGTTGGTCTTGGAGCGATAGGCGCTATCGGCCCAGACCGTCGAGGCGGTATTGTCCTTGGTCACGACGTTCCTGAGCTGAGCGCCGTCATGGGCGCTCGCGCTCGTCGCCGTCCATCACCGGATGAAGCCATGCGCCCGGTCAATGCCCGCATGATTCTTGTAACCGAACATCGGAATGGCAATGTCGTGGGTCTTCGTTGGTGCTGATGTCGGGATTTCCGTCGGCTGCTTTGCTTTGGAATATTTCACAGTCCAACGCGCATCCCGATCCTTCTGGGCAAGTTTGGCGGGTTTCTCCTTCCAGTCCTGCGGTATCTCTCCGGCCTTGATCGCTTGCTTCTCGTCCTGGCTGTTGTGCTGCCTCAGTGCCTGGATGATCGTCGCATCGACGATCTGCCCGCCCTTGGCCAGATACCCGGACCGCGAGAGATGCTTGTCGAAACGTGCAAACAGATTGTCGATGGCACCGGCTCGTACAAGGCTTTCGCGAAACAGCCAGATCGTCTTGGCGTCCGGCACCTTGTCGGAAAGGCCGAGCCCCAGGAACCGCATAAACGAAAGCCGGTCCTGGATGACGAACTCGGCCTGGTCGTCGGAGAGATTATAGAGCGCCTGGAGCACAAGGATCTTGAACATCAGCACAGCCGGAAACGGCGGACGCCCGCCCTTTGATCCATCCGATCGCTTCAGCGCCTTGGCCAGCGGCTTCTCGAACACCGGCCACGGGATAATGCTGTTCAGCTTCTCGAGATGACCTTGCCCCGTTTAAATAATCCATTTTGAAGTAAGCTCTGGCCCATTGAGAGGACCAGGGAATGAAGCGCAACCGTTTTACAGACGAACAGATCATCGGCATTCTGAAGGAGCATGAGGCGGGCACGCCGGTCTCGGAGCTTTGCCGCAAGCGCGGTGTCAGTGATGCGAGCATCTACAAGTGGAAGGCCAAGTTCGGCGGCATGGACGTATCCGAAGCCAAGAGGCTGAAGAAGCTAGAAGATGAGAACGCGAAGTTGAAACGGCTACTGGCAGACGCCATGCTCGACAATGCCGCTTTGAAAGACCTTTTGGGAAAGAAGTGGTGACGCCCGCAGCCAAGCGGAAAGCTGTCGCACATCTGATAGATCATCACCAGATGAGCGAACCATTGCCCGGCAGGCGGTGTTTACACCGCTGAGAGGGGCGGGCGTGTAAAGCCATCGGCTTTTGCCGGATGACGATCCGTTATGAAACCAGGCGCAGCGATGACCATGATCTTCGCGAGCGAATGAAGGCGCTGGCGCATGAACGCCGCCGCTTTGGATATCGGCGCCTTCATGTGCTGCTCAGACGCGAGGGCCACCTTGTGAACCACAAGAAGCTCTTCCGGCTCTATCGGGAGGAGAGGCTTACTGTGCGCAAGCGTGGCGGACGTAAGCGGGCGATAGGCACCCGAGCGCCGATGTTGATCCCGACGGCTGCCAATGATCGCTGGTCGCTGGACTTCGTGTCGGATCAACTCACTGATGGCCGCAGGTTCCGGATTCTGACGGTCGTGGATGACTGCACAAGGGAATGCCTGGCTCTCGTCACCGATACGTCCCTTTCCGGGCTACGGGTTGCCCGTGAGTTTGATCGGATCATCGAAGCACGCGGCAAGCCGAAGATGATCGTCAGTGACAACGGCAGTGAGTTCACCAGTAACGCAATCCTGCATTGGGCGGATCGGACCAAAGTGGAATGGCACTACATCGCCCCTGGCAAACCAATCCAGAACGCTTTTATCGAAAGCTTCAATGGACGGCTACGAGACGAACTCCTGAATGAAACCCTCTTCTCGTCATTGATCCATGCGCGATCAGAGCTTTCAAATTGGCGAGGCGATTACAACGAGCATCGACCACACTCTGGACTTGGCTGGATGACTCCTGCCGAGTTCGCTCAAACCATCAACCCGCGACGTGATGCGGTGCTGCGCAGCCGAAATGGCTCCGCACCGCAACCCGCCGCTACCGCACCAAATACAGCAACCCAAAACCGCCGGAGCGAACTCAAAACTGGATAAAACTTGGGGGCAAGGTCACACAGTTTCGATATTCGGCATTTATTTTATTATTTTAGGTGAGTTTGAGTTGGCGGTTTATGATTGGAGAGGTTTTGGCTTGTTTTGGAATTTGAAGAGTTTGTGAGCGTGATGATTAAATTTGCGTGGGGGCTTTGTTAGGTCAAGATACCCTTGGCTTTGTGCAATTGGCCAATATGAAACCAAGCAACGCAAAAAAGCCCCTGCGGTTGAGGGGCTTTGATGGTATTGCGGTGATTTATTTGGTTGCGGGGGCAGGATTTGAACCTGCGGCCTTCAGGTTATGAGCCTGACGAGCTACCGGGCTGCTCCACCCCGCGTTATATTTTAGTGTATTTTTCAACGTAAGAAGGGTCGCTTTATGCGACCCTTTTTGTTGTCGGCAGGGCCGAATTTTTGGAGAGAAGATGATTGATTTGATTGATGTCTTTACAACATTGCCATTAGCAGACCTGGCAGCGACCTACTCTCCCGCGTCTTAAGACGAAGTACCATTGGCGCAGGGGCGTTTCACGGCCGTGTTCGGAATGGGAACGGGTGCGGCCGCCCCGCCATGACCACCAGGTCAGCTAAGGGCAATGTTGATGCTCTCGCATCAACATTGTTCCCTTTTCTTTGGCAAACCCATCTTCTTCGCTTGCGCTCAGAAGGGTGCCAAAGCGTTGATACGGAACCGTATTGATGCTTTGCATAATTGAGAAGCTGGTGGGCGTTGCCCGTTTTCTTATTGTGTGAACACGTCTTTTTTGTTTCCGTGGCCGTGACGAGCTCCGCTCGCAAGGCCAAGGGCCGTCGCACCTGATGGTGCGGGCCGTCCGCAGCGAAGGCTCAAAGAGCCGACAGCGTCAGGACAAAACAGATGGCATCATCAAAGCCGAAGGCTTTGATGAGCATGGTCAATGAGAACGATTAAGCCAATCGAGCTATTAGTAACGGTAAGCTTCGCAGGTTACCCTGCTTCCACACCCGTCCTATCAACGTGGTCGTCTTCCACGGCTCTGATAGGGAATACTCGTTTTCAGGTTGGTTTCCCGCTTAGATGCCTTCAGCGGTTATCCATTCCATATATAGCTACCCTGCTATGCCGTTGGCACGACAACAGGTCCACCAGAGATATGTCCATCCCGGTCCTCTCGTACTAGGGACAGATCCTGTCAATATTCCTACACCCACGGCAGATAGGGACCGAACTGTCTCACGACGTTCTGAACCCAGCTCACGTACCGCTTTAATTGGCGAACAGCCAAACCCTTGGGACCTGCTCCAGCCCCAGGATGCGATGAGCCGACATCGAGGTGCCAAACAACCCCGTCGATATGGACTCTTGGGGGTCATCAGCCTGTTATCCCCGGCGTACCTTTTATCCGTTGAGCGATGGCCCTTCCACGCGGGACCACCGGATCACTATGACCGACTTTCGTCTCTGCTCGACTTGTCAGTCTCGCAGTCAGGCGGGCTTATGCCATTGCACTCGACGACCGATTTCCGACCGGTCTGAGCCCACCATCGCGCGCCTCCGTTACTCTTTCGGAGGCGACCGCCCCAGTCAAACTACCCACCATACACTGTCCCGGATCCGGATAACGGACCGCGGTTAGACATCCATGACGATAAGGGTGGTATTTCAAGGATGGCTCCACTCGAACTGGCGTCCAAGCTTCAAAGCCTACCACCTATCCTACACATGCCGACACGAATGCCAGTGTAAAGCTATAGTAAAGGTGCACGGGGTCTTTCCGTCTGACCGCAGGAACCCCGCATCTTCACGGGGAATTCAATTTCACTGAGTCTATGTTGGAGACAGCGGGGAAGTCGTTACGCCATTCGTGCAGGTCGGAACTTACCCGACAAGGAATTTCGCTACCTTAGGACCGTTATAGTTACGGCCGCCGTTTACTGGGGCTTCAATTCAAAGCTTGCACCTCTCCTTTTAACCTTCCAGCACCGGGCAGGCGTCAGACCCTATACGTCGTCTTGCGACTTCGCAGAGCCCTGTGTTTTTGATAAACAGTCGCTACCCCCTGGTCTGTGCCACCCCTCTCCACTTGCGTAAAAAGGGGTCACGCTTCTTCCGAAGTTACGCGTGCAATTTGCCGAGTTCCTTCAACATAGTTCTCTCAAGCGCCTTGGTATACTCTACCTGACCACCTGTGTCGGTTTCGGGTACGGTCTATACGGTGGAGCTATTTCCTGGAACCACTCCACTGCACAATCAATCCAGTAAGACTGTACAATTTGTGTGATCCGTCACTACCACCAGGCCCACGAATATTAACGTGGTTCCCATCGACTACGCATTTCTGCCTCGCCTTAGGGGCCGGCTAACCCTGCTCAGATTAACTTTAAGCAGGAACCCTTGGTCTTTCGGCGAGGGGGTCTCTCACCCCCTTTATCGTTACTCATGTCAACATTCGCACTTCCGATACCTCCAGGATGTCTCACGACTGTCCCTTCACAGGCTTACGGAACGCTCCGCTACCACGTGCATTACTGCACATCCTCAGCTTCGGTGCATGGCTTTAGCCCCGTTACATTTTCGGCGCAAAGACCCTTATTTAGACCAGTGAGCTGTTACGCTTTCTTTAAATGATGGCTGCTTCTAAGCCAACATCCTGGTTGTTTTGGGATCCTCACATCCTTTCCCACTTAGCCATGACTTGGGGACCTTAGCTGGAGGTCAGGGTTGTTGCCCTCTTCACGACGGACGTTAGCACCCGCCGTGTGTCTGCCGATTAGTACTCTCAGGTATTCGGAGTTTGGTTAGGATCAGTAAGACGGTGAGTCCCCATAGCCCATCCAGTGCTCTACCCCCTGAGGTATTCGATCGACGCACTACCTAAATAGTTTTCGCGGAGAACCAGCTATTTCCGAGTTTGATTGGCCTTTCACCCCTAACCACAAGTCATCCCAATCTATTGCAACAGATGCGGGTTCGGTCCTCCAGTTGGTGTTACCCAACCTTCAACCTGCTCATGGCTAGATCACTCGGTTTCGGGTCTAATGCAACTAACTCAATCGCGCTATTAACACTCGCTTTCGCTGCGCCTACACCTACCGGCTTAAGCTTGCTAGTTACACTAAGTCGTTGACCCATTATACAAAAGGTACGCAGTCAGGCTTTCGCCCTCCTACTGTTTGTAGGCATCCGGTTTCAGGTTCTATTTCACTCCCCTTGTCGGGGTGCTTTTCACCTTTCCCTCACGGTACTTGTTCGCTATCGGTCATGCACGAGTACTT
>NZ_CP192696.1:3025000-3495000 GCF_021462805.2 Allorhizobium sp. Av2 | reverse complement strand
TCTCTGCCAAGACACGGATTGAAGTGGTCACGGAGGGCGTATTTGCCCGGATGATTCTGGAGGATCCCGAACTGTCAGGCATTGCCGCCGTGCTGTTTGACGAATTTCACGAACGGTCACTGGATGCGGATTTCGGTCTCGCGCTGGCATTGGATTGCCAATCGGCCCTGCGCGACGATTTGCGGCTGATCGTCATGTCGGCGACGCTGGATGTGCAGCGGGTGGCAGGCCTGATGCAGGACCCACCGGTGCTGGAAAGTGCGGGGCGCAGCTTTCCCATCGATATCCGTCACCGCGACCGGCCCGGCACCGAGCGGATCGAAGACAGCGTCACCAGCGCTATTCTCGATGCCCATGCCCATGAAAGCGGGTCGATCCTGGCCTTTCTGCCCGGACAGGCCGAGATCCGCCGCGTGGCGGAGCGGCTGGAGGGCCGGGTGCCAACCGCAACTTTGATTGCGCCGCTTTACGGCAATCTTTCGCAGGGCGAGCAGGATCAGGCCATCAAACCCGCCGCCCCCGGAACCCGCAAAGTGGTTCTGGCCACATCGATTGCCGAAACTTCGATCACCATCGATGGGGTGCGGATCGTCATCGACAGCGGGCTGCAACGCCTGCCAGTCTATGAACCCTCAACCGGTATCACGCGACTGGAAACCACCCGTGTTTCGCGGGCGTCCGCCGATCAGCGGGCCGGGCGAGCCGGACGAACCGAGCCGGGTATCGCCATCCGGCTCTGGCATGCGGGTCAAACGGCGGCGATGCCAGCCTTTACCCCGCCGGAAATTCTCGCCAGCGATCTATCCGGTCTGGTGATGGACATGGCCCATTGGGGCGTGACCGATGCTTCCGCCTTATCCTTTATCGATCAACCGCCCGCCGCCGCCTTGAAGGAGGCGCGAAACCTGCTGCTGGCTCTTAGCGCCCTGGATGATCAGGGACACTTGACGGCCAAAGGCAAGATCATGCGCGGCCTTGGCCTGCCGCCGCGGCTTGCCGCCATGGTGATTGCCGCCGCAGAAGAGGGACAGGCCAAAACAGCCAGCGAAATCGCCGTTCTACTGACCGAACAAGGATTGGGTGGAACGGATATCGATCTGGAAGAACGCCTGCGCCGGTTTCGGTCGGACCGTGGCGAGCGAGCCGGTGCAGCGCGCAAGCTGGCGGATCGGTTGACGAAAGACCTGCCGAAACATCAGGCTGCCGCCACCCCGGCCCTGGCCGGAATGCTGCTTTTACATGCCTATCCAGACCGGATCGCGCTGAAACGGGGCGCACCCGGGCGATATGTCATGGCAAATGGGCGCGGCGCGGAACTGGCGCAAACCGAACGACTGGCGGCAAGCGATATGCTTGTCATTGCCGATCTGACCGGGCGGGCAGCGCAGGGGCGAATCCTCAGCGCGGCGGAAATCCGCCTTTCCGATATAGAAGAGAGCCTGCCAGCGGCAATCATTCAGGGCGATGAGAGCTTTTTCGACCCGCCAAGCGGCCAGGTCCGGGCGCGGCGGGTCAAGCGGATCGGTGCGATCATTCTGGAGGAAACACCGCTAGGGCGGCCCAGTGGCGAAGGCGCCACCAGGGCACTGGCTGAGGGTTTGCGGCAATTGGGCCTCGAACGCCTGAATTTCAGCAAGAATGCCGAGCAATTGCGCCAGCGCATCGGTTTTCTGCATCGCACGCTCGGAGCACCCTGGCCGGATATGCATGACGAGGCCCTGCTGGATCGGCTTGAGGACTGGTTCATTCCCTTCCAGACCGGTGTGCGCAGCCTTGCCGATATTTCCATGGGCGGCATCATCGACGGGCTGAAGGCGCTGGTGCCTTACGAGGCGCAGCGTGATCTGGACCGGATGGCGCCGACCCATTTTACCGCGCCGACCGGCATGAGCCATCCGATCCAGTATGACGGCGACGAGCCGAAGCTGACGATCCGCGTTCAGGAGCTGTTTGGCCTGAAAACCCATCCGGCGATTGGCGGCGGACGGTTGCCGCTGCTGCTGGAACTGACGTCGCCAGCGCATCGGCCAATCCAGACCACCCGCGACCTGCCCGGTTTCTGGGCCGGATCGTGGAGTGACGTGCGTGCCGACATGCGCGGGCGCTATCCCCGCCATCCCTGGCCGGACGACCCTGCGGCTGCTGCCCCCACGACACGGGCCAAACCGCGTGGTACATAGACCTTGCCCGAAGGAGGACGGGCGGGGGGAAACGTGAATGAGCGCAAAGACGGATATTCGCATGCATTTTGGTACATCCAGCCGCAGATTGCGGCTTGAAACGCTGGTTCGGCTTCGCTGGCTGGCGGTTGCAGGGCAGACCATCACCCTGGCAATTGTCGCGCTGGTTCTGCAATTTCCAATGCCGGTACTGGCCGCCGCCATCTTGATCGGTGCCTTGGCAGTGGTGAATTTCCTGCTGCAACTGGCCTTTCCGTCCACCCAGAGGCTGGAACCGATCTGGACCTTGGCGATTCTGGCGCTGGATCTCTGCCAGATGGGTGCGCTGCTGTTCATCACCGGTGGACTGGCCAATCCCTTCGCGCCGCTGATCTGCGTACCGGTCATCGTGGTTTTTGCCTCCCAGCCGCTGCGCCATTCCATGGCCTTGCTGGGCCTGGCGATGGTCTGCATTTCGGTGCAGGCTTTCACGCCTTTTCCTCTGCCCTGGTATGCCGACTATATCGATCGCGGCGGCCCTGTGATGCTTACGGCAATCTGGTGCTCGATTGTGTCGATGACCGCCTTTGCTGCTTTCTATGCCTATCGCGTATCCAAGGAAGCCAATCTTCTGGCCGATGCGCTGGCGGCAACCGAATTGGTGCTGCAAAAGGAAAAGCATCTTTCCCAGCTGGATGGACTGGCGGCGGCAGCGGCCCATGAATTGGGGACGCCTCTGGCGACGATCAGCGTCGTTGCCAAGGAAATGGAACGGGAATTGGGTAAAGACCCCCGGTTTGGCGAGGATGTCCAGTTGCTGCGCAGCCAGAGCGAACGTTGCCGCGACATTCTCAAACGGTTGACCACCCTGTCCGCCGAGGATGAGGCGCATATGCGGCAATTGCCGCTCTCTTCCTTGATTGAGGAAGTGATCGCGCCTCACCGGGACTTCGGCATCAAGCTGACGGTAGTTGAGGTTTCGGACCGCACCAGCGAGCCGGTGGGTAACCGCAATCCCGGCATTCTCTACGGACTTGGCAACCTGATCGAGAACGCCCTGGACTATGCTCGGGATCAGGTCACCATCACGGTAGAGCATGACAACCGTCATGTGACGATCATGATCGAGGACGATGGAGAAGGCTTTGCGCCCGATATCCTGCTGAGAATCGGCGAGCCTTATGTCACCAGCCGCAAAAGCGATGCGCGGGCGGGCGGGCTTGGGCTGGGCCTGTTCATTGCCAAGACCTTGCTGGAACGTTCCGGGGCTGTCCTGACCTTTGAAAACCGGGGCGTTTCCAACCCGGGGGCACGGGTAACAGTGCGCTGGCCGCGCCGGGAAATGGAAACACCGACAAAGTGACTTTACCGACAGAGGCGAGTGCGCAATAACGCTGCAGACACTAGAGTGTCTCTGCTCTTCATGGAATCGCAGCAACGCTCTAGCTCGTCGTTTTTACGCATTTCCGGACGGAAAACCGGTTTCCACTTTTCCTGGAAATGCTCTAGGGATTAAGAGAACATGACCCAGGATATGCCGATCACCCACGAAGACGGCGCTGCCGATCTCGGCCCGGACGCCACCTTGTTGATAGTCGATGACGACCAGCCCTTTCTGCGACGGCTGGCCCGCGCCATGGAAACCCGCGGCTTTAAAGTGGATATTGCCTCCTCCGTGGCCGAAGGCATTGCCAAGGCCAAGACCGCAGCACCGAAATATGCCGTGGTCGACCTGCGGCTTGGCGATGGCAATGGTCTTGATGTGATCCAGGCCATTCGCGAAAGCCGAACCGACACGCGGATTATCGTGCTGACCGGCTACGGCAATATTGCCACCGCCGTCACCGCCGTCAAACTGGGCGCGGTGGATTATCTGTCGAAACCTGCCGATGCCGACGATGTCTTCAACGCCCTGACCCAGCGTCCAGGGGAAAAGGCCGATGTGCCGGAAAATCCGATGTCTGCCGACCGGGTGCGCTGGGAACACATCCAGCGGGTCTATGAGGCCTGCGAGCGCAATGTCTCGGAAACTGCAAGGCGGCTGAACATGCACCGCCGCACCCTGCAACGCATTCTGGCCAAGCGCGCACCTAAGTAACAAGCATGCGCCGAAATCATCAGGGCAGAAATTGCGGGGCGGCATCCCATTCGGCCCGCATCAACCGCTGGGCCGCCGCACGCGAAAAGGCCAGCATAACGGATTTGCGGGTGGCGGGGGCAAGCCTGTGTTCCGGCGCATCGCGCAACAGATGCGCGCCATAGCCGTCTGAAACGATCAGGCCGCAATCCAATGGAAAAATCTCCTGCGGTACATCGGGCAGCGTGGCGAAAAACAGCCGGTCGCAATGCTGGCGATAGTCTGGCCATTTGCGGTCGACCCGGAAATCCTCGATCGAGGATTTGATCTCGGTAATCCAGATTTCACCCTTATCCGAGACGCTGATCAAGTCGGCCCGGCGGCCGCTGGCCAGCGAAAGCTCCGGCAGCACGGCATGGCGCATCTGGTCGAGGAGCAATTGCGTGCCACGGCGAATCATTAAGGCCCGCTCCGACTGCCGTCCGTCGATTAATGTATTCTTAACGGAAATACTAAGAATCGTCATAATCTTCTCTTTGCCAGCCTCAAGTCTGTTGCAAAAAAGCCAGTCTTCAGCAATTTGCGAGGCCAGAGACGGCATGGGTCTTCTGTTCCCTTGCAAACTCCACTGTAATCAAAAATATACCACTATCAAAGCTGGTAACACAGATCATTTCCCGCCCGAAAGTCGATGAGCCTCCCATGCGAATCCGCAATGCACTGACCGTGCTCGGTCTATTCTCCACCCTCGCCATCACTGGCTGCTCCACCACGTCGGAAGCCGACAGCAAAAAGACCGCTGAGGCCGCACCTGTTGTCGCCCCCGCCTCGGTCGAAACAGCACAGATCTTCGATGATTCCTATGGTCCTGTTACGGATGCCGGCTATGCGCTGCCTGGTATTCCGATCCAAAAGGTCAATCCGAAGTTCCGCCGCCAGATCATTGCTTTCGACACGACAGAGCGGCCCGGTACGATCATCGTCAACACCAAGGAACGCTTCCTGTATTACGTTCTGCCGAATGGCAAGGCGATCCGCTACGGCATCGGCGTCGGCAAGGACGGCTTCGCCTGGCAGGGTCAGGCCTATGTCGCCTGGAAACAGGAATGGCCAACCTGGCATCCGCCGAAGGAAATGGCCGTGCGCAAGCCGGAAGTGGCCAAATATGTCGAAGGCGGCATGGGCCCCAGCATCAGCAATCCGCTTGGCGCCCGCGCCATGTATCTGTTCAACGAAAAGGGCCAGGATACGCTGTTCCGCATCCACGGTTCACCGGAATGGGCTTCGATCGGCACCGCCGCCTCTTCGGGCTGCATCCGCATGATCAACCAGGATGTCATCGACCTCTACAGCCGCGTCCTGCCGGGCAAGGCCACCAAGGTCATCGTTCAGCAGTCCTGATTTCAGCCAATCGATAGCCTTCATCAAAAAGCCGCCGGAGCGATCCGGCGGCTTTTTGTTTCACGTGAAAATCATTGGCTAAGGTCTATACCGCCAAAACCGCTTCACACTTTTGCTGGAATTGGCTTCTTGCTGGCGCAATTCCGGACGCAAAACCGCTTCACACTTTTGCTGGAATTGCTGTGGCCTTCAACTCAAGCCGGCGACGGTGCAGAACCGGTTCGGTATAGCCGTTCGGCTGTTCCCTGCCCTTCAACACCAGATCAAGTGCCGCCTGGAAAGCGATGGAACTGTCGAAATCGGTAGCCATGGGGCGATAGGCCGAATCATCAGCATTCTGCTTATCGACGATGGCTGCCATCCGTTTCAACGTTTCGACAACCTGAGCCTCGGTGACAACGCCGTGATGCAGCCAATTGGCCATGTGCTGGGCGGAAATGCGCAGGGTCGCACGGTCTTCCATCAAGCCGACATTGTTGATGTCCGGCACCTTGGAGCAACCGACGCCCTGATCGACCCAGCGCACCACATAACCGAGGATGCCCTGGGCATTGTTATCCAGCTCGCGCTGAATTTCTTCCGGCGTCCAATTGGGGCGCGAGGCCACCGGCACCGACAGAATATCGGAGAGCTTGGCCCGTGTCCGGCTTTTCAACCCGGCCTGGACGCCCGCGACATCCACCTGATGATAATGGGTGGCATGCAATGTTGCCGCCGTCGGCGATGGAACCCAGGCGGTATTGGCGCCGGCTTTCGGATGGGCGATCTTCTGTTCCAGCATCGCCGCCATCAGGTCCGGCATGGCCCACATGCCCTTGCCGATCTGCGCACGGCCGGACAGGCCGCATTGCAGACCGATATCGACGTTCCAGTTTTCATAAGCCGCAATCCAGGCCGCCTGTTTCATGTCACCCTTGCGGATCATCGGCCCGGCCTCCATCGACGTATGGATTTCGTCGCCGGTGCGGTCAAGGAAGCCGGTATTGATGAACACCACCCGATCCTTGGCGGCGCGAATGCATTCCTTGAGGTTAACCGTCGTGCGGCGTTCCTCATCCATAATGCCCATTTTGATCGTATTGGGTTCCATGCCCAGCGCCTGTTCGACACGGGTGAAGATTTCGACGGCAAAGGCCACCTCTTCCGGCCCATGCATCTTCGGCTTGACGACATACATCGAACCGGCGCGGGAGTTCTGGCGACGGCCGTTCGGCCCGATATCATGCAGCGCGATCAGCGCGGTCACCATCGCATCCATAATGCCTTCCGGCACCTCGGCACCATCGCGATCCAGAATGGCCGGATTGGTCATCAGATGCCCGACATTGCGAATCAACATCAGCGACCGGCACGCGACGGTAAAGGGCTTGCCCTGCGGATCGGTGAATTCAAGATCGGGATTGAGCGTACGGGTAAAGACATGATCGCCCTTGGTAACCACTTCCTCCAGATCGCCCTTCATCAAGCCGAGCCAATTGGAATAGGCCAGGATCTTGTCCTCCGCATCGACGGCGGCAACCGAATCCTCGCAGTCCATGATGGCGGTAATCGCCGATTCCAGCCTGATATCGTTGATATGCGCCTTATCGGCAGCGCCAATCGCACCTTGGGCGTCAATACAGATTTCCACATGCAGGCCGTTTCGGCGCAGAAGATAGGACGTCACGCTGCCGTCCTCGCTTAACGTTCCCGCCAATTGCGAAGGGTCCATCAACCCGGTCGCGTCGCCGGAGGTCAGCGTCACATCGAGATAGCCATCGGCAAGCGCAAGCCCAGCCACATCTGCCCAGCGGCCACCCGCCAGTGGCACGGATTGATCCAGGAACGCCCGCGCCCAGGCAATGACCTTTTCACCGCGTTTGGGATTATACCCCCTGCCCTTTTCGGCACCGTCAGCCTCGGAGATCGCATCCGTGCCGTAGAGTGCGTCGTAAAGCGAACCCCAGCGCGCATTGGCGGCGTTCAGGGCATAACGGGCATTCATCACAGGCACGACAAGCTGCGGCCCGGCAATCGAAGCGATTTCCGCATCGACATTGCTGGTCGTCACGGAAAAATCCGGTCCTTCCGGCAGGAGATAGCCGATATCGCGCAGGAAAGCTTCGTAAGCCGCAAGATCCGAAGGAGCGCCGTTTTGCTTGTACCAGCTGTCCAGCTGCACCTGAAAGGCATCGCGCTTGGCCAGCAGGGCGCGATTCTTCGGCGCAAGCTCATGCACGAGGCTAGAGAAGTGCTGGAAGAAGGCCTCTGGCTCCACGCCTGTCCCCGGCAAGGCCTTGCTCACCAGAAAATCATAGAGATCCTGCTCGATAGCCAGACCAAACTGTTCAAAACGCGCCATTTCAACCTCCTGCGGTCATCCATTCTTCAAGGGGCAAAGCCTGTTCGCGGTGCAGTATGCGCCGACGCCATCTAGCCCTGCCTCCAGCCGCTTTCGCCGCCCACGCTACCATCCCCGTTCTTGATTGACTGTCAACCGGGCATAAATCTGAAATATCGATGCTAATTTGGGCAAAATAGGAAATCAGCCTTTTGTTGCGCCTGAACGCATCGTGCAAGACGTGAAAATCGGCACAATCGTTCAGGTGTTTTGAAAAGTCTGAAGCTCCTGTAATGCGCCGTGCAACCCCGCCTCCGTCAGCGCCACCACATGCGGCCCTTCGGTATAGACCAGCAGGCAATCGATCACTTTTCCCGGATAGAGCGGCTTCAGCAATTCGCGGTAGATGGCAAGCTGGGCCGAATGGGACAGTGGCACTTCACTTTCCTGACGCGGCGGCTGCCGGTTGGTCTTGTAATCCAGCAGAATCACTTTCTCGTCCGTGACAGCCATCCGGTCCACCCGCGCCGAGACGGCGCGCTGTTCAGCGCCAAGCCGGATGGTGCCCATCAGCGAAAATTCCGTCTGCGCGTGGCTGGAAAACACCTCGCTCAAGGCAGGATGGTCAAGAATAGCCAAAACACTATCCACCAAGCGGTCGCGCTCATGGGCGGGCCAGAACCGGGCGGCGCGCTCGCCATAACGGCGGGCGGCGGCCATCCGTTCCTCGGTAGGCAGACCCGGCAACATTTGCAGCATCCGGTGCACCAATCGGCCCTTTTGCAGGGCAAGACCTGCATCTTCACCCTTGCTGAACAACGGGGAGCGCAGCATCAGGTCGCCGTCCTCTTCATTTACCTCGATCCCGGCCCCGGACGGGCTCAAAGGTCGTGGCAGGCGTGGCGGTGGCGGCGCTGGGCGCAGCAACGCCTCCGGCAAGGCTTCCAGCTCCGGTTTTTCCCGGCGTTTTTCCTGGCGCTCGAATCGGCCCGGAACGACGGCATTTTCCCAGAGCAACCCTGTCCAGTCACCCTCTGGTCCGCCAAAGCGCTGCTGACGGCACCGCTCCGTGTCCAATTCCAGCGCAGACCAGACCATCTGGTGCCAGATTTCGGTCTGCACCTGCTTGCCGCGATAGCCACAGACCACCAGCCGGTCAGCAGCCCGCGTCATGCCGACATAGAGCAGGCGTCGATACTCCTCCTCAATCGCCTGTTTTCGCTTTGCCACGTCCTGCGCGGTCAAAGGATTATCAACCGCCTTCACCGGCACCCAGACCGGGCATTCCGGGGGCTGCGCCTCGGTGTCGATCATCCGGAATTTTGGCAGATGCGTATGGTTGAAGGCTTTGGAGCCATCATCGACCAGAAACACGATAGGCGCTTCCAGCCCCTTGGAGGCATGAACGGTCATGATGCGCACCTCGCTGCGCTCCTTGTCCTGTTCGCGCTTTACCTCAGGCGCTTCCTGCTCCAGCGTGGTGATGAAGGATTGCAGGCCCGGCAGGCCCGCCTGTTCATGGGACAGGGTAAAGGTCAGAAACTCATCGATGATGTCGCTGACCTCGCTGCCAAGCCGAGCCAGAAAGTCGCGTCGGCCTCCCAGGGGACCAAGCACCCGACCATAGAAATCATGCGGCAGAAGATCCCGCGCCAAGGCCAGATAGCGGTGCAAACGGGCAAGGGCCGCCTGCCATTTTTCCGACCCGGCCTCCGCCAGCCGGGCGATCTCGGCATAGACAGAGATTTCGCCGCGCCGCGCCGCCACTTCAAACACATCGTCTTCGCTCAGGTTGAACAATGGACTTTTCAGCAGCGCCGCCAGCGACAGGTCATCGGCGGTGAGCAGCACGAATCGCCCCAGCGCCAGCAGATCCTGCACGGCAATATGCCCGGTCAGCCGCAACCGGTCGGCCCCGGCCACCGGAATATTGCTGCGCCGCTTCAAGGCTCGCGTCAGCGCATTGACGAAAGCGCCGCGCTTGCGCACCAGAATGAGGATGTCGCCTGCTGCTATAGACCGTTCCACACCCTTTTCCACGATGGTCTCGCGGGCCAGCATGATCTCGATCCGCTGGGCGATCCGTCGGGCCAGCATGGCAGACGGTGCATTTTCCGGCGTTGCATCGAAGGGCGCAGTCCAGTCCTCTTCACTTTCGCTGCCTTCCGGCGCGATCATTTCCCAGACTTCAACCGCGCCGGGATGGCCGATGCGGCTCGACATATGCACCACTGGTTCCGCAACCGCCGAAAGGCCCCTGGCATTCTCGGTGACCGAAAACACCTGATCGACGGCAGACAACACCGCATTGGTGGAGCGGAAGGATAGCGGCAGGCGCACCGCGCTGAAGCTTTCGCCGCCACGCGCCACTTCCTGCTCGGTCTCGCGGGCTTCCTGTGAAAACCGTTCCGGCTTTGCGCCTTGGAACGAGTAGATCGATTGTTTCTCATCGCCAACAGCAAAGAAGGTGCGGCGCACCGGACGGGCGCTCAGGCCGGAGAAAAAATCCTCTCGCAGCGAGCGGATCACCGACCATTGTACCGGGCTGGTATCCTGCGCCTCATCGACCAGAATATGGTCGATGCCCTGATCCAGCTTGTAATGCACCCAGGGGCCGACCGTGCTGCGGGTCAGAAGCTCGGCGGTGCGGGCAATCAAGTCCTCGAAATCCAGCTGGCTGCTGCGCTTTTTCAGCTCTTCATAATCATGGTCCAGCCGCTCGGCCAGCGTTAGCGCCGCTCGCGTCGCCTTGAACAATCGAAACAGCCGCAGGCGCTCGCGGCAGGCCACCACATGGTCGCGGGCCGCAAAGATGGCATCGGACAGATAAGGTGCCGCCTTGTTCATGGCGGCGGCAATCAGCGAACGGTCGGCTTTCGGCTTGTCGGAGCCGGTATAGAAGGCCTCTTCCAGCAATTGCGCCCGCACGAGCGAATCAGGCTGGCGCACGGCGCGCTCCAGCGTCAGGGCGACGCCCTGCACAAGGGAACCACCCTTGGTGAGCGCCAGATCAATATAGGTGGAAAGCTGCGGACCGGAGAGGGTCGGAAGTGGCCAATAGGCCTCGGCCAGCGATATCTCGGTTTCTTCAGGCTGAAGGCCCAAGGCATTGCGCAAGGCAGTCTCCACGCCGCCCTTGCGGCGGGCCGTGGCCAGAAAACCGCGCACCGCATGGCGGTTGGCGACGATATCCGACAGCAGGTTTTCCAGCCCGAATTCATCGCCAAGGCTCAACACTTCGGCAAAGGCTTCGGCGAGGTTGGCATCGTCTTCGGCAGCGGTTGCCGTCAGAAGCGAGCGACGGGCATCAGCCAAAAGCACCGAGGCCGCGCGGTCGTCCAGCACCGAAAAATGCCCGGCCACATTGGCTTCCAGCGGAAACTGGTGCAGCAGCGCCTCGCAAAACGCATGGATGGTCTGGATTTTCAAGCCGCCCGGCGTTTCCAGGGCGCGGGCAAACAGCCGCCGCGCCTCGGCAATCTTCATGCGATCCGGCGGTCGGCGCTCGATGGTTTCAATGCGCCGGGCAAGCTCCTCATCAGGGAGAGTCGCCCATTCGGCAAGCCTGTCGAACACCCGGTTCGACATTTCAGAGGCCGCCGCCTTGGTATAGGTCAGGCAAAGAATCGAAGAGGGGCGAGCGCCCGCCAGCAGCAGGCGAATCACCCGCTGCGTCAGCACATGGGTCTTGCCGGACCCGGCATTGGCCGAGACCCAGGCGGACCGGGCCGGGTCGGAGGCCAGCGATTGCTGCCGGGTGGTCCAGTCAATGGGGTCATCGCCATCGCGCAGCATGTCCGGATCAGTCATCACTGCCGCTCTCCTCTGCCGCTTCCGCGGTGGACCATTCGGCCACACGCGCCAGATGATCGTAGTCGCCGCTGAAATCATTCATCATCGCCGGCATCAGCCGCGAGACATAGCCACGCTCGCCCGATTGCAGCAGGGTAACGAAGCGCGTCAGTTGGGCGATGGATTCATGCGCCAGATCCAGTGCCGACTTTGCCTTGTCGCCCTTGCCGGTCAGCTCGTTATTAACCTGATCGGCCTTGAAGCGCCCGCCGGGCCGCAGCCGGACATAAATCAAATTATCCGGATTCAGCCTTCCGACATCCTTGAAGGCCCCCATGGTCAGGGCCGCAGCTTCCAAGGCCAATTGCGGGTCAAGCAGGCTGCGGGCCTGGGAAACGCTGGGGTTGAGACCCGTCTTGTAATCGATGATATCGGCGTGACCGGCCCGGATATCGATCCGGTCGGCAATACCAGTAAGCCGGATATCGATCTCGCCGAGTTCCACCCCGGCGCGGGCTTCCGTTACCAGTTTGGCTGGATCGCGCTGGCGCTGCCAGTCAATGAAGGCGAGGCCAACCTCGGAGAAGCGCTTGCGCCAGACGACGTGAATATGCGGTGGCAGATTTTCCTCGGCAAACAGCGTATCAGCAATCTCGCTCATCAACTGTTCAGCGTCAGGCCCCAGCTTTTCGGGCATACGCGCCACGAATTGCTCAACAATCGCATGGTAAAGCGTGCCGCGTTCGGAGGCGCCGGGATCGCTGTTGAACGGTTCAACCGGATCGAGCTTCAAAATGCGGCGGGCATAGATCGAGTAGGGATCGCGTCTGAGACGCCCGACCTCGCTGAAGGAATAGGTTTTCGGGTGCAGATCGGCAGGCGGCTTTGGCTGTGGCCGTTGGGCGGGGGCTTGATCTGCGCCTTTATCGAGCAGGTCAGCAAAATGCCGGTAACGCTCACCTCTGGCTTTCAGGGCCTCAGCAAAATCCTTGCCACCCAGCGCCAGCAGCCGTTGCAGCCAGCGCGAGGCAACGGTTGGGGCCGACCCCTGCCGCAAGGCGCGGCAATAGATCAGGTGGCGGGTGCCATTGGCCATTTCGAAATCATGGGCAAGCTGGCCGATCTGCCGTTCCGGTGGCTCCAGCCCCATTTCGGTTTTCATGCTGCGCGACAAAAATGGATTATTGGTGGTGGTGCCGGGCCAAGAGCCTTCATTCAACCCACCGAGGATCATCGTATCAACGTTTTGCAGACGCGATTCCAGCGCACCGAAAATGAAGACCCGCGGATGGCGCAGCGATTTCGGCTTGACCGATTCGCTGGCGGTCAATGCTGCAACAATCTCGATCCATTGCGGACCATCGGCGCTCAACTGGCCATCGGTTTCCATGATTTCGCTGAGCAGCCGCGCCAAAACGGCACCGGCCTCATTGGCCCAAAGGGGGCCAAGATCGCCTTCATCGGTGCGGGCCACAGCTTCCAGCACCTGACCGGTGCGTTCGGCCCATTCCCTCAAAGACAAACGGGTGGTGAAATGGTGACCATCCGGCTTGGCAACCACATGACCGGCAAGCGGCTCCACCGCCTCTGCGATTGCCTCGGCCAGTATCCGTGCCTGCTGGCGGGTCTGATCGGTAAAAGAACGCCGCCAGGCCGGTGGATGGCGGTCATCGAACTGGGCGACTACCTGTTCATCAAACAGCGGTGCCAGCGCGGCAATATCGATGGCACCAGTGCCGCCGCGCAGCGCAATGGCTTCCAAAGCGTCGGCGGCTTCACGATGTCTATCATCGGTCAGGCCAAACCGGGCGAGTGGATGCTTGAGCAAGGAGACGATGGCAACGGGATCGCCGGGCCGCAACACGGCTTCCAGCACCAACACCAGCAAGGTGCCCTGCGGCGTCGCCGAAAATGGCGTACCCGCCGAATCGTCGGCCTCGATGCCGAATCGGGCCAGTTCTGACGCGACCCGGCGGGCAAGGTTTCGGTCAGGGGTAATCAGCGCGGCGCGGCTCTCGCCGCCATCGGCACCGGGCCGCTCCAGGGCCAGCCTGAGGGCAATGGCAATGGCAATCGCCTCTTCCCGCTCGTTTGCGGCCTCGATCAGCGCCACATCGGCAAAGGCGGCCTGAAACCTGTTATCCCCGAATGCCTGTCGCCAGGCGGTCCATTGGTCGGTCGCCTTGGCAGGCGACAGCGCCCGGGAGAGAATTTCGCTGCGGTCGGCAAGCTCGGGTTCTGCCTCTTCCAGCACGCCAACGTCGTCACGTGTCAGGCCGAGACGACCCAAAAGCCGGTGCAGCCCATATTGCGGATGGGTGCGGGCGGTTGGCTCCGGCGGCATGCCGGGAGGCTGTTCCCCGCCAACGCTTTGCCACTGATCATCAGGCATGGCCTTGTCCAACCCCGGCAGCACAATCACCCCTTGGGGCAGACGCGCCACCGCCGCGATCAGCTCGGACGCGGCAGGGATCGAGCCGGTCGAGCCCGCGACGATTACCGGATGAGGATCGGACAGTTGACCAACACGGTCGCGTTCAGTGCGCAGCAAGGCGTTGCGGTGGAGAACCGGCGAAGACCGGTTCAACTCTTCCAGCCGGGCTGGCCAATAGGCACTGGCAATGCCGAGGAAAGCCAGCGTTAGCTGCCACCAGGAGGCAAAATCACGGGCATCGAGCTTGTCGAGATCGGCCCAATCACGCTCTTCGGTTTCCACCGAATCGATCAGCTCCACCAGCGCCCGCGCCAGCCAAACCGCGTCGGCCGGGCTGGCCGGAGCGACAAGCGGGGTTTCGGTGTGAATGCTCAGCACGATATCCGGCAGCTTGTTGCGCCACGCAAGAATCAACTGCGCCAGTTCCAAAAGCCGCACCGTATTGCTGATCGGCGGGTTCAACGCCAGCAGCGCCGGGGTCTCTGCGTCGAAATAACTGGCATCGTCCTCGGCTTCACCCAGGGGCTTGATCATCGGCAGAATGGCGGATTGACCACCCAACACCTCGACGAACTGGGCGCGCAACACGCGCACCGCACGCCGAGTTGGCACCAGAATCGTGACCTTGGACAGGGACAGGGGATCGGCTGGATCATAGCGAAAGCCGGGGGCGAGACGCCCATCGCATAGCGTCTCGGCAATCAGCCGCAGGAAAGGCCGATCCGGGGGAATGGTGAAGATGCGGGCTTGCAGGCTGGACATCAGCTCAAGCGTCCTGTCGGTGGCGGGCCAGCACCGTTTCCGCCTCTTCAATCGCCTCCGGCGTACCAACCGTCAGCCATTGGCCTTCCAGCATCAGGCCGAACAGTCGGCCCTTAGCAATGGCCCGGTCGAAATAGATGTTGAGATTGAAGGCATCCTCCGGCGCATCGTCCAGCAGGGAATGCTCCATGGCCAAGGCCCCGGCATAGACCACCGGATTCGGATCGCCGGGCTGGTAGCGGGTCAACCGGCCATCGGCACCGAGATTGAAATCGTTTTTGCCATTATGGCCAGTGGTCTGTTCCAGCGTGACGCAGAGCATCAGCATGTCCATCTGCGCCGGGTCAAAGGCGTCCCCCAGTCGTTGCAGATTGGTGGGTTGATCCTTCGGCTCACCGATCCAGAACAGGTCGGCATTCATCACCAGCAGGGGGCCGGGAGCCAGATGCTTGATGCCTTTAGCCAGTCCGCCGCCATTGTTCATCAAGCCATCGCGCTCATCGGAAATCACGATGCGGGGCTGATCGCGCCCAGTCAGATGCGCCAGCATCTGCTCTGGAAAATGGTGAATGTTGACCACGGCGGCTTCTACGCCCGCCTGCTGCAAATGATCCAGCGCATAATCCACCAGCGTCTTGCCCGCCACCCGCACCAGAGGCTTCGGCAGGGTCTCGGTGATGGGACGCATTCTTGTGCCGAGCCCTGCGGCCAGCACCATGGCTTGAGAAATCTTCATGGCTCTCGTATCTGTCGGCGATCTGCGGCATCGCTCGTGTGTGACGCATCATCTTTACGAGACACGCTCTATCGCAAATCCCGCCAGAGAACCACTGTCGAGAGGACCAGAACCACTGTTCCAGAGAATGAACGTTCAACCGCGCTGTAACAGGCCGTGTGTTGAAAGCCAGTCTTTCAAAGGCGTGAGCGCCTCATGCTCCAGCGCGCCAGCGAGATAGGCGAGCGTTCGGGGCATATGCTGCACATAGCCGGGTTTGCCATCGCGTTTCATCAGCCGCACCCAAAGCCCGACCAGTTTGCAATTGCGCTGAGCAGCCATGATGGCGAAGTCTTGAAGAAAGGCGCTTTCATCAAATCCGGCTTCGGCACGGCGCAGCGTCAGATAATGATCGAGCAGCCGCTTTTGCAGCTCCGGTTCGATGGTGACACGGGCATCCTGAATCAGGGAGGCGACGTCATAGGCCGCCGGGCCGATCATCGCATCCTGGAAATCGATCAGGCCGACGCGGGCGATGCCCTGTTTCCGTTCCTGCCAAAGGAGATTGGGGGAATGGACATCGCGCAGGACCAGACTGTTGCGGTCATGGATCTGGCGAAACATGTCCGACCAGAGAGCAAGATAGGCCTCCCGTTCCTCGTCACTTGGTTGCCGTGAGAGCGTAAAAGGCATGTACCAGTCGAGCAGCAATTCCGTCTCGAACCCCATGGCCGCCGCGTCGAAATCGGGAATGCGGTGGATATGGTCAGGCGAGACAGAAATTTCACGTGAAACATTTTGCCCATGCAGGAAAGCAAGCGCTGCAACAGCGTCCATATAACGCTCGGCGACCGGCTGACCCTGTGCATCCAGAATGCCGTCCTGACCGAGATCTTCGATCAGTAAAATGCCATCGGAGTCACTGGCATAAATCTTGGGGACGGTAAGCCCCGCATCCTTCAGCAGCTGATCGATAGCCACAAAAGCCCGATGGTCTTGTGCCAGATGCACGAGTTCCGGGTAGGTCTTGCCGAGGCGGATGATCGGTGTGGCCGGTCGTTTGGGGCTGTCCATCACGATGCGCTGCGGTTGACCTTCCATCCTTGCCGTTTCATAGGCGCGGTAGTCCGCATCACCAGTCAGGAAGCGGCGTCGGGCGCCCGCCATGCCATTGGCATCGAGGAAAGTGCGGATAGCGAGCACCCGCCGGATTCGGCTCAGCCTGTCCTCAGGCCCGCTGATGGTCAGTTGACGCCCGCCATCCGGGGGGAAACCGTAATGCAGGCCGATTGTCGTCTTCGGGAGCCGGTCTTCAGCCCGTTCCGGCCATTCGACGAGGCAAATGCCGGTATCCAACGCCTCATCGAAACCCAGTTCATCAAGCTCGGAAGCATCACCCAGCCGGTAGAGATCAAAGTGAGCAGCGGGAATGCGCAACTCATAGCTTTGGACCAGCGTGAAAGTCGGGCTTGGCACTTCCAGATCATCGTCATCGGCCAAGGCCCGCAGCAATGCTCTTGCAAGGGTAGACTTTCCCGCTCCGAGATCACCATGCAGGGCAAGGCAGTCACCCGGCTTCAGGGCAAGCGCCAGATCTTCCCCGAACTGGATCGTCGCCGCCTCATCGGCAAGCGAAACATGAAGCGATGCCTGGGAAAGCGATGTTGTAGATGCGATCATTCTGCGGCGACGGAATGGACAAGCACACCGGACGGAATTCTGCAAAGAACCGTGGTGCCTTGGTTCGGAACACTGTTGATCGAGACGGTGCCGTTATGCAAATGCACGAAGCTTTCGACAATCGACAGGCCAAGACCAGCCCCGGTGCGCTTGCCGCCCTTGGCATTTGAGGAAAAACGCTTGAACACCGATGGCAGCATGTCCTCGGGAATGCCACATCCGGTATCGGAAACCGAAAATACGAAGTCCGCATCCTCGCGCCAGCATTTCAGCACGACCTTGGCGCCTTCCGGCGAGAAATTCACGGCATTGGTGATGATCTTGATCAGGATCTGCTTCAGCCGTTGCTGGTCGGCGACAATGTCGCCCAGATGCGAAGGAGCAAGGATTTCCAGCGTCACGCCGCCTTCCTGTAACCGGTCGGTCATCTGCATCGACACATCGTCCAGAAGGTCGGTGAGATCGATATCCGAATAGGTGAGCCGCATGATACCGGCATCGACTGTGGCAAGGTCGAGAATGTCGTTGACGATAGTCAGCAGCACCGCAGACGAGGTGGAGATATGATCGACATATTCCCCCTGCCGTTCATTGAGCGGACCGATGGCCGTCGATTTCAACAGATCGGTAAAGCCGATAATATTGGTAAGCGGCGAGCGCAGCTCATAGGAAATATGCTGGACGAAATCGTTCTTCAGCTCGTCAGCCTTGCGCAGGGCTTCGTTCTTTTCAAGCAGCGCCCGTTCCGCCCGAACGCTATCGGTAATGTTGACGAAGGTCAGCATCGTCTGGGCATTGGGCAGCGGGATGACCGCGTAATCCAGCACCAGACCGGACATCAGCTCAATCGTGCCCTGGCTAGACGGCCGCTCGTCCTCGAAACTGGTGATCATCTTGCCGAAGGCGCGCCAGCCATCCGGCTTTTCGTAGGAAAGAGCGCAAGCCTCTTCGATGGCGCGGATATGGGTGCCAGGTGCGGCTTGCGTCTCGGTAATGCCCCAGAGCGCCCGGAAGGCCGGATTGGACAGCCGGATTCGGCCATCGGGACCAAAGACTGCAACGCCTTCGGACAGATGATCGATGGTTTCACCCTGAACCCGGACCAGCGTATTATAGCGGGTTTCGAGATCCACCTGTTCAGTCAGGTTCTCAAACACCCAGGTGGCACCGCCCTGCGGATGGGCAGAGGCGATGACCCGCAGGGTCTGGCCGTTGGGCAGGTGCCAGAGCACGGTCTGGGTATCGATGGAGCGATAGACGGAAAGGGTATTTTCCTTCCATGCCTTCCAGCTCAACTGTTCCGGCAGTTTGCCAGCGCTGCGCAGCCGGTCCAGCAATTCGGCATGATCGGGACGGGATTCGAGGAAAGCCAGATCCAGATCCCAGAGCTGCTGGAAAGCCTGATTATAGAATTGCAGCCGCCGCTCGCCGTCAAAAATCGCCACCGGCGTTGCCAGATGATCCAGTGTTTCGGCGTGGCTTTTCAGGGTGCGGCTCAATTCCTCGCGCAGGGCTTCTTCGCGCGAGACGTCAATGGCCATGCCGCAAGAGCCCTTCGGCGTCTTGGTATCGACCACGGAAAAGAAAGTGCGGTTTCCATGCACAACGGTGGAAACCGTATCATGGTAGGGCGAAACCGGCGTCAACGTCGCGCGGATCTTTTCCCGGGTAATGGTGTTGAGGATTTCACGGCCTTCCTGTATGGCCTGATCAGGGGTCAGCGCTTCAACGGCATCGCTATAGGCCTGATTGACCCAGACAAGACGACCCTCGGAATCGCGCTGCCAGACGGGTTGTTCGACGGATTCCAGCAGGCTTTCGAAGGTTTCGATGGCGGTGGAGAGCCGGGTCTTCTCGATCTTCAGTTCGGCCAGTTCGGCGCGCAGATTATTGAGCGCCACGAAACGGGCAAAAGCCCGACCCCCGGAAACACGGCCCTGCACTTCCAGCACCTCGTCGCGATAGGTCTCGACGATCAGGTCGAAGCTCTGGGCGTTAAAGCGCAGTTTCTCAATGGCATTGTCCAGGTCGGCGGCCGAACCGGGCTTCATCCAGCGGCCAAAGGCCAGGAAATCGCCTTCGGTCTGCGGTGCGCCGGTCTCCACGGGCAATTGGCCCAGCTGTTCCGGCTTGGTTTCACCACCGTCCCAGATGACGATGCGACGGTTCTTGTCGGCAATCAGCGCCTGATAACGGGAAATGCGCTGGTTGGCATCCGACAGGGCCGATCGTATCTCCCGGCTATCCGCCTCGATACTGTTGCGCTGACGCACCAGCCAGAGTGTGGACAGAAGCGTCGCGGAAATCGCGCCGATTACCAGGGAAAGGCCAATCATTTCAGTGGATGAAAACGTGCCGATGCCGCCCGCATTCAGCTGCGGCACGGCAATCGTTTGCGCTAGGGCAGAATGGCACACGAGCCCACCAGCAAGAACCGTGCTCCCGTGCAGCCACCAGCGCGATAAACGCAGGAAGCCACGTCCGGCGATGCCGCTGGCCGCGCCTGCGCTGGGTCCTGTGTCCCCGAAGGACGCAGATTCGGCGCGCATGGTTTTACCCGCGCTTCCCCGTAGGCCCGTCCTTCCCCGTAGGAACGGGTATTTCTTCTGAACCGTCATTTCCGGTCTGTCTCCGTCCACTGTGCCGCAATTCCGACAAGACATCCCCATTTCGCGTGTGCACATGCCGAATGCATCACCCGAGGGTGACGTCATGCAAACGGCTTTTTGCTTCACGGGGTCATAGGCAGCGTGACCGGAAAAAACATCCGGTCACCAAACACTGCCTGCGCACCTGCGAGGCACACGAATCAAGTTTTAAAACAATACTGTGGATAAGATTTTGAAAAAAGGGGCAAAGAAAAAAAGAAATCGCAGCCTTTGTCAAGGCTGCGATTTCTATATCTTGTGTATATCTGGCTACGGATTAGTATCTGTAGTGGTCGGCCTTGAAGGGGCCTGATGGCGTGACACCAATATAGGAGGCCTGTTCGTCAGAAAGTTCAGTCAATCTGACGCCGAGCTTTTCCAAATGCAGGCGTGCGACCTTTTCATCGAGATGTTTCGGCAGAACGTAAACCTGGTTCTTATAGGCGTCGGGCTTGGTGAAAAGCTCGATCTGGGCCAGAACCTGGTTGGTGAACGACGCGCTCATCACGAAGGACGGATGGCCCGTGGCATTGCCGAGGTTGAGTAACCGGCCTTCCGACAGCAGGATCATCCGCTTGCCGCCTGGAAACTCGATCATGTCGACCTGTGGCTTGATATTGACCCATTTCAGGTTCTTCAGCGCAACAACCTGAATTTCATTGTCGAAATGGCCGATATTGCCAACAATGGCCATGTCCTTCATTTCGCGCATATGCTCGATACGAATGACATCCTTGTTGCCGGTGGTGGTGATGAAGATATCCGCCGTCTTGATGACATCTTCAAGCCGCACCACTTCAAAACCGTCCATAGCGGCCTGCAAAGCGCAGATCGGGTCGACTTCCGTCACCTTGACGCGGGCGCCAGCGCCGCTCAACGAGGCAGCCGAGCCCTTGCCGACATCGCCATAGCCGCAGACCACGGCGACCTTGCCGGCCATCATCACATCGGTGGCGCGGCGAATGCCGTCGACCAGCGATTCCTTGCAGCCGTATTTGTTGTCGAACTTCGACTTGGTGACGGAATCGTTGACATTGATCGCCGGGAACGGCAGCAGGCCCTTCTGGCTGAGCTGGTAGAGACGGTTGACGCCTGTGGTGGTTTCTTCCGTCACACCCTTGATGGCGTCACGCTGTTTGGTGAAGAAGCCCGGTGTTGCTGCTAAGCGCTTCTTGATCTGCGCGAACAGGATTTCTTCTTCTTCGGACGAAGGGTTGACTAGAATATTCTCACCGGCTTCGGCGCGCGCACCGAGCAGGATATACATGGTAGCGTCGCCGCCATCGTCGAGGATCATGTTCGACTGGCCACCATCGGTCCATTGGAAGATCCGGTCGGTATAATCCCAATATTCCGTCAGGCTTTCACCCTTGACGGCAAAGACCGGCACGCCCGATGCAGCGATGGCGGCAGCGGCATGGTCCTGGGTGGAAAAGATGTTGCAGGATGCCCAGCGTACTTCGGCGCCCAGCGCCGTCAAGGTCTCGATCAGCACAGCTGTCTGAATGGTCATGTGCAGCGAACCGCTGATGCGGGCGCCTTTCAGCGGCTTGGTTTCGCCAAGTTCCGAGCGGCAGGACATCAGGCCCGGCATTTCGGTTTCGGCAATATCCAGTTCCTTGCGACCGTAATCCGCAAGGCCGATATCGGCGACGATGTAATCCTGTACAGTGCTCATGGCGTTCTCCAGACCGGGTTGAAACGCAAGGCCAGCACCGATCCGAAAAGATGGCCAGGCCTATGCGCCGCCCGCCATTCTGCGGCAGGCCAGTGTCATCCGTGTATCAGGGAACGTCGGGGAAGGCAATAATCACATAAAGAGGTCTTTATATCTTTATGTTCGATCTTGGTTTACATTTCCTCGCCAAACTTGTCGCGCACCAGCGCATCCAGCGTGTCGATTGCCTTTTCAGCTTCTTCGCCTGAGGTAACGACGGTAATCGTGCAGCCGGGGCTCGCCGCTAACATCATCAGCCCCATGATCGAGGTTCCGCCGACGGTGGTTCCATCTTTGCTGACGGTGACTTCGGCATTGAAGCCCTGCACCGTCTGGACGAATTTGGCTGACGCCCGGGCATGAAGGCCGCGCTTGTTGACGATCAGCAGGTCTCTGGTGAAGGAGGTCATCTTACTCGCCGTTCCTATTTGCCGCTCAGAACGCGGCTGGCCACATTGATGTATTTGCGGCCGGCTTCCGACGCATCGACGAGTGCTTTTTCCATGTCGTTCTCGCCGCGCACTCCCGCCAGCTTGATCAGCATAGGCAGATTGACGCCGGCGATCACTTCGATCCGCCCGGTATTCATCACCGAAATTGCGAGATTGGAAGGCGTTCCCCCGAACATATCGGTCAGGATGATCACCCCATGCCCATCATCGGCGCGCATCACAGCATCCAGGATATCCTGGCGGCGCTGATCCATATCGTCCTCCGGACCGATACAGATTGTCTCGATGAATTTCTGCGGACCAACGACATGTTCCACGGCATAATGAAATTCTTCAGCCAGCTTGCCATGGGTGACAAGCACAAGTCCGATCATTCGCTTATAGCTCCCTGCTCAACTGCTGACCGCCAGTTATCGCACTGCAATAGTTTCGTCCACCGATCTGTTGAGTCGCAAGGCACGCGCTGGCACAAGAAAAGCCTTATTTGAAAATCCAACACACAACCTTTGCGAGCAACAACGCCTTGCCGATCAACTATAATTCACCCCTGAAGTCTGTCAGGTTCGGCTTGAACCAGACACCCTCTCGCTTATCTTGCTTTCGTTTGTCTTTCCGGGAAAACCGCGTTCCACTTCCCACATGACAAACTCCAATATTACCCAATCAATTCTGTGCAGTGCATCTTGGCGATGAAAACACGAAGTGCAAGTGCAAAATAGTCTTGATGCCACGCCTTTAATCTGCCGCCCACGCCTCATGCAACCGTTGCAGCCCCGCAACGCTTGGATGATGGGCCGGGCATAGGCGAAGGACAGGTAAGGATTGACCCGGAAAAAAACACCTGCTTTCAGCGCTTTGCGGCAGGCGTTCCGTCATCGACGATGGCTCCACCGAAAGGACGACGGCATCGATCACCGCCGCATCGAGGCTTGGAACGGTCACCAATCCGCTGAATCGGATTTCCATCAACCCGGCAATTGTCTGGGGGCGGGATGCGATCACTCTGCCGCCTCGGGCTTCCAGCCATACCCTATCATCAGCCACAAGAGCGGCAAAAAGGCCATTTTGCCGCGCATTTTCCAGCAGGAGGCGGGCCAGTTGCGACTTCCCCGACCCGCTCGGCCCCATGATCAAATAGCCTCGCCTGCCAAGCACGACACCGGTTGCATGCAGGTTGAGCCGGCTCTCGTTCATGGAGATGGCTCTGCCGGCAGGGTCAGGATGAAGCGGGCCCCGAGTATTCGCGCGGTTTCCGGTTCCAGGATGTTTTCAGCCCGCAACGATCCGCCATGCGCCTCAGCGATCTGCCGGCTGATAGAGAGGCCAAGCCCTGAATTCTGGCCGAAGCTTTCGCCATCGGGACGGTCGGTATAAAAGCGCTCAAAGATCCGGTCAATATTCTCGACCAGGATACCGGGACCGTTGTCTTCCACCTGCACGACGCAGCGGCTGCGGGTGCGCGACAGGCGCACCACGATACGGCCTTCCTTTTCCGGCACAAAGGAACGGGCATTCTCAATCAGATTGGTGACGATCTGGCCAATGCGCAGGTCATGACCGTTGACGATATAGCGGACCTGCTGGCCCTGCTTGTGCTCCACGACATATTCGATATCGACTGGCTTCTTGCTGCTGCGGATCTGCCTGGAAATCTCCACCAGATTGCCAAGCACGACTTCCATATCGACCGGTGCCGCATCCGTGCGCGCCAGTTCTGCATCCAGCCGCGAGGCGTCGGAGATATCGCTGATCAACCGGTCAAGCCGGCGGACGTCATGCTGGATCACATCCAGCAGCCGCTGCTTCGACACATCGGTCTTGGCAAGCGGCAGGGTTTCGACGGCGCTGCGCAGAGACGTCAGCGGATTTTTCAACTCGTGACTGACGTCGGCGGCAAAGCTCTCGATGGCATCGATCCGGTCGTAAAGCGCCGTGGTCATTTCCCGCAGAGCCACGGACAGATTGCCGATTTCATCCTGACGTGCGGAGAAATCCGGGATTTCCTCACGCTCCTTGGCGCCGCGTCGCACCCGGATGGCCGCTGCCGACAGGCGCCGCAGCGGATTGGCAATGGTCGAGGACAACAGCAGCGACAGCACGATATTGACCAGAGTGGCCACGCCGAACACCCGCAGGATCGCCAGGCGTTCCGCATGGACGATCTTGTCGATATCGCCAGCCTGTGTGGACAACAGCAGCACGCCAAGCACGGCGCGGAACCGCTGGACCGGCACCGCCACGGAGACGATCAACTCACCCTGTTCGGTCACGCGCACCACGGCGCCGCGCACCCCTGTCAGCGCATTCATCACTTCAGGATAGATCGACCCGTCGCCACCAGGCGCTTCCTTGTAGAGCGGTACATTGCTTGGTTGCAGCATTCGGTTGAATTGCTTGGCCAGCCATTCCGTCCAACTGCCGGTATCGCCCTCGACCGGTGGAAGATCGTAGCGTAGTACCTGACCACGGGAATAGAGATGACGTGAATCCAGCAACAGATTGGCGTCGGCATCAAACAGCCGCGCCCTGGTGCGGGTCGGCGAAATCAGGCGGCGCAGCACGGGGGCGACCCGCTCCGGCTTGATGGGAAATTCCAGGTCTTCGTCATTCGGCACCGGGGTGATGCTTTGCCCCGCCTGCAATTCCAACAGCTTCTGCGGGTCGATGGTGATGGAATTGGTGTCGACCGAGGCCGAGGCGGAAATCGCGCCAGCGATAATTTCGCCTTGAGTCAGCAGGCTTTCCACCCGCGCATCAATCAGCCCTTCGCGAAACTGATTGAGATACATGATACCGGCGACCAGAACGATCAGCGCCGCAAGATTGAAGAAGACGATCCGTCGCGTCAGACTGGAGAAAACGGCATTGCCGAAGATGCGTCTGATCAGCGTAAAAGGATGAGAAAAGGACAGGCGCAAGGGCAGCCTGCGGCTCTCGCCGGGATCCCCGTCCTTATCGTCCATAGGCCTTTTGGATAGAATTCCCCTCACACGGCACACTTATCCTGTGGGGCAATCGAATCCCACCGAACACCATCATGTCTGCCGTCAACGTTCATTCTCAACCGGGCCTGGTCCTAGAGTTTGTCAGGGAAACCGGTTTTCCCGAAAAGACAAACGAAAACAAGAGAATTAAGAGCCTGTCTGGTTCAATCAGACCTCGGCAGGCTCTCAATCCGCAAGCAATGCCCGCAGGCGGCATCAGGCCGTTTCGCGGAAGCGGTATCCAACGCCGTACAGCGTTTCGATCATGTCGAAATCATTGTCGACCATTTTGAACTTCTTTCGCAGGCGCTTGATATGGCTGTCAATGGTGCGGTCGTCGACATAGACCTGTTCGTCATAGGCGGCATCCATCAGCGCATCACGGCTTTTCACCACGCCTGGCCGCTGGGCCAGCGAATGCAAGATCAGAAATTCGGTAACCGTCAGCGTGACCGGATCACCTTTCCAGGTGCAGGTATGGCGCTCCTGGTCCATGACCAGTTGGCCACGCTCCAGGTTGCGGGCCTGCTGCTCGGCAGCGCTCTTGACATTGCCGGGTGCGTTTCCGGTTTCGCGATTGGCGGCGCGACGCAGAATGGCCTTGACCCGCTCTACCAGCAGGCGCTGCGAAAACGGCTTGGTGATGAAGTCGTCGGCCCCCATTTTCAAGCCGAACAATTCATCGATTTCCTCATCCTTGGAAGTGAGGAAGATCACCGGGATATCTGACTTCTGGCGCAGGCGGCGCAGCAGTTCCATCCCATCCATGCGTGGCATCTTGATATCGAAGATTGCCAGCTGCGGCGGCCGCGCCAGAAGCCCGTCCAGCGCCGAAGCTCCATCCGTATAAGTTTCGACCTTATAGCCCTCGGCTTCGAGAGCGATCGAAACCGACGTCAGAATATTCCGGTCGTCGTCAACAAGCGCAATTGTCTGCATGCCGTTTATCTCCGTCATTACCGATTGCCGCCACCGCCCATCAAGAAGGTGACGGCCCGCAGCCACATTCCATATAGGGGCCGCGAAGCGCTTCATGAGGGTAAAGGTGGAACAAATTGTGGCAAAGATAAAGGGGGCAGGCATATCCGGCGTCAACGCAGTCCCGTTTCGACAGCAAAAGACAAAGGCGCATCGCGTTTAAACTGAACCGATTTAAAACTAACATACCAGTTTAAAACGATTAAATATATGATATTATTGATGTTTTCAAGATTTTTCTCTTGCGTTTTTAAAATTCGGTCATTAGCGTTGACCCATAATTATCTGGCCATCCCGCTGAAGAAGGAATTGCATCATGGAGGAGCTTGGAGTGAACAATAGCCGTCTTGGGATCGAGACCATTGGCTTGGGCAAGGCCGCCAATGTCCATTATAACCTGCTGCCCGCCGCCCTTTATGAGCATGCGATCCGCAATGGCGAAGCTGTTCTGACCGCGGACGGCGCGCTTCTGGCCGAGACCGGACAGCATACGGGCCGCTCGCCCAAGGACAAGTTCATCCTGCGTGACGCCAATACCGATGGCCAGATCTGGTGGGACAATAACAAGCCGATGTCGAAAGAGCATTTCGACATTCTGCATCAGGACATGCTGGCGCATGTGGCTGGCAAGACCCTGTTCGTCCAGGATCTGATTGGCGGCGCCGATGCCGCCAACGCTTTGCCAACCCGCGTAGTAACGGAACTCGCATGGCATTCGCTGTTTATCCGTAACTTGCTCATTCGTCCGAATCGCTCCGCGCTTGCCGATTTCGAAGCGAAATTCACCATTATTGACCTGCCAAGCTTCAAGGCTGATCCGGCCCGTCACGGCTGCCGGACCGAAACGGTCATCGCCTGCGACTTCACCAACAACATCGTGCTGATCGCTGGCACCTACTATGCCGGTGAAATGAAGAAGTCGGTATTCACGGCGCTGAACTACATGCTGCCTGCCAAACAGGTCATGCCGATGCATTGCTCGGCCAATGTTGGCCCGGCTGGCGATTCGGCTGTGTTCTTCGGTCTGTCCGGCACCGGCAAAACCACTCTGTCCGCCGACCCTGCCCGCACGCTGATCGGCGATGACGAACATGGTTGGGGCGAGGACGGCATCTTCAACTTCGAAGGTGGCTGCTACGCCAAAACCATCCGCCTGTCGGCAGAAGCCGAGCCGGAAATCTACGCCACCACCAAGCGGTTCGGCACGGTGCTGGAAAATGTCGTTCTGGATGAAAACCGGGTCCCGGATTTCAACGATGGCTCGAAGACCGAAAACACCCGTTGCGCCTATCCGCTGAACTTCATTCCCAATGCGTCGCCCACCGGCCGCGCTGGTCATCCGAAGACCATCATCATGCTGACAGCAGATGCGTTTGGCGTCATGCCGCCGATCGCCAAGCTGACACCAGAACAGGCAATGTACCACTTCCTTTCCGGCTACACCGCGAAAGTGGCTGGCACGGAGCGCGGCGTAACAGAGCCGGAAGCAACCTTCTCGACCTGCTTCGGCGCACCGTTCATGCCGCGTCATCCGGCAGAATATGGCAATCTGCTCAAGGAGTTGATTGCCCGCCACGAAGTGGATTGCTGGCTGGTCAACACCGGCTGGACCGGCGGCGCCTACGGTATCGGCAGCCGCATGCCGATCAAGGCCACCCGCGCCCTGCTGACGGCGGCCTTGTCCGGTGAGTTGAAGAAAGCCGAGTTCCGCACCGACGCCAATTTCGGCTTCGCGGTACCGGTTGCTGTCGACGGCGTCGATACCAGCATTCTCGACCCACGCTCGACCTGGGCAAATGGGGCTGACTATGACGCGCAGGCCAAGAAACTGGTCGGCATGTTCATCGCCAATTTCGAGAAATTCGAAGCCCATGTGGACAGCAATGTCCGCGATGCGGCTCCGGTTCTGGCCGTTGCTGCGCAGTAAACGTTTCACGTGTGACGATTTTGGAAAGCCCGGCGATGACTATCGCCGGGCTTTTTCCATGGTGCTTAGGCTCCAGGAAAACAGCCTGAGATACCAAAGAACCGAGATTTGCCTGAACTGGCGTTTTCCGCTACAGCCTCACGGCGAAAAGGCTGGACAGGACCATGGCGAGCGACCCGCTCTATATCAATGACAGGATTACGATTGCCGGTTGGGAATTGACCGAGCAATTCGTGCTGGCCGGTGGTCCGGGCGGGCAGAATGTCAACAAGGTCTCGACCGCCGTCCAATTGTTCTTTCCGCTGACAAGTTCTCCCTCGCTCCCGGACCGTATCAAGACCAATGCCATCAAATTGGCGGGCCGCCGCCTGTCCAAAGAAGGCGTGCTGTTGATCGAGGCCAGCCGCTTTCGCAGCCAGGAGCGCAATCGGGAAGATGCCCGCGAACGGCTGAAGGAATTGCTGCTTGAAGCAGCCAAACCACCACCGCCGCCGCGCCGGAAGACCAAACCCACCAAGGGCTCAATCGAACGCCGGTTGAAGGCGAAGGTGGGACGCGGCGAAATCAAGAAAATGCGCGAGAAACCGGGTCAAGATTGATCGCTCCCCACACGCAGCACCCTCCAAGGCTAACGTCTCCTCGTGTCCCTGGACTTAAACCAGACTAAACACGCGAATCAAAACCATCGGTTTGGGCCGTAAGCTGTGCAGGGTGCCGACAAAGACACGGCGGTTCAGCCAGTCATGCGGTCCATCCGGTGCGGTAATATCGATATGCGAAAAAGCATATTGCGTGCCGTCCGGTTGACGGTCGATCAACACCCTGTTGTTGACGGTAATGACGGCGCCGTCATCCGCCTGCAATTCATAAAGCGCGTTGAGAAGGCGCACACCGTCCTTGCGGAGCACTTGCCGGTCGGCCCCACCAGGCATGACCCTGCCCTTGATTCGCGGCCCGGCAAATTCTCCGCCGGTAATATTGATGATACGCCTGTCCCCCAGCGGGGACGCACCCATCTCAATCGTATCCTGAAGGGTAAAAATCGCCTCGTAAACAAACTCTGTCCGGGGCAAAGTGATGGGCAGATCCGATAGCGGGCCACCGCCAGCTTTTGTATCCGCTGCCTGTCCGCTTTGCCCTGTGGCGGTCGCGGCTATCGCTGTCGCTGCCGCCCCCAGAAATACACGCCTGCCGGAAACCGGCGCGGTTTTGTGGGGATCAATCAATGTCATAACTCTCCTCCCAGAGATAAAACCTTATGAAAACATCAACTTATAATAATAGATGGGCGCATTGCCCTATAATTTTCGCAATGCCACCTGCTCTACCAGATGATTTTCTCCCTTGCGCAGGATCAAATCGGCCCGGGGCCGGGTGGGCTGGATATTGTCGCGCAGATTGATCAGGTTGATGTGGCTCCAGAGATTTTCGGCAATGGTTGAAGCTTCATCTTCGCTGATCGTCGCATAGCGATGAAAGTAGGAATTCGGATCGCGGAAGGCCGTTTGGCGCAGCTTCATGAACCGTTTGACATACCAATTGTGAATCAGGCTTTCCTCGGCATCGATATAGATCGAGAAATCGAAGAAATCCGAGACCATCGGCACGATCTTGCCATCCCTCGGCAGGTCGCGGGATTGCAGCACATTGATGCCCTCGAAAATCAGGATATCCGGGCGGTCGATGATGGTATGTTGATCAGGCAGCACGTCATAGGTCAGATGGGAATAGCGCGGCGCCTTGACATTCTGCTGCCCGGCTTTGATGGCTGACAGGAACCGCAGCAAAGCCGCCGTATCGTAACTCTCGGGAAAACCTTTGCGATTGAGCTTGTTGTCGCGCACCAGCGTCGCGTTCGAATACAGAAAGCCATCGGTGGTGACCAGATCAACTTTCGGGCTGGAAGGCCAGCGGGCCAAAAGCTCCTTCAGCACGCGCGCCGTGGTGGATTTACCCACCGCCACCGACCCGGCAATACCGATAATGAACGGCGTCTTGGTCACATTGGTACTGAGAAAGCGGTTACGCTGCTCAAACAGCAATTGCGACGATTCGACATGCGAGGATAACAGCCGCGACAACGCCAGATAGATCCGTCGTACCTCGGCAAGATCGATCGGGTCATCGATGGATCGCAGGCGATGTACTTCGTCCAGCGTCAAGGTCAGCGGCGTATCGGCCCGAAACCGCGCCCATTCCTCCGACGAAAAGAACAGATAGGGCGAGTAGCTGCCTACCTGGAAATGATCAAGGGCTTCCTCCCCCTCGGCCTGCCTGATCGCTGTCGTCATGTGTCCTACCGACTGGCCTTTTCGCTGAGGCCCGATTGGGCAGTGCGCCGTTGCAACTCTTCCATCACCGTTTCTATCGGGATATCGGCAATTTTCAATACGACCAACAGGTGATAAAGCAAATCGGCACTCTCATAGATCAGGTTGGCGCGATCATTTTTGACCGCTGCCATCACCGCCTCGATAGCCTCTTCGCCAAGCTTCTTGGCGGCCTTGTCCTGGCCTGCCGTCACCAGCTTTGCTGTCCAGCTTTCGTCCGGCGAAGCCTTGGCGCGGGTGGCAACGATGGCCTCCAGATCGGACAGCGTGAATGTGGTCATGAAATTGCCCCTTCAGGCCTGGTCGAGACGCATGGGGATACCGGCATTGGCCATATGGGCCTTGGCCTCGGCAATCGAATAGGTCCCGAAATGGAAAATCGACGCTGCGAGAACGGCAGTGGCATGGCCTTGCCTGACACCCGCCACCAGATCATCCAACGTGCCAACACCGCCAGAGGCAATCACCGGCACCCGAACCGCATCGGCAATGGCGCGGGTCAGCTCCAAATCATAACCGCTTTTGGTGCCATCACGATCCATAGAGGTGACAAGCAATTCGCCTGCGCCACGCTCGACCATTTTGACTGCAAATTCGACAGCGTCAATGCCGGTCGCATTGCGCCCTCCATGGGTATAAATCTCCCAAGCGCTGAGATTGTCGCCACCGCTGGCCTGGCTTCGGCGACGTTTTGCATCAATGGAAACCACAATACATTGATTGCCGAATTTATCGGCGGCTTCCGCAACAAAATCGGGATTGCTCACGGCTGCCGAGTTGATTGAAACCTTATCGGCACCGGCCAGCAACAGCTTGCGAATATCGCCAACCGCCCGCACACCGCCCCCCACCGTGACCGGCATGAAGCAATGATCTGCCGTGCGGGCGACGACATCAAAAATCGTCTCGCGATTATCGGATGAGGCGGTAATGTCCAGAAAGCAAAGCTCATCGGCACCGGCGGCGTCATAGGCCTTGGCCGCTTCGACCGGATCACCGGCATCGATCAGATCGACAAAGTTCACGCCCTTGACGACACGGCCATCCTTCACGTCGAGACAAGGAATAATACGGGCCTTGAGTGTCACAGGATGGCCTCTCTTGTTGTTTGCGTGTCCTCGCCGCTTTGCGGCTGCGAGCATCGCGGGCTATCCTTCACATCGAGGCAGGGAATAATACGGGCTTTCAGCGTCATAAAATGCTCCCCCCTCAGCCCTTGGCAGCTTGGATCATCGCCAGCGCTTCCACCGGATCAATCCGCCCATCATAAAGGGCGCGACCGGAAATTGCACCTTCCAGTTTGCGCGCATCCGGCTCCAGCATCCGGCGGATATCCTCTATTGACGCAAGTCCGCCAGACGCGATGACAGGGATGGAGACAGCATCCGCCAGTTCCAGCGTCGAAGCCCAGTTTATTCCGGTCAGAATACCGTCCCGGTCGATATCCGTATAGATGATTGCCGCAACGCCTGCGCCTTCAAACTTTTTTGCCAGCTCGACCACGCCAAGCTCAGAGGCTTCCGCCCAGCCTTCCACGGCCACCTTGCCACCCTTGGCATCAATGCCAACAGCGATCTTGCCGGGAAAAAGCTTGCAGGCCTCAATCACCAGGGCCGGATCGCGCACGGCGACCGTGCCGAGAATGACGCGCGACAAGCCATGCTGAAGCCAGGTCTCAATATGGGCAAGGCTGCGGATGCCGCCGCCCAGCTGGACCGGATTTTTCGTCGCCTTGAGAATGGCATCCACCGCCGCGCCATTGACGGTTTCACCGGCAAAGGCACCGTTCAGGTCAACGACATGCAGCCATTCAAAGCCCTGGTCTTCAAAGGCCTTGGCCTGCGCACCGGGATCGGGATTGTAGACAGTGGCTTGCTCCATATCGCCCAGCTTGAGGCGCACGCATTGGCCGTCTTTAAGGTCGATGGCGGGAAAGAGGATCATCGTATGCTATCCATCGGCACGGGCTCACGGCGCCCAATTGAGAAAATTAGAAATCAGCTGGAGGCCCAGTGTCTGGCTCTTTTCCGGATGGAATTGTGCGCCTGCCATATTGTCACGCCCCACAAAAGCGGTCATCGGGCCGCCATAGTCGGTCGTGGCAATGACATCATCGGCATTGCTGGCCGCCAGATGGTAGGAATGCACGAAATAGGCATGCAACCCGTCATTGCCGGTGGCAATCCCGTCAAATAGCGGATGAGGACGGGCAAGTGTCAACGTGTTCCAGCCGATCTGTGGGATCTTCAGGCCCGGATCAGAAGGCGTCATTTCCACGACATCGCCCGCAATCCAGCCGAGGCCTTCGGTGACGGTCTTTTCCAACCCGCGCGACGACATCAGCTGCATGCCGACGCAGATGCCGAGAAACGGGCGGCCCTTGACCTCCACCGCTTCGACCAGCGCTTCATGCATGCCGGGCACAGCATCGAGGCCCCGCTTGCAATCGGCATAGGCACCGACGCCGGGCAGCACGATCCGGTCGGCGGTTGCCACCCGGTCTGCCTTGTCGGTCAGTTCGATCTCGGCATCAAGGCCGGATTCCCGGGAGGCCCGCTCGAACGCCTTGGTGGCGGACCGCAGATTGCCTGATCCGTAGTCAATAATCACAACACGCATGGAGGCTCTGATCCTCAACTTGATCGTTTATAGCATTCCCTTGGTGGACGGAATGCGGCCCGCCTGGCGCGGATCGATTTCGGTGGCGCTGCGCAGGACGCGAGCGACGGCCTTGAAGCAGGTTTCGGCGATATGGTGGTTGTTGGCGCCGTAATGATTGAGGATATGCAGGGTAATACCGGCATTTTGCGCCAGCGCCTGAAAGAATTCCCGCACCAGTTCGGTGTCGAATGTGCCGATCTTCGGTGCCGAGAATGCGACGTTCCAAACCAGAAAAGGCCGGCCTGAAACATCGATGGCCGCCTTGGTCATCGTCTCGTCCATGGCCAGATCAATCGACGCATAGCGCACAATGCCGCGCCGGTCGCCCAATGCCTTGGAAATCGCCTGGCCGATGGCAATGCCAGTGTCTTCGACGGTGTGGTGATCATCGATATGGAGGTCGCCCGTCACGTCGATATCCATATCGATCAGCGAATGGCGGCTGAGCTGATCCAGCATGTGGTCGAAGAAACCGACCCCCGTCGAAATCTTCGAAGTGCCGGTGCCGTCAATATTGACGGAAACCGAGACCGAGGTTTCGTTGGTCTTGCGCGAAATGCTGGCGCTGCGGCTCTCTGCCATGGCCTTCTCCTTGAAAATATGCCGTTCCTTATCAGGCGGGGGTTGAAATATCCAGCAGGATGAGCCGGGTTTTTCGGCGATCCGGCATCAGGATAACGGCCAACCGTCTTGGCGTTTGCAATTGTGTTTTGGCCGCTTACATAAAGGTCAATCGAAGCGCCGGATTGAACGGCGATGGACTGGAACGGATCGATATGAGCGAACATAATCCCTATGGAACCATGCATGGCACCACGATCATCACGGTGCGCAAGGGCGGCATGGTGGTGATGGCCGGTGATGGTCAGGTCAGCCTTGGTCAGACCGTGATGAAGGGCAATGCCCGCAAGGTGCGCCGCATTGGCAAGGGCGAGGTGATCGCCGGTTTTGCTGGCGCGACGGCGGATGCCTTCACCCTGCTGGAGCGGCTGGAAAAGAAGCTGGAGCAATATCCCGGCCAGTTGATGCGCGCCGCCGTCGAGCTTGCCAAAGACTGGCGCACCGACAAATATCTGCGCAATCTGGAAGCGATGATGCTGGTGGCCGACAAAACGGTGACGCTGGCCATTACCGGCAATGGCGATGTGTTGGAACCCGAACATGGCACGATTGCCATCGGTTCGGGCGGCAATTACGCGCTGGCTGCGGCTCTGGCCTTGATGGACACAGACAAGTCGGCGGAAGAAGTGGCCCGCAAAGCCATGAAGATCGCCGCCGATATCTGCGTCTATACCAATGAAAACGTGCTGGTCGAAACGCTGGAAAGCGCCAACTGATCGCCCTCCTTTTCCACTCCTTCCAGGTGTAATCTCAATGACAACTTTTTCACCCCGCGAAATCGTCTCGGAACTCGACCGTTATATCATCGGTCAGAACGATGCAAAGCGTGCCGTGGCAATTGCGCTGCGCAACCGCTGGCGCCGCCAGCAGCTCGATGAAAGCCTGCGCGACGAAGTCATGCCCAAGAATATCCTGATGATCGGCCCGACCGGCGTCGGCAAGACTGAAATTTCCCGGCGCCTCGCCAAATTGGCGGGCGCACCCTTCATCAAGGTCGAGGCCACAAAATTCACCGAGGTTGGCTATGTCGGCCGCGATGTGGAGCAGATCATCCGTGATCTCGTGGAAATCGGCATCGGCCTGATCAAGGAAAAGAAGCGGCTGGAGGTGGAAGCCAAGGCCCATGCCGGGGCCGAGGAACGGGTGCTGGATGCGCTGGTCGGTGCCACCGCCTCGCCTGCCACCCGTGATAGTTTCCGCAAGAAACTGCGGGCCGGAGAGCTGGACGACAAGGAAATCGATATCGAGGTTGCAGAGACAAGCTCCGGCATGCCCGGCTTTGAGATTCCCGGCATGCCGGGGGCCAATGTCGGCATTCTCAATCTGTCCGACATGTTTGGCAAAGCGATGGGTGGCCGCACCAAAAAGGTCCGCACCACCGTCAAGACCTCCTATGCCGATCTGATCCGTGACGAATCCGACAAGCTGATCGACAATGAAGTGATCCAGCGCGAAGCGGTGAAGTCGGTTGAAAACGATGGCATCGTCTTCCTGGACGAAATCGACAAGATCGCCAACCGCGAAGGCGCCATGGGCGCCGGTGTGTCGCGCGAAGGTGTGCAGCGCGACCTTCTGCCCCTGGTGGAAGGCACGACAGTTGCCACCAAATACGGGCCGGTGAAGACCGACCACATCCTGTTTATCGCATCGGGCGCCTTCCACGTCTCCAAACCGTCCGACCTCCTGCCGGAATTACAGGGCCGGTTGCCGATTCGCGTTGAGCTAAAGGCACTGACCAAGGAGGATTTTCGCCGGATTCTGACGGAAACCGAGGCCAGCCTCATTCGTCAATATATCGCGCTGATGGCCACTGAACAGTTGGATCTCGAGTTTACCGAGGATGCCATCGACGCGCTGGCGGATGTTGCCGTCAACCTCAATAGCTCGATTGAAAATATCGGCGCGCGGCGTTTGCAGACGGTGATGGAGCGGGTGCTCGACGACATTTCCTTCAACGCGCCGGATCGCGGCGGTGCGAAAGTGATGATCGATTCGGCCTATGTGCGCGAGCATGTCGGTGAAATCGCCGCTGACACAGACCTGTCGCGCTATATTCTGTGATGTTTTCGCACCGGAATGGGGTGAAATCGGCAAATCAGCGCCCTAATTCGGCCTTGTGACCGGTCGAGAGTCGACAGTACCGGCCCTCCCTCTATAAGGAGGGCCGCTCGCCGTAATAGGGCAAGGCGGTATCGGGTTGGTGAAACATCGTTCCGATCTGCAATATATACGGGATGGAAATGGTGCGTCGCTTAGCTCTGGTCTTTATTCTTTCGGTTTCATGTGCTTTTTCCGCCGCCTTCGTGCCGGAAATCCAGGCCGCCGAGGTGCGGATGGTGCCTGCGGGCAATCGCAATGCCGAACAGCCCCCCATTCCCGGCGCATCCAAGCAGCGCACCAAGGAAACCAAGACCACCTTCGACCTGAAATACGAGAAGATTCGCGATCTGCTGATCAAGGACCGCCAATTGATCGGCAAGATCAAGAAAACCGCGGCAGCCTATAATATCGACCCGATCCACATCGTTGGCGCGCTGGTCGGTGAGCATACCTATAATGTCGATGCCTACGACACATTGCAAAGTTACTATGTGAAGGCCGCTTCCTATGCCGGTCACACCTTCCGCTTTGCCTATGACGGCGAGGAGGTCGATGATTTCGTCGCTCGCCCGGAATTTGCCGCCTGCGCCGACTTGAAGGATTCGGCAAAGCTGTGGACCTGCCGGGAAAATGTCTGGGAAGACAAGTTTCAGGGCAAGCGAGTCGGCAACAAGAGCTTTCCCAACAATCGCTTCAGCGCGGTATTTTTCCAGCCTTTCTATGCCGGGCAAACCTTTGGCCTTGGCCAGATCAATCCGCTGACGGCATTGATGCTGACCGATATGGTCCACCAGACATCCGGCTATCCCAAACTGGACGAGAAGGATGCTGCTGGGCTCTATAAGGCGATCATGGACCCGGATACCTCACTCGCCTATATCGCGGCGATCATCCGCAAATCCATCGATGACTATAAAACCTATGCCAATGTGGATATTTCCAACAATCCGGGCCTGACAGCGACGCTTTACAATGTCGGGAATTCCGAAGCGCGAGCCCGGGCGCTGGGACGTCGTGGCGGCCTGCCGGAAGAAAATTACTATGGCTGGCTGGTCAATGACCGGCTAAAAGAACTTGAAGGCCTGCTCTAGGCCCTGTGAGGGCCTCATCTGTGTAATTCCTCTGTAAGTTCAAGCATTTCAACCGCATTGCCATGCGAAACAAAAATCGGCGCGGCGCTATAACGTTTTGTGCTGGCTGACGCCCGACAATTGCAATGCGCTTTAAGTTGAAATCCTCACAATAACCATCATATATGTGACAACAGGAATTCTCCAAGGAGCAGCCAATGGCTACGGTAAAAGTCGATGCAAACAATTTCGAGGCAGAAGTTCTACAGTCTGTAGAGCCTGTCGTGGTGGACTTCTGGGCAGAATGGTGCGGCCCCTGCAAGATGATCGCCCCCAGCCTGGATGAAATTTCCACGGAAATGGCCGGCAAGGTCAAGATCGCCAAGCTCAACATTGACGAAAACCCAGAACTCGCCGCCAAATTCGGCGTCCGCTCCATCCCAACGCTCGCCATGTTCAAGGGCGGCGAAGTCGCCGACATCAAGGTTGGCGCCGCTCCGAAAACGGCCCTGTCCAGCTGGATCGCTGGCGCTGCTTGAGTGGTGGCTGGATATAATTGGATGCGAAGAAGCCCGGTTTTGCCGGGCTTTTTTGTGCGACTGTCGTAAGAAAACAAATCGCAGGGTGAATGGGGCTTGGCGCCCTCACCTTAGATGCTCCACCCTCCTGCCTTGCTTATTTTCGAAGGCTTTGGAAAAAATCGGCAGCCTCTCGCGTGATAACGATGATCTCGTTAGTATTTCCGATTTCCCATGGCGGAAGTTGTTCCCAGCATCGAGTGCTGGGCCCCCATAAAATGGCCTCCCGATGAAGTTCGCCGCCCAATGTCCACCAGCAAATTTGAATACGCACGCATCCGTCCGCGAGAGCTGATCCAATTACAAAGCCTTGCCTTGTGACTTCGGCCGGATCAATGGTCGAGACGACGCGCGATGTTATGAGATATTTCATAAGCGTTAGAACCTCTAGAGCATCAATTGCAGCTTCCGAGGTCGGCGAGGTAAGATAAAGCCTGAAACACCATCCTTGCTCGCACCAGTCTTCTTGCGCATATGTCATCGCTTCAAGAGCTTCCATCATGCTTCAGCCTCTTGCCCGGAGCAAGCGTAAAGGAACAGTCACAGCGATCACCCCGAGGACGATCAGTGTCATGCCGATGAGGACTGACCATGTAAAACTTTCCCCGAGGAAGAGAATGCCGAGGGCGACGGCGAATCCGGCGCGCAGATAGCTGCCGCTGGTGGTGCCAAGCGGGCCAAGGGTCTGCACCAGGCGAAAATATATGACCATAGCGATAGCCGTGCAGAGGACGGCGAGCACCAGCACGGCGACGATTGCCTCTGGCGTCGGGGTAAGGGTCCAAGGATGTTCGATGACGATGGCCGCTGGCAGCATCATGATTGCCGCGCAGCTCATGGCACCTGCCGCCGTGACGATTGCAGGGAGACCGGCAAAACGCTGCCCCCACATTGGAGCCACCGCGTAACAAAGACTCGCCCCCAGGACTGCCGCTTGGGCTAAAGGGGCAGCGGTGTACCCAAACGACTGAAAGCCGATCGTGATGACGACGCCAGCGAGGCCAACCACAACGCCGACGATTTTCTGCGTGGTGATGCGCTGGCCTCCATATCCAGTTGTCATAGCGATCAGCAGCACGAACATGGGAGGTGTCGCATTAAGCACCCCAGCTAGGCCGCTTGAGATATGTTGCTCGCCCCAACTGATGAGCGTGAAGGGGAGTGCGCTTTGAAGCAAACCTTGAACGAAGAACGCGGCCCATGTCGCGTCCGTTCGAGGGAGAGAAAGCCCGCGCATCTTCACAAAAAGAACCAGCAAAAGCGCCGCGATCGTTACACGCGCCGCCGTCATGGTCAGAGGCGGCACAGTGTCGGCGGCAACTTTGATCAAGGTGAAAGAGCTGCCCCAAATGAGTGACAGCAACAGCAGCAAGCCGATCTCTGCGGCAATGCGCATATGCCCTTGACCACCTGGTGCAATTCCAATTTCAGTGCCTGTTGTTTTTGATTTCACGACGATTCCCTCTCGAATTGATCGGCAAGATCGATCGGAGTCCTGAAGGATGCTCGCTGGAATCGGACTTCATCGCCCGATCAGGTCCGATTCCAACTACTCTGGGAAGGGTAGCGGCGCTAAAGTCCTTTGATGGTTATAGTTTCTCCCGACTTGCAGACGTTGCCACCGCATCTGGACCGCGAAACGTGCGATAGCGCGCGGCTTGCCCGCGATAAGACTTTTGACGGCCTGTTCTTTTCAGGTGTTCGCTCGACGCGGATTTATTGCCGCCCGGTTTGCCCAGTGCGGCCCGCTCACTCGAAGAATGTCACATTCTATGCAACAGCAGCGTCAGCGGAGCGGGCGGGCTTTCGGCCTTGCCTTCGTTGTAGGCCAGAGGCAGCGCCCGGCTCGCCAGCATGGATGGGAACAGCAACCACGGTCGCGCGCGGGATGCGCCTGATCGAACAAGGGTTCCTCGATCAAGGGTCGGTTGCCGATCTTGCCGACATGCTTGGTGTTGGCCCGCGCCATCTCCTGCGGCTGTTCAGGCATCATACAGGTGCGAGCCCAAGTGAAATAGCAGCAACGAGGCGTGTGCAGAAGGCAAAGAGGTTTATCGACGAGACGGACATGCCCCTAACAGAGGTCGCATTTGCATCCGGTTTTGGTAGCGTCCGGAGATTCAACGACTCGTTTCAGGCACTCTATAAGCGAGCGCCATCGTCGTTTCGACGTCCGAATGGCAGGGTTATCTAGGCATCAGCTCCAACCGCTCGCACCTGCGGCCACCGCTTCAGCGCGTCTTGCCCTGCATCCGTCAGCCCATAAACGCCTCGCTCAACCCGCTCAAACCAACCATAGACATTAGAGAGCAGAATCTTCCCGGCATCCGGGACCGCTTTGCGCACATCACCAACCCGCGTCGGCCCGGCGAGAAGAATTGCGGCACAGGCAAGGGCGTTCTGGCGGTAGGCGGTCATCACAGGCATTCGGGTGCTGCCGCCAAGGGCCGGGTCGCCGCGCCGGGTCTGGTGTTCGCGCATCAGGCGGGAGCGTCGTTTGGGATTAGTGCGTGGCATGGGCGAAACGGAGCCGACGATGATGCTAACGTCACCGCTGGCGGAGACGCCGAGCATGCCGATGCCGAGACGGCGGCAGAGGTCGCGGTAGCGCTTGTCGGCCTCCCTCCCCCTGCCCTTGGCGGAGATTTTCGCGGCAATCCAGACCTCGTCGGATATGGCTGCCCGGTCTACGGCCTGGAGGATGAGTTCCAGATTGAAACTCAGTTTCAGTTCGCAGATCACCACGACGGATGGATCGTCGGCGCTCAAGCCCACGAGATCACAGCCGCCGATTTCGCCTTTGACGGTATATCCTGCTTTTTCGAGAAACGATTTCACAGGTAGATAAAGGGATGTTTCCATGGGGATCGCGCATTGGGCCGGAGAATCACTCGGCCACCCTATAGTGATGCCGATGGGGAAACATCGTTTATCGCAATGTCAGGCAGGATATGACGCAGGACGCAAACGCTATCTCGGCGGCGTGCCATTATCCGCCAGCACATTGCCGACCACATAAAGCGAGCCACCAATCAGGATTCGCGGGGCAATCTCTTCTGCATTAACCCGGCTACGGATCGCCTCAAGCGCTTCCGCGACCGATGACACCGGCTCTGCGGGAATTCCGGCATCGTAGGCAGAACTGGCCAGCGCAACTGGGTCTAAGGCGGCGTCGGTGCCGCGGATTGGTACGGTGAAGGCCTGGACAGCCAAGCCTTCAAACGCTTTGAAATAGCCAAGCGGGTCCTTGGTGTTGAGCATGCCGGTGATCAGATAGAGCGGGCGGGACTGGCGTTCTTCAAAGCCTGCCATGGCCTCGGCAATCACTTCACCGGCACCGGGATTATGGCCGCCATCCACCCAGATTTCGGCGCCCTTCGGCGCATGGTCCAGCAATGCGCCTTCCGTCAGCCTTTGCAGGCGGCCTGGCCATTCGACGCTGTGCATCGCCGTTTCAGCCATGGCTTCGGTCACGGTAAAGCCAGCGGAGCGCACGGCGCGGATGGCCGCTGCGGCATTGGCGAACTGGTGGCGACCCGGAAGTTTTGGCAGGGGCAGATCCATCAGGCCCGTTTCATCCTGATAGACCAGCCGCCCATGTTCCTCAAAGGCCAGATAATCTTGACCGAACACCGAGAGCGGGCAGCCCAAACGCTCGGCAATATCCACCAGCGCCTCGCGGGCCGCGGCAAATTCCTGATGGCCGATTACCACCGGTCGCCGTCTTTTCATGATCCCGGCTTTCTCAGCTGCGATCAGTTCAACCCGGTCGCCCAGATAGGCCTGATGATCAAAAGAGATCGGCATGATGACGGAGACGGCTGGCCGGTCCACAACATTGGTGCAATCCAGACGTCCACCCATGCCGACTTCCATGATGACCGCATCGGCGGGAATTTCAGAAAACAGCAGGAAAGCGGCAGCCGTCAAAATTTCAAAAACGGTGATGTGCTGGCCCGCATTGGCTACGGCCACTCGTCTCAACGCATCGGCCAACAATCCGTCTTCAACGATCTGCCCTTTGCCGCCTTTAACGCCAATCCGGTAGCGTTCGTGCCAATTGACCAGATGCGGGGACGTGTGAACATGAGCGGCAAGGCCGCCTGCTTCCAGCAGCGCCCGGGAAAAGGCGCTGACGGAACCTTTGCCATTGGTGCCAGCCACGTGGATGACCGGCGGCAAATTGTCCTGCGGATTGCCCAGCACTTCGAGCAAGCGCCGCATACGCTCAAGGGTCATATCAAAACCCTTGGGATGCAGCTGCATCAATTCGTTGATGACCTGTTCAGCCTGGCTCAGCGTATTCTCTATCATAGTGCGGTTCCAGGCTTGCAAGTCGTTTTAAGGGCCGGAGGCAGTGATACTGCTTCCGGCTTTAAGCATGTCATGCGGCGATTGCCGTCAGTATATCACCCAAAGCGATCAGGCGGAAACGGCGCGCGAGGCCTCAATGACCGACAAGGTCTTGTCGTCATTGGCGCCAACCACCGTTGCCGGCTGCCGGGTCAGGATTTTCAGGGTGCGGGCCAGGGTGGCCGGAATATCGTGGCGCTTGACCACCATATCGACCATGCCGTGCTCCAGCAGGTATTCCGAGGTCTGGAACCCCTCCGGCAGCTTTTCGCGGATGGTCTGCTCGATCACGCGCTTACCAGCAAAGCAGATTTCGGCACCCGGCTCAGCGATATGGAGATCGCCCAGCATGGCATAAGAGGCTGTCACGCCACCCGTGGTCGGATTGGTCAGCACAACGATGTAAGGCAGGCCTGCTTCCTTCAGCAAATCGACGGCAACAGTAGTGCGCGGCAATTGCATCAGCGACAGAATGCCTTCCTGCATACGCGCCCCGCCCGAAGCCGGGAACATCACCAGTGGGCATTTTTCCGCAATGGCCCGCTCGAACGCCTTGACGATGGCTTCACCAGCAGCAATGCCGAGCGAACCGCCCATGAAGTTGAATTCATGCACGACGGCCACTAGCTTCAAGCCTTCGACCGTGCCGAGACCGGCGACAATCGTGTCTTCCTGCTCGGTCTTGGTGCGACTATCCTTCAGGCGGTCGCTGTATTTCTTCGAATCGCGAAACTTCAACGGGTCCTGCGCCACTTTCGGCTGGGCGAAAGCTTCGTACTTGCCGCCATCGAACAGATCGGCCAGCCGCGCCTTGGCAGGCATTTTCATGTGATAGCCGGAGGCGGGAACAACCCATTTGTTCTCTTCCAGATCCTTATGAAAGACCATTTCGCCGGTTTCGGGGCACTTGATCCAGAGATTGTCCGGAACATCGCGACGGCCCAGCATGGAATTGATGCGGGGGCGAACGTAATTGGTAATCCAGTTCACTTTGAATACTCCTTGATCGAGCAGTTCCGGGATCGGCGGGCCGGCATCCGAAAAGGCTGAAAACAGACAATCAGGAAGAGGTGGAACCCGCTCAGGCTCCGCGTCTTCCAAGGCAATAGCCCATTTTAGAAGGACTATTGCGCAGCCGCAAGCCGGGCGGTCTGGACGCCACTTGCCAGCCCACGCACTAGGGTTACCACCGATTGCACGGTATCTGACGTCGCCTTATCATCCTTGGTCAGGCTCAGTGCGACCTGATTGACGATGGCCGTGCCAACCACAACGCCATCGGCGCTGGCGCCAATCAGCCTTGCATGTTCTGCCGTCTTCACACCGAAGCCAACGCAGATCGGCAGATCGGTATGGGCCTTGATCCGCCCGACAGCACCGGCAACCTTGGACGGATCGGGCAAAGCCGAGCCGGTAATGCCGTTCATTGACACATAATAGACGAATCCAGAAGTGTTTTGCAGCACCATCGGCAGGCGCTTTTCATCCGTGGTCGGCGTCGCCAGACGGATGAAATTGATGTCGCGCTGGCGGGCTGGCAGGCACAATTCATCGTCCATTTCCGGCGGAAGATCGACGACGATCAAGCCATCAATGCCCGCTTCCAGCGCATCATCCAGGAATTTTTCGACGCCATAGACATAAATCGGATTGTAATACCCCATCATGACGATCGGCGTAGCCTGATCGCCCTTGCGGAATTCCCGCGCCATATCCAGGGTTTTTACCAGGGTCTGCCCGGCCTTCAGGGCGCGCTGACCGGCCATTTGGATGGCAGGACCATCGGCCATCGGGTCGGAAAACGGCATTCCAAGCTCGATCACATCGGCACCAGCCTGCGGCAGCGCCTTCATAATCGCCAACGACGTTTCGAAATCCGGATCGCCGCCCATGAAATAAGTGACGAGAGCCGGACGGCCCTCTTCCTTCAGATCGGCGAACCGCTTGTCCATACGCTGCGTCATATCAGAGCCCCATTCCCAGAATCTTGCCGACCGTAAAGATGTCCTTATCACCGCGTCCGCAGAGGTTCATCAGGATGATCTCGTCCTTGCCCATTTTCGGAGCGCGCTTCATCACTTCGGCCAGGGCGTGGCTGGGCTCAAGCGCCGGAATAATGCCTTCGGTGCGAGTCAGAAGCTGGAAGGCCTCAAGCGCTTCGGTATCCATGATCGGCACATATTCAACGCGGCCCATATCCTTCAACCAGGAATGTTCCGGACCGATACCCGGGTAATCAAGTCCGGCGGAAATCGAATGGCCATCCTTGATCTGCCCGTCGCTGTCTTGCAGCAGATAGGTGCGGTTGCCATGCAGGACGCCAGGTGTGCCAGCGGTCAGCGAGGCGCAATGCTCTTCGCCATCCAGCCCCTTGCCGCCAGCTTCGACGCCGATCATCCGCACGCTCTCATCATCGAGGAACGGATGGAACAGGCCGATAGCATTGGAGCCACCGCCGACAGCTGCCACCAGCATATCCGGCAGGCGGCCTTCAGCAGCCATCATCTGATCGCGGGATTCCTTGCCGATCACCGACTGGAATTCGCGGACCATTTCCGGATAGGGATGCGGACCGGCAGCCGTGCCGATCATGTAATAGGTATCATCGACATTGGTGACCCAGTCGCGCAGCGCCTCGTTCATCGCATCCTTCAAGGTGCCATGCCCTGAACTCACCGGGCGGACTTCCGCGCCGAGCAGCTTCATGCGGAAAACGTTCGGCGCCTGGCGCTCCACATCGGTGGCGCCCATATAGACGATGCAGGGCAGGCCGAAACGGGCTGCGACCGTGGCTGAGGCCACGCCATGCTGACCGGCACCGGTCTCGGCGATGATCCGGGTCTTGCCCATGCGCTTGGCCAGCAGGATCTGACCGAGACAATTGTTGATCTTGTGCGAACCGGTATGGTTCAACTCGTCGCGCTTGAAATAGATCTTGGCACCACCAAGCTCCGCCGTCAGCCGTTCGGCAAAATAGAGCGGGCTCGGACGCCCGGTATAATGAGTGTTGAGGTGATCGAGTTCAGCCTTGAAGCTGGGGTCAGTCTTGGCATTTTCCCATTCCGCCTGCAGATCCAGGATCAGCGGCATGAGGGTTTCGGCCACGAAGCGACCGCCGAAAATGCCGAAACGGCCATCTTCATCCGGCCCGGACCGGAAGGAATTCGGGATTGGGTTCTGGTTCACTGTACACTCCCTGAAACCGGCGCTGTGGCCGTTGCCAGCCTGACGGCGGCGAAGAACTGATCCATCCGTTCGAGATCCTTGACGCCTGGCGCGCTTTCGACGCCGGAAGATACATCCAGGCCTCGCGCTCCCGTCTCGGCAAGGGCTTGCCCGACATTGTCCTTGTTGAGCCCACCCGAAAGCATGTAATCGACCTCTGCGTCAAGATCACGCAGCAGACGCCAATCGAAGGTGACACCATTGCCGCCCGGCAGATCGGAGCCTTCAGGCGCCTTGGCATCCAGCAGAAAACGATCTGCTATCCCTATATAGGCATCAATCTGCAAAAGATCAGCGGGTTCGCGGATGGAAAACACCTTCATGACAGGAAGACCGTAGAGCGCCTTGATGGTCAGCACCTGCTCCGGGCTTTCGTGGCCATGCAATTGCAGGATATCCGGCTTCAGCAGATACACAATATCATCAAGGTCATCGGTGTCTGCATCAACGGTGACGGCAACGATCTTCGCCCTGCCCCGCGCCTTTTCGGCAATGCGTCCGGCGATATCGGGTTCGATATGTCTTGGGCTTTTCTCAAAGAAGATGAAGCCGACATGGGTGGCGCCAAGGGTCACGGCCTTTTCAACGGCTTCCTCGGTCTTCAATCCACAAATTTTGACATCAGGTTTCATGTCAGCGAAGTGACATGAAATCGGCTCGGAGTCGAGCCAAATCAGTCAAAATCGAGGGCATGCAGTTCCGATCCATGACGCTTCAACCAGCTCTTGGCCTCGTCCATGCCGGGGCAGAGACGCTTGCACAGTGCCCAGAATTGCGGGCCGTGGTTCATTTCCTTCAAATGCGCCACCTCATGAGCGGCGAGATAGTCGATCACCGAGGGCGGCGCCATGACGATGCGCCAGGAAAAGCTTAAATTGCCATCCCAAGAGCAGGAGCCCCAACGGCTGCGTGTGTCCTTCAGCGCCAGGCTCTTTGACGGTTTTCCAAGTCGCCCGGTATGGATGGCGACCAGCCGCTCCAGATCGTGCCGCGCTTCCTTTTTCAAAAAAGCCGACAGCCGGCGACCGGCATGTTCCGGGAGGCCGCTGATGCGGATCACCGGCTCGCCATTCTCCATCTGCACCTGGGTCACGCCGCGCAGCTGGCCGGTATGCTCGATACGATGCGCAATGCCGCGCAGCGAAATCACGCCCCCTGCCCTGACTTTCGTATCATCGGAAAAGCGGGCCAGTTTGTTTTCCAGCCAGCCGCGATGCCGCTCGATAAAATCGTTGACGTCGCCTTGGCGCACCCCTTTGGGAATGGTCATTTTCAGGCCCCGGCCACCGGGCTCGATCCGCAGGGTAATGCGGGTGGCGCGAAGATTTTCGCGAATGGCAAGCGGCACCGCGCGCCCTGCCACGATCAGCTCGCGGCTTTCCGGCACTTTCGTTTTTTTTGCCACTCTGGTCGGGCTTCGCAAAAACAAGGGAAACATGCGGGTCTTTTACCTGATTCGGTCCAGTCATGGCCTTATATCGCTTATCGAGAGCCATAAAAAAGGCCGAGATCCAGATGGATCTCGGCCTTTGTAGACACACATGACGGTTAGTCCTGAGTGAAGGTCTGGACATCGCTGCCACGCTCATCGCGACGGCTGGCATTGCGCTGGTTCATGAAGCGGTTGAATTCATCCTGATCCTTGGCGCGCTGCAATTCCAGGACATAGGCCTCGAATTCCTCACGCATTTCTTCAAGCTTGCGACGTTCCTGCTCGATACGCTCCAGCTCGGCCACACGCCATTCATCGAAGGCGAGGTTACCACTGGAGGCGCTAAAGCGGTTGCGATTGCGTGAGCGGCGGCTGCCGCAGCATTTTGAAAACATGGCGTCCATAGCCTCATTTGCGTTCCGTTTCGATGTGCGGAAGCGATCGCCCCATAAAATATAGGCAAGCATGGCAAGGCCAAGCGGCCAGAAGATCACGAAGCCGAGCACCATCATGGCAATCGTCGCAGGCGTCCAGCCCGGACGCAGCAATGCTGATTGGTTCATTCCATTATCCTCGTTATGTCCGGCAAGCACCATGCGACCGGACATATTCGAGATGGGAATGGCGGGTACAACCTTCAAGCGTGCGTCATTCGCAATTTGCTAAATCACTCGAAAAATTCGGGAAATTCGATTTCTCCTCAAGCTGATTTTCCACCCTTAATCACGCGCTTCACCATCGTTGCCCGCTTTACAGCCGAGGTCGGTTGATTGGAATGCTGCTTGGCAAAAGCAACGATACGCGGTGCGATCTCACGACGGAACCGAGACCCTGTGAAGACGCCATAATGACCAACATCGGGCTGCATGTAATGCATACGCTTGTCATCGGCGAGATTGGTGCAGAGCGTTTGTGCCGCCTTTGTCTGGCCGACGCCGGAAATATCGTCGTTCTCGCCTTCGACCGTCAAAAGCGCCACATTGCGGATGGCGCCACAATCGACCGGTTTGCCACGGTGCATCAGCTCACCCTTTGGCAGGGAATGCCGCATGAACACGGCTTCCACCGTTTGCAGATAGAATTCAGCCGTCAGGTCCATGACCGACAGATATTCATCGTAGAATTCCCGGTGCTTTTCGGCGGAATCGCCGTTGTTCTTCACCAGATGCACATAGAAATCTTTCTGGGCAATCATATGCCGATCGAGATTCATCGACATGAATCCTGAAAGCTGAAGGAAGCCCGGATAGACGGGCCGCAGGAAGCCCGGCTGTGGCCAGGGAACGTTCATGATGACGTTTTCCTCAAACCATTCGATCGGCTTGTTCTTGGCCAGTTCGTTGACGGCGGTCGGATTGATACGCGTATCGATCGGGCCACCCATCAATGTCATGGAGGATGGCACGAACTCATCGTTTTCCGCCTCCATGCGGGCCACGGCTGCCAAAACCGGAACGGAGGGCTGGCAGACGGCGACGAGATTGGTGTTTGGGCCGAGATGATGGAGGATCTCGATCACGTAATCGACATAGTCATCGAAATCGAAAGTTCCGTCCGTCATCGGCACCATGCGGGCATCGATCCAGTCGGTGATATAGACATCGGCACTGGGCAGCAGCGCTTCGACAGTGCCGCGCAGCAAGGTGGCGTAATGTCCTGACATCGGCGCGACGATCAGGATTTTCGGGTCGTCACTCCGGGGCTGGGTCAGGCTCCGGTTGAAATGAATGAGATTACAGAACGGCTTGGACCACGTGACTTCCTCGGTGATCTTCACAGGCGATCCGTCGATCACCGTGGTCGGAAGACCGAATTCGGGCTTGCCATAGCGCCGCGTGTTGCGCTCGATCACCTCGAAGCCTGCGGCCATTGTCCGGCCGATGACGGTATGGGTCAGCGGGTTCAGCGGATTACGGAAGGCCAGACGCATGGCATCTGCCGTGGCACGCAAAGGAGCCATGGCTGCGTGATTCATTTCATACAGTTGATAAAACATCGATGCGATCCGCCTCTTCCCTGTTGTCACTCATCCAAAGCTAAACTGGACCAGTCGAGCCAAGGTTCCGGCCGGAGTTCAAAGGGGTAAAGAAATTGCTTAGCTCCACCACTATCCAACCTTTGACGAGATAGTATGCACAGAAACCTTTATACTTCATAGATTTTATTGCGCGAATCCGCCCATGGGATTTCACACCTTGACAAAGGAGTGATGGAGCTTTCCGGTGCATTTCGGCCATGGTTGTCACACCTTGCCGGTTGCGGCCACACACCCTATGTGCCGCGAAGAGGTTTGGTCAGGTGTTTCGCAACTCTGCCGTAAAAGCAGTGACAATGTCTCGGTATAAATATGCTGATCGCAATGATGCGACCCCTGCACCTTCCTTGTTTCGAGACTTCCACATTTTGAGGTTTGATAATGACAAGCAGCAATCATCGTAACGCCACCCATGACATTCACCCGATCTTCCTCGATCGCTGGTCGCCCCGCGCCTTCACAGGCGAGACTATGAGCAAAACCGAATTGCTGACCATTCTTGAAGCAGCGCATTGGGCGCCGTCGGCTTTTAACTACCAGCCCTGGCGCTTCGTCTATGCCTTGAAGGGCGACGAACATTTCGATGCCCTGCTGGGTGCCCTGATCGAATTCAACCAAGGCTGGGCGAAGAATGCCTCCGCTCTGGTTTTCGTCATTTCCGATACGCTGAGCCGCTCGCCCGACGGCTCCGCGCCGAAGCCTTCGCGCAGCCACAGCTTCGATGCCGGTGCCGCCTGGGGTTATCTCGCACTTCAGGCCATCCATTCCGGCTTCCATGCCCATGGCATGACCGGCGTGGATTTCGACAAGGCTGCCAATGTGCTTGGTGTTCCCTCCGATTTCCATATCGAAGCCGCCGTTGCCATTGGCAAGCTGGGGGATAAATCGATCCTGCCGGAAGGCTTGCAGGCGAAGGAAGTGCCCAATGACCGCAAACTACTGGAAACCGTGGTTTTTGAGGGTAAATTCAAGGCCTGAACGGCTATTCGGAAGGGTCAGTGAAATGATCCTTCTCTTGTGGCACCGTCCACCAAAGGCAGCCTGCGCGGTGCTGTAAGGCCGAATGTTTCACGTGAGTCACGAAAAAGGCCGTGCTTTTTTACAAAGCACGGCCTTTTTATTTTACTACCTGTGAGGTCCGTCAAATGTCCAGATTGGCGACATTCAGGGCGTTTTCCTGGATGAAATCGCGACGCGGCTCCACTTCATCGCCCATAAGGCGGGAGAACAGGCTGTCAGCATCGGTGGCGTCATTGACCCGGACCTGCAACAGTGAGCGCACATTCGGATCGAGCGTGGTTTCCCACAGCTGCTCGGCGTTCATCTCGCCAAGACCCTTATAGCGCTGCATGGATAGGCCCTTGCGACCGAAGGAGAACACGGCATCCAGCAGGTTGCGCGGACCGGAAATGGTCTGCTGACCATCCTTGCGGGTCAGGACTGGCGGTTGGCCATAGATATCGTTCAAGCGGGTGGCGAGCTGGTCGATATGGCGGGCGTCTGACGAACCAATCAGCGCCACATCCAGCGCCGCCACTTCCTTGACACCACGCACCATGCGCTCGAAGCGCAGGCCGCCTTCTTCCGTTACGAAGCCTTCCCAGCCCCGTTCGGTTTCCTCGGCGATCAGGTCGAGACGCTTGGCGACTTCCGCCGCCGTCTGCTCGGCCCGTTCGCGGTTGGCGGTCAGTTCGTGATTCAATGCGCCGACAACGGCAGCCTGTTCCACGACATTGCGATTGTAGCGGGAATGCAAGCCATCGATCAGGCTGCGCAGCCGCAGCGCGTCCTGCACCACTTCGCGCAGATCCTGTCCGGCGCGTACTTCGCCGCTGCCGAGCTTCAGCGAAGCATCGTCGAGGCCCATGCCGATCAGATATTCTTCCAGCGCCTTTTCATCCTTCAGATACTGAATGGATTTACCGCGTGTGACCTTATAGAGCGGCGGCTGGGCGATATAGAGATGGCCGCGCTCGATCAATTCCGGCATCTGACGGAAGAAGAACGTCAGAAGCAAAGTGCGAATATGCGCGCCGTCGACGTCAGCATCGGTCATGATGATGATCTTGTGATAGCGCAGCTTGTCGGCATTGAACTCGTCCTTGCCGATGGATGTCCCAAGCGCGGTGATCAGCGTGCCGATTTCCTGGCTGGACAACATCTTGTCGAAGCGGGCGCGTTCCACATTGAGGATCTTACCGCGCAGTGGCAGGATCGCCTGGCGCTCACGCGAGCGGCCTTGCTTAGCCGAGCCACCAGCCGAATCACCCTCGACGAGGAAGAGTTCGGATTTGGCCGGATCACGCTCGGAGCAGTCGGCAAGCTTGCCGGGCAGCGAGGCAATATCCAATGCGCCTTTGCGGCGGGTCAGTTCGCGCGCCTTGCGGGCGGCTTCGCGGGCGACGGCAGCTTCCACCACCTTGCCCACCAAGATCTTCGCTTCGGTCGGATGTTCCTCGAACCAGGTGCTGAGCGCTTCGTTGACCAGGCTTTCGACCACGGGCCGCACTTCGGATGAAACCAGCTTGTCCTTGGTCTGCGACGAGAATTTCGGGTCGGGAACTTTGACGGACAAAACAGCCGACAAGCCTTCACGGCAGTCTTCGCCCTGAAGTGTAACCTTTTCCTTCTTGGTGATACCGGAACTGTCGGCATAAGAAGTGATCTGGCGGGTCAGCGCACCGCGGAACCCGGCCATATGCGTGCCGCCATCGCGCTGGGGAATGTTATTGGTGAAGCACAGTACATTTTCATGATAGCTGTCGTTCCACCACATCGCCACTTCGACGGTAATGCCATCCTTCTCGCCACGGATGGCGACAGGATTGCTGACCAGCGGCTTTTTCGAACGGTCGAGATAGCGCACGAAGGCTTCGAGGCCGCCGTCATACAGCATTTCTTCCTGGCGGATATCGGACTTGCGTTTGTCAGTCAGCAGAATGCGCACGCCGGAATTGAGGAAGGCGAGCTCGCGCAGGCGATGCTCCAGCGTTCCATAATCGAACTCGACCTGGGTAAAGGTTTCCGTGCTGGGCAGAAAGGTGATCTCCGTGCCGGAGCGGCCTTGATAATCGCCAGTCACGGCCAGCGGTGCATCGGCAACGCCATGGGTGAAGCTCATTTCATGAACCTTTCCATGACGGCGGATCTTCATGGAAAGCTTGACGGACAGCGCATTGACTACAGAGACACCAACGCCGTGTAGACCGCCGGAGACCTTGTAGGAATTCTGGTCGAACTTACCGCCCGCGTGCAGCTGGGTCATGATGACTTCGGCGGCCGAAATGCCTTCGCCGGTATGTATGTCGGTGGGAATACCGCGTCCGTTGTCGGTCACGGTCACTGAGCCATCTGCGTTCAGCGTCACCGTGACGATATCGGCATGACCGGCAAGTGCCTCGTCAATGGCGTTGTCGACGACTTCATAGACCATATGATGCAGGCCGGACCCATCATCCGTATCACCGATATACATGCCGGGACGTTTGCGGACAGCATCGAGGCCTTTCAGCACCTTGATGGAGTCAGCACCATAGGCAGTGCTGGCGGCATTTGCTTCATCGGTTGTTTCAGTCATTCAGCGATCTTTCCAGTGTCATAAGCAATATGCGTGGCCGCAACAAAAATTATGGCGAATCACACACGTTGGCACTTTCCGACTATAGGGATTTTGCGGCGACTTCCAAATCGCAGCTATGAAATTCAGCAGGCTTCCACGGGATTTCCAGGGTTTTGACGGTCCCGCTCGCTTCTGCTGAGGAGTGCGTTGAGATCTTCTATCACATCGGGCGACAAGGTGCGAATCATCCCTGCAAGCCGGTTGGCAAAAGCGGTATGGGCAGCAGGCAGACCAGCGGTATCCAGCGTCACCCTGGGATGGGAAAGGCCCGCTATTGCAAACAGGTCATCGGCCTCATCCCATATGATGTTGAAATAGCCGGCAATGCGCTGCAAGAGGTCGAAACTCGGCTTGCCGCGCCGTCCGTGCTCGAGCGCCGAAAGATAGGCTGGCGTCACGCCAATCGCCTTGGCCATGTCTTTCTGGCTCACGCCCTTGCGCTCCCGAAGCCCACGCACCGCATCGCCGAAGGGTGTCATTGTCCATCCCCACCAACTCTCTCTCCACCCCGGCGCGCCAAGCGGACGTAAAGCGCGCCCTCCCCGCCATGATGAGGAGCCGCTGGCTCATGGGAGGAAATCAGGTAGCGAAACTCCGATTTGGAAAACCATAGCGGCACCGCTCGTTTCAAGGCGCCTTCGCTGCCCATCGAACTGCCCTTGCCGGTGATGATCAAGACGTGCCGAAGTCCACGCTCATGGGCGCGCACCAGAAATTCCAACAGGATCGCATGGGCCTCGCTCTGGAACAGTCCGTGCAGGTCGATGCGGGCTTCCAGCTTGAGCTTGCCACGCGACAGCTTGCGCTTGACGGGACGCTCCAGCGGATGGTGGAGGCCGGAGGGCTTCTTCGGCTCAGGCTTTGCGGCAGAACTTTCGAGCGAGGCACGCATGGCGGCAAGGCCGGGTTCCAACACTTTAGACGCTTCCAATTCTGTCAAGGCGTCTTCAAAGGCAGTCAATTCTTCCAGGCGACCGGCCATGGGTCGGGTGGTGCGTGCCACCTTGCCCCACAAAATACGGTCTTCCGTACTGATCCTGTCCCTGCCCGCCATCAACCAAACCTCGACTCGACCCTTTTAGCGGCCTGTTTCGGGATCAGGATATAGAAATCCGCGTCGTTGCGCACCGCCCCGGCAAGATTTCCTGCTTCATCGCCAGAGCCGGTAAAGATGTCGCCGCGCGCCGGTCCGACAATCGCCGAGCCCGTATCGAGCGCCAGCATCAACCGCGCAAAAGGCTTGCCGCTATCCAAACCCATCGGGTCTTGGGACGTCAGGGTTTGGGAATGAATGAAAAACGGGAAGCCGAATGTATGGATCGTCCGGTCCACTGCCAGGGATCGTCCCGCCACCAGTGGCACTTTCGCCGCCGCGATAGGACCGCGCGACAGGTCACCGACCTCAGCTTCACGGAAAAAGATATAGGAGCGATTGTGCCACAAGACTTCATCGACCTGATCGGGATGAGACGCGAGCCAGGAGCGGATCGCTTGCATCGACATCGCCTCGGCAGAAATTTCACCGCGCTTTAGCAGCAACCCGCCAATACCGGAAAAAGGATGACCCGCCTTGGCGGCATAGGTAATCCGTCCAACCCGCCCATCCGCATAACGCAGCCGTGCGGCACCCTGGACATGGACGAAAAACACATCGACTTTCGATTTCGCCCAGGCAATTTCCAGCCCGCATCCCTCCAAAAAGCCCTGGTCGATGGCCTGACGATCCGGATAACAGGTTATGCCGGACTCGCTCTTGCGTGCGAACACATAGGACGGATCGATGTTTTCAGGCCGGTTTTGATCATCAAGATCGATCAAATCGTCAGGTCGGCGGTAAAAGGGAAAGCGGTAGAGATCGTCGGGATAATCGGAAACCTCGATATCCGGCTCGTAAAAAGCCGTAACGAAACCCGCCTTCCCATTCGTGCATACTACGCGGAAAACCTGGCATTCGTCTTCCAGCAGGCGCCGCAATGCGTCGCCGTCTACTCGCGGTAAAGCCGCTGCCTTTTCAAGCAGCGGCACGAGATCCTGTGCGGTCAAGCCCAACTGGCCGGGCCGGTAAGGCTTGACCGTGGTCAGATAATCCAGGCAATCGGCCATGGCCGGCAAAAGCGCCGAGGGATCATCCGCGTCCCAGCCGGGGAGTTGGTCGAAACCAACAGGCTCCAGCCGAAACTTGGTCGCTTCACCACTCATTGGTCGGATTCGGTGGCGATCAGCTTCCAGTTCGGATCGCGTGAGCGCGTGTCGCGGGCAAAGGTCCAGATATCGTTGACATCGCCAACCGATTCCGCATCTCCCTCGATCACTGCGCCTTGACTGTCATAGGTCGCGGAAATCAACTGGCTGACGAGGCGGACAGTGATCTGGACTTCCTGGCCTCGGACTTCCGCACCGGTGATTTCCGCCTTGTCGATACCAACAAAGGTTGACTTCATCACTTCGCCGCGCTGTTCGCGCTCCGTAATGGCCGTGTCGAAACCGTCATAGACCTCACGCGACAGCAGATCCTTCAAACTCTTCCTGTCGCCAGCGGCAAAGGCAGTGACGATCATTTCATAAGCCATGCGCGCACCGTTGAGGAATTCCTTCGGCACAAAGCTCGGATCAACCTCCACGACCTGGCGCAATTGCTGGTTCAGCGGGGTGCCAACCGGGGCATAGGCGTCGATTGCCGTCTGGCGTTCCTCGCCATCGGCCTCGTCGCGTCGGGGTAAAGTCACGACCCGCGCATCTTCCGCTGCTGGAGATGTAGCGTCCGGACGTCCAGCGAAAGGATCTTTCGGTGGCTTTTCATTGCCAGTGCGACGTCCCAATACGCTACGCAGCTGCCAGAAAATCAGGACCGCAGCCACCAGAAAGAAGAGAGTCACAAAATCATTAGAACCCATTGCCACCGCACCGCTGTTTAATTTGAAGCTTTCTCACTCCATATAGTCTGCCTGCATGCTGCATTCAAATAGCCGATGCCACTTCTTTAGAGTCTCACGATAATCGTTTAAAGGAAACCAAATGCGACTGACCGCCCTTTTCCTGTTGCTACTGCCTTTGATGGAGATCGCCGGCTTTGTCCTGGTCGGGCAATGGCTGGGTGTTCTGCCCACGCTGGCGCTGGTGATCGGCTCCAGTCTGCTCGGCCTGCTGGTGCTCCGCAGCCAGGGGATCAGCCTCGCCCAGCGCCTGCGCCGTCCACGTTCGGGCGATCCGGAACGAGCGGCCAAAGGCGTCCTGAGTGGCACGGCACAGATGTTCGGCGGGCTGCTGCTGATATTGCCGGGCTTCATCACGGATATTCTTGGCCTGCTGCTCCTGGTGCCAATGGTGCGCTCTGCGCTTTGGAAGATCATCAGCCCAAGACTTGTCTTCGTGCAGCGCGGCGGGCGGGGACCTGGCTGGCAAAAGCGGCCAGGCGGACCGTCGTCATCAGGACCAGGGCCGGCAAAAGCGGAGGACATCATCGATCTCGATGAAAAGGATTATCAAAGGCACAATCCCAACGGCTCCTCTCCGTGGACCCGGTTGCCAGGGGATGAGGGCAAGGGATGAGTGCCAATGGGTGAGCGCCAGGGGTGAAAGGCTTGTAAGGCCCACCTTGAAATGATAGATGGCCTCGAACCATAAAAGCCTTGAGGAACCCCAATGGCCAATGAAAACAGCAATGGGGCGGAGAGCCCGTCCCTGAATATCCTTGCACAATATATCAAGGATCTGTCCTTCGAAAATCCGGGTGCGCCGCGCTCGCTCCAGGCCCGGGACAAGGCCCCTTCGATCAACATCAATGTCAATGTCAACGCCAACCCGCTGTCGGACAATGATTTCGACGTGGTCCTGTCGCTGACCGCCGAAGCGCGCGACGACGATAAAGTGGTTTTTGCAGCCGAACTGGTTTATGGCGGCGTCTTCCGCATCACCGGTTTCCCCCAGGAACACATGCTGCCGGTGCTGTTCATCGAATGCCCGCGCCTGCTCTTCCCGTTTGCACGCCAGATCATCGCCGATGCCACGCGCAATGGCGGTTTCCCGCCGCTGATGATTGACCCCATCGATTTTGCACAGATGTTTGCCCAGCGCTTTGCCGAGGAGCAGGGTCGGGTCAACTGATCCTTGCGTCATCCCGCTGTTTTTTAAGCACAAAAAAGCCCGGTCGATCCGGGCTTTTTTTATGCCGAATAAGGCGATGACGATTATTCGACTTGATTGTAATGCGCCCAGATCGCCTTCTGGCCAAGCCGCTTGACCAGGGCTGCATGGCGTTCCTGCTCAACCTCGGTTAGACGCGGCGCCAGTGTTTTCGGACGGGCGGCAATTTCGACCGTCACATTGCTATCCTGAGTGCGGGATCGCTTGTCGCTGTTTCCAGACTGCTCAAGACCGAAGGTCGCCTGGCGGCCGCCCAGCATTTCGATATAGACTTCAGCCAGAAGTTCGGAATCGAGCAAGGCGCCATGCTTGGTGCGATGAGAATTGTCGATACCATAGCGTCGGCAAAGCGCATCGAGCGAGTTTGGACCCATCGGGTGTTTGCGCCGCGCCAGAGACAAGGTATCGACGACATGCTCCGGCCCAACCGGCGGGCGACCCAACCGCTCAAACTCGGCATTGATAAATCCCATGTCGAATGTGGCATTATGCGCCACCCATTTTGCGCCATCGAAAAAAGCGACCAGATCCTCGACAATATCGGCGAAGACCGGCTTGTCCTTCAAAAACTCCGGTGTAATGCCGTGAACCGCCAAGGCATCCGGGTGAATGGCCCGGTCGGCAGGATTGATATAGACATGAAAACTACGGCCGGTCGGGAAATGATTGAACAATTCGATACCACCGATTTCAATCACCCGGTCCAGCTTGCTTTCCAGTCCGGTGGTTTCCGTATCGAAAACGATTTCCCGCATCATTGCTCCAGTGTTTGATTTTGTGTTTAGTTTTGGCTGGTAGCAGATCGCTATTCCGACGCCACGCCAATTTCCATATTCCCAGAAAAACTTTGGCGGTTCGATGTCAGGTTTCACCGCGCAGCGTGGAAACGACGGCTTTCACCTGTGCCTGTGCCACCTTAAGGCCTTGTCCGGTGTCAATCACGAAATCCGCGCGGGCGCGCTTTTCGGCATCCGGCATCTGCCGAGACAGAACCAGTGCCAGCTTTTCTTCGCTCCAGCCCGGTCGCGCCAGAACCCTACGCCTTTGAGTATCGGCATCGCAACTGACGACAACGACCTTATCAAGTCGTTTTTCTCCGCCTGTTTCAAACAGCAGTGGAATATCGAAAACAACCAGATCGGCGCCCGCCAATTCCTGATCTTCCAGAAAGTCCTGTTGCCTGTCACGCACCAGCGGGTGAACGATTGCCTCAAGCTGCTTAAGTTTACCCGGATTCTGAGCCAGAGTCCGACTGAGAATTTCCCGATCTACGACTCCAGAAACAACCGCTTCAGGAAACACCGCGCCGATCGGAGCGACCGCATCACCCCGGTACAAGTCATGCACGGCGGCATCGGCATCATAGACCGGCACACCTTCCTGACGAAAAAAATCTGCCGTCGTTGTCTTGCCCATGCCAATCGAGCCGGTCAAACCAATGCGGATCATGGCTGCTTCTCCAGATCGGCAATCAACAACTGGCGTAACTCATCCGTCACCTGTGGCCGGACGCCGAACCATTTTTCAAATCCGGGTACCGCCTGATGCAAAAGCATACCCAGACCATCCACCGTGGCAAAGCCCGCCGCCCTCGCCTGCCGCAGCAGACCGGTTTCCAGCGGCGTGTAGACGATATCCGTTACCAAAGCGCCGGGAGAAAGCTTGTCCCAGTCGATTTGTGGAACATCTTCGCCATTCATACCCAGAGACGTGGTGTTGACCAGAAGTTCCGCGCTAAGCACAACATCCTGCAACTCCTCTCTTCCATGCGCCTGGACGGCAGCACCAAAATGATCTGCCAGATCCTGCGCTCGCGCCAGGGTCCGATTGACCACATGAACATGCTGCAATCCGCGATCCAGCAGTCCCTGGATGATCGCCCGACTGGCACCACCGGCCCCCAGCACAACAGCCTTGCGTGCCTTGTCCCAGCCCGCATATCCCTGATCCAGATTGGCTAGAAAACCGTAAACATCGGTATTGGTGGCATGAATAAGCCCATTTTCAAGCCAAAGCGTATTGGCAGCCCCAAGCTGCCTCGCCACCATGTCAGGAACATCTGCTATCTGAAAAGCAGCCTCTTTATGCGGAATGGTAATGTTACCACCGAGATAGCGGGTCTTGCCTGTTTTCAGTCTGGCGAAGAAATCTGCGATGTCTGCCGGCTGGATCTCCAGTTTCTCATAGCCACCCGCGAGACCGTGCTGCTGAAGCCAATATCTATGGATAACAGGCGAACGCGAATGCTTGATTGGATAGCCGGCAACAAAGGCGCCCTTCAGAAATGTTTCACGTGAATCATGCATGCACAATATCCAATTCGCGCAGTTTCTCCATCAGAGGCAAAAGCGGCACGCCGACGATGGTAAAATAGTCCCCGACGATATCCGAAAACAACTGCACGCCCAAGCCTTCGATCTGGTAGCCACCAACGCTTTTCAGGACCGCCTCGCCTACCTGTTCAAGATAATCGTCCAGAAACGTCTCACTGAATATCCGCATCGTCATCCGGGCCTGGGAGACATGCCGCCAGATCACCTCACCCTGTTTCGCGAGTGCCAGCGCGCTATAAAGCACATGGGTTTCACCCCGCAGGCTGAGCAATTGGTGACGAGCCGAGAGGAGATCCTTTGGCTTGTGATAGATCCGTTCGCCCAGAGCCAAAACCTGATCGCCGCCGATCACAAGACCACCCTGCGCGTGGCGGCTCACGGCCAAAGCCTTTTCGCAGGCCAATACCTGTGCCAGTTCTAGTGGCGACACGTGCTGGTGCTCGGCCCGACCTTCGATTTCGCGTTCATCGATATCGGGTGCCATAGCCGTGAAGCGCAAACCAGCCTGCTCCAGCAATTGCCGTCGGAAAGGGCTGGTCGATGCAAGAATAACGGGAATTGTCATGATTGCCTCAACTTTAAAAAACCATCCGGCATTAGCGCGGCTTGGCACGCAGCGCAATGATTGCCGCCGCTGTCTCTTCAATTGATCGCCGCGTCACATCTATCACCGGCCAATTGTGACGCGCACATAGCGAACGGGCATATTTCAATTCTTCTGCAATGCTCGCCCTGTCCGTATAATCGCTTGGATCGAAGCCGCTGACAGTGCCCAATTCACGATGGCCCCGAACTTGTGAAATCCGATCAGACGTCGCGATCAATCCAACGATCAATGGCCCTTTTGCTGCGAGCAGCGATTCGGGTAAGGGCGAGTCTGGCACGATAGGAATATTGGCGGTCTTAATGCCACGATTGGCGAGATAGATACTGGTCGGGGTTTTCGAGGTACGACTGATCCCGACCAGAACGACATCGGCCTGATCGTAATCCTCGGCCATCTGGCCGTCATCGTGATCCATGGTGTAATTCAGCGCTTCGATACGCGCAAAATAATCGGCATTCATCACATGCTGGGCCCCCACGCGACGGCGGGCCAATGGACCAAGATAGGCCTGAAACGTCCCGATAATAGGCTCAAGCACGTTCACGCTGGGTACACCGATCTCGATACAACGCCGGTCGATGAAGTCCGCCAGTTCCGGATCGACGATTGTGTAAAGAACGATACCGGGCTCCTTATCGATCGATTGGAGCACAGCATCGGCCTGCCGGCGGTTCCGCACCAGTGGATAGACATGCTCGATCGGATTGGAATGCTGAAACTGAACCGCTGCTGCCCGTCCAGCCGAGATCAGGGTTTCTCCTGTTGAGTCAGAAATCAGGTGTAGATGAAAGAAGTTTTTTCTGTTCTCCACGCTATCCTGACCCTGCTGTTGATAGACCTGTAGAAATCGGCCTCACTTTCCCCCTGGCTTTTCACCCTGGGGATATCAGCCGGTTTTTCCACAGCACTAACCCGTTCAGCGTCGTTTTCACAGGCCCTGTGCATAAGGTGGCTGATTTTTATCTGTTCAGCCGACATCCCCAATCCATCCACAGGCCGATCTCCTCTTTACGCTATCCTTATCATTTTGATTTTGATTGGTTTTTTTTGATATCTCGATATAATTATCCAAATTGCCCCCAACCCACTCCCCGCCGCACGCGCTCGCGCCTTAAAACATCGTTAATCTGTGCACTGTCTTTAACCCTTGCTACTCACAGACTCTTAGAAATAGAAAAAAAAAAGATCTCTCTTTTTATAATTTGAAAGGCATGACTTTGAGCGCTGAAAACCGTAAAGTTCTGAAAGTGCTCGAAGGCAAGAGCCTTTCACCACCGCCAATCTGGCTAATGCGTCAGGCTGGCCGTTATCTTCCCGAATATCGTCAAACGCGGGCACAGGCCGGAAGTTTCCTCGATCTCTGTTATTCACCGGAACTGGCGACGGAAGTGACGCTCCAGCCAATCCGCCGTTACGCATTCGATGCTGCCATTCTGTTTTCCGACATTCTCGTCATTCCCGATGCCTTGAGTCGAAACGTCACCTTCACCGAAGGCAAAGGCCCTGAAATGACGCCGATCACCGCCGATGAGATTCTGGCTTTACCGGAACAATCGGTTTTCCCGCATCTGAACCCGGTGATTGAAACAGTGTCGCGATTGCGCCAGACATTGCCGGATGAAACCACTCTGCTCGGATTTTGCGGTGCCCCCTGGACCGTCGCAACCTATATGATCGCCGGCCACGGCACCCCGGACCAGGCCCCAGCCCGCCTGTTTGCCTATCGTCATCGCCAGGCTTTCTTACGGCTTCTGAATTATCTCGCCGATCTTTCTGCCGAATATTTAGAGGCTCAGATCGATGCTGGTGCAGATGCCGTGCAAATCTTCGATTCCTGGGCTGGGGTTCTGGGCGAAGAGGAATTTGCGGATTTTTGCGTCAAGCCAGTCAAACGGATCATCGACAAACTCCGTCTCAGCCGTCCCGATGCGAAAATCATCAGTTTTGCAAAAGGGGCTGGAACGCTCCTGAAGGATTACCGTCGCCAGACCGGAGCGGATGCAATTGGACTGGATTGGAGTGTGCCTTTGTCCTTTGCCGCCGAGTTGCAAAAAGACGGACCTGTTCAGGGTAATCTCGATCCGATGCTGGCGGTTGCCGGTGGCCAAGCAATGCGCGATGGCATAGACAGGATCCTCGATCGGCTTGGCTCCGGTCCGCTGATCTTCAATCTGGGCCATGGGATTACGCCACAAGCCGATCCGGAAACGGTGCGAGAGCTCGTGCAGCATGTCAGGCAGAGGGTGCAATGAGATGAATGGCAGGCAAAGCGGAGAAACGACGGGCAAGACCGCACGCTTGCGGGCCTTGGTGGCCCTTGCCATTTTTTGCCTGATCGCGATTGCCTTGTTTTGGGCCGGTCCCGATCAATCCTATCTCTGGATAAAGGCCTTGCATGTCATCGCGATCATCTCCTGGATGGCAGGCCTGCTCTATATGCCGCGGCTTCTGATCTACCATTTCGATGCACCAAAGGGATCACTCCAGGCCGAGACATTTGCGGTTATGGAGCGTCGCCTGATGAATGTGATCATGCGGCCGGCCATGGCTCTGTCCTGGATTCTGGGTCTCTACCTCGCCTGGTCGGTTTTCGGATTCCAGGGCGGATGGCTGCACGCAAAATTGGCTGCGGTTGTCTGTCTCACCCTCGCCAACGAATATCTCGGCATGGCCACGAAATCCTTTGCCAAAGGCGAATATTTGAAAACCCCGCGATTTTGGCGGGGTTTCAATGAAATCCCGACAGTGCTGATGATCGTGATTGTCATTCTGGTCATTGTAAAACCCTTCTAAACCGGGGTTCCCACTGACAAGTTGACCGAAATGTGAATGAAATTTCCGCCGCCTCTTGCGGCGCGCCCTATGAATCGCTATTTTCCCTTTACCCCTCTTCATGGCATGCATTTCTCGTATTCGCCGGTCTCGCTGGCAGAACCGAATTTATCCCCCGCACGCCTTCCCCAACAGTTTTAAATTATGGTCCCCTTCATGGCTGAAATGAAGCTACAAGAACTCAAGAGCAAATCGCCAACCGATCTGCTGGCCTTTGCGGAATCGCTTGAGGTCGAAAATGCCAGCACGATGCGCAAACAGGAATTGATGTTTGCCATTTTGAAAATGCTGGCCAGCCAGGATGTCGAGATCATTGGTGAAGGCGTTGTCGAAGTCCTGCAAGATGGCTTCGGTTTCATGCGCTCGGCCAATGCCAACTATTTGCCGGGTCCGGACGACATTTATATTTCGCCATCGCAGATCCGCCGGTTTTCACTGAAGACCGGTGATACCGTTGAAGGTCCGATCCGCGGACCCAAGGAAGGCGAACGTTATTTCGCGCTGCTGAAAGTCAATACGATCAATTTCGAGGATCCGGAAAAGATCCGCCATAAGGTTCACTTCGATAACCTGACGCCGCTCTATCCGAATGAGCGGTTCAAGATGGAACTGGAGATCCCAACCTCCAAGGATCTTTCGTCGCGGGTCATCGATCTGGTTGCACCACTTGGCAAAGGCCAGCGCGGTTTGATCGTCGCCCCACCAAGGACCGGTAAAACCGTCCTCCTCCAGAATATCGCTCATTCCATTACCGCCAACCATCCGGAATGCTATCTGATCGTTCTTCTGATCGATGAACGTCCTGAAGAAGTGACGGATATGCAGCGTTCCGTCCGGGGCGAAGTCGTTTCCTCGACCTTTGACGAGCCGGCCGTGCGCCACGTTCAGGTCGCTGAAATGGTCATTGAGAAGGCCAAGCGGCTGGTTGAGCACGGTCGTGACGTTGTCATCCTGCTCGATTCCATTACTCGCCTTGGCCGCGCCTATAACACCGTCGTTCCCTCTTCTGGCAAGGTCCTGACGGGTGGTGTGGATGCCAATGCGTTGCAACGCCCCAAGCGCTTCTTCGGCGCAGCGCGTAATATCGAAGAAGGCGGATCGCTGACGATTATCGCAACGGCATTGATCGATACCGGCAGCCGTATGGACGAAGTGATCTTTGAAGAGTTCAAAGGCACCGGCAATTCGGAAATCGTGCTTGACCGCAAGGTCGCCGACAAGCGTATCTTCCCGTCCATGGATATTCTGAAATCCGGAACGCGCAAAGAAGACCTCCTTGTGCCGCGTCAGGATCTGCAGAAGATCTTTGTTCTTCGCCGGATTCTCGCCCCAATGGGAACAACCGATGCAATCGAATTCCTGATCGACAAATTGAAACAGACCAAGACCAATGGCGATTTCTTCGAGTCGATGAATACCTGATCGCTATCGCTTTCTTAAGCCGGATTCATAGTTTCAACCTCCGACCGCAAGGTCGGGGGTTTTGCATTTAAAGCATACTGGTAATTATGAGAAATTTGAAAAGCGTCCTGGTGGTGTTAGATGCCTTTCAAGTTAAAGGAGTGAGTTCAGGCAATGGCTGGCGATACAATTTTTGCCCTCTCGACTGGATCGCTTCCGTGCGGTGTAGCGGTCATTCGGCTATCGGGTCATAATGTCAAAGCGGTTCTAACAGAACTCTGTGGGATTGTTCCTGAACAACGCAAGGCCACGTTACGATCGATTCGTAACCGTGATGGACTGGTGATCGATCGCGGACTGGTGCTTTTCTTCGCTGGCCCCACCTCGTTCACTGGTGAGGACTGTGGGGAGCTGCATGTTCATGGAAGCCGCGCTGTGGTCAGCAGCTTGATTTCAACGCTGGCGTCGTTCTCTGCTTGCCGGATTGCGGAACCAGGTGAGTTTTCCAGACGGGCTTTTGAAAACGGTAAGCTTGATTTGGTCGAAATTGAAGGCCTGGCTGATCTGCTGGCAGCGGAAACAGAAATGCAGCGGCGGCAAGCTCTCGCCCAGGCCAGCGGTAACGCAACCGGTATCTATGAGAGCTGGCGTGAAAAATTGATCTATGGCCGAGCAATGATCGAGGCCGAGTTGGATTTTGCCGATGAAGGCGACATTCCCGGATCGGTGTCTGATCAAGTATGGGATAGCGTTAGGGACCTCCGCACGCAGATTTCCGCAGCTATTGCCGATGACCGGCGAGGTGAAATCATTCGTGATGGTTTTAATGTGGTGATTGCTGGGCCTCCTAATGCTGGCAAGTCGAGCCTCATCAATGCACTTGCCGGTCGGGACGTTGCAATTGTGACCCATTATGCCGGGACGACGCGGGACATTCTCCAGTGTGATATAGACCTTGAAGGATATGTCGTTCGCTTGTATGACACCGCCGGTATTCGAGAGACCGAAGAGGTCATCGAACAGGAAGGTATACGGCGGGCATTGCGCAAGGTCGAAGAAGCCGATCTCGTTTTGTTGCTTGATGACATTTCATCTCCAGGCCAGACAATCAATATTGTTTCGGTTCCGGTTGTCACCATTGGGACAAAAGTTGATCTTCTGACAGCGAGTGAAGGGATAGATCGAGATCTCGTCATTTCGACTTACGTTCGTGATGATGTGGATAGGGTTCGAAGCGTCATTCTCGATTCGATTCGGAAACGGTTTGGTCATACGGAATCAGTGATCCCAAGTCGTTTACGTCATATCGAATGTCTGAGAGACGCTCTTTCTTTCATTGATGAAGCTTCGAATAGCCGACTGAACTTGGAAATTAGAGCGGACTTCCTGCGTTTGGCAAGTGATGCGCTGGGTCGTCTAGTTGGACGTATCGATACCGAAACGCTTTTGGGTAAAATCTTTTCGGAATTTTGCGTCGGAAAATGATTCACGTGAAACATTGGTGGTCGAGATGAAAATGATGCCGCGGCGATTTGATGTGATTGTGATTGGCGGCGGGCATGCCGGCAGCGAAGCGGCCTATGCGAGTGCGCGACTTGGTGCAAAAACCTGCCTTGTAACGCATCGACGCGATACGATTGGTGTTATGTCTTGTAATCCGGCCATTGGCGGTTTGGGCAAAGGGCATCTTGTCCGGGAGATTGATGCACTGGGCGGACTCATGGGCAGATGTGCTGACGCCTCCGGTATTCAGTTCCGGTTGCTGAACCGAAAAAAGGGACCGGCTGTGCGAGGGCCGAGAACTCAGGCTGACCGGAAGCTTTATCGTCAAGCCGTACAGAATGTACTTTTCAACCATCCGCAGCTCGAGATCATTGAAGGGGACGTGTTCGATCTTGATGTCGAAAATGACACCGTTAAAGGGGTCATTTTGGCAGACGGGCAAAGCCTGTCCAGCGCATCAGTGATATTGACCTCCGGTACTTTTTTGCGCGGTCTCATCCATATTGGACAGACAAAAATTCCGGCCGGACGTGTGGGGGAAGCCCCGTCACTTGGTTTGAGTGCGACATTGGGACGGTTGGGGCTAAGGCTGGGTCGTTTGAAAACCGGAACTCCGGCCAGGTTGGATGGTAGAACCATCAATTGGTCGCAGCTCGAAATGCAGGCGGCTGATGAGCAACCGGTCCCGTTCTCTTTCATGACCGACCACATTACCAATCCGCAGATCGAATGTGGAATCACTCGAACCACTGCCGCAACCCACAAAATCATTCGAGATAATATTCATCTCTCTGCCATGTATTCCGGGCAGATCGAAGGCGTCGGTCCACGCTATTGTCCGTCGATTGAGGATAAGATTAGCCGGTTTGGAGATCGGGATGGCCATCAGGTTTTTCTGGAGCCTGAGGGATTGGATGACCACACAGTCTATCCAAACGGTATATCGACCTCTTTGCCTGAGTCTGTGCAGAAGGAGTTCATGAGAACCTTGCCGGGTTTGGAAAATGTGACGATTCTCCAGAGTGCTTACGCAATCGAATATGACCACATAGATCCGCGTGAGTTGTCGGGGAGCCTCGAATTGAAGCGGTTGAATGGTCTTTATCTTGCCGGGCAGATCAACGGAACGACTGGTTATGAGGAAGCTGCGGCACAAGGTCTGGTGGCTGGACTGAATGCCGCGCGCGCCGCGGGTGGCCAGGATGTGGTAAATTTCAGCCGGGCCCAATCATATATTGGCGTGATGATTGATGATTTGATCAGCCATGGTGTGACTGAACCCTACAGGATGTTTACCTCCCGTGCCGAGTTTCGTTTGTCGCTTCGGGCTGATAATGCCGATATCCGTTTGACGCCGATTGGTATTGAACTTGGATGTATTGCTTCAGACCAGGAGAAACGATTTAAGCACTACCAGCATCAGATTGATGAAACGATTAATTTGCTTGAGTCGAGAAAACTGACACCCAACGAAGCCGCCGCCGTTGGCATTCCAGTTAACCAGGACGGTCGGCGACGCGCTGGGCTTGAGCTTTTGGCCTATCCCGATATTTCGATTGCCGATCTCTCGCGGATTTGGCCTGACTTTTGCGCCCTGGATAATAAGGTTGCGGGTGCTGTCGAAATTCATGCGACCTATGCTGTCTATATGGATCGACAGAATGCCGATATTGCCGCAACCAAACGAGATGAAGACAGGCTGATTCCTAAGGAGTTCGATTATGCGACGCTGTCGGGCCTTTCCAATGAGCTGAAACAAAAATTGGAAAAGATCCGTCCTGAGAACCTTTCCCAGGCTGCCAAAGTTGAGGGCATGACCCCAGCGGCTATTTCTCTGCTTATTGCTTTCTTGAACAAAGGTGTGTTGCGACATGTCGGCTGATGCAATGTCCGCGAGTCTCTTTCAGCGGCTTACCGGCCTACGTGTTTCACGTGAAACATACGAAAAACTGGACCACTTCGTTGATCTGTTTGGAAAGTGGTCCAAGGTCATCAATCTTGTTGCCAACTCCACGAAAGATCAGGTCTGGCACAGGCACGTCGTTGATAGCGCGCAGCTATTTAAACTTCGCCCGAACCCTCAGCATTGGATTGACTTGGGAAGCGGTGGCGGATTTCCAGGTGTGATTACTGCGATTTTATTGACGGAAACGAGCGGCGGCTGGGTTGATTTGGTCGAGAGCAATAACAAAAAAGCAGCTTTCCTCCGCATGGCTCTGATGGAAACCGGCGCCCGAGGCAGGGTTCATCCCGTGCGAATCGAGGAGGCACATAAAAGTTTGTCGGATTGCGATTTAATTTCGGCACGAGCGCTTGCGGATCTCGATCTTCTTTTCTCTTATGCGTCTCCTTGGGCCGAAAAAAACAAAGATCTTAATTTTCTCCTGCATAAAGGCCGGGATTATCAGCTGGAAGTTAACAATGCGCGTGACCGATGGACGTTTGATCTGGTAATACATCCTAGTGTGCTTGAAGCCGACTCTGTCATCCTGGAAGTGAGCGGACTTGCACGATCAAAGTAAGATCAGTCAGGTGACCTCATGCCCTACGAGAAGAACCGGATCATAACCATTGCCAATCAAAAAGGCGGTGTCGGTAAGACCACGACCGCTATTAATCTTGCAACCGCATTGGCTGCGATTGGCGAAAGAGTATTGATCGTCGATCTCGATCCCCAAGGTAACGCAAGCACGGGTTTAGGAATTGACCGCCGTGACCGAAAATTGTCCTCCTATGATTTATTAATTGGAAGCCATAGCGTTTCCGAAACGGTTATCGATACGGCTGTGCCTAATCTGTCGATTGTCCCCTCCACCCTCGATTTGTTGGGGCTTGAGATGGAAATCGCCCAGAAAGCGGATCGCGTATTTCGCTTGAAAGCTGCCTTACAGTCGCAAGATGGATTGGCCTATTCCTATGTCCTGGTCGATTGCCCCCCGTCTTTTAATTTGCTGACAATGAACGCCATGGCTGCGGCGCATTCTATTCTGGTGCCTCTTCAATGTGAGTTTTTTGCGCTGGAAGGTCTTAGTCAATTGCTTGAAACGATTGGCCAAGTCAGGCGCAACGTTAATCCCACCTTGGATATCCAAGGTATTGTGCTGACAATGTTCGATTCGCGGAACAATCTTGCCCAACAGGTGGTGACAGACGTCCGCAGCCATTTGGGCGAAAAGGTTTATCACACGCTCATTCCGCGCAATGTAAGGGTCTCGGAAGCGCCGTCCTATGGCAAGCCGGCTATTCTTTACGACCTGAAATGCGCAGGCAGTCAGGCTTATCTGCAGTTGGCGTCAGAGGTTATCCAGAGGGAGCGGCAACGTCGCGCGGCTTAGATCGGCTTTCTTACACCTACGGGTGCGGTTCTGACGATTTGAATGGTGTTGACGTGGCGAATAAAAGCCTGTTCCAGCGTGAAGAGTGAACGAAGAGGTTCGTGATGAACGACGATATTTCGAAACGGCGTCTTGGTCGTGGTTTGGCCGCCTTGATTGGTGAGATGGATCAACCCGTTCCTGTCGATGAGAGCAGAGCCGTGGTCTCTGCTGACCGGATGGTGCCGATTGAGTTTGTGTCCCGTAACCCACGCAATCCTCGTCGTTACTTTGACGAAACGGTTCTGCAGGAGCTTGCTGGCTCCATTCGCCAGCACGGCATTGTGCAGCCGGTCGTGGTGCGAACGATTGGGACAGGCCGCTACGAGATCATTGCTGGCGAACGACGCTGGCGTGCAGCCCAGCTGGCGGGACTGGTGGAAATACCTGTTATTGTCCGCGATGTGGATGATCGCACAGCTCTGGAATTGGCAATTGTCGAAAACGTTCAACGCGCTGATCTCAATCCGCTCGAAGAGGCGATGGGATATGAACAACTGATTGCAGAACATGGATATACCCAGAATGATCTCGGGGAGATTATCGGCAAGAGCCGCAGCCATGTGGCCAACAGCCTGCGGCTATTGAAGCTTCCTGATCCCGTTCGCGATATGCTGGCCGATGGTTCTCTGTCCGCAGGTCATGCTCGGGCTTTGGTCTCGACGTCAGATCCGAATAGCTTGGCACGCCAGATCGTGTCCAAGGGCATGTCGGTCCGAGATGCTGAACGTCTGGCGCAAAACGACATCAAGGGTCAAGGCCAGCCAAAGCCACACGTGGTGCCCGTAAAGGATTCAGATACGGTCGCATTGGAGAGAAGCCTTTCGGACCGTTTGGGATTGGACGTATCGATTAACCACAAAGGTGGCGGTGGCCAGCTTCGAATCAATTACAAAACCCTAGAGCAGCTTGAGGAAATTTGCCGGTTGCTCGAGGCGCGCTAACGTCTGAATGGATTTTCTGCTGCCGTTTATCTATGGCATAGAGGCGAAGATCATTTTCTTTGCCATTTCCGACCTTGAAAAGATCAATAGGAGAAGCCGTTAGCGGCTCCTCCGCGCTGATTGCAGGGTAATGGCCAGCAGGGTTTGAAGCGACAGGCTGTCCTCGAGAGAGGGCTGTCGCCTGCTGGCGAGGATAGCTGCTTGTAGTCGCCGCATCTCGACTGCAAGGGCGTCGGACGGCCAATTCTTCAGAGATTTTTCAAACAGCGGCTTTCGCTTGAAGTGGATCTGACGGCCAAGCGTTTGCATGACTTGGCCAGCCTGTTGGCGCTTTTCATCCATCTCACTTCGCATGATGTCCAGTAACTGAAACTGTCGAAGGCATCCCTGAAGAACCAGAAACATCGGTGTTTTGGAGGTGGCAATTTTCTGGACGGCATGCAAGAGGGCATCAGCATTGCCAGCGAGCACGGCATCTACCGCTTCATCCGTCGAGACGGCGCTGGCATCGCCAATAATCTGCTCGACATGGGCTTCGTCAACCAGGTCATCATGCAGAGAATAGATCAGCAACTTGGATATTTCATTGCGAGAAGCCCTGCGGTCGCCTCCCAGGCTTTCGCTGAGCAGCGAACGAGCCGCAGGCGTCAATCTCTTTCCGGCAGCGCTAAATTCGGCATCAATCAACGCATTGATGGCCCGTGCATCGTCCTGATAGCAGGGAATAACCGCGATATTGCGGGCCGGTTCGGCTATTTTGCGGGTCGCTGATCCCTTTTTGAGATCCCCAGCCTCCAAGATCAGACAACTGGAGTCTGGTGGGTCCTTGGCAAGAATTTGTAGCCCATCCACCACGCTTTTTTCATTGGCGACACCTCTGATCCAGACAAGCCGGTCGCCGCCGAAGAGGCCGAGGGCATTCATTTCATCTAATAGTTTTCCCGGATCGCTCTGCAGGTCGCTGCTGTCCAGCCGAATGACCGAGAAGGGATCGTCCAGCACAACGCCAGTCGATTTGGCAATCGCTGCCGCACGTTCCGCCACAAGTCCGACATCCGGGCCGTAGACCAGGAACATCTTGTAGTGACGAACTGATTTTTGCAGAAAGCCATCGAATTCGTGTGACTTGACTTCAACCATGGGCTTCAAGTCTCTCCGCTTGGCCGTGTACCAGACAGGCAGTGCAGCAAATTTAGAGTGCTAGAGCAAAAAGCGTTTGATCAAACACATGTTGCTCTAGAGTTTGTCAGGAAAAAGTAGAATCGGTTTTTCAAAGAGACAAGCGGATTGAAGGATGGCTATAGCTTGTCTGTTTCAATGTGATCCCAAGCAACCTATAGCGCTGCGCTATTGCGATTTCAGGCGCATCCTCGCGAAGATACGCTGCTCTCCGTCTTGGCAAAGCCCGCAATTATTATTTACGAACCAGTAGGCTAGCCAAATCGGCTGAGATCAACTCCGCCAATTCTCTTGCAGCTCGGTTTTCGGCATCTCTTACAGCGCGCAGCTTGGCAAATTCCTGTGTCGGAAAATCAACCAATGCGACGGACTGGCGATGGGCGATACGCATGACGGAAAGATCACTTGCCTTCTTCAGCGTATAGTCAGCGCTGACTGTCACGCGACCCGCTGTCGCCCGGTCGGTACTTTCGTTGATCAGAACTTCCGTTGTGTCGGTATGTACGACCAGTGTGACCAGATATTCGGGATGGGCCGGTTCCCCCTGCCCGCCTGCGGCAAGGAAGATCAACCGGTTGCGAACTTCTTGCCCAACTCTGTCCGTTGCCGGGGAGAAGCCGATGGACGCCATCAACTTGCGAGTACCCTGGGCTTCGCCGTAGAGCGGTCTGACCTGGCAGCCCGCAAGGGCGCCAAGCAGGCCAACGGACGCGGCGAGAACCGCGCGACGGGATAAATTTACGCGTGAATCAGACGACAATGTTCACAATCCTCTGCGGAACCACAATGATCTTCTTAGGCGTCTGCCCTTGAAGAGCGGCTTTGACGGCATCCAGATCGAGCACCGCTTGGCTGACGGCATTCTGATCCGCATCGCGCGCAATTGTCAATTCGGCCTTCTTCTTGCCGTTGATCTGCACCGGCATGACCACTTCGTTTTCAGCCACCAATTCAGCGTCGAAAACCGGCCAGTCTGCTTGCGACACCATTCCGGAATGGCCCAACACCGCCCAGCATTCTTCGGCCAGATGCGGCATCATCGGAGCGATGATTTGGATTAGTATTTCTGTAGCGTTGCGCACCGCAGCGGCGAAGTCAGCATCGGCCTGTCCAGATGCCACCTGCGCCAGCGGCGCTGCCAGAGCATTGAGCAACTCGTAAATCCGCGCCACGGCCTTGTTGAAGGCCAGTTTGTCCAGATCGGCACCGACAGCCTGCAAGGTCTTGTGGGCAGCTTGAGAAACCGACCTGCCCGCACCATCCTTAGCCGGAGTCGATGCAGAGATTCTGAGCACTTCAGCAGCCTCGGAAACCAGCCGCCAGAGCCGCTGAACGAAGCGATGCGAGCCTTCGATACCGGCTTCCGACCAGATCACGTCGCGATCCGGTGGCGAGTCCGACAAAACGAAAAAGCGGGCGGTGTCGGCACCGTAGGAGCCCAGAATATCGTCGGGGTCGATGACGTTCTTTTTCGACTTCGACATTTTTTCAACGGAGCCGATCGTCACTTCCTCGCCGGAGGAGAGAAGGAAGGCGCGGCGTGTGCCATCGACATCCTCGACGCGGATATCCGCAGGCGCGACCCATTCGCCGTTTGCGCCACTACCAAGACGGTAGGTCTCGTGGACGACCATGCCTTGGGTAAACAGACCTTTGAAAGGCTCGCTGACGGCCACATGGCCGGTTTCGCGCATGGCACGGGTGAAGAAGCGGGAATAGAGCAGGTGCAGGATCGCATGCTCGATACCGCCGATATATTGATCGACTGGCAGCCAATGATTGGCCACAGCCGGATTGGTCGGCTTGTCTTCCCATGGTGCGGTGAAACGGGTGTAATACCAGCTGGAATCGACAAACGTGTCCATCGTATCCGTTTCACGCCGAGCCGCCTTGCCACAGCAAGGGCAGGAAACGTTGCGCCAGGTTGGGTGGCGATCCAGCGGGTTTCCAGGCACGTCAAAGGTGACGTCATCCGGCAGCTTGACCGGCAGATCCTGTTTCGGAACCGGAACAACTCCGCAGTCATCACAGTGAATAACCGGGATCGGGCAGCCCCAATAGCGCTGGCGTGATACGCCCCAGTCGCGCAGGCGGAAGTTCACCCGGCGCTCTGCGACAGGTTCATTGCCGAGCTGTGCAGCGGTGAGTTTGCCGGCAACGACATCGAAGGCTTCCTGTGTCGTCAGGCCATCCAGAAAACGGGAATTGATCATCACGCCATCGCCGTCGTAGGCGGTATCGCCGACGGTAAAGCTGGCTGCATCGCCATCCTTTGGCATCACAACAGGCACAACAGGCAGATCGTATTTGCGGGCGAAATCCAGGTCGCGCTGGTCTCCTGACGGGCAGGCGAAGATCGCGCCAGTGCCATAGTCCATCAGCACGAAATTGGCGACGTAAACAGGCAATTCCCAGTTAGGATCAAGCGGATGCTTGACCTTGATGCCGGTGTCCAAGCCCTTTTTCTCGGCGGTTTCCAGCGCAGCCAGTGAGGTCCCTGCCCTGCGGCATTCGTCGCAGAAGGCCGCAATGTCGGTGGATGTTTCGGACAGCGCCTTGGCCAGCGGATGGTCGGCGGCGATTGCCAGGAAGCTGGCACCGAACAGTGTGTCAGGGCGGGTCGTATAGACCTGCACGTCGGCAAAGCCCTGAGGGCCGGTACCGGCGGCGATCTCCCAGCGAATGGCCAGGCCTTCAGAGCGACCGATCCAGTTCTTCTGCATCAGCCGGACCTTTTCCGGCCAGTGATCCAGCGTGTCCAGGGCGTCCAGCAGATCCTGGGCGAAATCGGTGATCTTGAAGAACCATTGGGTCAGTTCGCGTTGCTCGACCAGCGCACCGGAGCGCCAGCCACGGCCATCGATCACCTGTTCATTGGCCAGAACCGTTTGATCGACCGGGTCCCAGTTAACCTTGGACTGCTTGCGATAGACCAGGCCCTTTTCCATCATGTCGAGGAAGAGATATTGCTGGCGTTGGTAATATTCGACATCGCAGGTGGCGAATTCACGTGACCAGTCCAGCGACAGGCCCATGGATTTCAGCTGGGCGCGCATGGAGGCGATGTTCTGGTAAGTCCAGTCCTTGGGATGAACCTTGTTTTGCATGGCGGCGTTTTCGGCTGGCATGCCGAAAGCGTCCCAACCCATCGGATGCAACACGTTATAGCCGCGCGCGCGCTTGTAGCGAGCCACGACATCGCCCATGGCATAATTGCGCACATGGCCGATATGGATGCGGCCAGACGGGTAGGGGAACATCTCAAGTACGTAGTATTTTTCGCGAGGATCGTCGTTATCGGTCTCGAAGATTTTCGCCTCAGACCATTTTTCCTGCCAACGAGGTTCCGCATCGCGCGGATTGTAACGTTCTGTACTCATGGGATGCTACGTCCGAATTGCTTGAAAATTTGGGTGGACCTTCACCATGAAACAGCCCTAGCGTCAAGGTTTTGCGCCGGAATCGGGCCATCCTGGGACGCATTCCTTGCTGCGGTGCCGATAATGCGCTTGCAAGGCTCTTGCCTTTCGCGGCCAGTGCCGCGAAAACAGGCGTAATTTTAAAATATGGATGGCTGGCGATGACCATTGAAGAACGACTGGATGAGGTACGGACCCGGATCGCCGCTGCGGCCCGCGAAGCTGATCGGACCCCGGAGGCGGTCACGCTGGTCGCGGTTTCCAAAACCTTCGATGCGGAGGCGATCCGCCCGGTCATCCTGCATGGCCAGCGGGTGTTCGGTGAAAACCGGGTGCAGGAATCGCAGGGAAAATGGCCGCAGTTGAAGGCTGAAACGCCTGAGATCGAGCTGCATCTGATCGGGCCACTGCAATCCAACAAGGCAGCGGAAGCCGTGGCGCTATTCGATGTGATCGAAACGGTGGACCGGGAAAAAATCGCCCGCGCGCTGGCCGAGGAAATGGCCAAGCAGGGCCGGCAGCTGCGGCTTTATGTGCAGGTCAATACCGGCCTGGAGCCGCAAAAGGCGGGCATTGCCCCGCAGGACACGGTGGATTTTGTCGCCCTTTGCCGGTCGGAACTCGGCCTCGATATTGTGGGATTGATGTGCATTCCGCCAGCCGATGAAAATCCCGGGCCACATTTCGCTCTTCTGGCGAAGCTGGCCGGGCAATGCGGCGTCGAGCGCCTGTCGATGGGCATGTCGGGTGATTACGAGACAGCTATTGCCTTTGGTGCCACCAGTGTTCGGGTGGGATCGGCGATTTTCGGCCATCGCTGACAACCCGTTCAATAATCGCCGCTGGCCGTCTGCAATCAAAATAAAACCCCGGGGCGGAGCCACCGGGGTTTGAATTTTCCAACGCTGATATGCCGGATCAGTACTGATCGTCTTCTTCTTCGGGAGTGGTCGATTTCAGCGATTGCAGCTTCTTGAACACGGCATTGGCGTCGATTTCCTTTTCCTCTTCCTGGGCGTAGAAATCGAGATGTTCGGTCTGCGATGCCGATTGCAGGGTGGCGCCCAGCTCGGCAGCTGTCGGCAGCGGACGGCCCTTCGAGGCCTTTTCCACTTCCATGTCCAGATCGATCTGGCTGCACAGGCCAAGCGTCACTGGGTCCATCGGCGCGAGATTGGCCGAATTCCAGTGGCTGCGGTCGCGGATCTGCTCGATCGTGCTCTTCGTGGTGCCAACCAGCCGGGAAATCTGTGCATCCTTCAGTTCAGGATGATTGCGCACCAGCCAGAGAATGGCGTTCGGGCGGTCCTGACGCTTGGAGACCGGCGTATAGCGGGGGCCACGGCGCTTCGAATCAGGCACGCGCACCTTTGGCTCGGAAATCTTCAGCTTGTGGGCAATATCTTTTTCGCCGCGCGCGATCTCGTCGCGGGAAAGCTGGCCGGTGGCAATGGGATCAAGACCCTTGATGCCTTGTGCGGCTTCGCCATCAGCAATGGCTTTTACCTCAAGCGGGTGCAGCTTGCAGAACTGGGCGATCTGCTCGAATGACAGCGCCGTATTGTCTACGAGCCATACGGCCGTTGCCTTTGGCATAAGCAGTGTCTGGGCCATGCAATTACAATCCTTCTGTAGGTACGCGCCGTCGGGCGCGAGCCGTGGATACAACCAGAATTTCCGGGAAATCAACGGCTATATACGCCGGTTGACGCAGAAATGCAATTCTTTGAAAGACAAATGACCTTTGTCTAATTGCCGCCATGTGGCGACCTGATAAGAATTGGCAGTATGACACCTATATCATGATGCAGAGCCACTGCACCGCATCATGCCGGGTCGCATGTTGAGAGAGGTGAGGAGCTCTCCGCAGCCTGTCATGGCTGCGTCACATCAGGAGGATTTCATGTCTGCGAAGACCTATCCCGTTTTAAAGGCCGCCAAGGCCCAGGCTTTGATCGATAACGACAAATACCTGAAATGGTACGAGGAAAGCATTGAGGAGCCGGAGAAATTCTGGTCGAAACACGGCAAGCGGATCGATTGGTTCAAGCCTTATACCAAGGCCAAGAACACCAGTTTCAAGGGCAAGGTGCCGATCAAATGGTTCGAGGACGGGCTGACCAATGTCTCCTATAATTGCATCGACCGGCATCTGAAAACCCATGGCGAACGCACCGCGATCATCTGGGAAGGGGACAATCCCTATATCGACAAGCGGATCACCTATAATCAGCTTTATGACAATGTCTGCCGGCTCGCCAACGTGCTGAAGGCTCATGGCGTCAAGAAAGGCGACCGCGTTACCATCTATATGCCGATGGTGCCGGAAGCGACCTATGCCATGCTGGCGTGTTCGCGTATTGGTGCTGTGCATTCGGTGGTGTTTGGCGGTTTTTCGCCTGAAGCCCTGGCTGGCCGGATTGTCGATTGCGAATCGACCTTCGTGATCACCTGTGACGAAGGGGTGCGCGGGGGCAAGCCGGTGGCGCTCAAGGAAAATACCGATGTCGCCATCGACATTGCGGCAAAACAATATGTCATCGTCAACAAGGTGTTGGTGGTGCGTCGCACCGGCGGCAAGGTCGGTTGGGCTCCGGGGCGCGATCTCTGGTATCATCAAGAGATTGCCAAGGTGAAGCCGGATTGCCCGCCGGTGAAGATGAAGGCGGAAGATCCGCTGTTCATTCTCTACACCTCCGGCTCCACCGGCAAGCCAAAGGGCGTGCTGCACACGACCGGTGGCTATCTCGTCTATGCGGCGATGACCCACGAATATGTGTTCGATTACAAGGACGGCGAGATATTCTGGTGCTCGGCAGACGTGGGCTGGGTGACCGGCCATTCCTATATCGTTTACGGGCCGCTGGCCAATTGCGCGACGACCGTGATGTTCGAAGGCGTGCCGAATTTCCCCGACCAGGGACGGTTCTGGGAAATCATCGACAAGCACAAGGTCAATATTTTCTATACCGCGCCCACCGCCATCCGGTCGCTGATGGGGGCCGGAGACGATTTCGTCAAGCGCTCCTCGCGCTCAAGCCTGCGATTGCTGGGCTCGGTCGGTGAGCCGATCAATCCGGAAGCGTGGGAATGGTATTATAACGTGGTCGGCGACCAGCGCTGCCCGATTGTCGATACATGGTGGCAGACCGAGACTGGCGGCATTCTCATCAGCCCCCTGCCCGGCGCCACGGATCTCAAGCCCGGTTCCGCGACCCGGCCGTTCTTTGGCGTCAAGCCGGAACTGGTGGACAATGAAGGCAAGGTGCTGGAAGGGGCTGCCGATGGCAATCTCTGCCTGATCGACAGCTGGCCGGGCCAGGCACGAACGATTTACGGTGACCACAATCGCTTCGTCCAGACCTATTTCTCCACCTATAAGGGCAAGTATTTCACCGGCGACGGCTGCCGTCGTGACGAAGACGGTTATTACTGGATCACCGGCCGCGTCGATGACGTGCTGAATGTGTCCGGCCACCGTCTGGGGACTGCCGAGGTGGAATCAGCACTGGTTTCCCACCATCTGGTCTCGGAAGCCGCTGTGGTCGGTTATCCGCACGGCATCAAGGGCCAGGGCATTTATTGCTATGTGACGCTGATGGCGGGCCATGAGGGCGATGAGGAATTGCGCCAGACGCTGATTAAGCATGTCCGTTCCGAAATCGGCCCGATTGCCTCTCCCGACAAGGTTCAGTTCGCTCCCGGCCTGCCGAAAACCCGGTCCGGCAAGATCATGCGTCGTATCCTGCGCAAGATCGCCGAGGACGATTTCGGCGCGCTGGGCGATACATCGACGCTCGCCGATCCTGGCGTTGTCGATGACTTGATTGCCAACCGGCAGAACAAAGCATCCGCCTGAGGCTATTTATCTCACGCTTTGCAAAGGGGGCGGGGTCTCTCCGCCCCTTTACCAAGTCGCTCACGCATTCTCGTTGTGAACGAATAAGAAAATGAACTATCGGCTTCAATGGCAGTTCATATTACCAGCATTTTCAAGCGGAACTGGCCGGGTTTTGAATGGCACTCGTAAAGTGCAATTAAACAGACTATATGGGGGATCTTACTGTGGAACGACCCTTACCTGACCTTCGAGCCGGTCGGTGACAGGCCTCCACAGTCCATTCGAGTGTTATGGCGGGTGCGCGATGTCAGTCCTGCGCGGCGCTGTAGTAGGAGTTCCCATGGCCCGGGTAGACCAATCCGACGACTGGCGCGAAAAACACGCGCCGACAATCAGCACGTTCGAGTCGCTGGCGATCGAAGCTTTCGGCAATTTGCCGAAGGAGTTTCGGGACTTGACCGGAAACCTGATCATCGAGATTGCCGATTTTCCCACCGACGACGTGTTTGAAGACATGGCCCTCGAAACGCCCTTCGATCTGCTGGGCCTGTTCGAAGGGCGCGGCATTTCCGAGCGTTTCAGCATGGAAACTGGTGAGGTGCCCAATAAGATCACCCTCTATCGCCGCCCCATTCTCGACTACTGGGCCGAGAATGAAGAAACATTGGGCGATATCGTCACCCATGTGCTGATCCACGAGATTGGCCATCACTTTGGCCTGTCCGATGATGATATGGAACGGATCGAGGAAAGTGTTGATGATGGAATGGCCGACCGGTCGTAACGTCTGCGAAAACACAACAGGATACGGGCGGCGCATCCTAAGGTACGCGCCGCCTTTTTAGTTTGTTATGCCTCAAGGCCGATCAGCAGGTCCTTGGCGTCGATCTGGTCACCGGCCTTCACCAGCACTTCGGCAATCTTGCCATCGCGTTCGGCATGCAGCGCGGTTTCCATCTTCATCGCTTCGATGGACAGCAGCACGTCTCCGGCTTTCACGGCCTGCCCTGCCGAGACAAAGACCCGCGAGATGACACCGGGCATCGGCGCACCGATATGCGCGGCATTGGCGGCCTCCGCCTTGCGGCGGGCGGCGGCACCGGACGCGCCATGGCTGCGGTCCGGCACCTTGATACGGCGTGGCTGACCGTTCAGCTCGAAAAACATCGTAACCAGGCCCTGGGCATCGGGAGCACTGGCCGCCTGATTGACGATGACAAGTGTCTTGCCCTTCTCGATTTCGGCAAACAGCTCCTCGCCATCGCCCATGCCGTAGAAATAGGAATGGGTCGGCAGGACCGAGACCGGGCCATAGGTATCGGAGGCCAGGGCGAAATCCGTGAACACCTTCGGATACATCAGGTAGGACGCGAATTCGAAGTCACTGACACTGCGCTCCAGCTTGTCCTCGATGGTCTTGCGTTCGGCATCGAGATCGGCGGGCGGTAAAAGCGAGCCCGGCACATCCGTATATGGTTTTTCGCCCTTCAACGCCTTCTTTTGCAGGCTCTGTGGCCAGCCGCCGGGCGGTTGGCCGAGGTCACCCTTCAGCATCGAGACGACCGAATCGGGGAAGGCAATGTCCTTATCCGGATTCTCGACATCGTCCACCGTCAGGTCTTGCGCCACCATCATCAGCGCCATATCGCCCACCACCTTTGAAGATGGCGTGACCTTGACGATGTCACCGAACATCTGGTTGACGTCGGCATAGGTCTGCGCCACCTCGTGCCAGCGGGTTTCCAGCCCCAGTGAGCGGGCCTGTTCCTTCAGGTTGGTGAACTGGCCGCCGGGCATTTCATGCAGATAGACTTCGGAGGCCGGACCCTTGAGATCGCTTTCGAAGGCCGAATACTGTCCGCGGACTGCTTCCCAATAGAATGAAATACGACGAATCCATTCCGGATCGAGCCCCGGATCGCGCTCGGTTCCGGCCAGGGCCTCGACGATCGAGCCCAGGCAGGGCTGGGACGTATTGCCCGACAGCGCATCCATGGCGGCATCTACCGCATCGACACCGGCATCAATGGCTGCCAGCACAGTGGCGGCGGAAATACCCGATGTGTCATGGGTGTGGAAATGGATCGGCAGGCTGGTTGCCTCACGCAACGCCTTGAACAGCACTTTCGCGGCAGCGGGTTTCAGCAACCCGGCCATGTCCTTGACGGCAATGATATGGGCACCGGCCTTTTCCAGTTCGGCGGCAAGAGCCGTATAATATTTCAGGTCGTATTTTGGCCGGGCACTGTTCAGGAGATCGCCGGTATAGCAGATCGCTGCCTCGCACAGCTTGTTCTCTTCCTGCACGGCATCCATGGAGACGCGCATATTATCGACCCAGTTCAGGCAATCGAACACCCGGAAAAGGTCGATGCCACCCTTTGCCGCCTGGCGGACGAAATATTTCACAACATTGTCGGGGTAATTGGTATAGCCGACACCGTTTGCGCCGCGCAGCAGCATTTGCAGCAAGAGGTTGGGTGCGCCTTCGCGAATCAGTGCCAGTCGTTCCCACGGATCTTCCGTCAGGAACCGCATTGAGACGTCAAAGGTCGCGCCGCCCCAGCATTCCAGCGAAAGCAGATTGGGCAGGGCGCGGGCATAGACACTGGCGATCCGGGCAATGTCATTTGTGCGCATCCGGGTGGCCAGCAGCGATTGATGGCCGTCGCGCATGGTCGTATCGGTCAAAAGCACACGCGGTTCGTTGCGCATCCACTCGGCAAAGCCCTTGGGCCCCAGCGCATCGAGTTTCTGCTTGGTGCCATCGGTGATACTGGCATCGATATAGGGAATGACTGGCTTTGCCGCCTTGTCCGAGGGCTTGGGACGGCCTTTGGTTTCCGGGTGGCCGTTGACGGTCACGTCGGCCAGATAGGTCAGCAGCTTGGTTGCCCGGTCCTGGCGCTTGACCTGGGCGAACAGTTCCGGCGTCGTATCGATGAAGCGTGTCGTATAGGTATTGTTGCGAAATTTCGGATGGCCGATGATCGCTTCAAGGAAGGTGAGATTGGTGGCGACACCGCGGATACGGAATTCGCGCAGCGCCCGATCCATCCTGCTGATCGCCTCCTGCGGCGACGCGCCAGCAGCGGTCACTTTCACCAGCAGTGGATCATAAAAACGGGTGATGATCGCGCCCGTATAGGCGGTGCCGCCATCGAGCCGGATGCCGAAACCCGCCGCCGAGCGATAGGCGGTGATGCGACCGTAATCGGGAATGAAATTATGCTCCGGGTCCTCGGTCGTGACGCGGCATTGCAGGGCATGGCCATGCAGGTGGATATCCTCTTGGCGGGGAACACCCGATTCAGGCGTGCCGATGGCAAAGCCTTCAAGGATGTGGATCTGCGCCTTGACGATGTCGATACCGGTGACCACTTCGGTCACGGTATGTTCGACCTGAATGCGCGGGTTGACCTCGATGAAATAGAATTTTCCAGTATCGGCATCCATCAGATATTCGACGGTACCGGCACCGATATAGCCGGTGGCTCTGGCAATTTTCAGCGAATAGGCGGCAAGTTCCTGGCGCTGGGCCTCGGAAAGATAGGGGGCGGGGGCGCGTTCCACGACTTTCTGGTTGCGGCGCTGCACCGAGCAGTCGCGCTCAAAAAGATGCACGGCATTGCCATGGGTATCGCCGAGGATCTGGCTTTCGACATGGCGGGCATTTTCCACCAGCTTTTCCAGATAGACTTCATCCTTGCCGAAGGCGGCCTTTGCCTCGCGCTTGGCCTCCGTCACTTCGCGGGCCAGATCGCTTTCGGAGCGGATCACCCGCATGCCGCGCCCGCCGCCGCCCCAGGAGGCCTTGAGCATCAGCGGATAGCCGATCTCGCCAGCCATTTTGGCCACGGTGTCCATGTCATCAGGCAGCGGTTCGGTGGCGGGCACCACGGGAACGCCCACTTCGACGGCCAGATTGCGGGCGGCGACCTTGTTGCCCAATTGCCGCATCGTATCGGATCTTGGGCCGATGAAAATCAGACCTGCATCGTTACAGGCATCGACAAATTCAGGGCTTTCGGACAGGAGGCCATAGCCCGGATGGATGGCATCCGCGCCTGACAATTTGGCGACGCGGATGATTTCCTCAATGGAAAGATAGCTTTCGATCGGGCCCAGATCCCGCTTCAGATGTGGGCCGCGACCGACCTGATAGCTTTCGTCCGCCTTGAAGCGATGCAGGGAGAGCTTGTCCTCCTCAGCCCAGATGGCGACCGTTTTTATGCCGAGTTCATTGGCAGCCCGAAACACGCGAATGGCGATTTCGGAGCGATTGGCAACTAGGATCTTGGAAATAGACAAATGGGCCTCCTCTTCATCAGGCGCTCATTGTGCGCCTGCGAAGAGAATCCATAGCGGTTTGCAAGACATCGCGCAATTTAGGCAAGTCAGCAGAACGATGAAAATATCAGCTGATCAGGCCAAGGCGGTAAGCAATTGCTACCATATGTTGCCGGTTCTTGGCGTTCAACTTATCCTGCAATTCGTTGACGTACCAATCGACGGTGTGGTTCGAAATTTCGAGCAATTTGCTCATCTCGTTCGAGGTCATGCCCTCCCCGAGATAATTGAGAATTTCAAGCTCACGCCGGGTTAAGCGCACATCGACTTTTTGCACCATCGACAGCAATTCGTCTTCGCCATTGATTTCCGCCAGCCGCCAGAAAGCGCATTTCGCCACCGTGTCGAACAGCATGATCTCAATCGGGGTCAGTTCCACTGGTCTCCCGCCAATGGTCATGTTGGCCAGCAATCCGCCCCGTCCGTGAATGGGGAAGATGTAGCCTTCCTCGAGGCCAAAACGCTGGGCATCCATCATCATCCGCTGCATGCGTTTGAAATGTGGGTCCTGGGCGAAGGCCGTCAGCGTTTCGCTCCAGCGGAACGGCCGTTGCGCTTGCGCCAGATAGCGAATGGCAGGGTCAATCAGCACGAATTTTTTCGTGATATAAATCTGCGGCCATTTTTCCGGCCAGCGTCCTGCAAGCACCAGCGACATGGGGTTTTGGTCAGGTTTGGGACTGCGCACTAGGCCGTAATAATCGAATTTATAAAATTCGAGGAGTTTCTCCAATTCCAGGATCAGCTCCTCGCGACTTCGGCATCCCTGAGATACAGCCAAAAACTGTATGAGATGATTGACACTCACACGCACCCCCTAGGTCCAGCACCAGACTGAACATTAACATTCTCTAATTATTATCAAACACTATTTCTTAAAATACACGTTAAGCTTATGTGTTTGTTAATTCGGCTACCTGAAATTTTACCCATAGCAAGCATGGTGAAAAAGAGAATTCCAAAACCGGACTTTGCACAACATCTGCGGGTCTGTATAGGCAGCGTTCAGGTTCGTCTCCTTAAAATATCGTGATACGATGCCTCAACCGGCCAATTCGAAGCCGATCAGGAGAAACTGACGCCATGTCCCTGTTACAAATTTATTGGCGAGCCTTGCAATATCTTGCCGCTTACCGTCTGAAGGTCAGCATCGTGGTGACGGCCAATATCATATTGGCGGTGATCACCATTGCCGAGCCGATCCTGTTTGGTTGGATCATCGATGCAATTTCCAGTGGCAAGCCGGTCAAGGATATTCTGTTCCTCTGGGGCGGCTTTGGCATATTCAACACCATTGCCTTCGTGCTTGTCGCCCGCGAAGCCGACCGGCTGGCCCATGGCCGTCGAGCCAGCTTGCTGACGGAAGCCTTTGGCCGGATCATTTCCATGCCGCTGTCCTGGCACCACCAGCGCGGCACATCCAATGCGCTGCATACGCTGCTGCGCGCCAGCGAGACACTATTTGGCCTCTGGCTGGAATTTATGCGGACCCATCTGGCGACGGCGGTAGCTCTAGTCTTGCTGGTGCCGACAGCCTTTTCCATGGATGTGCGGCTCTCCCTGGTGCTGATCGTGCTTGGTCTGATCTATGTGGCGATCGGCAAGATGGTGATGGACAAGACCAAGGATGGACAGGCCTCCGTCGAGAGCCACTACCACACGGTGTTTTCCCATGTCAGCGACACGATCAGCAATGTCTCGGTGGTGCATAGCTATAACCGGATCCAGGCCGAAACCTCGGCGCTGAAGACCTTTACCAGCAAGCTGCTCGATGCTCAGTATCCGGTGCTGGACTGGTGGGCGATTGCCAGCGGCCTCAATCGTATTGCCTCTACCGCCTCGATGCTGATCATCCTGATTATCGGCACAATGTTGGTGCAAAGCGGCGAATTGCGGGTTGGCGATGTTATCGCCTTCATCGGTTTTGCCAATCTGCTGATCGCCCGTCTCGACCAGATGCGCCAGTTTTCAACGCAGATCTTCGAGGCGCGCGCCAAGCTGGAAGATTTCTACGTGCTTGAGGATTCCGTGCAGGAGCGCGACGAGCCGGTCGGCAATCGCGATCTGACGGCTGTGCGTGGCGACGTTGAATTCCGCCATGTCTCCTTCGATTTCGCCAACACGACCCAGGGCGTCAAGGACGTGTCCTTTACGGTCAAGGCCGGACAGACGATTGCTATCGTCGGGCCAACCGGTGCCGGCAAGACCACCTTGATCAATCTGCTGCAACGGGTGCATGAGCCGCAGCAGGGCCAGATCCTGATCGATGGCGCCGATATTTCCACCATTACCCGCCAGTCGCTGCGCAACTCGATTGCGACGGTGTTTCAGGATGCTGGCATTCTCAACCGGTCGATTGCCGATAACATCCGCATCGGGCGCGAAAATGCGACGGACGAGGATATCGTCAAGGCGGCCGAGGCTGCCGCAGCCACCGACTTCATCGAAAGCCGTCTGTCTGGCTTCGATACCGATGTTGGTGAGCGTGGCAACCGTCTGTCGGGCGGTGAACGGCAGCGGATCGCCATTGCCCGTGCGATCCTGAAGGATGCGCCGATCCTGGTGCTGGACGAGGCAACCAGTGCGCTCGACGTGGAGACCGAAGAGCGGGTAAAATCCGCTATCGACCGGCTGCGCCAGAACCGCACGACCTTTATCATCGCCCACCGGCTATCGACCGTGCGCGAAGCCGATCAGGTTCTGTTCCTCGACCATGGCCGTATCGTCGAAATGGGTGGCTATGACGAATTGAGCGCCAAGGGTGGCCGTTTCGCAGCCTTGCTGCATACCAGCGGTCTGCTAAACGATGACGACAAGGCGGTGGTGAAGGCCGGATAATTCAATTGATCTAGCTGGTGAAAAGGCGCGGTTTCGAAGGGAGCTGCGCCTTTTGTCTGTCCGTGTTCGCCCTCAACGAGGGCGTTTTTGTTATCTTGGACGACCCTATTCCGGCTTTAGCCGGCTTTCCACCAGGTCCACCCAGAATGCGGTGCCGGTTGGAATGATATCGTCATTGAAATCATAGCGCGGATGATGGAGCGGCGGGTCGTTTTCGGTGCGTTTGGTGCCGAGGAAGAAGTAGGTGCCGGGCTTTTCCTGGAGCATATAGGCGAAATCCTCGCCACCCATGGTTGGACGCGGCATATCGAAAACCTTGCCTTCGCCGGCAAAGCGTCTGGCAAGATCGCGCACATAATCGGTTTCCGCCTTGTGATTGACGGTGGCCGGATAGCCCCGCTCATAGTCGATCTCCACACTCATGCCGTAGCTTGCCGCCTGCCCCTCGGCAATCGCCCGCACGCGGCTTTCCAGTTCATCGCGCACATGATCGTCAAAGCTGCGGATGGTCAGGACCATGTCTGCCCGCTCCGGTATCACATTGCTTGCGGCACCGGCATGAAAGCCGCCGACGGTGACGACGACGGGATCGAGCGGGTGGATATTGCGCGATGCAATGGTTTGCAGCGCCATGATAATGCTCGCGCCTGCCACGATCGGATCGCTGGTGCTTTGCGGCTCTGCACCGTGGCCGCCCCGGCCAATGACCGTGATCTTGCATTCATCCACCGAGGCCATGATCGGCCCTTCCCTAAAGGCGAAATGGCCAAATGCAATGCCAGGGTCGTTATGCAGGCCAAAGACCGCATCGCATGGGAAGCGCTCGAACAAGCCGTCTTCGATCATCAGTCGTGCGCCGCCGAAATTTTCTTCCGCCGGCTGGAAAATCAGATGTACGATGCCATCGAAATTGCGGCGCTCGGCCAGAATACCAGCGGCACCGAGCAGCATTGCCGTGTGACCATCATGACCGCAGGCATGCATCAGGCCGGGAGTGAGGCTTGCATAATCGAGGCCGGTTTCCTCGGTGATCGGCAGGGCATCGAAATCCGCGCGTAGTCCGATGGACCGCTGACTGGTCCCATTGCGCAGCGTGGCGACAATGCCGGTGCGGGCCAGGCCCCTGGTCACCTCATAGCCCATGGCTTCCAGTTTTCCCGCCACATAATCGGAGGTATGAAACTCCGAAAGCCCCAGTTCCGGGTGCTGATGCAGGTAGCGCCTGATCTCGACGACATCTTTCATGGCATTGGAGAAAAAGAGAGACATAGTTAACCTAAAATGTGGATGGTCTGTTTCCGATTCGCAAGCTCCGCCTCGGGCAGAGGGTCTTGGATTTGTTCTCGCTGGATTTATAGAGGGAGACCCTAACACCCGTTCAGCTTCGGTTCAAACTGAGCATTGCAGGGTGGCAGACTAGGATGAACAGTCGTGCCGACAAAACTGTCTGGACGACATCAACTGCAAAAGACAGGCAGATGGATGAGCCCAAACGAAGGAAGTGGTTATCACCGTGAAACTCTGTTTAGAGCATGTCCACCCGTCTTACTGCCGGATTACCTGGCCTGACCAAGCCTTTTTTAAGAGGCGTGTCATGGCCGCATTGATTTTCCCGCAGCCGCGGGCCTTTCCCTAGGCCCGGTTGCGCATATGTAAGTGCTGCATCCACCCCATGCGGCAGATTTCACTCTTGCTGGTAACAGATTCGAAAACATGTCCCCATCTATGACGCAATCCACAGCGCCACGCGATACAGAAACCCGCAATATCGATCATAACGATTCGATCCGGGCTACTTATCTGACAATCGATGAGTTGCAGGAGAAATCCAAGGCTCTCGCCACTTCGGTGATGAGCACGCTTCCGGGTTTCTTCGATTTCGATTTCTTCGCCCGGCATAAGGAAAACGAGCGGGAAATCCTGCGCGTCTATCGCACCACCGCCGCCGATGTCGAGGCGGGTGCGACGATTACGCCCGCTGCCGAATGGCTGCTGGACAATCACTACATTATCGAAGAAGCGATCCAGGAAGTCCGCCGCGACTTTCCCAAGAAATTCTATCGGCAATTGCCGACCGTCAAGGTCGGCGACCGGATCATTCCCCGCGTCATGGCGCTGGCCTGGCTCTATGTGGCTCATACTCATTCCACAGTGACGCGCGAAAGCATGACGGCGCTGGCGGAAGGCTATCAGTCCGAGCATTCGCTTGAAATCGGCGAATTGTGGGCCCTGCCCTCCATGGTGCGCTTCGTGCTGGTGGAAAACCTGCGGCGTATTTCGACCCGGGTGGAAAAATCCCGGCAGATGCGGCGCAAGGCCAATGAAGCCGCCGATGAAATCGTCCGGCTGAATGATGAGGCCGCCTGCCGCGAATATTTGAAGCAGCTGGAATCACTTGCCGACGACAATACATTCGCGACGCAGTTTCTGTACCGTCTGCGCAACGGTTCGCAGACATCCGCCGTTGCCGTCAGCTGGCTGGAGAAGCGGTTGGAGGCCAATGGCCGCACCACCGAAGAGGCGATGGCCGCCGAGCATAACCGGCTTTCGTCCGGCAATGTCAGCATGGGCAGCATCATCAAGGGTCTGCGCACCATCGACGATACCGAATGGTCGGTCTGGGTCGAAGAGGTCAGCCATGTCGACAAGATCCTGCGCAGCCATAGCGATTACGAAGCGCTGGATTTCGGTTCGCGCAACAGCTACCGCAACACGATTGAAAAGTTGGCGCGCCGTTCCGACAAGAGCGAACTGGAGATAGCCCAGATCGCCATCGATCTGTCGAAGGCCGCCGCCTCAACCGGTGATCTCTCCGATGCGCCGTCCAATGTCGGCAGCGTGTTGGTGGGGGCGCAGAAGGAGGCGCTGGAGCGCGCGGTCGGATACCGCGTGCCTGCGCATATTGCGGTCACCCGCAGCTTCAAGCGGTTGCATTGGTTGGCCATCGCCCTGCCTGTTCTGGCGCTGACGGCATTGGCGCTGGCGCTTGTTGCCTGGTACCTGTCTTACGCTGGCCTTTCGGTGCCGCTGATCACGCTTCTTGTCGTGCTGTTTGCCCTGCCGGCATCTGAAGGCGCGACCGGCCTGTTCAACACGCTGTCCACCTTTGTTCTGAAGCCGGCCCGTCTGGTCGGCTATGAGTTCAAGGAGGGCATTCCAGACGATGCGCGTACGCTGGTTGCCGTTCCCTGCATGATCTCCAAGCGTGACCATGTCGATGAACTGGTGCGCAATCTGGAAGTCCATTACCTGACCAATCCGCGTGGAGAAGTCTATTTCGCGTTACTCAGCGACTGGCCGGATGCCAAGGTCGAGGAGACCGAAGCCGATCTCGAGGTGCTGGAATATGCCAAGCGGGAAATGGCTGCGCTGAACGCCCGCTACAACGAAGATGGCAAGACCCGCTTCTATTTCCTGCATCGCCGCCGTCTGTTCAATCCCCAGGAAGACTGCTGGATGGGGTGGGAGCGCAAGCGCGGCAAGCTGCATGAACTGAACATGCTTTTGCGTGGCGACAAGGATACATCCTACCTACCGGGCGCTAATACGGTGCCTGATGGTGTGCAATATGTGATGACGCTGGACGCCGACACCCGGCTGATGCGCGATGCCGTGACCAAGATGGTCGGCAAGATGTATCATCCGATCAACAGGCCAGTGCACGACCCGGTAACCGGTCGTGTGGTCAGCGGCTATGGGATTCTCCAGCCGCGCGTCACCCCCTCGCTGACAACAGGCAAGGACGCCTCGGTGTTCCAGCGGGTGTTTTCGATCAATCGCGGTCTCGATCCTTACGTCTTCACCGTATCTGATGTCTATCAGGACATTACCGGCGAAGGCAGCTTCACCGGTAAGGGCCTTTACCATGTCGACGCCTTCGAGCGGGCCATCAAGGGCCAGATCGACGAGAATACCGTTCTTAGCCATGACCTTCTCGAAGGCTCGTTTGCCCGCTGCGCGCTGGTGACCGATGTCGAGCTGGTCGAGGATTTCCCGACCCGTTACGAAGTGGAAATTTCCCGCCAGCATCGCTGGGCGCGCGGCGACTGGCAGTTGCTGCCTTATATCCTCGATCCAAAGCGTGGCATTACCTCGCTTGGCCGCTGGAAAATGGTCGATAACCTGCGCCGGTCGCTGACCCCGATTGCCTGGTTCGCCGCGTCCGTCATCGGCTGGTTCGCCATGAGCCCGATCGACACGCTGATCTGGCAATTGTTGCTGATCTTCTCCCTGTTCGTTGCGCCAACCATTTCTTTGATCAATGCGCTCGTGCCACGTCAGACGGATATCGTCCCAAGCGCGCATTTCCAGTCGCTCTGGGCCGATTTGCGCGGCGCCAATGCGCAGGTGGCGCTGCGGATCGTGTTCATCGCCGATATGGCCTGCATGATGGCTGATGCCATTGTGCGCTCGATGTATCGTCTGCTGGTTAGCCGCAAGCTGCTGCTGGAATGGCGCACCGCCGCCAGCATTCAGTCCGTGGCGCAAGGCAGCATTCCCACCTATTACCGCACGATGCGCTATGCACCGACGTTGGCCCTCATCGCCTTCGGTCTGTCGGCCTATGAAGCCGGTTATGGCGCGCTGATTGGCCTGCCCTTCACGCTGATGTGGGTGCTGTCGCCGCTGGTTGCCTGGTATGTCAGCCAGTCCGCTGAAACGGAAGACCGGCTGCTGGTGCCGGAAGAAACCGTCATTGAACTGCGCCGCATCGCGCGTCGCACCTGGCGTTACTATGAGACCTTCGCCAATGCCGGTGAACATTTCCTGCCGCCGGACAATTTCCAGGAAACGCCGGAACCAGTGGTGGCACGGCGTACCTCGCCGACCAATATCGGCGTCTACCTGTTGTCGATTGTCTCGGCCCGGCATTTCGGCTGGCTCGGTTTCGAGCAAACCATCGAAAAGCTGGAACAGACCATCGGCACCGTCGAAAAGATGGACAAGTTCCGGGGCCATCTTTACAACTGGTATCATACCGATACGCTGAAATCGCTCGGCAACCGTTATATTTCGGCGGTCGATAGCGGCAATCTTGCCGGCCATCTGATTGCAATTTCATCTGCCTGCCGCCATTGGGCCGAAGCGCCTTCCGCTCATCTCCAGGGCAGCCTCGATGGCATCGGCGATGTCGGCGGTATCCTGATGGAAGCGCTGAAGGAACTTCCCGACGACCGCAAGACCGTGCGCCCGTTGCGCACCCGTCTCTATGAGCGGATCATCGGCTTCAACAATGCGCTGGCGTCAGTTAAGCGTGAGCATGAGTTCGCCTCGATCCGGGTGATCAACCTCGCCGTCTTGGCGCGCGACATCCAGAAGCTGGCCGCCAATCTTCACCACGAGCTGCGCTCTGACAAGAGCACGGACCTGTTGCGTTGGAGTGAGGCGCTGGTGGCGGTCTGCGAATCCCATATCGCCGATAGCGCCTTCGACCTGTCCAACATCGAGCCGCTGCGTCAGCGTTTGGCCAGCCTGCGTGACCGCAGCCGCGATCTCGCGTTCTCGATGGATTTCGCCTTCTTGTTCCGTAAGGAACGGCGTCTGCTCTCCATCGGTTATCGCGTCGAGACCATGGAACTGGATGAGGCGTGCTACGACCTTCTGGCCTCTGAAGCCCGTCTGACCTCGCTGTTTGCCATTGCCAAGGGCGATCTGCCCACCGAGCATTGGTACAAGCTGGGCCGTCAGGTCGTGCCGATCGGCTCGCGTGCGGCGCTGGTGTCCTGGTCCGGTTCGATGTTCGAATATCTGATGCCGCCGCTGGTCATGCAGGAACGGCAGGGGGGTATTCTGAACCAGACGAACAACCTGATCGTCAAGGAACAGATGAACCACGGCAAGCGCCTCAATATCCCCTGGGGTATTTCGGAAGCGGCCTTCAACGCCCGCGACCATGCGCTCGCCTATCAATATACCAATTTCGGCGTGCCCACCCTCGGCTTGAAGCGCGGCCTCGGTCAGAACGCGGTCATCGCCCCCTATGCGTCGATTCTTGCCAGCCAGTACGATCCGAAGGCTGCGGCTGAAAACCTGAAAAAGCTCCGGGCGCTTGGCGCGCTTGGTGCCTATGGTTTCCATGACGCTGTCGATTTCACCCCGACCCGTGTGCCGAAGGGCAAGACCTGCGCGGTCGTCTACAATTACTATGCCCACCATCACGGCATGTCGATTGCGGCGATTGCCAACGTCACCTTCAACGGCTTGTTGCGCGAACTCTTCCACGCCGATCCGGTGATCGAGGCGGCAGAACTGCTGTTGCAGGAAAAGGCACCGCGCGAAATCCCTGTGATGAGCGCCAAATACGAGCCGCAGACCCCCGGCAAGGGCCAGGCCGACTTGCTGCGTCCGGAAATCCGCACCATTACCGATCCGCTCTCCAAGGACCGCGAACTGGTTCTGCTGTCGAACGGCCATTATTCGGTGATGCTGACGGCCACCGGTTCCGGCTTCTCGCGCTGGAATGGCCTGTCCGTTTCCCGCTGGAAGGCCGATCCGACCGAAGACCGCAACGGCACCTTCATCTTCTTGCGCGATACGGCGTCGGGCGAATGGTGGTCAACGACCGCTGCGCCGCGCCGTGCGGCTGAAGAAAAGACCCGCGTCGTCTTCAGCGATGACAAGGCCGAATTTACGAAGTCCGTCGGTGATATCACTTCGACTGTCGAATGCGTTGTCGCCACAGAGCATGACGCCGAAGGCCGTCGTGTCACCCTGCTCAACACCGGCACCGAGGATCGCTTCATCGAAGTGACCTCCTATATGGAGCCGGTTCTGTCGAGCGACGACAACGACAACGCCCATCCTGTCTTCTCGCGGATGTTCGTGAAAACCGAACTGGGCCGCAAGGGCGACGTGATCCGCATCGAACGCAACAAGCGCTCGCCGAGCGATCCGGATATCTGCGTGGCGCATCTGGTCTCCGATACATCGGGACCGGGCCGCAATACCGAATTCGAGACTGACCGCTACAAGTTCATCGGTCGCGGTCGCACGCTGGCCGAGGCTGCGGCCTTCGATCCGAATGCGGTTCTGTCGGGTTCGGACGGGTTTACGCTCGATCCAATCGCCAGCTTCCGCCGCGTATTGCGCGTTCCCGCCGGCAAAAAGGTCAGCGTGGTCTATTGGACCATTGCAGCACCGAGCCGTCAGGAAGTGGATGTGGCCATCGAACGCTATCGTCATCCCGATGCCTTCAACCATGAAATGCTGCATGCCTGGACCCGCACCCAGGTCGAGATGCGCCATATCGGCATCACCTCGCAGCAGGCGGCGGCCTTCCAGCAGCTTGGTCGCTACCTGGTCTATCCCGACATGCATCTGCGGGCCGATCCGGAAACCGTGCGCGCTGGCCTTGCCTCGCAATCGGCGCTGTGGCCAAACTCGATCTCCGGCGATTATCCGATCTTCGCGGTGCGCATCAATGACGAGATGGACACCGAAGTGGTCCGCGAAGCTTTGAGTGCCCAGGATTATCTGCAACGCCACGGCGTCGTCACCGATGTCGTGATCCTCAACGAGCGGGCTGCATCCTATGCGCAGGACATGCAGCATGCCCTGGAACAGTTGGCTGAAGGCATGCGCACCAAGCAGGCCGAAGGCGGCCAGCAGCATGTGTTTGCGGTGCGTCGCGACCTCATGGACGAGAGCGGCTGGAATGCCGTGCTTGCCGCCGCCCGCGTCGTGCTCCATGCCCGCAATGGCAAGATCACTGATCAGGTGACCCATGCCGCCGAGCTGTTTGCAGCGCCGCGCGGTGTGGATGCCATTGATGCCGACTGGTATCCGCCGGTGCCGGTCATGGCTGGCCGTGCCGATCATGGTGCGCCTGCAATCGATGGCAGCGATCTGGAATTCTGGAACGGCTATGGCGGCTTTGCCGCCGACGGTGCCGAATATGTGGTGCGGCTTGGCCCCGGTCAATCAACACCGCAGCCGTGGATCAACGTGATCTCCAACGACAATTTCGGCTTCCATATCGCAGCCGAAGGCTCGGGCTTCACCTGGAGCCGCAATTCGCGTGACTATCAGCTGACGCCATGGTCGAACGATGCCGTTACCAACCGCACCGGCGAGGCCTTCTATGTGGCCGATCTCGACAGCGGCGAAGTCCTCAGCCCGATCTCGGCAGCCAGCAACCGTCAGGATGTGGTGTATGAAACCCGTCACGGTCTTGGCTATTCGGTATTCTCCACCGAAGCTGCTGGACTTGCCGTCGAGCTGACGGTCACGGTCGATCAGGTCGAGCCGGTCCGCTTTACCCGGCTTACAATCCGCAATACCGGCGATAGCGCTCGTCGTCTGCGCAGCTACGGTTATGTCGAATGGATTCTCGGCAACAATCCGCAGAAGACGGCTGCCTTTGTGCTGCCATCCCATGATGCGGAAACCGGGGCGCTGATGGCGACCAACCCCTATAGCATCGACTATTCGGGTCGCTTCGCCTTCCTGACCGCCGTGGAAACGGCATCGGGCTTTGCCTCCAGTCGCCGCGAATTCATCGGTCGGCATGGCGATATCAAGATGCCGCAGGCCGTGGCCAAGGGCTCGCCACTGTCCGGCTCCATCGATCCGGAAGGCGATCCGTGCGCGGCACTGGCCTTCGACATCACCTTGCAGCCGGGCGAAGAAGCATCCGTCACCTTCCTGCTGGGCGATGCCGAGAGCATGGAACAGGCCCGCAGCGTGATTGCGGCTGCCAAAGCCAAGGGCTTTGACGGTGCACTGGCCGAGGCCAAGTCCTTCTGGGGTGATTTCACCGGCCATATCAAGGTGAAGACCGGCGACAAGGCCTTTGACCATATGGTCAATCACTGGCTGCCCTATCAGACGCTGGCCTGCCGCATCAAGGCACGTGCCGGTTTCTATCAGGCATCGGGCGCCTATGGTTTCCGCGACCAGTTGCAGGATAGCCTGGCCTTCCTGCTCTACAGGCCGGAACTGGCCCGCGACCAGATCCTCAACGCTGCTTCACGGCAGTTTAAAGAAGGCGACGTGCAGCATTGGTGGTTGCCGCAGAACGGTGCTGGTATTCGCAGCACAATCTCCGATGACGTGGTCTGGCTGGCCTATGCTGTCCATTCCTATGTTACGGCCACCGGCGACAAGGCGATCCTGGATACAGACGTCAGCTTCCTCGATGGTCCGACGCTGGCACTCGGTCGCCACGACGCCTTCTTCAAGCCGGAGATTTCCGCTGAAAAGGCGCCGCTCTATGAACATGCGGCCCGGGCGCTCGATCTCGCCATCACTCGCACTGGCACCAACGGTCTGCCGCTGATCCTTGGCGGTGACTGGAACGACGGCATGAACCGGGTCGGCGTTGCCGGACGCGGCGAAAGCGTCTGGCTCGGCTGGTTCCTGGCCAATGCGTTGACGGTGTTCACGCCCTTTGCCGAGGAGCGCAAGGACTCAGCCCGCGTCAAGGCCTGGGCGAAATACCTGAAGAGCCTGAAGGCCGCGCTGGAAAAAGCCGGTTGGGATGGCGATCACTATCGCCGTGGCTATTTCGACGATGGCGATCCGTTGGGCTCCGATCAGTCGGACGAATGCCGGATTGATGCTATCGCCCAGTCCTGGTCGGTTCTGTCTGGCTTTGCCGAGCCGGAGCGCCAGCAGCAGGCTATGAACTCGGTGGTCGGACGGCTGATCGATGATGAAGTGGGGATCGTTCGCCTCTTCACCCCACCGTTCGAAAAGAGCCGTCTGGACCCGGGCTACATCAAGTCCTATCCGCCAGGCGTGCGCGAAAACGGCGGTCAATATACCCATGCGGCGATCTGGACGGGTCTGGCTCTTTCCAAGCTTGGCCGCAATGACGAAGCCTGGAAAGTGTTCTCGATGCTGAACCCGGTTCATCATGCCGAGACCACGGATGAAGCTGATCGTTATCGGGTCGAGCCCTATGTCGTGGCAGCCGATGTCTATGGCGGCCCAGGCTATGAAGGGCGTGGTGGCTGGACCTGGTATACGGGCTCGGCTGGCTGGCTCTACCGCTTCGCACTGGAAGGCTTCCTCGGCATCCACCGTCAGGGTGAGGGCATCAGCCTGAAGCCTGCCCTGCCATCCAGCCTTTCCTCCTATGAGGCAGAGGTCAGCATCGGCGGCAAGGCCGTGGCCATCACCGCAAGCCGCAAGGCCGATGGTTCCGGTTACGAGGTGACGGCCAATGGCGCAGCGGTGACTGAAAAGGACGGGGCTTTCGCTATAAGCCTGTAAGGCCTTCATTATCTGAAACAAAAAACCGGCTGAGAGTGATCTCAGCCGGTTTTTTTATGCAGTATTCAGATTTGAAGCTGGATTTTTCAGTTCTTCTTATCTGCCGGGTAGGGCGTTGCCAGCAGCAGGACCAGCCCAACGCCGAGAAAGATGACCAAGCTCGCCATGCCCGCCCGTGATGAGTCCGTGGCGGTGGTGATCAGGGAAAATGACAGGGTTGCCATGAAGCTGGTGGCGCGGCCTGACAGCGCATAGATGCCGAAATAACGGCCTGCTTCCTCAGGAGCGATGCTGCGGGCGAGGTAGGAGCGGGACGAGGCCTGAACCGGGCCGAAGGCAAGGCCGATCAGGATGCCGTAGAGAATATAGACTTTTTCCGCCGCCGTGCCGAACAGGCCGCCGGTACTATCAGGCGAAAGCGGTATCAGACCGAAGGCGGTGAAGCTTGGGCCGGTGGAAATAATGCCGAAGGTGGCCGTCAAAAGCAGGATCAGGCTGATGACCACCATGGTTTTCGAACCAAGCGCCGCATCCAACCGGCTGGCAAGGGCGCAGCCGAAAATGGCGATGACATTGAGAATGATGCCGTAAATGCCGATTTCCATCGTTGACCAGCCGAACATCCCGGCGGCAAACACCCCGCCAAGGATCAGCAGGCCGTTGACGCCGTCCTGATAGATCATCCGGGCAATGAGAAACCTGAGGATACCCGCTCGGTGCCGCACCTCGCGCAGTGTGGCCTTGAGGTCGGTAAGCCCGGCTCTCACGGCTTTTCCAAGCGGATCGCCCTTCTTTTGGTCGGGTGTGAAGAAGAACATTGGCAGGATGAACAGCAGATACCAGAGCGCTGAGACCGGCCCGGTGACGCGGGCATCCTCGCCCGTCGCGGCGTCCAGACCGAACAGCGGCGTGTTGCCCAAAATGGTCTTGCCGCTTTCAGGATTTGCGGCGACGAACAGCACGACGGCAATCAGCACGATCATCCCGCCGAGATAGCCGAGCCCCCAGGCCATATTGGAAATCCGCCCGACATCCTTGGCGCTCACCAGCCTCGGCATCATCGAATCGTTGAAGACGATGGAGAATTCGGCGGCGATCGAGGCAAGGCTGAACAGCACCAGCGGAAAGATTACCGGAGAGCCAGGAACGGCCTCCCAGAGCAGCAGCAGACAGGTGATCTTGATGACAGCAAAGAAGGCGATCCAGGGCTTGCGTGAGCCGCTGCGGTCGGCAATGGCGCCCAGAACCGGAGAGAGCAGGGCGATGACCACGGAGGCGACGGTGGCGGCATTGCTCCAGGCGGCTTGCGCGCTGACGGGGTCGCTGGTGAAGCGGGAGACGAAATAGGGACCGAAAATAAAGGTCGTGACCACCGTGAAGAAGGGCTGGGCGGCCCAATCGAACAGCATCCAGCCCCATATGCCGGATCTGCTGGTCTGCCTTGTCTGCGCATCTGATTGCATTGTCGTGCCTGTCGCCGCCGATGATCTCGGCGGCGACACTGGCATTATCTCATGACAGCTTCAATGGGCCTTCACGCAGCGCCTTGGGCGATGTCCGTCAGCAGGCTGGCGGCAACGGTCAAGCGCGACAGGCTCGGATCACCTTCCGTGAGCGCGATCAACTCGCTGCCCAATCTGTTGATCCGCAACGCATCCGCAGACCGCCAGGCGGCAACCGGATCGCGGCTGTCCCCGTGCTGGGTCAGGGCCTGGACGATGATATTGCGTCGCGCCTTCAGCACCAGATCCAGGCTGCGCAGTCGGGCCAGGCTGTCGTAATGGTCGCTGGTCGGGATTTTTTCGACCGACGACAGCAGCCTGCCAATCCGGAAGATTTCGCTGACCTTGTAATAACCTTCCGTTGCCTTTTGCAGGCTGGCCTCGGCCCGAAGTGCGACAGAAATCACCTCTGGGGTGACCGTCAGGCTCCACAATTCGGCGAGGTCCTCGGCCAGATCCTCCGGCACGCCCGCAGCGGTCATCGTGCTGGCCTCGGCACTGATCTGCGCTGAGAAATCGGCAGGCGTGACCGAGCGGCTGAAGCCCTTGAAGGATTTGATCGCGCTTTTCAACTTGCGCACCACATCCGACAGGTCACCGGCGGCCAATCGCGTATCAATGGCCAGTTTGGTGAAGACGCGGTAGACCGTGGCAACCCGTTGGTAGAGATCGTTCTGCGCTTCGCCGGAAATTTCCCCGTCCAGGGCATCGATCCGGTCCCAATAGGCCCGCAGATCCAGCCCATCGCGGGTCAGAAGAGCGGCTCTGGCGATATCCTCGGCTGTCGCGCCAGTGGCGTCGCTCATCCACGCCATGAAGCCGGGGCCGCCACGGTTGATGATGTGGTTGGCAAGCACGGTGGCGATGATTTCACGATGCAGCCGATGGCCAGCAATGTCATCGGCGTAACCCCGGCGCATTTTCTTCGGGAAGTAATTGCTGAGAATGCTGGCGCAATAGGGATCGTCAGGCAGGCTGGTTTCGACCAGATCGTCGAACAGCGAGATCTTGGCATAGGACAGAAGCACACCGATTTCCGGTCGTGTCAGCGATTGACCGCCAGCGTAGCGCTCGGCCAGTGCAGCATCATCCGGCAGGGTTTCGACCTTGCGGTTCAGCCGGCCAGAAGCCTCTAATACGGTCATCAACCGGGACAGCTCGTCACGATTACCGCTGCCCTGGCGTGCCACCAGCGAAATCGCCAGGGATTGGAGGTAGTTGTTGCGCAGCACCAGCTCGCCGACCTCCTCGGTCATCGAGGCCAGCAGTTTGTTGCGCGCCGGGAGATCGAGGCGACCGCTTGATACCGCCGTTGACAGGGCAATCTTGATATTGACCTCGACGTCGGAGGAATTGACGCCCGCCGAATTGTCGATGGCGTCGGAATTGCAGCGTCCGCCCTTCAGCGAAAAGGCGATGCGGCCCTTCTGGGTGACGCCGAGATTGGCGCCTTCGCCGATCACCTTGGCACCGACCTCATCCGCCGTAATGCGGATTGGGTCGTTCGCACGGTCGCCAACCTCGGCATCGGTTTCCGACAGCGCCTTGATATAGGTGCCGATACCACCGAACCACAGCAGATCGACCGGCGCCTTCAGGATCGCGGTCATGATTTCAAATGGTGTCGCCACTTTCTTGGCTAGGCCAATTGCCTCGGCGGCTTGCGGGGTCAAGGTGACGGATTTTTCCGTCCGCGAAATGATCATCCCGCCCTTGGACAGCAATGTCTTATCGTAATCCTGCCAGCTGGAGCGGGCGAGCCCGAACATCCGCTTGCGTTCCTGGAAGGATTTTTCCATGTCCGGATCGGGGTCGATGAAAATATCCCGGTGGTCGAAGGCACCGATCAACCTGATCTTGCGTGACAGCAGCATGCCATTGCCGAACACGTCGCCCGACATGTCACCAACGCCTGCGACCGTGAAGGGCGTCTTCTGGATATCGACACCCATTTCGCGGAAATGCCGCTTGGCAGCTTCCCAGGCGCCGCGGGCGGTGATGCCCATTTTCTTGTGGTCATAGCCAGCGGAGCCGCCGGACGCGAAGGCATCGTCCAGCCAGAACCCGGCCTCGCGGGCCAAACCGTTGGCCGTATCGGAAAAGGTTGCCGTGCCTTTGTCGGCGGCGACGACGAAATAGGGATCATCTCCATCCAGCCGCACCGTATCAGCGGGGGCGACGACCGCGCCATCCCTGATATTGTCGGTGATCGACAGCAGCGTGCGGATATAGGTCATATAGGCTTCACGGCCCATCCGCAGGTAGTCTTCACGGTTGGCGGGGCTTGGCAATTGCCGGGGAAAAAAGCCGCCCTTGGCGCCAACAGGCACGATTACCGCATTCTTGACCTGCTGCGCCTTGACGAGGCCGAGCACTTCGGTGCGGTAATCCTGGGCGCGGTCCGACCATCGCAGGCCGCCACGGGCGACCTTACCGAAGCGCAGATGCACGCCCTCGACCTCCACCCCATAGACAAACATTTCCCGGAACGGACGCGGTTGCGGCAGGCCGTCCAATTGCTGCGGGTCGAATTTGAAAGCCAGCATTGGCTTGACATTGCTGCTGCTGTTTTTCTGCGAAGAGGGGCTTTTCTGGAAATAATTGGTGCGAAGGGTCGAATCAACAGCGTTCTGGTAACGCCGCAAGATACGGTCCTCATCCAGGCTCGGCACGGAGGCGAGCGCCGTCTCAATACCGTCGCGCAGTTCCGCCAGTTTGCGCGGACGCGATTTTTCAGAAAGCTTCGGATCGAAAGACTGGTGGAACAGGGTGAAGAGATCGGCGGTGATCTCAGGATATTTGTTCAGTGTTTCGGCAATATAGGTGAGGGAATAGACCAGGCCCGCCTGGCGCAGATAGGCCGCATAGGCGCGCAGAATAGCCACTTCGCCGACATTCAGCCCGGTGCTCAGCACCAGCCGGTTGAAGGCATCGTTATCGACCACGCCGTTGAACACAGCGAGGAATGTGGCCTCCACGCGGGCGCCATGCCGGGCAATGTCGAACTCCTGGCCAGCACGAACCGCCAGCTCCATGTCATGCAGCACCACCAGCTGTTCCCCGGTCTTGCCAGCGGCTTGGCCAGTACCCTTGACGGTAATGTCGAAGGTTCGCTCGCTGACGACACTGAAGCCGAGATTTTCCAGCAGCGGCACGCGCCGCGACAGCGGCAGGTGATGACCGGCGTGGAACACTTTGAGATAAAGCGTCTGGCCTTCCGCCGTCTGGCGATTGTGGAAGGCGATGGAGGCTTTCGCGCCGGACAGGCAGGTCTGGATATGGCTGAGATCGGCGACGGTTTCTTCCGGTGAGAATGCATCCTCGAAAGCGCGGCTGACGACCAGTTGCGGTGATTTTGGCGGCGCAAGGCTGGCGAAGCGGTCATCCCATCGGGCGGTAATCGCCTTGACCGCCTCTTCCAGCTTGTTCTGGGCGATACGCGGTGTCTTGCCTTCCGAACGGCCGATGATGAAATGCACCCGCGCCACGCCACCTTCCGGGAAAGCCGGATAATAGGCCGAGAGACGGCCATCGTAGACATTGGTGAAATAGGCGCCGATCTTCTCGCGCACCAGCGAGTTATATTCCTCGCGGGGTACGAAAACCAGCAATGAGACGAAACGGTCGAAATGGTCGATGCGTTGCAGCACGCGCACCCTTGGCCGCTCGCTCAGATCCATGATCTGCTCGCAGAAGCGCGAAAGCGTTTCGGTATCGATCTGGAACAGGTCATCGCGGGGATAGGATTCCAGCGTGTTCTGCAATATCCGCCCGGAATGGCTCAAAGGGTCGAAATTGAACTGTTCGGTGACCTTTTCGACCTTGGCGCGCAGCAGAGGAATGTGATTGACGGAATGGGTATAGGCGGTGGCTGTGAACAGGCCGACGACCCGCAATTCACCGACAACCTTGCCCGAAGCATCGAAGCGTTTGATACCGATATAATCCATATAGGCGCGGCGATGCACCACGGATTTCACATTGGCCTTGGTGACGATCAGGTCATCTGTCCCTTGAAGAAAGGCTAGAATTTCCGGGGTGGTCGTCACCGCATTGCGGCCCTGGCGCAACACCAGAACATTGGGATCGGAGAGGATGCCCAATCCCCGGCCCTTGTCGCGCTCCAGCTTGGCGTTCGCGCCTTCGCCGGAATAGAGATATTCGCGCATGCCGAGGAAGGTGAAGTTATCGTCGCGCAGCCATTCGAGAAAGGCGATGGCTTCAGCTCGTTCCGTCTTGCGTTTGACATTGGCCTGTTCTGTCAATTCGGCCATGGCGCTGTCCAGCAGCGAGATCATCGGCTGCCAGTCGTTGGAAACAGTGCCAACTTGGGCAACGACGGATTGTAGCCGTTCCGCAAGCCCTTTGGCTTGATCTTCGTTCAAGGGCGCCAGATGCAGCTGGATATAGCTGACCCGGTCGCTGGCCTCGGTCTGAGTGTCGGCGAGTGCCCAGCGGCCCTCCGTCTGGACCAGAATGGGGTGGATGGTGAGATGAATGTCACGGAATTGGCTCGTGACCTCGCCCATGACAGAATCGTAGAGAAACGGCTTGTTGCGGTCGACGATGGACAGCACGCTGAGGCTTGCACCATCGGCGGCGATGCCTTCGACCGGGGCAATGCGCACCTGCGCTCCCTTCTCCTGCCTGTCTTGCCCCTGCCAGTCTTGCAGATCCTGGCTGGCGCGAAGCGCTGCGGCCCGAAGCATCGCGGCATCGTAATGCTGTAGATCGTCATCGCTGGCACGTCCGAACAAGGCAGCCGGATCGATGAGGCCGGGCTGGTTTTCTCCGGCTGTTGATCTGGCAAGCTCAAAGAGCTGGTCCCGTTTTACCCGTTTTGCTGCAACCACGACTTTCCTCCAAGGCATTTTGCTGCGGTATCATCGTCACTGTGCACCACCAGTGATTTCAGAATCATATCTGTTAGGGCAAATGTGGGTTCCACAAGCCGAATTTTTGTTTTTTTCATTTTTCTGAAGACAAAATCCCAAAAAGCGGTCGAATTTTCGCTGACAGCCATCAAAATTTGACAAAATGACCTCAAAAGCGTCGAGTAGGATCACACGTTCACGAGGTTTCATCCGTCCATGTCCGAAAGCCCAGTCGGTGCTGTTATCGCCATTTCCAGCCATGTCATTCGCGGATCGGTCGGCAATCGTGCCGCCGTCTTCGCGCTTGAAAGTCTTGGCTTCCCGGTCTGGTCCATGCCAACTGTGGTCTTGCCCTGGCATCCGGGTCATGGTCCTTCCACCCGGATGAGCTTTCCCGACGACGTCTTCGATGCGGCCATTGATGATCTGATCCGCGCGCCATGGCTGTCCGAGGTCAAGGCAGTCATGACGGGTTATTTCGGTAGCGCGCGCCAGCCGCTTGCGGTTGCTCGGCTGGTTCAGGCGTTGAAGCAGCAAAATCCTGATCTCGTTTATCTCTGCGATCCTGTCATCGGCGATCTGCAAGGCCTCTACGTTCCGGAGGCAACGGCGGTTGCGATCCGCGATCACTTGATCCCACTGGCCGATATCGCCACGCCCAACCGCTATGAACTGGCCTGGATGGCCGGTGCCGGGCTGGAAACCAATGCCGCGATTATCGATGCGGCCCTGTCGCTCGGGCCGTCGCTGATGGCCGTCACCTCGGCTGTTCCGATGATGACGGGCAGTATCGGCAACCTGCTCCTGTCGAACCGCAATGCGCTTCTGGCCGAACACCGGGCGATGGACGGGGTGCCGAATGGGTTGGGCGATCTGTTTTCGGCGCTGCTTCTGGCCAGGCTTCTCCAAGAGCACAGCGAGGAAAAGGCCCTGCAACTGGCGACAGCCAGCGTATACGAGGTGCTGGCCCGCTCGCTGAAGCGCCAGAGTGACGAACTGACCCTGGAGCAGGACCAATCGAGCCTGATCACGCCGATGGCGTTGGTGCAAATTCGCAGACTGCTGCATCCGGCCAGCAGGCCAGTTCGCCCATGACGTGTGAAGGCCGCGGATACTGGTGGTTTTCCTTGCTTGTCAACCGTGCTGCGCCGCGATAATCCAGAGCTATGACAGATTTTCCAGCCTCCCTTCTCGCCGGTTACAGCAACTTCATGAACGGCCGCTACAGCGACGAGCGGGACCGGTATCGCGTTTTGGCCGAGCAGGGCCAGAACCCCAAAACCATGATTGTCGCCTGTTGCGATTCCCGATCGGCCCCTGAAACCATCTTCGACTGTGGTCCGGGTGAATTGTTCGTGGTGCGCAATGTCGCCAATATGGTGCCGCCCTATGAGCCGGACGGCCAATATCACTCAACCTCTGCGGCGCTCGAATTTGCCGTCCAGGCATTGAAGGTCGAGAACATCATTGTCATGGGGCATGGGCGCTGCGGTGGTATCCGCGCTGCATTGGACCCGGATTCCGAGCCGCTGTCTCCTGGTGATTTCATTGGAAAATGGATGAACCTGATCAAGCCTGCCGCCGAGCAGCTTCAGAATGCTTCTGTCATGACCGATGCTGAGCGCCAGACGGCCATGGAGCGGATCTCTATCCGCAATTCTATTGAAAACCTGCGCACCTTTCCCAATGTCCGGGCTTTGGAAGAGGAGGGCAAGCTGGCCATCCATGGTGCCTGGTTCGATATCTCCAACGGCGAATTATGGGTAATGGACCCTGAAAGCCGCGATTTTCGACGGTTGGACCCGTAATTTTGGTCGGAAAAATGTCGCCTAACGTCAATGTATTAAAGGCTTGAGAGCCTCTTCTATGCAGCGGGACCGGATAAACCGGTCCCGTTGTTTGTTTTCAGTGGCGTATTTTATTACAGCGTCTTCAGATATTCGAGCAGTGCCACCTTGTCATTGTCGGACAGGTCGGTGCCGAACTCGTGGCCGCAGCGGCTATTGCCGGAATTTCGGTTACTGCAATCCGTTGTCTGCGTGATCGTATTCAACCCGGTTTGCGTGGCGGCGATGCCGACGAGCTTCGGGTCATAATCGGCACCGACAGCGAATTTCTGCGGTCTCTGGGCGGTCGATTTCAGCAGATCGGCAAGGGTTGGAACTGAACCGTTGTGCAGATAAGGCGCCGTCGCCCAAATGCCGTAGAGAACCCGGGACTCGTATTTGAATTCGGTGGTGGGAGAATTCGACGAATCCGGTGCCTGGCCAGCTGTGGTTCCGGTCGCTTTGAGCGCGGCATTTGCCCTTGCGGTGGAGATTTTTGCCTGGACCGCAGCCAATGTCTGACCCTGCGAGCGAGGGAAGGCATTCTTCAATTCCCTGAGATCCGAGGACAGGTTGAGCTCTGGCAGCTTCGATTCGAACGCATCGTCGATGGCGCTCTGCAACAACGGAAATTTCAGGTCGCGCAGATCGAAAATGCTCTCGGCATAATGCTGTAGAATGCTGCCTTCGACCGCAACGGTCAGAATATCGATGGACGGTGAGGTTGCGGCGAGTTTGTCGTTGGCGAAGGGAATGCGGGCGCCGGTCATCACACCGGGTGATGCTGTCCAGTTCATGACATTATATTCACGGCTATCAGTTCCGACATCCACCAGGGGTGTGGCCCAGGTGGCATTACCGAGCGAGGGCGTGCCGGGCTTCTGTCCATGGCAATCGAAACAACTGCTGCCATTTCCATTGGTACCGCGCCAAGTGTTGAAAAGTGTCTCGCCTTTGCTGGCAAGCGTCGCATCGACGGGAAAGGGGTATTTGGGCGGCCCCATCTGCTTGATCAGATCCTCCAAAGTGCTGAGCCCATCAAAGTTGAGGGAGTTACCCTTCAAATAATCATAGCCGAGCAGCGACCATTTTTCCTTGGTGGGTTCGAAAACACCGAACACCCCATAGACTTCACCCACATTGCGCGCCAAGCCCAGAATATCGCTGCCATTGGCGGCAAAGCCTGGCCATTGGGTCCGGTCCTGGATGGCGGCATTCCACAGGAACGGATAACGGACCGGGGCATCGGCGGGCTGGATATTGTCTTCTATCAACCGTGATGGCGGCGGACCGAGATCAAGGCCCGTGAGCCGGTTGAAGATCATGCCTACTGCGTCCAGTCGGCCAACACCCCAACTGTCATGGGGAACGCCCTTGCTGACGATAGCATGGTAGCGTTGTGCCCAAAGCGTAAAATCGACCTGAAATTGCGCGCGGCTGCTAGGATCTTGATAGTCTGTTCCCAGCACCGTCTTGGCAAAACGATCAAAGGCGGCGGGATCGACGACGAGTTTCTGTGTGGCTGCATCCAGATCCAGCAAGAAGCTATGAAAATCGGAGAGTGCTGGCCCGCCATCAATGCGGTATCGGATGTTGGAAACGGCAATTTCCCTCGTGTGGCAGGCGGCGCAAGTCATGCCCACCTCCTTGCGGGAATCCGGTCCCGTTACGGTAAAACCAACCGGAAGCCCGTTATTGGGGCCATCCATTGTCAGATAGCCATATCGCGCCAGATTATCGGCGAGAAACGGCGTGCCATCCGGTAAGGTGAGCGCCTGCATCCAGGAAAGCGGCATCAGGCGCGATCCCTGGTCCTGGGTGTAATAGATCGCTCGATCCATGGCGGACCAATTCTTACCCTGATCCGTATAGACAAGGCTCTGGGCGCTGGCCGAGCCAGCGATAAGACAGAGTATTGCGGCAAGTGATGATGCGACTTTGATATTTTTCACGAAGCCCCCCTCGATCATATCAACCTAAATTTGAAATTTAGAGGGTATTAATGCATGCAATAACTGATATTGCAACCAATAAGATAATTATCAAATTAGTACACTTCTAAGCAAAAAGGCGGTGCATTTTTCAATGCTCCGCCCTTCATTCATGAATTGTTGTAATCTATAGAAACGAAGCGAAAACCATGCCGGTTTTCTCCATCGTGCGATAGGTCTCAGGGTGCGTCGATCTGCTTGCCGATATAGGCAATCGCCTGCTGGTAGACCGTTGCTGCATTCCAGCCGCCGATGGCGGAGAAATTCGGCTCGCCCGGCTGATAGCCAAGGCCTGGCTGCCAGCCGTGGCCTTTCAGGAAATTAGCCGTAGACGATAGGGCATCGGCGCGGGAATGGATGAGGTCAATATGGCGGTCGCCGTCGCCATCGACGCCATAGAGCGTGACGTTTTTCGGCAGGAACTGCGTCTGGCCGATTTCGCCATGGGCAGCGCCACGGGAGTTTACGTCCAGATCGCCATCGGCCACCAGCTTCAAGGCGGCGTAAAGCTGCTCACGGAAATAATCGCTGCGGCGGCAATCGTAGGTCAGGGTTGAGACAGCGGACAGCGTGTGTTCGTTGCCCATGTAGCTGCCAAACCCGGTTTCCATGCCCCAGATGGCGATGATCGGGCCAGCTGGAACACCGAAACGCCGCTCGATGCTGGCGAAAAGTGGTGCATTGGCTCTTTTCATCGACTTACCGCGGCTGATGATGGTTTGCCCACCGCGCTTTTTCATGAATTCATCGAAGGAGAGCTTGAAGCTCTTCTGGCCGCGATCGGCCCGGATGGTCGGGACATTGTAGCGGACATTGGCAAAGGAGCGGTCGAGAACCGATTGGCTGATGCCACGGCCCGCTGCTTCCTGCTTGAAGCCTTCCACCCATTGTTCGAAACCGGCGGACGTATTGCCGCATTGGGCGGCATTTGCAGCCTGTGCTGTCGCCATTGTGGCGAGAGCCGTGAAAGCTAAGGCAAAAAACGTCCTGGTTCGCATCGATACCTCGTCTGGAAAAGGGAAGGGGGGCAGCCGCCTTTCGGCTGCATCCGGCTTATCGGCATTCAAGCCGGGCAAGGCAAAACGGCTGAGCGCGGTTGCGTCCAGCCGTTGCCGAAATCCGGTCTTCAGGCTGCCAGGGCCTTTGGCTTGATCAAGCCGCGATTGACCAGCAATTCAGCGATCTGCACGGCATTGAGAGCCGCGCCCTTGCGCAGATTGTCGGAAACGACCCAGATATTCAGGCCGTTTTCAACCGTGGCGTCCTCGCGGATCCGGGAAATATAGGTGGCATCTTCGCCAGCGCATTCGACGGGGGTGATGTAGCCGCCGTTCTCATGCTTGTCGATCACCAGGCAACCCGGTGCTTCACGCAGGATATCGCGGGCCTGGTCAGGAGAAATTTCCCGCTCGAACTCGATATTGACCGATTCCGAATGACCGATGAACACGGGAACGCGCACGGCTGTGCAGGTCACGCGGATCTTCGGATCGAGCATCTTCTTGGTTTCGGCCAGGACCTTCCACTCTTCCTTGGTATAGCCATCTTCCATAAAACTATCGATATGGGGGATGACGTTGAAGGCGATCCGCTTGGTGAACTTCTTGGATTCGACCGGATCGGCGACGAAGACGGCGCGGGTCTGGGTGAACAGCTCGTCCATGCCTTCCTTCCCTGCGCCGGACACCGACTGATAGGTGGAAATGACGACGCGCTTGATGGTGGCGAAATCATGCAGCGGCTTCAAGGCAACGACCAGCTGGGCCGTCGAGCAATTGGGATTGGCGATGATGTTGCGGTTCTTGAAGGCGGTGATGGCATCCGGGTTTACTTCCGGCACGATCAGCGGCACATCCGAATCGTAGCGCCAGGCCGAGGAGTTATCGATGACCACGCAGCCCTGGGCACCGATCTTTGGCGACCACTTCTGTGAAATCGTGCCGCCCGCCGACATCAGGCAAAGATCGGTATCGGAAAAATTATAATTTTCCAGATTTTGGACCTTCAGAACCTTGTCGCCATAAGACACTTCCGTGCCTTGCGAACGGGACGAGGCGAGTGCCACGACTTCGCTGACTGGAAAGCCACGCTCGACGAGAATGTTGAGAATTTCGCGACCGACATTGCCGGTGGCGCCTACGACTGCAACTTTGAAACCCATTTTCCTGCTCTCTTTCTGTCTCTCCTCGGTTTTTTGAGGGGGAAGGCGCGTGACCGCGTCTTCCTTGTCCCCGGCCGTGCCGGGGAGAGAGCGGAGGCCAGAGACGTCAGACGGTTTTGGTCGTCGTTTTGGCCTTGGTGGTTGAGGACATGGCAAACGCCATCATCGCCCGGGCAGATCCTGCCGGTTCCAGATGATCAGCACTGTAAAAGCCGAGTGCGCGCATTCCATGATCCTTTCGTCCTTGCCTTTACCGGGTTTTGTGCCGGTGTCAAGAAATTCACGCTGTAAATAGGGGACACATGCGTGCAAATTCCGGAACGGATTGTCCATTTGCATGCCGACGAACCGGCTATAACATTAGACGAAAGTCATAAGCCCAAAGCATGCCTCTCGATTTTCCCTGAATTCTGTCAGTCTGTTGGTAATTCGGAGCCGCGAATTGAGCCTTGGAGGAAGGTGCGCGGCCATCGGAGAACTCGTTCTGGAGGAACAGCAATGGCAAATGCCGCAAGCCTGCATGCCGCGCCGCGCAGCATGACCAAGGAAGAGCGAAAGGTCATCTTCGCCTCTTCGCTCGGCACGGTTTTCGAGTGGTATGATTTTTATCTCTACGGTTCGCTGGCGATTTATATCGGCGCGACCTTCTTTTCCCAATATCCTGAAACCACCCGTAATATTTTCACGCTGTTGGCTTTTGCCGCCGGCTTTCTGGTGCGGCCTTTCGGCGCGCTGGTGTTCGGACGGCTGGGCGATCTTGTCGGGCGAAAATATACGTTTCTGGTGACGATTCTGATCATGGGCGCCTCGACCTTCCTGGTCGGTATTCTACCAGGGTCAGCGACCATCGGCATCGCTGCCCCGATTATCCTGATCATATTGCGCATGTTGCAGGGCCTGGCGCTGGGCGGTGAATATGGTGGCGCTGCGACCTATGTGGCCGAACATGCGCCGCATGGCCGTCGCGGCTTCTATACGTCCTGGATCCAGACCACGGCAACGCTTGGCCTGTTCCTGTCGCTGCTGATCATTCTCGGCATCCAGACGGCCATGGGCAAAGAAGCCTTTGCTGCCTGGGGCTGGCGTCTTCCTTTCCTTCTGTCGGTCATTCTGCTGGGAATTTCCGTCTGGATTCGCATGCAGATGAACGAATCGCCCGCCTTCAAAAAAATGAAGGAAGAGGGCACCCAGTCGAAAGCGCCGATTTCTGAAGCGTTCGGCCAGTGGAAAAATGCCAAGATCGCCATTCTCGCCCTGTTCGGCGCCGTCGCCGGTCAGGCAGTGGTCTGGTATTGCGGCCAGTTCTATGCGCTGTTCTTCCTGCAGAATGTTCTGAAGGTCGATCCACAGGCCGCCAATATCATGGTGGCGATCGCGCTGGCGTTCGGCACGCTGTTCTTCGTGGTCTTCGGCTGGCTTTCCGACAAGATCGGCCGCAAGCCGATCATTATGGCGGGGCTGCTTCTGGCCATGGTGACCTATTTCCCACTGTTCAAGGCGATGACCTGGGCTGGCAATCCGGCTCTGGCACAGGCGCAGGATACGCTGAAGGCAACGGTCACTGCCGATCCCAAGGATTGCAATTTCCAATTCAATCCGACCGGCACGGCAAAATTCACCACCTCTTGCGATATAGCCACGGCGCTTCTGACCAAGAATTCCGTGCCGTATGAAGTGTTGCCCGGTCCGGCTGGCTCGGCTGCGACGGTAAAACTTGGCGATAGTCAGATCGAAAGCTATGACGCCGTCAAGGCTGGCGCCAACGCCAAGGCTCTGGATGCCGCCCTGCAGAAAAAGATCAATGTCGCCCTGCAACAGAATGGTTATCCGCTGGTTCGGGCGCCGGTTCAGGTCCCCGATAGCAAGCTTGACGGCTTTATCGCCGCCAATGCGGAACTGGGTCTGAGTGCCGACACTGCCCGTACTGGTGCCAAGACCATGGTGCCCACGGCAAAGCTCGTCACCGACAAGTTGCTGACCCCGGAAGAGGCAACAGCTGCCGCTGCGCCTGAAATGGCGGTCTATACCGTTGCCAATGGCGGTGCATTCAGGATGGTGGCGGACCCTGCCCAGGTCAAATGGGTGCCGCTGATTGCCGTGCTGACGGTGCTGGTGATCTATGTCACCATGGTCTACGGGCCGATTGCCGCGATGCTGGTGGAGATGTTCCCGACCCGCATTCGCTATACCGGCATGTCGCTTCCCTATCATATCGGCAATGGCTGGTTCGGCGGCCTGCTGCCAGCAACGGCCTTCGCGATGAGCGCGGCCAAGGGCGATATCTATTACGGCCTCTGGTATCCGATCATCATCGCCGGGATGTCCTTCATCATCGGCATGATCTTCCTGAAGGAAACCAAGAACAACGATATCGACGGCTGATCCTCTTCCCGTCACACGTCAAGGCGCCTGGAAATCATTTTCCGGGCGCCTTTCTTGTGCGCTAAGATCACGCCGCAGCCGCAGACAAGGACGGGTCCGGTTCCTGTTGGGGTGTCTGGGCCCTCTGCGGCATGTCATACCGTTGGCCACTATCCTGGATCAGTCTTTGCCGTAGAACGAGATTGCCGTCGGAGGAGAGGCGGAAAACCAGTCCGCGACGGGCAAAGCCGAGCGCTGTGATCCAGGCGAACCAGGCACCGAACCCCAGACCGGCCACCACGTCACTCGGGTAATGCGCACCGACCATCACCCTCGTCATGCCGAGCCAGAGGGCGGCGATGGCAAAACCCAGCCGGTAGCGGGGCGCGATCAGGGCGGCAATCATCATCAGCGCTCCGATGGTGGTGGCGTGGCCAGAGGGGAAGCTTTCAAAGCGCGCTGAATTGGCAAAGGGCAGGAAATCGAAGGCGCCGGTATCGGTGAATTGATCTGGCCGGGCGCGACCGAGGGCGCGTTTCAGCAGGTTTGCCGCAACACCTGAACCTGCGATCGCCACAAAGGCGTAGAATCCGAGCAGGGAGATAAACAGTGCTCGGCAGCGCTCCTCTGCTGTGGTGGCCAATCGTGATTTGGCCGCAGCTTGGACGGCGATCACAAAACTCGCCAAAAGACACCAGTCCGATTGGCCAATGCGGGTCAGGATTGTGGCAAGCCGGTAAAAGAATGGGCAGGTCAGGCGACCAGCATGGCCGATAGCCGTATCGAACAGCAGTGCCATCAACAGCACCAGGCTTGCACCAACCAGCAGGCATAGACGTGTTCGACAGTCGGGGACGCGGTGTCGGCCGGTCTTAATCCTGGTCAGAATTGTCATCGCGACCCCCGTGCGCTGCGTCCCTTATCAGAGAACCAGCACATACAGGCGGATGTCTTCAACTATGTGACACTGCACTCCTGTTCCAGCGCAAGCCTGCGTCTCGCGCTGGAAATCCTTCGATAAACCCGGTCGGTCAGTTCATCAGGGACTGGAATTCGGCGAGGATTGCATCGCCCATTTCGACAGTGCCGACCTGCTTGCAGCCGTCCGCCATGATGTCGCCGGTACGAATGCCCTTGTCGAGCACGTTGGCAATGGCCTTTTCCAGCTTGTCGGCTTCATCGACCATGGCGAAGGAATAGCGAAGGCACATGGCAAACGAGGCGATCATCGCAATCGGGTTGGCAATGCCGCGACCGGCAATATCCGGTGCCGAGCCATGGACGGGCTCATACAGGGCCTTGCGCTTGCCGGTCTTGGCATCCGGTGCGCCAAGCGAGGCGGAGGGCAGCATGCCGAGCGACCCCGTCAGCATGGCAGCCACGTCCGACAGCATGTCGCCGAACAGGTTGTCGGTGACGATGACGTCGAATTGCTTTGGTGCGCGCACCAATTGCATGCCGCCAGCATCGGCCAGCATATGCTCCAGCTTGACGTCGGAGAACTTGGCCTTGTGCAGCGCTGTTACCACCTGGTTCCACAACACGCCTGATTTCATCACATTGCGCTTTTCCATCGAGCAGACCGCATTGCGGCGGGTGCGGGCCAGTTCGAAGGCCACGGCAGAAATCCGCTCGATTTCGTAGGTGTCGTAGACCTGGGTGTCGATGGCGCGCTTCTGGCCATTGCCGATGTCGGTAATGGTCTTCGGCTCACCGAAATAGACGCCACCGGTCAGTTCGCGGATGATCAGGATGTCGAGGCCTTCGACCAGTTCAGGCTTCAGCGAGGAAGCAGAAGCCAGCGCCGGATAGCAGATCGCCGGACGCAGGTTGGCGAACAGTTCGAGGTCCTTGCGCAGCCGCAGAAGACCGGCTTCCGGGCGAACGTCGTACTCGACGGCATCCCATTTCGGGCCACCGACGGCACCGAACAGCACGGCATCTGCTGCCATTGCCTTGGCCATGTCAGCCTCGGAAATTGCTGCCCCATGAGCGTCGTAGGCGCAACCACCCACCAGACCTTCATCGGTCTCGAAACCGGCACCCAGCGCGGAATTCATATAGGAAACGATCTTGCGTACTTCGTTCATGGCTTCAGGCCCAATGCCATCGCCAGGAAGAAGGAAGAGTGTGCGAACTGTCATGAGCCGACCTCGTTTGAAACAGGAGTGCGGCGGTTTTATCGGGCGATCAAGGGCAATTCAAGGACGCCAGCGCTGCTATCGGTACGGTTTGGCCATGCGACATGGCAAAGAAAAAGGCGGAACCTGCGTTCCGCCTTAGCTATGACTGCCACGGGTTGTGGCGAATGACTTCAGATCACGCCCAGGGGCGCGATGCGGCGTTGGACGTCTCGAACGAAGCAATCGCGCTGGATTTTTCCATGGTGAGGCCGATGTCATCGAGGCCGTTCAACATGCAATGGCGCTTGAATTCATCGATTTCAAAGCTGATGCTGCCACCATCCGGGCCGGTGATTTCCTGGCTTTCCAGATCCACGGTCAAGACGGCATTGGAGCCGCGCTGGGCGTCATCCATCAGCTTTTCCAGGTTTTCCTGGCTGACGACGATCGGCAGGATGCCGTTCTTGAAACAGTTATTGTAGAAAATATCGGCAAAGCTGGTGGAGATCACGCAACGGATGCCGAAATCCAGCAGAGCCCAAGGCGCATGTTCGCGCGAGGAACCACAGCCGAAGTTGTCGCCGGCGACCAGGATCTTGGCGTTTTGATAGGCGGGCTTGTTGAGCACGAAATCCGGATTGATCGAGCCGTCCTGATGATAGCGGGCTTCGGCAAACAGGCCTGTTCCAAGCCCAGTGCGCTTGATCGTCTTCAGGTAATCCTTCGGAATGATCATATCCGTATCGACATTGACGACCGGCAGCGGTGCCGCGACCCCGGTGAGCTTCGTGAACTTTTCCATAGACGTTACCTTCACTGGACCTGAATGAGATTGGCTCTTCGCATAACCGAAAAGCCTGTCGATTTGAAGGAGAATCTTGGAGCCGCTTGCTTCATCGACGCATGGTCTCACGCGTGTACGGCGACCTATTACATATCGATAATGGTTCCGCGCCCATCATTCCAAATCCGCACCGGCTGCTGCTCTTCAGGCAGGCGTTTGCGGGCGTGAACGGCAACCGGCTTAGGCTTGAGCGTCAACGCACGCCAAGCCAGCGTTCCCGTCAAGACGGCACCGAGCACGAGCGTCAGCGAGAAAGTCAATAAAGCTGCCGCAGTCAAGGCGATGACCCCAAGGCCGAGCAATCCAAGAGCACGAAGGTTCTGCATCATAGTGTTCCTTTCAATGGTTTGAAGGTGGGGCTTCTCCTGACGCTTTACAAGAGTTATTGAGGTCGCAACCCTTGTCGCAATGAAGGTCAGACAACCGAAAGGCGAAGTGCAATGCAGACCAATCCGCCCAATCGCAGGCCGCGCTTTCGTCGCTCGTTGATCAGCGTTCCCGCTATCAACCTTCGTGCATTGGAAAAATCCCTGTCGCTTCCTTGCGATGGAATGATTTTCGATCTGGAGGATTCGGTTGCAGACGGTAGCAAGGCCGAGGCACGCGATATCCTGCGGCAGTTTCTGCAACACGCGGATTTGAACGGTCGTGAAGCCATTATCCGCGTCAACAGCCGTGATACGCGCTGGTTTGCCGAGGATTTGGCCCTTGTAGAGGCGATCAAGCCGGACGCGGTTTTGCTGCCCAAGGCTGAACGGGTGGAAGACCTGGACCGGCTTCGCACCGCAGCCGGGGCGGGGCCTGCCCTCTGGGCGATGATCGAGACACCGAAGGCCGTACTGGCGGCGTCGGAGCTTGCCAAGGCGGGCGCGGCACTAGGGCTGGAATGCCTTGTGGTCGGGCTGAATGACTTGCGCAAGAAAACCCGGGTGCCACCGGGCCTTGGTCGTCAATATCTGGTTCCCTGGCTGATGCAGGTGGTCCTGGCTGCCCGCGCTTACGGACTTGAGGTTATCGATGCGGTTTCCAATGATTTTCGCGATCTGGACGGCTTTGCAGCCGAATGCAGCCAGGGCCGTTCGATGGGCTTTGACGGAAAGATGCTGATCCATCCGGCCCAGATCGAGGCGGCCAACCAGTATTTCGGCCCATCTGAAGCCGAAATCGCCGAGGCGCGGGCGATTGTCGCGGCTTTCTCGGCGCCGGAGGCTGCAAATCTCAATGTCATCAATCTGGATGGCCGGATGATCGAGCGGCTGCATGTCGCCGAAGCCGAGCATCTTCTGTCCAAGCTGTCTCTTCTTGAACCAACACCGTCATCTCCAATCCAGAAAGGATGATCTCCATGAAAGTCTATCGTTTTCTCACCGGTCCCGACGACGCCACCTTCTGTCACCGGGTGACCGATGCCCTTAACAAGGGCTGGGAACTGCACGGCTCGCCCAGCCTGACATTCAACCCTGTCGTCAACCAGACCTATTGCGGCCAGGCGGTGGTGAAGACCGTCGAGGGCAAGACCTATGATCCATCCATGAAGCTGGGTGAACAATAAGCGTTTAAGTCGCTGGTAAGTCACTGGCCGGGTGCGAAAATGCATCCGGCTGGAGGGCTGGCTTGAAGGTTTGTCATTATCTCGAATTCGATGCGAATGTTTTGCAGAATTTACCTGTCATTCTTGAATTGGAGCTAATGTGCCGGAATATCGCTCTTGTGAGGTGTATTCGTGCGACCAGTTTTCAAGGCCCATTCGACCGGCAATTCCCACTCCGATTTTGAGGTGAAGCTTGCCTCCGCCCATTCGCGGATCGAGAAGTCCTTTCTCGATGGCGGCGCCGTACTGGTATCGGTAATGGACAATCTTGGCAGTCTGGTGGATAGCCTCGACCATTTGACCGGCGTTCTCGATGGCAAGACGACAGCGGACACCGTGCAGGGTCTTCGCAAGACGGTGTCCGATCTTGCCTTGCTGCCCGCACGGGCATCTGCGCGTCAGGACTCCTTCAGCCAGATCTCCGATCAATGTGCCTCGACCTATTCGCATGTCGAGGAAATGCGTGAGACCATTCGCTACCTGCGCACATTCGCCATCACCGTGAAGATCACCGGGGCGGGGCTTGCCGAGTTTTCAGGCTTTGCCGATGAAATCCGCGAACGTATCCAGTCCGGTGCCGAGGAAATCGACCGGTTTGCCGAGCAATTGGCGGGTATGCGCGGCCAATTGGACACGGCACGGGCATTTTCCGATGGCATCCTGTCGGATTTCAGCAATACCATTCCAACCATCGTCAGCTCACTGACCCTGAGCTCTGACCAATTGGCAACCCAGCACAAGTCAATGGCTGGCATTGCCAATGATGTGAAAGGGCTCACCCGCGCCATTCAGGGCAAGATCGCCAACGTGCTCTCGGCCTTGCAAATCGGTGACATCACCCGTCAGCGCATCGAGCATATTCAGAGTAGCCTGGACTATCTGGAGGAATTTTTTGCGGCTGGCGGAATGCGTGATCCGGCTGAAAAAGAGGCGCTTCGTCAGGCTGTCCTGCATCTTGCCCATGCGCAATTGCAGGAATCCCTGGATGATTTCCGGCAGAAATGCACATCGATTGCCGCCAATATGTCGAGCTTTACCAGCGATGCTGCCCGCGTTCTGGCGCTGCGTGACGAATTGAACCAATCAGGCGGCGATAATGACCGCAGCCTGCTGCGCAAGATGGAAAGCGATATCAGCCATGCCTGCGCGCTTTCGGCGCGCGTCCAGGACCGCAGCCATGAATCGGATGCTGTCGTCAGTTCCGTTACCCAGTCCGCTCAGGCGCTCCAGGAAGGCATTGAGACGATCCGGTCGATCAAGACCGATATTCACTACATGGCGCTGAATTCCAATCTTCGCTGCTCCCGTCTTGGTGATGCCGGTCGGTCCGTCAATGTCGTCAGTGGCGAATTGCGCACCTTTGCCGCCAAGCTAGAAACCCCAGCCGATGCCATTGTTGAGGACATGCGCTGCGTCGAAGAGGCGACGGCGTCGCTGACCCGCGACGACAGTGACGACATCAACCATATTCATGAGCCGCTGAACCTGGCGCTGGATAAGATCCGTGTTGTCGCGACGGATATGGAAAAGGGGCTTGAGGCCTTTGGGGCCGAAGGCCAGCTGGTGTTCAGCCGGATCAGCGCGGCGGTGACCAAGCTTGATTTCGATGGCGAATTGGGTGGTCTGCTGCTGGATTGCCTGGCAATCGCCGACCGCGCCCGCGGGCATATGCCGTCGCTATCGGCTATTCCCGCTGCTGCGCTGCCACTCAGCCAGAAAATCTTTGCCATCTACACGATGGCGCAGGAGCGCGATATCCATCAGCGTTTCCTGCCGTTGCAGGCTGGCTTGGTGGTAGATCAGGCCGAGGTTTTTGAAGACGATGAACAGTTGTTTGCCGGAGCATTGTTTTAGAGTTTTCAGCGAAAACTGGACATCCATTTTCGGAAAATCCGCTGCAAAACCTGAGCCTCAGCATCCATGGATGCGCAGAAGACATAAAAAAACCCGGCAATGCCGGGCTTTTTTATGTTGGAATGAGCAAGCTTACGCTGCTTCTTCCTGAGTTTCGTCTTCTTCCACGGACTTGCCGCGCTTCGGGCCTTTGGCAAGATTGACTTCCACCAGCCGGACGGCTTCGGTTTCAGACATCTTGTTGACGGCGGCGATTTCACGCGCCATGCGGTCCAGTGCGGCTTCATAGAGCTGACGCTCGGAATAGGACTGTTCCGGCTGGTGTTCGGCACGGAAAAGGTCACGAACCACTTCGGCAATGGAAATCAGATCGCCGGAATTGATTTTCGCATCATATTCCTGTGCCCGGCGTGACCACATGGTCCGCTTGACACGTGCTTTGCCCTGAACGACTTTCAAAGCCCGATCAACAAAATCGGTTTCCGAAAGCTTGCGCATTCCAATGGTGACAGCCTTGGTGACCGGCACTTTCAAACGCATTTTATCTTTATCGAAATCGATTACAAAAAGCTCAAGCTTCATGCCCGCGACTTCCTGCTCTTCAATGGCGGTGATCGTACCGACGCCATGGGCCGGATAAACGATCGCCTCACCTGTCTTGAAGCCCTGACGCGTCGAGGATTTTTTCTGCTGGGTCGTCATTCGCTCTAAAAACTCCCTGTTACTGTATCGGCGACAGCCGACCCCAGGCCGAAAGACCCGGATGAGACGGGGGAACCGTCGGGTGACTCCATGCTGATCCAGTTACGATCAAACGAATAAAAGCACATCAGTGACAGAACCGGCGAGGTTTACATGTCACAAACATAACTTTCGTGGATTTTTCGGCTTTCGCGGTAGGTTTGGGCACACAAATGCCCTCACGTGTGGATCAGTTCTATAGGCTTAACATAAAAAAGTGAGGAAATCAATATTTTGCTGCCTTGCGACCGCTTGACGGCGGAAACTGTTCTTCTTTAAGGGTGCGGTTTGACCTGTCATTGGCTAACCTCGCCAAGGTAAAATAAAATATCTTTTAACCTATTGATTTTTTTAGAATTTCAGAAAATCGCACACGCTGTGGCAGCGATTCTTTTTGCTGCTTTGCTCCCGACCGGTCACGTCAATTCTTCGCAGCGACACGCAATTGCATGGCTGCTGTCATAAAAAACAGAAGCTGCCATGCAGTTTTATGCGAAGTCTCAAAGATGTGAACCTGAAGGCATTGCAAATATCTCAAATGCGACAAAGGCTTGAGGTATCCGGCAAACAATAGGACGAGGTAATCTTCAACTGGCTTCGCATCGTCCGTTGCCGCCCAACAGACGACATCCGGGGGGGGCGACATCCAGAATCGGGTGAGACCGCGTCGCAACTCGCCAATCAGTCGCCCGTGCCAGGCTTTTCCGAGAAATAAAGTTCGAACTTGCCTTCGACGCCATCCATTTCCTTGGCTTCGGGCAAAGCATCGCGCTTGGTGGTGATGTTTGGCCAGATCTGGGCAAACTCCGCATTGATTTTCAGCCACTTATCGAGACCCGGTTCCGTGTCTGGCTTGATGGCTTCAGCCGGACATTCCGGCTCGCAGACGCCGCAATCGATGCATTCATCGGGATTGATGGCCAGAAAATTCTCACCTTCGTAAAAACAGTCGACCGGGCATACTTCCACGCAATCGGTATATTTGCAGCGTATGCAGTTGTCAGTCACGATATACGTCATGCGGTACTCCAGAGATCTCTCGATGGCGAGTGCGACGCCGCGTCTTGCAGGAACGAATTAGGCAAGGAAAAATCGACTGTCCCATATCATGCACAGCTTTTTCCACAAGGGCAGTGAGCTACTGCTTTCCAGACCTGTTAGCAAGGATAAATCATCCCTATCTCGATGCGATAGAGGTCGATTTTCCTAGTGGCCACCAAGCGCTTCCCAAACCGGACCGGCCAGCTCTGATACCAGGCTCAACGATGTTGGCATATCCTCGCCTTGCGCAGATTTCGAATATCTCCAATGCATCAAAGGCTTGAGATATTCGAAAATGGAAGAGGAACTTTTATTTTCGATGACCCGACGTGTCAGTCTTCGCCATCCATCAGACGGTCCACTTGCCGACGCTCGCGCTTGGTTGGACGGCCTGAACCGGGAAGTCTTTGTGCCTGTTCAAAAGCGGTGAGGGCGTCGCGGGGCTGGCGCGGCGGTGACTGGTCCTCATAGAGAAGTTTTGCCTGCTCGTAAGGGCCGCGATGCGTGCCGGGCTGGCGAACGACAAGTTTCATGTCGTGATTGGCAAGCGTAATATCCAGCACGTCGCCGGGCCGGACAATGATGCTGGGCTGCTTGGCTGGTTTGCCATTGACCCGGACCCGGCCCGAGACGATCTGCTGCTGGGCCAGCGTACGGGATTTGAAAATCCGCGCAAAAAACAGCCACTTGTCGATCCGTTGCGAGGGTCCGGCGAGTGGCTGTTGTTCGCTCATGGCTTACTTCTTCATCTGCTCCTTCAAGGCAGCAAGTTTGGCGAAAGGAGAATCCGGATCGATCGGCTTTTCCTTGCGCGGCGGCTTTGCCTCGAAACGCTGCGGCTGGGCTGACTTTGTGTCCCTGTCGCGGTCCTTACGCGGACCGCGATCATCGCGGTCGCCCCGGTTTGCGTGCTTGTCGCGGTTGCCGTCTCGGTCGCGGGGCTTGCCATGATGGCCACCCTCGCGGCGCTTATCGTCGCGGTCACGTCCACCTTCTGTACGGACACCGTCCGTACGAGCGTCTGGCTTCTGCTCGCCCTGCTGCGGGGCGCGCTTGGCACCCTGCGGACGGCGGTCGCCCTGTTGTGGACGTCCAGCCTGGCGCTGGTTGTCGTTGCGTCCGCCGGGACGCCAGAGCAGAACCGGCTTGGGTTCCGTGGGTCCTTCCGGATTGGCAAGAAGGTCAGCGGATGGAGCCTCGGTCGCTGCAACTTCGGCCTCTTTGACCTCCGCTGGTGCTTCTGGCGTTGCTTCGGCGCTGATTTCAGCACTTGGGACGGTCTCGAGCGCTGCCGGTTCAGCCGCGACTGTTTCCGCCGCCGTGGCTTCGCTCTGCTGATCTGCATCGTCTTCGTCGGCCTTTTCGACGCTTTCGGATGTCTGTGTCGAGGCATTGGCAGGTGTTGCGGCGGGCTTGTCGTCCTGGGTTCCGAGGAAGGCCTGGGCCTCTTCCGCCTTGACGGCATCGGCGCGGTAGCCGAGACCTTTGAGGATTTCTTCCATGTCATCGGGCGTTGCGCCGAGGATGGAGAGCATGGCGGTCGTTGTGGTGAACCGACGGCCATCATAGGCGCCGTCCGGACGCGGCGTGGTGCCGGGCTTCCATTGCAGCAGCGGACGGATCAGATCCGCCAACCGCTCCAGAATGTCGATGCGTACGGCGCGCTTGCCGAGGAAACGGAAACCGGCGAGCTTGTAGAAATTGCGCTCGAAGCTCGGATCGGTCACCACGGAGGTGCGGCCTGCGGCCAAAACCGGGATGAGATCGCCATAGCCGGGCTTGTCCAGGCCATCGTTCTTCAAGGCCCAGAGGAGAGTGATCAACTCGGCCGGTGCCGGCTTCAACAGGGCCGGCATGAAGATGTGATATGCACCGAAGCGCACGCCGTAGCGGCGCATGGAGGCGCGTGCATCCTGGTCCAGCGATTTCACCTCTTCGGTGACATCACGGCGGAACAGAATCCCAAGCCCTTCGACCAGCTGGAAGGCCAATCCCTTGGAAAGGCCCTGCAGGTCTTCGGCCCGCGACAGATCGTCGAGCGGCTTCAGAATGGTCGAGATATGATGATTGACGAAGCGCTCGATGCGGGCGACGACGTGATCGCGCGCATTGCCGCTCAGCGGTTCGTCCGCCAGCAGCAAAATGCGAGGGCGCATGATATGATCCGAACCGGTCAGCTTGGCGACGGGATCGCCCAGCCAACGGACGAGACCGTCGGAACTGAGCGCCAGATCTCCATTGCCGGAGGCATGCAGTCTTGCAGCCCGCGCTTCGAATTCCAGGCCAAGCGCCTTTTGGGCAGCGGTTTGCACCGCCTTGGCGTCCGGCCCCTCGGTTCCAGAGATCGGCGTAAACCGGAATCCGGAGAGTTGGCCCACGTGATGTCCCTCGACGAAGACATCACCGTTCACACTGATTTCAGCTTCCAGCATCCCATTCTCTCTCAAGCGCTTCATAAGCACAGATGTCCTGCGATCAACAAAGCGTTTCGTCAACCTTTCATGTAACGCGTCAGACAATCGATCTTCGATTTCCCGCGTCTTTTCTTGCCAGTGTGTCGGATCGGCAAGCCAACCTGGCCGGTTCGACACATACGTCCAAGTTCGGATCTGCGCAATGCGCGCAGAAAGAGTATCTATCTCACCGTCTGTCCGGTCGGAGCGATACACCTGCTCTGCCATGAAATCTTCGTTCACACTACCGTGCCGGGCAAGGTCGGAATAGAGGGTAAGAATCAGATCGGCATGTTGTGCCGGGGTAATTCGTCGATAATCCGGTAATGCGCAGGCATCCCACAGTAGCGACACCCTGTTTGGTGACGAAGCAAGGTCCTGGACTTCCGGATAGCGAGCCAGATAATCCAATGCCTGCTGGTCGATTGCCGGCAGCGCCCGCACCAGTCCCGCTACCTTGGGTGCAGCATCCAGGCTACGGCGCAGGTTGGCAATCGAGGAAAAATCGAATTGGGCGGTGCGCCATTGCAGCACCTTGACCGGGTCGAAATGATGGCTTTGCAGCCGCTCCACCAGTTCCGGCTCGAAGGGGTCGACCCGTCCCGTCACGCCAAATGTGCCATCTTTTAGATGGCGTCCGGCACGTCCAGCAATCTGGCCCAGTTCTCCGGGATTGAGATTGCGAAACTGATAGCCATCGAATTTGCGGTCCTGGGCAAAGGCAACATGATCGACATCGAGGTTCAGGCCCATGCCGATCGCATCGGTCGCCACGAGATATTCGACATCGCCGGATTGGTAGAGGCCGACCTGGGCATTGCGGGTGCGCGGGCTGAGTGCGCCGAGCACCACAGCGGCCCCGCCGCGCTGGCGACGGATCAATTCGGCAATGGAATAGACCTCGTCGGCGGAGAAGGCGACGATTGCCGTGCGCTGCGGCAGCCGGGTGATCTTCTTTTCGCCGGCATAAAACAGCTGCGACAGGCGGGGACGCTCGATAACGGTGATGCCCGGCAGCAGATGCTGAAGGATCGGCTTCATGGTCGCCGAACCAAGCAGCAGGGTTTCTTCGCGTCCACGCAGATGCAACAGCCGGTCGGTGAAAATATGCCCGCGCTCGAGATCGCCCGCCAACTGGATTTCATCGATGGCGACGAAAGCGACTTTGGTCTCGCGCGGCAGCGCCTCGACGGTGCAGACAGAAAACCTTGCATTGGGGGGCGTGATTTTTTCCTCACCGGTGATGAGGGCGACATGCGCCGCGCCGACCCGCTCGACCACCCGGGTATAGACTTCACGCGCCAGCAACCGCAAAGGCAGGCCGATCATACCCGATCCATGGGCAACCATGCGCTCGATGGCATAATGGGTCTTACCCGTATTGGTCGGCCCCAGCACAGCAATGACGCTGCGGCCGCTCAGGATCATGGGTTGCGAAGTCAAATCGTCGCTCCGGACTGCACTGTCAAAAGAGGATAGCCATAGCCGATCTTCCTTCGGGACCACACATGGCGATGCCTTGGAGCAAAGGCAAGAAAAGAATTACCCAGGCGCTGCTTTTCCGGCTCCAGAGGCGAATAGAAGGGAAATAACCTCCGGTTGTGGTAAATTTTGGTCGTTTTGAGCGTCAGGCTTTGATTCGGAACAGCTAAAGAACGAATCGGCGACGAATCACTGACTCCAGCTCTTTCATGTTTTGTTCCAGCCTTCATCTTGTGGGTCCGTAGCATGAGGGGAACAAGATAATGGAGGCCACGCACAACCGAAAACGGTGCCGGTCTTTAAAACTGTGGCTGATGGAGGAAAGGGCAGACCGGGTGGAACAATACAGGACCAGGATCATTATAGGGTCACATGAATTAAGACATGCTGAAAAGTAAAGGGAAACACCATGCTAGGCACAATTCTCGTCATCATCCTCATATTGTTGCTGCTTGGGGCGCTTCCGACTTGGGGTCATAGTCGCAACTGGGGTTATGGTCCGTCCGGCGGCCTGGGTCTGGTTGTCGTCATCATTATTATTCTGCTGCTTATGGGCCGTATCTAGTGGCTGGCCAGGCCAGGAAGAAGAGGAAGCTTTCATGAAAAAGACAGTTATTGCCATAGCCATGCTTGTGCCGATGATCGCGTCTTGTACGCCAACGGAACGTGGTGCCTCAATTGGTGCGGCATCCGGCGCTGTGATCGGTGGCGTTGCCACCAATTCGGTTGGGGGCGCTGCTGTAGGCGCCGTCGGCGGTGGCGTTATTGGTGCGTTGATCGGCCAGTCGACCGAACGTCGGGGCTACTGCGTTTACCGCGACCGTTATGGCCGCCAGTACGAGCGCCGTTGCCGCTAAATCGCATGCCATTGAATATAAAAAGCCGCCGGAGCGATCCGGCGGCTTTTTTTGGATATTAGGCCAGGGTATCAGACGAAGAACTGGCCACCATTGGCGGAAATCGTCGAGCCAGTAATGAAACCGGCGTCATCGGAAGCGAGAAACACCACGATGCGGGCAATTTCTTCCGGTTCGCCGAGGCGTCCGACTGGAATTTGCGGAATGATCCGCTCGTTCAAGACTTTTTCCGGGATCGCCCGGACCATTTCCGTGCCGATATAGCCTGGGCAAATCGCATTGACGGTGATGTTTTTGGCAGCACCTTCCTGTGCAAGCGCCTTGGTAAAGCCGAGATCGCCAGCCTTGGCGGCAGAATAATTGGCCTGGCCCATCTGACCCTTCTGGCCGTTGATGGAGGAAATGTTGATGACGCGGCCAAAGCTGCGGTCGCGCATGCCCGTCCAGACCGGGTGGGTAACATTGAACAGACCGGTCAGATTGGTGCCAATCACATCGTTCCATTGCTCAGGGGTCATTTTGTGGAACATGGCATCGCGGGTGATGCCGGCGTTGTTGACCAGGATTTCAACCGGCCCGAGGGCCGCCTCGACGGCAGAAATACCCTGCTTGCAAGCCTCGTAGGAGGAGACGTCCCATTTAAAGACCGGAATGCCGTTTTCGGCTTCAAATGCCTTTGCGGCCTCGTCATTGCCAGCATAATTGGCGGCAACCGTATATCCAGCTGCCTTCAATGCCGTTGAAATCGCTGCGCCGATGCCACGCGTTCCGCCGGTTACCAAAGCTACCCTGCTCATTCCAGTCTCCTCTCAATAAGTGTTTTCTTGTGTTGCGCCTCTCCGTACCCTAGGGGGCAAGGAGTGACATCCCCCAATTCAATGGGTGCTTCTGCGAAATACACAGAGAACGCCAGTCATTACGGTTTGACACCGGAAACATTGAACTGGAATGATGCAGGTAAAATATGGCCGGATCGGTTCTCGGCTCGTTTATTGTCTCGGCGGTGCGCATGCGGTCCGCCGCTGAAACCAGTTTCGCTGATTCCATCCGGCAAAAGGAAAGGGAGGTGATCAGGCGATACCCTCACCGTTTACGATATCAAAGCCCGATGGTTCCCCATCGGGCTTCAGGCTCGATAGGCTCAGAGACCTTCGATGCACATGGCAACGCCCATGCCACCACCGATGCACAGGGTCGCCAGACCCTTCTTTGCGCCGCGCCGTTTCATTTCAAACAGCAGGGTGTTGAGAATACGGGCACCAGATGCCCCGACCGGGTGGCCGATGGCAATGGCGCCGCCATTGACATTGACGATCGACGTATCCCAACCAAGATCCTTGTTGACGGCGCAGGCCTGGGCGGCAAAGGCTTCGTTGGCCTCGACCAGGTCGAGATCGTTCACACTCCAGCCGGCCCTTTCAAGCGCCTTGCGGGATGCAGGGATGGGACCTGTGCCCATGATCTTCGGATCGACGCCAGCCGTTGCCCAGGAGGCAATGCGTGCCAAGGGCTGGATGCCGCGGCGGACGGCTTCAGCTTCGGTCATCAGCAGGGCGGCGGCGGCCCCGTCATTGATGCCGGATGCATTTCCAGCGGTGACGGTGCCTTCCTTGTCGAAAGCGGGACGCAGCTTGGTCATGCTGTCCAGTGTCGCACCTGCGCGGATATATTCATCGGCATCGACGATCACATCGCCCTTGCGGCCCGGCACTGTGACCGGGACGATTTCGTCCTTAAACCGGCCTGCGGTCTGGGCGGCTTCGGCCTTGTTTTGCGAAGCAACCGCAAAGGCGTCCTGTTCGTCGCGGGTCAGCTGCCACTGGCGGGCAACATTTTCGGCGGTGACGCCCATGTGATAGCCGTAAAAGGCATCGGTCAGGCCGTCCTTGATCATGGTGTCGATCATTTTCATGTCGCCCATCTTGGTACCGGCGCGCAAATGGGCGCAGTGGGGGGCAAGCGACATGGATTCCTGGCCGCCAGCAATGATGATCGAGGCGTCGCCGGTGGCGATCTGCTGCATGCCGAGTGCCACGGCGCGCAAGCCGGAGCCGCAGAGCTGGTTCAGGCCCCAGGCGGTTTTTTCCTGCGGGATACCAGCCTTCATGGCGGCCTGGCGGGCGGGGTTCTGGCCCTGGCCGGCAGTCAGGATCTGGCCGAGGATCACTTCGTCGACTTCGGCGGCCTCGATGCCTGCGCGTTCCAGCACGGCCTTTATCGCGGTCGCACCCAGATCATGCGCGGCAACGTTGGCAAAAGCCCCGTTGAAAGAGCCAACTGCCGTTCGAGCCGCGCTGGCAATGACGATGGAAGGCGTAGACATGGGTATCTCCTCGATAGTGTTCTTTGCTGCGGCTGAGACTGTCAAAGCTTCCCCGAGAAGTCAAACTCAAAGCATTGGGAAATTTCAGTCTTTGGTTGCATTTCAGCGGATGGCTATCGCTGCTTTCGATAGCGCAATCCCGCGACGCACAAAGAGATTGTCACGCCCGTCGATTTGCGATTACACTTCTCTTTCAGGGAAGAGCAATAATAACGACATAAGCCGGGTTAGGAGACACAATGGCCAAGACCGATGGCGAAATCATCATTAAGAAATATGCCAATCGCCGCCTCTACAACACGGGGACCAGTACCTATGTGACGCTGGAAGATCTGGCCAAGATGGTAAAAAAGGGCGAGGAGTTCACCGTACAGGATGCAAAATCCGGCGAGGATATTACCCATTCTGTCCTGACCCAGATTATTTTCGAGCAGGAAGCCAAGACCACCAATACGTTGCTGCCGATTTCCTTCCTGCGCCAGTTGATCAGCTATTATGGCGATCAGATGCAGATGGTGGTGCCGAGCTTTCTCGAACATTCGATGAAAGCTTTTACCGAACAGCAATCCCAGATGCGCGACCAGATGACCCGGGCTTTCGGTGAGACACCGCTTGCCAAGAATTTACAGGCACCGATCCAGCTGATGGAGGAGCAGGTCAAGCGCAATACCGAGATGTTCCACCAGGCCATGCAGATGTTTTCGCCGTTCATGACGCCGACGCCAGCACGCGAGACGAAGCGGCCGGAAACCAAGGACATCGATGATCTGAAAGAGCAGTTGCGCAATCTGCAAACCAAGCTCGACAAGCTCTGACAATTGGTGCCGCAACGGCGTTGTGCAGGGGTGTTTTCCTGCACCGCGCGGTTTGTAATATCTGTGAAGGTCACTGCAAGCAGGCGGTCTTCACCAGAAAATGGCAAAGAAAAAGGCCGGAAAAACCGGCCTTTTTTAATATAGTCAGATAGAAAACGCTTATGCGCTTTCCTTCGGCGTCAGAACCTGACGGCCGCGATACATGCCGGTCTTCAGATCGATATGGTGCGGACGGCGCAGTTCGCCGGAATTCTTGTCTTCGACATAGGTCGGAGCCTTCAGACCGTCGGCAGAACGGCGCATACCGCGCTTGGACGGGCTTGTTTTTCTTTTTGGTACAGCCATTTCAATTACTCCACGTGACGGTCGAAAACCGATGAACCGGCCCTTTTGGAGCCGAACAATCACTCATCCGATCTTCGAATTTGGCGGCCTTATACATGCCGCCCAGGGGTTTGACCAGTCCCCGGCGGGATTTTTTTGACATCGTGCGGTCGCAAAACGTCGCCTCTGCCCGGCCTTTGCGGGCATCGGGCAATCAGTTCAGGCCTCGTCCTCCGGCACGATCCAGGGTTCGGCCAGGGCAGCATCGCGCCACTTGATCCAGGCGGAATGGGCCTGCATGTGATCCATATAGGCAAGACTAACCGGATCGGCGGTCAGTTGATAGGCCGAAAAACGGTTGACCACAGGTGCATACATGGCATCCGCCGCGCTGAAGGCGCCAAACAGGAAAGGACCGCCGGAGCGAGCCAATTGCTCGTGCCAGATGGTTTCGATGCGGGAGACATCGGCTTGCACTGCCGCCTTTTCTTCAGGGCTGAAGGCAAGTGCCTGTGGCGGGCGGCGGAGATTCATCGGGCAGGCATTGCGCAAGGCCCGGAAGCCAGCCAGCATTTCGAGCGAAATTGCTCGAGCAACAGCCCGGTCCGACTGCGCCGATGGCCAGATACCGGCATTGGGGAAAAGCTCCGCAGCATATTCGATAATGGCCAGCGATTCCCAGACCTTCACATCCCCATGCACAAGGACTGGCACCTGGCCGGTCGGCGATATGGCCTTGATGCCCGGATTGCCGGCTGGAAAGTCGAAGCGGATCAGCACCTCTTTGAAGTCGATCTCGGCTGCGGTCAGAGCAATCCAGGGCCGGAACGACCAGGAGGAATAATTCTTATTAGCAATATAGAGTGTTAGGTCCGTCATCGGTTTTGTCTCCTGAAATGTCCGCAATCCTAACCGGCGCATACGGCTCAAAGCCAATGCCAAGTTTTGACATCACTTATCAATGCAGCTGATATATGGATCGGCGCCCCGGGCGCGGCGCTCCACCATGGCGGCGAGCCGCCGTAGACCGGGGCCAGGCTTGCCGGCATTGCGGTCGATAGGATTTGGCAGCGAAACGGCCAGCAGGGCGGCCTGGCGGGCGGAAAGTCGGGCGGCCGGGATTTTGAAATGGTGGAGTGCTGCGGCCTCGGCACCGTAAATGCCCGGCCCCCATTCGGCGATGTTGAGGTAAATCTCCATGGTTCGGCGCTTCGACCAGACCTTGTCGGCGGTCAGTGCCAGGGGAATTTCCATGCCCTTGCGGATAAAGGACCGGCTGTTCCACAAAAACAGGTTTTTCACTGTCTGCATGGTGATGGTGCTGGCGCCACGGGTTTCCTCGCCGTCCAGCGCATCGTCGATCACCGAGCGCATCTGCACCCAGTCGACGCCGCTATGGCTACAGAATTGTCCATCTTCCGACATCATCACAGCGCGGATCAAGTTTGGCGATATGCGCTCCAGCGGCACCCATTGCCGATCATAGCCGCGAAACAGGGCGAGATCGGCCAGCATCAAGGTGGAAGGCGGGTGAATGAAGGGCAGCAGATAGAGCGCCATCAGCGCGAAAGGCAAAAGGGCAAGAGCAAGCAGTGCCTTGGCTATTCGATGCAGCACCAGCCGCCGGTCTCCTTTTTCGCCCTCCTGGTCGAGGTGCTCGTCTTGTCCGGGCACGGTCGCGTCCAGAGGGTCGATAGCATCAGGTGCGTTGTCCGTCGTCAATCCTGTCACCTGCCCCGACGCCTGCTTGATTTGCGCATTTTTTTTCTTAGCCGTGAATAAGGCCAAGCGCCAGACCAAGGCACTTTGGCGGGCCGATACCCCACAGATAGTCCCCGATACATTACAGATAGTCATTGTATCTTGCACCTTCTGAGGGCGCATGGCAAAGAGCAGCCGGCAAACCTGAGGCATGCGATGTTTGACGATCATCTCCGCGATACAGCCGCGCGCGTTCAGGCGCTGCTGACCGAGCTTTTGCAGCCCGCATCCCAATTGGATGAAATCGCCAGACCCGGTCAATTGCTGGCGGCAATGCGCCATGCCGTGCTGAACGGCGGCAAGCGGCTGCGGCCATTTCTGGTGGTGGAAAGCGCCCGGCTGTTTCGCGGCCAGGACGATGCCGCCCTGCGGGTTGGCGCTGCGCTCGAATGCCTGCACTGCTACTCTCTCGTCCATGACGACTTGCCCGCCATGGATGACGATGATCTGCGTCGTGGCCAGCCAACTGTGCATATCGCTTTTGACGAGGCGACGGCCATTCTGGCTGGTGACAGTCTGCTGACCTTTGCCTTTGAGATCATTGCCGCACCACAAACCACGCTACCTGACGCTGCCAAGACCGCGCTGGTTCTGGCGCTGGCGCGGGCTGCGGGGCTGGGCGGTATGGCGGGCGGTCAGGCGCTGGATCTGGCTGCTGAGAAACACGCTCCTGATGAGTCTGGTATCGTGACATTGCAGGCGATGAAAACCGGCGCGCTGTTGCGCTTTGCCTGCGAGGCTGGACCAGTGATTGCCGGGGCATCCCAGGAGGACCGGCAGCGGCTACGCCAGTTTGGCGAGCTGATCGGCCGGGCCTTCCAGCTTGCCGACGATCTCCTCGATTTGACGGCTGATGCTGCGACCATGGGCAAGGCGACCGGTAAGGATGCCGGGCGCGGCAAGGGGACATTGGTCGGCCTGAAGGGCCAGACCTGGGCGGAAGCCGAGCTGGACCGGCTGGTCGATCAGGCGGTCGGCTTGCTGGCTCCCTATGGCGAACGCGCCGCTGTGTTGATGGCTGCCGCCCGTTTTGTCGCCAATCGCAGGAATTGAATTGCCACTGTGACAGGTTTTCGGGTGCGCATTCCGGTTTGGTGTTTTAGGGCTCAGTGACCGTTATTCTCTCGCGAAAGCGCCTGACATGATTGCCGATCATTTTGCGCAGTTTTTCTCCGCCTATCTCGTCTATCTGGTGGCGGTGATCAGCCCCGGCCCGGCGAATATGGCGATTATCTCGACGGCCATATCGCAAGGGCGCAAGGCGGGTCTGGTGATTGCGCTTGGCATATTTGCAGGCTCTTTCACCTGGGCAATGGCTGCATCCTTTGGCCTTGCCGCGTTGCTGCATCACTATGGCCAGGCCCTTATCCTGCTGAAAATCGCTGGCGGGCTTTATCTTTTCTATCTCGCCATCAAGGCTGCAGTATCTGCCTTGCGAAAACAACAGCCCGCCGGGGAGCAGGTTGAGGCGTTCAAGCGGGCCCGTTATCGGTCAATCTTTCTGCGCGGCTATCTCATTCACTTGACCAATCCGAAAGCGATTTTCGGCTGGCTGGCGATTATTTCGCTGGGCGTGCCAGTGGATGCCTCACTGGGGTCCGTGGTGCTCGTGGTGGGTGGCTGCTTGACGACCGGTTTTACAGTCTTTTGCGGCTATGCCCTGGTGTTTTCCACCACCCGCGCCGTGCAGGTCTACAGGGCCAGCCGGCGCTATGTGGACGGGGTTCTTGCGCTTCTGTTCGGCGCGGCGGGCGTGAAAATGCTGACAACAAGCTTGTAACAGGCCCGCTTGTAACAAAAAAGCCGCCTTTCGGCGGCTTTCTTTGTCAATGAATGGACTGTGGCCTTGGCCGTCCTCAATTGTCCTTGAGCGGCGAAATCGCCACTTCGACGCGACGGTTCTGAGCGCGGCCTTGTGGCGTGGCGTTGGTGGCAATCGGCTGGCTGGGGCCAAAGCCCATGGCCGACATGCGGCGCGGATCGACGCCCTGTGAGCCGAGATAGTTCAGCACCGATTCGGCGCGGCGCTGCGACAGATCCTGATTGTGCTGCAAGCCGCCGGTCGAGTCGGTATGGCCGTTGACATCGACCAGGGTGCGGTTGAACTTCTTCAGCACAATGGCGACTGAATTCAGCGTTGGATAGAACGGCGGCAACACCTGGTCCTGATCGGTCGGGAAGGTGATGTTGGACGGCATGTTGAGGATGATCCGGTCGCCCTGACGGGTGACGGACACGCCGGTACCCTGAAGCTGGGCGCGCAGTTCGGATTCCTGATTGTCCATATAGCTGCCGATGGCACCGCCTGCCAGCGCACCGATGCCAGCGCCGATCAGGGCGGCATTGCGCTTGCCATGACCGCCGCCGCCGACCGCCAGGCCGCCGAGCGCGCCGAGGCCCGCGCCGATCATCGCGCCACCGGCGGTGTTCGACATTTTCTGTTCCCCCGTATAGGGGTCTGTGGTGGTGCAGGCACTCAGATAGGTGGCAGTCAGGGCAAGATGGACGAATTTCTTCAGCATCGGGATAGGGCTCCGTAGGTTCATTTCATCCTGAACATAGCAATTGCGGCAATATGAAGAAAACATCCCACCTGCTACAGAACTGCTTGCTGACAGAATGGGTTTCTTACTCCGCCGCCGACCGCTGACCGTAGCGTTTTTCGATATAGTCGATCACCAGGACCTCGAAATCCTCGGCGATTTTTGGACCACGCAATGTCAATGCCTTCTCACCGTCGATAAACACCGGTGCCGCAGGGTTTTCGCCGGTGCCGGGCAGGGAAATGCCGATATCGGCATGCTTGCTTTCCCCTGGGCCATTGACGATGCAGCCCATGACCGCGACATTCAGGCCTTCGACGCCAGGATATTTTTCCCGCCAGATCGGCATGTTCTTGCGGATATCGCTCTGGATCTTCTGCGCCAGTTCCTGGAACACCGTAGATGTGGTGCGCCCACAACCCGGACAGGCAGCAACGACGGGGATGAACTGGCGAAAGCCCATGACCTGCAACAGTTCCTGTGCAACCTGCACTTCGCGGGTCCGGTCGCCGTTCGGCTCTGGCGTCAGCGAAACGCGGATGGTGTCGCCGATGCCCTGTTGCAGCACATAGCCCATGGCCGCCGATGAGGCGACGATGCCTTTCGAGCCCATGCCCGCTTCCGTCAGGCCCAGATGCAATGCGTGGTCGGAGCGCGAGGCCAGCATGGAATAGACGGCAATCAGATCCTGCACCTGGCTGACCTTGGCCGACAGGATGATGCGGTTGCGCGAAAGGCCGATCTCTTCGGCCAGTTCGGCAGACAGAAGCGCCGATTGGCAGATCGCTTCACGGGTCACCTGACGGGCCGAGAGCGGAAAGCCCTTGGCCTGGTTCTCATCCATCAACTGGGTCAGCAGTTCCTGGTCGAGCGAGCCCCAATTGACGCCGATGCGCACCGGCTTGTCATAGCGGATCGCCATTTCGACGATATCGGCGAATTGCTTGTCTTTCTTGTCCTTGAAGCCGACATTGCCCGGATTGATCCGGTATTTGGCCAGCGCTTCGGCACAATCAGGATGATCGGCCAGAAGCTTGTGGCCGATATAATGGAAGTCACCGACCAGCGGCACATCAAGGCCAAGCCGCTCCAGACGGTCGCGGATTTTCGGCACGGCGGCCGCACTCTCGTCGCGGTCGACGGTGATGCGGACTATTTCCGATCCGGCTTTATGCAGGGCTGCGACCTGCGCCACCGTGCCGTCGATATCGGCTGTGTCCGTATTGGTCATCGACTGGACGACGACAGGCGCGCCGCCGCCTACAATGACGCCGCCGACATCGACGGCCACGGATGCGCGGCGTGGTTTCGGGTCAAAGTCTTCGGCTGGCGCCATGGTTGTCATCCCGATCTTGCGGATAATTCGCTTTCAGGTGGATCAATCATGGTCGCTTGTCAACATCGTGACAGCGGCGCATGTCGATCAAACTTTGGGCCGGTCGGCATGCCGAGCAAGGTTTGAGAGCAGCAGGGCAACCAGGATCAGCACTGGGAGCACGCGAAACACCAGCGCCAGCGACGTATGTTCGGCGACAAAACCAATCAACGATGGCGCCACCAGAATACCCGAATAGCCCATGGCGCTGACCACCGACAGGCCGACGCCCGGCGCCATACCCGGCAGGTTGCCTGCGGCAGAAAAGGCGATGGGGACCAGGTTGGAAATGCCGATGCCCATGATGGCAAAGCCGATGACGGCGGTCCATGGATCGGTTGCAAAGCCAGCAATGGCCGTACCTATCATGGCGATCACCGCGCAAAGCCGCATGGTTGTCACCGCCCCCAGCCTGTCGCGGACGATGTCCCCGGCAAAGCGCATGATCGCCATGGTCAAGGAGAAGCCGGCATAGGCATAGCTGGAGGTGGCAATGGAGCCGCCCAGTTCATTGCGCAGATAAAATGCGCCCCAATCAAGCACCGCGCCCTCCGGGATCATGCAAAATAGCGCGACGAGGCCGAGAAGCCAGGGTAGGGGCGTCATCGGCAGACGGGCCTTGTGGTGTTCGGCATCGGGATGGGGCGGGTCGCGAAGGGTGATCGGCCAGGCGACAAATAGCATCAGGGCAGCAAGGACAGTTGCAACAAGGCTATGCGCCGTCGATCCGGCCATAGCCAGCAGGGGGCCGCCTATGCTGGCGCCAATCAGGCCGCCGAGGCTCCAGAAGGCATGGCAGGACGACATGATCGAGCGCCCCATCTGCCTTTCTGTCTCGACCGCATTGGCATTCATCGCCACATCCATGGCGCCCATGAAGCCGCCAAATAGGAAAATCGCTATGGCCGCCAGGGGAACGTTGGGGGCAAGTGTCAGCAGCAGCAGGGTCGGTAGGAAAATCAGCGCGCAGGCCAGCGTCACCCGCCGCGAGCCGAAACGGGCGATCTGGGCACCGGCCACCGGCATGCAGGCGAGAGAGCCAAGCCCCAGAACGAGGATCATCAGACCGAGCTGTGCTTCGCTCAGGTCGAGATTGCGGGCAAATTCAGGAACTTTGGGCGCCCAGGAGCCGATGATGAAGCCGTTCATCAGGAACAGAAGTGAAACGGCCAGACGTTCCCTGTTGAAAAATCCTTGCTGCATGTCTGCACTCCTCCGAATGCGCGAAAACTCTCTTAAATCGATTAGAGTTGCAAGCGCAGACCGGGTTTGCGCTGTCACGAATCGTATCTTCCTGTTGGGAATGTTTGTTCAGGTGGGTGTTGATACCGACATTGCAATTTGGCGGCTTCCTTTCAAAGGTCTAAAACCGCCATCTTTTTTGTCAAGAAACGACGGAACCGTCCATGAGGACAAAGGCACGAACGGTATTGGATAACCTGCTCATTTTAAGAGGAAATTCGGAGCGGGCATGTTAGTTTTCGCTCTCATATCCGGCAGGATCGAAGTGGTTTGCGGGGCGGGTTTCTCTCTGGCTGCCAACTCTCATCAGGTTAAAAAAATCGTTCTACGCCATAAGTTTCCGGCGTTTTTCTTTCATGAGGCGGAGGCCTGCCTATGTGAATCCTGATTGACGCCCCTATGTCGGTTCTCTAAGTGAAGGACAATTATATCTGAGGACATCTGAAAGGCTATCAGACCTCGTTAAACTGTTGAGATCCGTAAGAATAGATGACAGTAGAGATTATAGGGCGCGCCTGCGCCGCGCCGGGAGCCACGTCTCCCGAAGAACTGTTTGATCTTTTGCGTTCCGGCGCATGCACTGTCTCGACCTTGCCCGGGGATCGTTGGGATATTGCGCGCTATTGGCATCCCGAAATCGGCACGCCTGGAAAATATTACACGTTCGCTGCCGGTGTGATGGATGGAATCTATCAGTTCGATCCCGCCCTGTTCGGCATGTCACGGCGTGAAGCCGCCTTTATGGACCCGCAGCAGCGCATCCTGCTGGAGCTGACCTGGCGCGCGCTTGAAGATGCCAATATCCCCGCCAATAGTCTGTCCGGCCAGAATGTCGCGGTCTATGTCGGCGCATCCAGTTTTGACCATGCCAATCTGGCGGCGGAAGATCCCGCTGGTCCCGGTCCGCATTTCATGACCGGCAATACGCTCTCGGTGGTCTCCAACCGTATCTCGCATGTCTTCGGCCTGAATGGTCCGAGCATGACGGTGGATACGGCCTGTTCGTCCTCGCTGGTCGCGCTCGATCACGCGGTGCGCGCCATTGCTTCGGGCGAAGTGGACACAGCGATTGTTGCTGGTGTCAACGTGCTGGTTCATCCGCTGCCTTTCGTCGGCTTCGCGCAGGCGCGAATGCTGTCGATCGACGGTTTGTGCAAGGCCTATGCCAATGACGGTATCGGGTATGTTCGCTCCGAAGGCGGTGCCGTGCTGGTGCTGCGCTCCAGCGACAAGGCAAGGCGCGAAGGCGACCGCAGTCACGCGACCATCGTTGCCAGCGGCACCAATGCGGCCGGGCGCACCAACGGCATTTCGCTGCCATCACGCGAAGCGCAGGCCGTTCTGCTGCGCGCCGTCTATGACGGCAATGGTCTCGACCCGGATCGGCTGGCCTTTATCGAAGGCCATGGCACCGGCACCAAGGTCGGCGATCCCGCGGAAGTCTGGTCGCTTGGCACGGTCATCGGCCAGCGCCGCAAGGAGCCGGTCTGGATCGGCTCGATCAAGACCAATATCGGCCACACCGAACCCGCATCCGGCCTGCTTGGCGTGGTGAAGGCGATGATGGCCTTGCAGCACGATCTGCTGCCCGCCTCGCTGCATTTCAACGAGCCAAATGACACGATTGATTTCGATGGACTGAATGTCCGTGTTGCCTCGCAGGCCGTTGCACTGGAGCGAGATGGCTTGCCGCGCCTTGCCGGGATCAACTCCTTTGGCTTTGGCGGCGCCAATGCCCATGTGGTGATTGCCGATCCCCAGATACCTGATTTGGTGTCTGGTTTGGCCACAGGCGTGGCGAATCCAGCCGGTGTCGGTCGCCTGTTCATGGCCAGCGCCCATTCTCAGGACAGCCTGAAAGCTTTGCTGGACAGCTATGACAAGGCTTTTGCAGCGGCTGACAGCGATGGTGATCTGGAAGACCTGATCTCGGCTGCCGCTTCAAACCGTGCGCCGCTCCGGCACCGCTTCGTTGCCAGTGGCAGCGCGGATGCCATCGTCAAGGCGGTGCAGGAACGGCTTGCCACGGCCAAGACCGGCGGCGAAATCGGTGAAGCCTCGTCGCGCAACGGTAAGCTCGCGTTTGTGTTTTCTGGCAATGGCGCTCAATGGGCGGGCATGGGCCTCGATGCCTATCGGGCAAATGCCCGATTCCGCGAGAGCTATGAGCGGATCGCCGCGCTGTTTACGGCGCATTCGGCTCTTGATCTCGTTGCGGCACTGACCGATCCGGATCTGGAAGCCCGATTGAAAGATACCAGGCTTGCCCAGCCCATGCTGTTTGCCATCCAGGCCTCGCTGTCGGATGCATTGCAGCTTGCTGGTCTGGTGCCTGATGCTGTTTACGGTCATTCGGTCGGTGAAGTTGCCGCCGCCTATGTGTCGGGTGCGCTGTCGCTGAAGGATGCCGTCTGTGTGATCGCCAAACGGTCGCAGCATCAGGCGGTGTTGGCCGGTGAAGGCACGATGGCGGCCCTGAAGCTTGGCGAGGCCGATGCGCGCGCCATGCTGGCCGAGCTTGGCTTTGATGACCTGACGATTGCCGCGATCAATGCGCCCAATTCTGTAACCGTTTCGGGTCGTGAAGACGCGGTCCGGGCACTGAGGGAACATGCCCGCAAGCAGCGGGTGCCAGCCCAGGTGCTGGACATCGATTATCCCTTCCATCATCCGCTGATCGATAAGGCGCAGGCTGCTTTTTCCGCCGATCCGCCGCTGATTACCCCGCGCCAGACCACCCTTCCATTCATCTCCACGGTGACGGGTGAGCAACTGGAGGGGACTGCACTGACCTCGGATTACTGGTGGAAGAATGTCCGCCAGCCAGTGCAGTTCCAAGGGGCAACGGAAGCGGCCATTGCGCTTGGTTGCAGCGTGTTCGTTGAAATTTCTCCGCGCGCGATCCTTGGCGGCTATGTGTCGGAAACGGCGCAACATGTGTCTTCGACGGTTGCCGTCAGTGCCAGCCTCAGCCGTGAGGCTCTCGATGAGACGGTTGATCCGGTGGCGCGGGCTTTGGCGCGCGCTGTCGCCAGTGGCGCCAAGGTGGATGAGACCAAGGTCTTCGGTCCGCGCCGCGCCGATATCGTCCTGCCGGGCGTGCCTTTCGAGCGGGCCGATCTGCGACCGGAGCCGACCAGCGACCGCGTCGATCTCTATGGCCGGTTCGGCCAGACGGCGTATCGGTTAAGCGGCTGGCGGGTCGATCTGAATGGCGGCCATTGGAAAAACCATCTCGACGCCCATCTATTTCCGGATCTGGCCGAACATGTGGTCGATGGCCGCGCCATTTTGCCGGGCAGCGGTTTTGTGGAAATTGCCATTTCTGCGGCGCAGGCGCATTTCGGCTCCGATCAGCTTGAGATCAGCAATGTCGAGATCATGCGACCGCTGGAATTGAGCGACAGCCGGATCGTTGAGCTTTCCACGCTGATTTCCGCTGCGACCGGTGATCTCCAGATCCGCTCACGTGAGCGTCTGAGCGATGACGACTGGACGGTCAATGCTGTTGCCCGGGTTCGCAAACTCACCGCCTCCGAATTGGACGATGCGGTTGATTTCGACCTGTCCAGCCCGACATCGGAACTGGATAAATCTGCCGCCTACCGGACGGCGCGCAATTTCGGCCTGGATTATGGGCCGCGCTTCCAATTGCTGGAAAAGGCGATCTGCCATGGCGAGCGGCTTGTCGAAGTGTTCCTGAAACCGGCAGCCGCGCCGGGCCACCCGTTGCTGCGCTATAATCTCAACCCGATGTCGGTTGATGCGATGTTCCACGGGCTGGTGGCGCTGTTTGGTCGCTTCAGCGGCGAGCAGGGCGGAGCGCCCTATATTCCCGTGCGTTTCGGGCGTGTCCGCACGCGGGTTCTCGGTGTTCCCGTCCATCGGGCGGTGATCGAGATCGAGCGGATCAGCGATAGTTCGATCAAAGCCAATTTCCATCTCTATGGTGAGACGGGCGAGCGGATCGCCAGCTTGAGCGATAGCCGGTTCCGCCGCACCTATCTGAAGCAGCACAAGACGCTTGACGGACTTGCCTATCATTATGAAGCCATCGCGCTACCCCTGGTGAAAGATCAGGGTGCGGCCCTGGTTGCACCGTTGGGCGATGTTTTCGCCTGCCAGGAGCGCGACCTGGACAATGCCACGGTGCTGATCCATGCCTGCGTGCTCAGCGCCTCCTATGCGCTTGCTGAGCGTCTTGCCGGTCAAGACCGGCGCGTGTCGCTGGTCGATCTGCCGGGCGATGTGCGGTTGCGACGGTTCCTGGCCAATGCCCTGCACAGTCTGACCGATAGTGGCTTTGCCCAGTATGCGGATGGCATTTGGACGCTTGAAGACGGCAGCGATCTTCCGCCCGCTTTCGAGTTGATCCGGGAACTGTACCGGGATTTCCCCGAACGCACCGTTGAACTGGTGATGATCAATGACGTGCTGACAGCCGTTAATGCGTCGCTCAATCAGCCTGCAGGCGCTGTGGACGAGGGTTTGGATTGGGATGCGGTGATCAGCGAAGCGACGCTGGACCATTTCGCCGTTCATTCGACGCTCGCCACCGAGAGTCATAGGGTGTTGTTGAAGGCGGCGGTCGACTGTCTCTCGACGCTGGATGCCGATGCGCCGCCGCTGGTGGTCGAGCTTGGCGCCAGTTCGCTTCACCTTAGCCGCAAGCTCGCCGATCTGGTTCGTGCGGCTGGCGGCAATCTGGTGATTTACGAGCCTGAGGCAGGCCTGCGCCGCAACCTTGAACTGTCTTTCGAGGCCGATCCGCGCGTCACTGTCGTTGACGCAAAGGGGCTGGACCAGCTTTCGCTCCTGAAGGCGCCGGTCGATCTGATTGCCAGCGCCCATGCCGATCTTTGCCGCTTGCTGGATGGCGAAATGCTGGCACGGCTCAGCCATGGCGCCTTGGCCTCGGCGCGCCGCCTTGTCGCCGTGCAGCCAGCGCCCGGCCTATTGCACGATTTCGCCTTCGGTTTGCTGGATGGCTGGTTCGACAGGACGGTTTCGGAGGAATTTCCGCTCGGCCGATTTGGCGATAGCGAAGACTGGATGAAATCCCTGCAACAGGCCGGTTTTGCCGCAGTCCATGCCCGGCAATTGCAGGTGGATGGCGGTAGCCTTATCGTGGCGGAAGCCCAGGGCCGGGCTGACGTGGCTGAGCCATATGATGCGACGCGTCAGGACGATGGGTCGGTGGACGAGGTTGTGGCCAGAGGGCCGGTGATCATTGTCCATGAAAAAACCGCGGATCTTGCCCGGCTTTCGGCGGCGGCAAGAGCGTTGGGCGGCTCCCAGGTGTCTTTGCTGTGTCTGTCAGGCAGCTTTGAAACGGACCGGTCGATGCTGGCCGCCGCACTGGGCAAGGCTGGACCAGCCGTGGGCGGAATGGTCTGGCTGATGCCGGATACCGATGCGGCTGCGGATGGATCGCTGCTGTTGCAGGACCGGGTCGGCGCTCTTAGTGCGCTGGCCATGGCGCTTGGCGACGTTGCGGCGTCAGCGTCTGATGCTGTGAGGGCGCTTCCCGTCACTCTGGTTCTGCCCGGCGGTGCGCCCGTCACCGGGATTGCCAGCAAGCCAGTTACCGGCCTTGCCGGCAAGCCCATCACCGGCCTTGCCGGCAAGGATATGGCCCGCTCCAGCCATGCGGGGCCTGTCAATGCAGGCCTTTGGGCCTTTGCCCGGGTATTGCGCAACGAGTTCGATCTGTTCGACATGCAGGTCGTCGATACCGGCCCCTCCAGCAACACGCTGGAAATCATGCTGGACTGGGGCATGCGCCTGCTGGTCGCCAAGGGCGACAACCGCGAATGGCTGGTTGAGCCGGAAACCGGGCGGATGGCCGAGATTCGCGCTGTGCCTGGTCCTGCCCCGCTGACGGCACAGCGTACTGATTCATTCGAGGCGGCGGTTATTCGCCAGCAGGTACCGTCGCAGGTTGCCAGCATTCGCTGGGAAAGCTGCCCGGTCCCAGTCATCGGCCCGACCGAAGTGCTGGTGAAGACCGCAGCGACAGGCTTGAATTTCCGCGATGTGATGTGGGCCATGGGCCTGCTGCCGGAAGAAGCGCTTGAGGACGGATTTGCCGGGGCCTCGATCGGCATGGAATTTGCCGGTGAGGTAGTCGCTGTGGGCGCCAAGGTGAGCGATCTTGCCCTCGGTGACAAGGTGATGGCGATCGCTGCTGCGGCTTTCGGCACCCATGTCAAGGTTGAGCGCGCGGGTGTGGCCAAGTTGCCGGATGGCGTGGACCCGGTATCGGCGGCCACCATTCCGGTGGTGTTCCTGACGGCTTATTATGCCATTCACGAACTTGGGCGGGTGCGCCCGGGCGAAACCATTCTTATTCACGGGGCCGCTGGCGGCGTTGGGCTTGCAGCCTTGCAGGTTGCCCGGCATTTCGGCGCTAAGATCATTGCCACGGCTGGCACAGAGGAAAAGCGGCGTTTCCTGGAAACGCTGGGGGCGGACCATGTGTTCGACAGCCGCTCGCTCGGTTTTGTCGGCGATGTGCTTGACGTGACCGACGGCGAAGGTGTCGATCTGGTGTTGAACTCGCTGTTTGGCGAGGCGATGGAAAAATCCCTGTCGCTGGTCAAGCCGTTCGGGCGCTTCCTGGAGCTTGGCAAGCGGGATTATTACGCTGACAGCAAGATCGGCCTGCGGCCTTTCCGTCGCAATGTCAGCTATTTCGGCATCGATGCAGACCAATTGCTGGTGCTGCATCCCGATCTGTCGCGCCGCATGCTGGCCGAAATCGGTAGCCTGTTCGAGCAGGGCGTGTTCACGCCGCTGCCGTTCCGCGCCTTTGAGCACGACGAGATCGGCGACGCCTTCCGTTTGATGCAGAATGCCGGCCATATCGGCAAGATCGTCGTGCTGCCGCCGGTTGCGGGCCGTGACCGCGTGGCGGTTAAGTCGGCGCGCCGGATGGTGGTCGATGCCGATGGCATGCATTTGGTGGTCGGTGGTATTGGCGGCTTCGGCCTTGCCGCTGCCGATTGGCTGGTGGAGCAGGGCGCGCGCCATATCGCCTTGTCGACGCGGCGCGGACTGGTTGATGCCGAGACGCAAGCCCTGGTCGACCGCTGGGCCAAGCAGGGCGTGACGGCCTATATTCGCGGCTGCGACGTGACCAACGAAGCGGCCTTGTCGGCGCTTTTGACTGAGTTGCGTGCCATTGCGCCGTTGAAGACCGTTATTCATGCGGCGATGGTGCTTGACGACGCCTTCGTCTCCAATCTGACGCGGGGGCGAAACCAGCCGGTGATCGACGTCAAGGCCAAGGGTGCGGCATGTCTTGACCGGTTGACCCGGCAGGACGGGATCGACAATTTCATTCTGTTTTCGTCGATCACCACCTATGTCGGTAATCCCGGCCAAGGCAATTATGTCGCCGCCAACGGCTTCCTGGAAGGCTTGGCGCGGGCGCGCCGCGCCGAGGGGCTGGCTGGTCTTGCCATCGGCTTCGGGGCAATCGGCGATGCCGGTTATCTGGCCCGCAATGCGCAGGTTAATGAACGGCTTGGACGCCGGATCGGCAAGACGGCGCTGGATGCGCGCGATGCGCTGTCGGCGGTCGGGCGCTATATCGCCGCCGATACTGGCTCCGTCGATGCGGCCGTGGCGATGATTTCCGAATTCGATTGGGCCGCCGCGCATTCGCTTGCCGTGGTCAACGAACCGCTGTTTTCGCTGATTATGCGCCGCAGCAACCAGCATGTTGGTAGCGGTGAGGGTGGCGAGATTGATCTGGTGGCGCTGATTGACGGCAAGGCGCCGGCTGCGGCCCAGGACGTGCTGTTTACGGTGCTTGCCGGTGAAATTGCCGATACGCTGCGGGTGCCCAAGGAAAGCATCGGGCTGAACAGCGTGCTGAAGGATATCGGACTGGACAGTCTGATGGCCGTCGAACTTGGGATGAATTTCGAGCAGAATACCGGCTTCGACATTCCCCTCAGCAGTCTTGCCGATAATGCCACTGTCGGGGATCTGACGCGCCGCCTCTATGAAAAGGTTAGCCTGCGTGGGCGGACGGGCGACAAGGACGAGGCGACACCTGAGGACAGTAAGATCATGGACGATCTGCATCGCCGCCACAGCGGGCAGGGCCAGTAAAACTGGCCCAGTTTTTGCTGTCCGTTACGCTGCTGTTCATGTTTGTGTTGATAAACATCATTCTGTTCGGCATAGGTTATAGACGACTGACTAAAATTCTAGGGTTTTCTGCGGATGAATGAGAACAAGCGTCAGGATCTGCTGGCCCGTATGCGTGGCGTACAAAAGGATGTGGACCGGAGCCGGGCCACTCGCAGCCAGCAGAGCGTGTCGCGCAGCCAGCCTGGTTTTGCCGAACTGCCTGAATATAAGCAGGTGGTGATGCAGAAGCTTGTCAGCGAGCAGCTGAATATGCCCAATCCGTTTTACCGGGCGCATGAGAGCGCCTCCGGGGCCACGGCCGATATTGACGGGCGCGCTTACGACAATTTTGCCTCCTATGACTATCTCGGCTTGAACAGCGATCCGCGCATTCGCGACGCTGCCATGACGGCCATTGATCAGTTCGGTATCTCTGCGTCCGCAAGCCGGGTCGTTGCCGGTGAGCGCACCATTCATGCCGAGCTGGAAAAGGCCTTTGCCAAGAACTACCAGACCGAGGATGCCATCTGTTTCGTCAGCGGCTATCTCACCAATGTCACGACCATCGGCAGCCTGATGGGGCCGAAAGACCTGGTGATCCATGACGAGTTCATTCACAACAGCGCCCTGACCGGCATCAAGCTGTCGGGCGCCAATCGCCGCTTCTTCAAGCACAATGACATGGCGGATCTGGACCGTATTCTTGCGAGCCTTGCACCGCTGCATGAACGGATCCTGGTGATCTCGGAGGGTATTTTCTCCATGGATGGAGACGTTGCCGATCTGCCGGGTCTTCTTGCGTTGAAAAAACAGTATAATTTCTGGCTGATGATGGACGAGGCCCATTCACTGGGCGTGCTTGGACAGCGTGGCCACGGCATTTTCGAACATTTCAATCTCGATCCCGCCGATGTCGATATCTGGATGGGAACGCTGTCGAAAACCACCTGTAGCTGCGGCGGCTATGTTGCTGGCAGCGAGGCGCTGATCACGCTGTTGAAGGCGCAGGCCGGTGGTTTTGTCTATAGTGTCGGCCTGGCGCCAGCGCTGGCGGCTTCTGCCATCGCCAGCCTTTCCGTACTGGACGAAGAACCGGACCGGGTAGAGGCCTTGCGTCGCAACAGCCAACTTTTCTTGGAGCAGGCCAAGCTTCGGGGTCTGGATACCGGGCTTAGCGAAGGTTTTTCGGTGGTGCCTGTGATTGTTGCCGATTCGGTGCGCGCCGTGCAGCTGTCGAATGAATTGTTCGAGGCGGGCATCAATGCCTTGCCGATTATCTATCCGGCGGTGCCGGAAGGCCTGGCGCGCCTGCGGTTCTTCATCACCAGCGCCCATACGCCCGAACAGATTACCCGCAGCGTTGATAAAACCGCGGAAATTCTGGACCGGCTAAAGGCCGAGAATTTCGGCATGGGCTCGATGGATGTCCAGAAGGTCATGCTGCAATTGGCGCAGCGCTAAAGGACAAGAGCGTGAAAAGCCGCATCCCGCCGCGCCACGTGATCATTACCGGCGGATCGAGCGGGATCGGGCTGGCCTTGGCGAAAGCCTATCTGTTGGCTGGGTCGAGGGTCAGTCTTGTTGCCCGTTCGCAGGCACGGCTTGAAGCGGCCCGTAACAGCCTGCCGCAATCCTGTTTTTCACATATCGGACTTCATGCAGCGGATGTGACGGATTATCCGGCTCTGTCGGTCGCCTTGCTGGCGGCTGAGGATAGTTTCGGACCCTGCAATCTGCTGATCACCTGCGCCGGTATCGTGCATCCAGCCAGCATGGAAGCCTTGGACGTGGCCGATGCACGCCAGCAACTCGATATCAATGTCATGGGAACGATCCACGCCATCAAAGTCTTGTGGGCGGGGATGAGCGCACGGGGCGGCACCATGCTGTTGATTTCCTCTGGGGCCGCATTCATTGGTCTGCATGGCTACGGTCCCTATTGCGCCTCCAAGGCGGCGCTGGTCGGGCTGGCCGATTCGCTACGCATGGAAGCGGTTGGCACGAAGCTGACGGTGGCGATCTGTTTTCCGCCCGATACCGATACGCCGCAACTGGCCGCAGAATTGCCCTTGCGCTCGCCTCAGGCACAGAGGGTTATGGGGACGGTCAAGCCCTGGAGCCCCGATGCCGTCGCAGCGCGGATCGTTCGCCAGTTGCAAAAAGGCCGCCGGGAGATTTTTTTCGGAATGACGCTCCTGCTGCTCGCCCGTTTTGGTTCGCTGGTGCGTCCGGTTTTATATTGGTGGTATAGCCGCCGTTGACGGCGCGCGTGCGGCTTTACAGCGCGCCAATCTCGTCCTTGAGCACCTGAACTCGTCCAGCACTCACGTCACTGAGCATGCCGAGGGTCGCGTCCAGCCGTTCCTCCGGGATGGCGATGATCAGTTCGGCACCGGTATCGATAAAACTCTCCTTGATGACAAGCAGATCTGCGATAGCGGTAAGCCGGGCCTTGACCAGCGCAAGATCGGCAAAGCCGATTCGGATGGCCTTTGTGGTCCTGTTGATGATTTCCACCTTTTCGGCTTGCCGCAGGCATTGCGCCGCTGTGCCGCCATAGGCCCGGATCAGGCCGCCACTGCCCAGCAAAATTCCGCCGAACCAGCGGGTAACGATGACCAGCACGCCGTCCAGCATCTGGCCGTCGATGGCTTGCAGGATCGGTTTTCCCGCAGTGCCGGAGGGTTCGCCATCGTCATTGAAGCGATAGGTCTGCCCCAGTCGCCACGCCCAGCAATTGTGGTTGGCGCTAGAGTCTGTCAGGTTCAGATTGAACCAGACAGACTCTAGCTACTCTTGTTTTCGTTTGTCTTTTCGGGAAAACCGGGCTCCACTTTTCCCTGACAAACTCTAGCATCGGATTGGCCCTCCAGAAGGGGGCGGATGTCATTTTCATGGGAGATCGGAAAAGCGGTGGCGCGAAACCGGCTCTTCTTGATCTCCTGTTCATAGCTGTGTAGGCCGGGAAGGGTAAACATCGCCTTTTGTGACGTGATTTGAGTCGCAAGAAAAGGCCGATGGGTGCCGCGACAGCGGCTAATCAGAAAAAAGGAGACGATCCAGTCCCACGCAAGCGACGGCTTTTAAAGTTGTCAGGGAGAGCTAGGAGATCTGGCTCGGGTTTTAGGCTTTGATCCGGCAGTTTGACTGCACACCTGCTGCATAATTCCATAAATCGGAGTCGATTTAAGGAGAAAATTATGAAGCAGAATCAAAGTATTACAGCATGCTTTGTGCGTTTTATAAAACGCACGGCGCTGTAGGCTGACCCGGTCGAACTCCGCAGAAAATGACAGTGTTGCGGCGTCTTTTCGCGTCATGATGACGTTGGTCGCCGCCAACGGAAAGCCGGGATGATCCCGGGGAAACAGGATAGGCCTATGTCTGACGATTTTGAACCGGAAGCGACCATCGAAACCTCCAATCTGGCGGCTCTGGTTCTGAGCCAGGAAATCGATTCGCTCACCGATGTCCTCGTCAAGGCCCTTTACGAAGTCTATCGCATTCTCGACGACAGCCATCCGCAGCCCGGCACCGTGCATTGATGGGCAGGGTCGGCAAGACAAAACCGTTTACCGCCCATATTCTTTGACCGCCTGCATGACGACGAAGGTCGATGTGCTCGCCACATGCGGCAAGCTGGAGATCTTCTCACCCAGAACCTGCCGATAGCGACGGATATCGCCGGTGCGCACCTTCAACAGATAGTCGAAGGCGCCGGCGATCATATGGCACTCCTCCACTTCCCGGATCTTGCGGACCGCCGCGTTGAATTCCGTCAATGCCGTTTCACGGGTGTCGGACAGCTTCACTTCGGCGAAGGCGATGTGATCAAGGCCGAATTTGCGGGCATCCAGCACGGCGCGGAAGCCGAGAATATAGCCTTCGTCCATCAGCCGTTTCAGTCGCACCTGGCAGGGTGTTTTCGACAGTCCGACCCGTTCGGACAAGTCGGTAATCGACATGCGGCCATCCTGCGACAGCGCCTCGACAATTTTCATGTCGAATTGGTCGATCCCACTGTCCGATTCAATTTTTGCCATCATATTTCCTGAAAAACTGCGGTTTTTTAGAGAATTTACCTAGATTGGCCTTGAATTCAAGTTCGCTGATTTTATTGGCCCCATGGTATGATCCGGTCATTGCAAAAATCTCCATCGAGCCAGGATAACAGTGATGAACCAGACCGTTTCCGTCGCATCGCAGGCCGTTTCATCCTCTCCAGATCCAATCTTTGCCGCTTTCGCGCCGCCGCTGCGTCAACCAAGCCCTTTGCGCCAGGCGATTACGGCTGCCTATCGCCGCCCAGAACCGGAATGCCTGGCACCGCTGCTGGAGGCCGCACGCTTGCCGGATGCGATGCGCCGGGCCGTTGAGGATACCGCCCGCACATTGATCGAAGCCCTGCGCGCCAAGCACAGGGGCAGCGGCGTTGAAGGGCTGGTGCATGAATATTCGCTGTCCAGCCAGGAAGGGGTGGCACTGATGTGCCTCGCCGAAGCGCTGCTGCGCATTCCCGACCACGCCACCCGTGATGCGCTGATCCGCGACAAGATTGCCAAGGGGGATTGGAAAGCCCATCTTGGCGGTGGCCGGTCGCTGTTCGTCAATGCGGCCACCTGGGGACTGGTGGTGACTGGCAAGCTGACCTCGACCGTCAATGATCGCGGTCTTTCGGCAGCTTTGACCCGGCTGATTGCCCGGTGTGGTGAGCCGGTCATTCGCCGGGGTGTCGATATGGCCATGCGGATGATGGGGGAGCAGTTTGTCACCGGCGAAACCATCGAGGAGGCGCTGAAACGCGCCCGCCCGCTGGAAGACAGGGGCTTTCGCTATTCCTACGACATGCTGGGCGAGGCAGCGACCACGGCTGGCGATGCGGCGCGGTATTTCCGGGATTATCAGCAGGCCATCCATGCCATCGGCAAGGCTTCGGCGGGGCGCGGCATTTATGATGGTCCGGGCATTTCCATCAAGCTGTCAGCCCTGCATCCTCGCTACAGCCGCACCAAGGCCGAGCGGGTGATGAGCGAATTGCTGCCACAGGTCAAAGCGCTGGCGCTGCTGGCCAAGCAGTATGATATTGGCCTCAATATCGATGCCGAAGAGGCCGACCGGCTGGAACTCTCGCTGGATCTGCTGGAAGACCTCTGCCTCGATCCCGCCTTGTCGGGCTGGGATGGCATGGGCTTCGTGGTGCAGGCCTATGGCAAGCGCTGCCCCTTCGTGTTGGATTTCATCATTGATCTTGCCCACCGTGCTGAGCGCCGGATCATGGTGCGGCTGGTCAAGGGGGCCTATTGGGATGCCGAGATCAAGCGGGCGCAGGTCGATGGGCTGGAGGATTTTCCGGTCTATACCCGCAAGGTTCACACCGACGTGTCCTATATCGCCTGCGCCAAAAAGCTGCTGGCGGCGCGGGATGCGATCTTTCCGCAATTTGCCACCCACAATGCCCAGACGCTGGCGGCGATCTATCATCTGGCCGGTCCGGATTTCAAAACCGGTTCCTACGAGTTTCAGTGCCTGCATGGCATGGGAGAGCCGCTCTACGACGAAGTCGTGGGCAAAGCGAAGCTGGATCGCCCCTGCCGGATCTACGCGCCTGTGGGCACGCATGAGACGCTGCTGGCCTATCTGGTGCGCCGCCTGTTGGAAAATGGCGCCAATTCTTCCTTCGTCAACCGCATCGCCGATCCGACTGTCTCAGTGGACGAGTTGATTGCCGATCCGACCGAAACCGTGCTCGCCATGGCGCAGCCGGGTGCAAAGCATGACAGGATTGCCTTGCCCGCCGATCTTTTCGAAGGCCGTAAAAACTCCGCAGGCCTTGATCTTACCAATGAAGCTGTGTTGCAGGCGCTTGGCGAGACCCTGCGCCAAACCGCTCTCGGGTCTTGGGATGCGGTGCCCGCTTTGATCGCGGGGACAAGTGCCGGGCCTGTCCGTCCCGTCGTTAATCCCGGCGACCACCGTGATGTGGTCGGCAGTATCAGGGAAGCAACCGAGGAAGAGGCTCGCCAGGCGGTGGCCGATGCCGCGCTTCATGCGCATACCTGGGCGCAGACGGTGCCTTTGGAGCGGGCGCGGATGCTGGACGAGGCTGCCGACCTGATGCAGGCGCGGTTGCCGGTTCTACTGGGGCTGATCATGCGCGAGGCGGGCAAATCGGCGGCCAATGCGATTGCCGAAGTGCGCGAGGCCATCGACTTTCTGCGCTACTACGCCGAGCAAGCGCGTCGCACCCTGGGACCGGTACATGCGCCGCTGGGGCCGATTGTCTGCATCAGCCCCTGGAATTTTCCGCTGGCGATTTTCACCGGACAGGTGGCGGCAGCGCTGGTGGCAGGCAATCCGGTTCTGGCCAAGCCCGCCGAGGAAACACCGCTGATTGCCGCTGAGGCCGTGCGCCTCCTGCATCAGGCGGGTGTCCCCGGTGCCGCCCTCCAGCTTCTGCCAGGCGACGGGCGGATCGGGGCGGCGCTGGTTGCCTCGCCGCAGGTGGCGGGCGTGATGTTTACCGGCTCGACCGAGGTCGCCAAGCTGATCCAGAGCGAGCTTGCCGGGCGTTTGCTGGCCAATGGCAAGCCGATCCCGCTGATTGCCGAGACCGGCGGACAGAACGCGATGATCGTCGATTCCTCGGCGCTTGCCGAACAGGTGGTGGCGGATGTGATTGCGTCTGCCTTCGACAGCGCCGGTCAGCGGTGTTCGGCGCTCAGGGTTCTGTGCCTTCAGGAGGAGGTGGCGGATCGCATTCTTGCCATGCTGAAAGGCGCACTGCATGAACTGACCTTGGGCCGCACCGACCGGCTGTCCACGGATATCGGCCCGGTGATTACCGCCGAGGCCAAGGGCGTGATCGAGGCGCATATTGACGCCATGCGCGCCAAGGGCAAGGCGGTGGAGCAGATCGGCGCAGGCGAGGGTACCGATCACGGCACCTTCGTTGCACCGACCATCATCGAGATCGGCGCATTGTCCGATCTTGAGCGGGAAGTATTTGGGCCGGTCCTGCATGTGCTGCGCTACCGGCGCAACGATCTCGATCGTCTGATCGACCAGATCAATGCCACCGGCTATGGCCTGACCTTCGGCCTGCATACACGGCTGGATGAGACCATTGCCCATGTGACATCCAGGGTGAAGGCGGGCAATCTCTACATCAACCGCAATGTCATTGGTGCGGTGGTGGGCGTACAGCCGTTCGGTGGCCGTGGCCTTTCCGGCACCGGGCCGAAGGCTGGCGGGCCGCTCTACCTGGGCCGTCTGGTTGAAAAGCCGCCGGTGCCGCCACAGCATAGTTCGGTTCATGTCGATCCGGGCCTGCTGGATTTTGCCAAATGGCTTGACGAGCAGGGTGAAACGGCAGCGGCTGAGGCAGCGCGCAGCCTCGGAAGCCATTCCGCTGTCGGGTTGGTTCAGGATCTGCCTGGGCCAGTCGGCGAACGCAACCTTTATGTGTTGCATTCGCGTGGCACTATTCTGCTGCTGCCCCGCACCAGGCAGGGGCTTTACCGGCAAGTGGCCAGCGCTCTGGCGACGGGCAACAGCATGATGGTCGATACAAGCGCGGGCGTTCATGATGGGCTTGCGAGCCTGCCGGATAGGATGCTTGCCCGTATCCGCTTTGTCGCAAGGTCAGACTGGGCTGAGGCTGGTCCGTTCGCAGGCGCATTGCTGGAAGGGGAGGGTGAGCAGATCATCGAGCAGGTAAAAGCAATCGCCGCACTGCCTGGCCCGCTGGTCTTGACCCAGGCGGCTTCAAGTGATGAGCTAGCTAAGAAACCTGGTGTTGATGATGCCTATTGCCTAAACTGGCTGGTCGAGGAGGTTTCGGTGTCCACCAATACGGCTGCCGCCGGAGGCAATGCCAGCCTGATGGCAATCGGTTGAGGGTTCCGCTTGCTTTTAACCTGTGCTTTGCCCAAAAACGCCTGATATTCGAAAGCAAGGGACGGGCATGACAGGCAAGACAGTTGCGATCATCGGCGGGGGGCCTGCGGGCCTGATGGCGGCTGATTGTCTTTCGCGGGCTGGTTTGACCGTAACGATCTACGAGGCGATGCCGACCCTGGCCCGGAAATTTCTTCTGGCCGGCAAATCCGGGCTGAATATCACCCATTCCGAAGAGTATGCGCGGTTTTCGAGCCGCTTCGGGAAGGCAGGAGGCCATTTAAAGGCAGCTCTCGATGATTTTACGCCGGATGATGTGCGCGCCTGGGCGGCTGATCTTGGAACGGAGACCTTCATCGGCTCTTCGGGCCGGGTCTTTCCAAAGGCAATGAAGGCCTCGCCACTGCTTCGGGCCTGGATCAAGGCATTGCAGGATCGGGGCGTGATGATCCGCACCCGGCATCGCTGGACCGGCTTTTCCAAAAATGGCTATCGGTTTGCAACGCCGGATGGCGATGTCACTGTTATGGCAGATGCCGTGGTGTTGGCGCTGGGTGGGGCAAGTTGGCCACGGTTAGGTTCGGATGCTTCCTGGGTGCCGTGGCTACGGGACATCGGCGTTGCGGTCACGGATTTCAAGCCTGCCAATTGCGGCTTCGACGTCGCCTGGAGCGATGTGTTCCGTGAAAGGTTTGCCGGTCAGCCGATCAAATCGGTTGTCGCCACGTCTACGTCGGGTCAGAGTCAGGGCGAATTCGTCATTTCCCGGCATGGTATCGAGGGCAGCCTGGTCTATGCCCATGCGGCAGCCCTGCGCGATGATCTTCACCATCATGGCAAGGCAGAGCTTCTGCTCGATCTTGCACCAGGCAAGCGGCTTGAAAAACTGGTGGAGGATCTCGCCCGTCAACCCGCAAAGGCCAGCTTCTCGACCAGGCTTCGCAAGGCGTCCTCGCTGGATGGCGTCAAGGCGGCGCTGTTGCGGGAGGTGATGCCCGATATCGCCACCCGGGATGCCAAGTCGCTTGCGGGTCTCATCAAGGCTTTGCCGGTGCCGTTGCTGCGGCCAAGACCGCTGGCGGAAGCGATTTCCTCAGCAGGTGGCATCGACTGGAGTGGGATCGACAACAGTTACATGTTGGTGGACCGGCCTGGCCTGTTCGTCGCTGGCGAAATGCTGGACTGGGAAGCGCCAACCGGTGGCTATTTGTTGACCGCCTGTCTTGCCACCGGGCGTGCGGTGGCGGTTGGCGTGATTCGCTGGCTCACCGATGATGCAGGTGGTTGATGCAAAATATGGTATGCCAAAATTGGCGGGTCTGATCCTGTCTGTTTTCGGGGCATTTGATCTATTGACGGCAGGAAGTTTTTTACGCCCATTGGTTGTTTTTTGTCAAAAAAATATGGGATGAATCAACGAAAACAACGCGTTAATAAACCCCAAAATCCTATGGCTTATTAGAGCTATCAATTAAATATAGTTGTGGCCTAACAGTGTTAGCTCTATCTTAACTTACTAACGTGAGAATTCGTTTCAGAAACCTGGAAATATTGATGGCTTTGCCACGATGTTCCAGAATTCGCTCCCCGCATGATGCGGAATGGTCCCAAAAAATTCACAGATATTAACAGTGCTTGAGATGGCTTGTCACATCGCATGGGAACATGCGCATGTCACCTTGCCTGTCCAAGCCGTCATGGCGGAATGGAGCTTCCCTTGCATGCCGTTGTGATAGACGACAGCCGATCCACATTGCTGGCACTGCGTCTGGAACTCCTTGAAATTACGGGTCTGGAGGTGGAGACCTTCGCCGATCCCGAGGACGCAATTCGCGTTTGTGAGACCCGGCAATTCGACCTGGTGCTGGTGGATTACAATATGCCAAAGCGCTCGGGTATCGAGGTGATTACCGCTTTGCGGGCCATGCCAAACTATGAGCTGGTGCCGATTTTGATGATCACTTCGGAAACCGAAACGGCGATCTGCTTGAATGCACTGGAAGCCGGGGCGACGGATTTTTTGCGTAAATCCGCCGATCCGGTTGAGCTGAAGGCCCGTGCGCGTAACCTTTTGAGCCTGCGGCGTGCCCAGGTGGAACTGTCGTTGCGGGCTGATGGTCTTGCTGCTGCCGTGACGGCGAAATCCGCGGCACTTGTTGCCAGCGAAGAGGAACTGATCTGGCGTCTGGCCCGAGCCATGGAATATCGCGACGGGGAAACCGGCGATCATGTCTCGCGTGTGGCGCAGATCTCCAGGCTGCTGGCGCAGGATCTTGGGCTGGACGAGGACCGGCAGCGCAAGATCTATCTGGCGGCTCCGCTGCACGATGTCGGCAAGATCGGTATTCCCGATGGTGTTCTGTCCAAGCCCGGTCGGTTGACCGACAGCGAACGGGACATGATGCGCAGGCATGTCGATATCGGCGTCAAGATTCTGGAGAACGGGACCTCCGATCTCTTGCGGGTCGCCGAGCGGATTGCTGGCGGTCATCATGAGAAATGGGATGGAACGGGCTATCCCAAGGGATTGTCTGGGCGGGAAATTCCGCTGGAAGCGCGCATTGTCGCGCTCGCGGACGTGTTCGACGCTTTGTGCTCGCCCCGTGCCTACAAGCCGGCCTGGTCGCTGCAAGACGCGCTGGATCACATCAGGTGCGAAAAGGGTCGTCATTTCGATCCTGCCTGCGTCGAGGCTTTCGAGCGGCAATGGCCAAAGATCGCCTCGGTCATGGGAGCGCGTGAGACAGATATGAGGATCCACATGAAAGGGGCGCCGTCGCTAGATGCCGCCCAACCTGAAAACGCCCTTTGCCTCCACAAGCAGACGAAATACCGATCAACACCCCAGCCAGCGGGACGGGAATGACGATGATAACGCAAACATTGCCGCATGAGACCATTGCCTTGCCACAGGCGCTGACCATTCGCACTGTGCAGACCACCCGTGACCAGCTTCTGACGGGCCTTTCGGCTGGTCAGGCCGTCGTTATCGACATCCCCGCGGACGCGGAGGTTGACCTGAGTTTTATTCAATTGATTGAAGCGGCGCGCATGTCTGCGCAAACGAATGGCCAGGACCTCACGCTGCAAAGCGCTGCGGTTGGTGGTGTTCTGTCCACGCTGGAGCGCAGTGGCTTCTTGACCGACATGGATCCGTCCGCTCGATTTTTCTGGTTACATGAAAGGTAATGCCATGAGTGCCCATATTCTCACCGTTGACGATTCCGCCAGCATCCGCATGACAACGAAGATCGCCTTGACCAATGCCGGCTACAAGGTGACCGAAGCCGTCGATGGATTGGATGGTCTGAACAAGGCCAAGTCATCGCAGTTCGATCTGATCGTTACCGACCTCAACATGCCTAACATGAACGGTTTGGCGATGATCGAGGCTCTGCGCCGGTCTCCGGCCCATACGGGTATTCCGATCATCTTCCTGACAACAGAATCCGACGCCGACATGAAGAACAGGGCCAAGGCCGCTGGTGCGACCGGCTGGATTACCAAGCCGTTCGATGCCGAACAGCTGGTGAAAATTGCTAGAAAGGTTCTCGGCAAATGACAAATCTGGATCCCATTCAGGTTTTCAGGACAGAAGCAGCAGAGCTGTTCGAGCAGATCGAAAACGGCCTGCTCGACCTGTTGCATGACCTGTCCAATCAAGATCAGATCGACTCGGTATTCCGCGGTCTTCATACCCTGAAGGGATCCGGAGCCATGTTTGGCTTCGAGGCTCTGGCCGCTTTCACCCACCATTGCGAAACCGCTTTCGACCGTGTCCGCAAAGGTGAAGTACCGGCAACCGCCGAGCTTGTGGCAGCTGTTCTCGACGCCCAGGACCATATGAAGGCACTGGTTGCTACACCCAATGGCGATCATGAAGCCGCTGGAGAGCATCTGCTGGCCAAGTTGCAGGACGCGGTCGGCGACCATGGTGGCAATGCGCATGCGGTCCCGGCTGCAAAGCCCGGCAATGGCGGAGCAGCCAAGCCGCAGCCGGCAGCCCGGTCGGCGACGACGACATGGCGGATGAAATTCCGCCTCCCAGCCAATTCCATGGTCAATGGCACCAATCCACTCGGCCTTCTGAATGAGCTTCGCGACCTTGGAAAATGCACCGTTAAAGCGGATTTGAGCGCTATCCCGGGCCTTGAGGAGATTTCACCTGCCGATCTTTATATCGGCTGGAGCGTGGAGCTTGTTACCGAAAAGCCGAAGTCGGATATCGAGGATGTCTTCATCTTCGTCATGGATGACATGGATCTCGAACTGACTGAGGATGCGACCGCTGTCTCTTCCGAGACCATTGTCGCCGATGATCAAGTCGAACAGGCCGTTGCCGCGCCGGTGACACCTGACAACAAGCAGCCGCCAAGCCAGGCTCAGGCCGCGACACCTGCCGCTGCTCAGACTGGTTCCAATGACGCCAAGCATGGCCGTGCCGCTGAAAATGTCCGCGTTCCGGCCGAGCGGCTGGACGAATTGATGGACAGGGTCGGCGAATTGGTGATTGCCCAGTCCCGCCTGTCGCAGCTGGCCAATACCAGCGCTGACATCATGCTGCGATCCGTTTCTGAAGATGTCGAGCGGCTCTCCGGTGAGCTGCGCGACACGATGATGGTGCTGCGCATGGTGCCGGTTGGCAGCCTTTTCACCCGCTTCCGTCGCCTTGTCCACGATCTCGCTCGCGAGACCGGCAAGGTCATCGAGCTGGAGACGGAAGGCGAAACCACGGAAGTGGACAAGACCGTTATCGAGCGGCTGGCCGATCCACTGGTGCATCTGGTGCGCAATTCCATCGACCACGGGCTCGAACCGCCGGAAGAACGTCTGGCGGCGGGCAAGAACAAAGCCGGCAAGGTGGTGCTGTCAGCCCATCAGTCCGGCGGCGAAGTGATCATCACCATCAAGGACGATGGCCGTGGCATCAACCGTGACCGGGTCCGGGCCAAGGCGGAATCCTCAGGGCTGATCCAGCCGGGCCAGCAGTTGATGGACCAGGAATTGTTGCAGCTGATCTTCCAGCCGGGCTTTTCTACCGCACAAACGATCACCAATCTTTCCGGGCGTGGCGTCGGCATGGATGTGGTGAAGAAAACCGTCGAGGCCCTGCGCGGGGTGATCGACATCCGCAGTGAAAACGGCAAGGGCTCGGAAGTCTCCCTGCGCATTCCGCTGACGCTGGCGATCATTGACGGTCTTTTGGTGCGCGTCGGTACCGGCTGCTACGTTATTCCTCTGTCGGCGGTAGAGGAATGCCTGGAACTGTCGATCGAGGACGATCTGCGCTCCAGGGGCCGCAGTTTCATTTCGCTGCGCGACAGTCTGGTTCCTTTCCTCAGGCTCAGGGATCTGTTCCGCACGGGAACGCAGCCTGATCCGTTCCAGAAGGTCGTGGTGATCTCGACCGGTGATGAGCGCGTCGGCCTGGTGGTCGACCAGATCATTGGCGATCACCAGACCGTCATCAAATCCATGTCCAAGCTCCACCACGACGTCGTGACTTTCTCGGGTGCGACCATTCTGGGTGACGGCAGTGTCGCGCTGATCCTGGATGTGACGCATCTGGTCAACGCAGGCCAACAGCAGGAGGCGCAATTGCGTGTAGCAGGATGAGCATCGTACCCGGCAAACATGATTTCCAGCATTTCTGGGCGGACCGCGACGAAGTCGCCGTGCTGACATTTAATCTGAACGGTGAGACGTTTGCGATTGAGGCCATCACCGTGCAGGAGATCATTGATCTCCTGCCGGAAACCAAGGTGCCCGGCGCAAAGCCTTTCGTCTCCAGCGTCATCAATTTCCGCGGCAAGGTCATTCCACTGGCCGATATCCGGCTGGCCTTCGGCATGGAAGCGACGGAGCCGACCATCGACAGCCGTATCATCGTCATCGAGCTCGATCTTGATGGTGAAACCACCCTGACCGGCATTCGCACGGACCGGGTGTTCGAAGTCACGACCTTGGCGCACTCCGCCAGCGAACCGCCCCCCAGCGTCGGAATGCGATGGCGTCCCGACTTCATTGAATGCCTGGTCAAGCGGGATGGAGAGTTCATCATTCTCCCCAATCTCCAGGCAATTTTCTCCAGTACAAGTGACCGGATCGCCGCTCCCACGGCTGGTCTGGCAACAAATTGAGGTCTGTTATGCGATTTACCATCAAACTAAAGCTGGGGTTGGCTTTCGGCATTGTCGTCGCCCTGCTGGTTGGAAGCTCCATTCTGGGCATTTCAAGCCTCAACTCCTTGAATACGGCCATGGGCGATGTTCTGGCAGGTCCCGTTGATCGCCTGAAACTGGCGCAGGAGCTTGAGGTTGAACAACTTCAGCAGATCCGCCAGCAGAAAAACCTGCTGCTCTCGCAATCGGCTGATGAGGGCCGTGCGATCATCGGAAGAATCAAGGAAGCCCGTAATAATTTCGACACGGCTTTTGCCGCTGTCACTGCCAAGGCGACGGAAGAAGGTAAGGTGACCTGGAACAAGCTGGCTGCCCTGGAAGCGGATTTCCGCAAGCAGGACGACGTCATCCAATCGTTGGCTTTGAGTGGTGACACTACGGGTGCCCTGAAGGTTTCGACCGGCGAAAACCGCGTGACGACCAACAATATCGACGAGATGATCTCCAGGATCATCACGCTTGAGCAAACGCGGCTGAAGGAGGCAGATGATGCTGGCGATGCCGAATATGCCAATGCACGCCTTATCCTGGTCAGTCTGGCAATTGGCGCGACCCTTGTCGCCATTCTTGCCGCATTGTGGATCGTTATCAGTATTACCCGCGGTCTCGGCCAGGCCGTGGCGTCGGTCCGCAAGGTTGCCGATGGCGATCTCACGCAATTTGCCGATATTCGCTCACGCGATGAAATTGGCGACCTGCTGCAATATGTCAACACGATGATCGAGCGTCTTCGCGGCGTGGTTGGCGATGCGCTGTCGGCGTCCGACAATGTGTCTTCGGGTAGCCAGCAGCTGTCGTCTGCCTCCGAGCAGGTCAGCCAGGGCGCGACGGAACAGGCATCGTCTGCCGAAGAAGCCTCCGCCTCGATGGAAGAGATGGCAGCCAATATCAAGCAGAATGCCGATAATGCCGCCCAGACCGAAAAGATTGCCCGCCAGTCCTCCAAGGATGCGGAAACCTCCGGCGAAGCGGTGAACCGGGCTGTCGGTGCGATGCGTACGATTGCCGAGAAGATCTCGATCGTCCAGGAAATCGCTCGTCAGACCGACCTTCTGGCCTTGAATGCGGCGGTTGAAGCCGCCCGTGCGGGTGAGCATGGCAAGGGCTTTGCAGTGGTTGCCTCCGAAGTGCGCAAGCTTGCCGAACGCAGCCAGGCGGCAGCGGCTGAAATCAGCACGCTATCGGGTCAGACGGTACAGGTGGCAACGGAAGCCGGTGAAATGCTGACCCGGCTGGTCCCTGATATCCGCAAGACAGCGGAACTGATTTCCGAGATCTCGGCGGCTTGCCGTGAGCAGGATATCGGCGCCAGCCAGATCAACGAGGCGATCCAGCAGCTCGACAAGGTGACGCAGCAGAATGCGGGTGCTTCTGAAGAAATGTCGGCGACCTCTGAAGAACTGGCCGCTCAGGCCGAGGAACTGCAAACCTCCATCGCCTTCTTCAAGGTCGATGGTGCGCATCAGAAGAAGCCCGCACAACAGACCCGTGCCGTTGCTGCTCGCGCAGCGCCAGCCCGGACGGCTGCACCGGCAAAATCCCGTACACCGACGTCGTCTCAGACGGTTGCTGCTCAGCAGGCGAGAGCCAAGGGCTTTGCCCTCGATCTCTCCATGGGCGGGCCGGATGAGGAGGATCTGGATTTTCGCCAGACAGCCTGACCTAGGCTCATATTCGATTTCGCACCGGGCCGATTAGCGGCCCGATGGCACCCGACAGGCATGTATGTGCGCCGAGCCGGACCTTACCCGCTTCGAACGAATGATGTTGTTCGGCACGGGCTTGCTTCTCAAATTAATTTAGGGATGACGCACATGCGCTTCACAATAAAACTCAAACTTGCGTTGGCTTTCGGGCTTATGATCGCCATGCTGATTGCGGTCGCATTGTATGGCATCTCCAGCATCGGGACGATCAACCAGGCCGCTTCTGATATTATCGCCGGACCGGCTAAACGGCTCGAATACGCATTGTCGGCTTCCGGCAAAATGTCAGAAGCCATTCGCGCCCAGAAAAATGCTCTGCTTTCCAAGGATGATGCGGAAGCCAAGGCATATTATCTGACATCCGACGCCAACATCAAAGATATGATCGGCTTGGCACAGGCAGGTCTTACGATTGCAAGTCAGCAGGGCAGACCCTACTGGGAAGCCGTGATCAAGAATGCTCTGGATTTTAGAGAATCTGCGGCTCGTTTGCCAGATATTCAGGCGGCCGGCAAAGTGAATGATGCCATAGTGCTTTCAAATGGCGACCTGCGCGCTTTGGCGACCAATATGGCTGAAGCCATTACAAAACTGGTCGAAATTCAAAAGCAGGGCATGTCGAAAGCGGACGAGGATACAGACAATCTCTATACCGAAACGAAGACCATGGTTCTTGTTGTCGCGGGGATCGCTACGCTTCTCGCGATTGGGGCGGCCTTATGGATTGCCTTTGGCATCAGCGCCGGGCTTCGCAAGATCGAAACTGTTGCCAATGCCGTTTCCATCGGTGATCTTGACCAGACCGTTGAGGTAAAAACCAATGACGAGATCAAGGATCTTGTCACGACGATTAACGGGATGACCGAAAACCTGCGAGCAACTGCCGCTTTGGCAAACCGCATCTCCGAAGGTGATTTGTCTCAGGATATCACGCCCCTCTCGAGCAAGGATTCATTGGGCATCGCGATGCGATCCATGACCCTCAATCTGCGTGAAACGACAGGTGTAGCCGATAAGATTGCCAATGGCGATTTGACGGTGACGCCGACGCCGCGCTCCAATGTTGACACGCTGGGCCTTGCCTTGCAGAGCATGGTGGAGCGTCTTCGGGGTGTTGTTGCCGATGCCTTGTCGGCGTCTGACAACGTCTCTTCCGGCAGCCAGGAACTGTCCTCAAGTTCCGAGCAACTGTCACAGGGCGCGACGGAACAGGCGTCGTCTGCCGAAGAAGCCTCCGCTTCGATGGAAGAGATGGCAGCCAATATCAAGCAGAACGCTGACAACGCTGCCCAGACTGAAAAGATCGCCCGCCAGTCCTCCAAGGATGCGGAAGCCTCAGGCGAAGCGGTAAACCGGGCTGTCGGTGCGATGCGCACAATTGCCGAGAAGATCTCGATTGTCCAGGAAATCGCTCGTCAGACCGATCTTCTGGCCTTGAATGCGGCGGTTGAAGCCGCCCGCGCCGGTGAGCATGGCAAGGGCTTTGCAGTGGTTGCCTCCGAAGTGCGCAAGCTTGCCGAGCGCAGCCAGGCGGCAGCGGCTGAAATCAGCACGCTGTCGGGCCAGACGGTACAGGTGGCAACGGAAGCCGGTGAAATGCTCGGCCGGTTGGTTCCTGACATCAGAAAGACAGCGGATCTGATTTCCGAGATCTCGGCAGCGTGCCGCGAGCAGGATATCGGCGCCAGCCAGATCAATGAGGCGATCCAGCAGCTCGACAAGGTGACGCAGCAGAATGCGGGTGCCTCGGAAGAAATGTCGGCGACCTCGGAAGAACTGGCCGCTCAGGCCGAAGAACTCCAGGCTTCCATCGCCTTCTTCAAGGTTGATGGACTGAAGGCGCAGAAGAAGGCGGCCCAAAACTATACGTCGCAGCCTGCAAAACCGGCCAAAATTACGACAGCGGCGGCTGTTGTGCGCAGGCCGTCAGCAGGACAGACCGTTTCCGCTCAGCAGGCGAGGGCCAAGGGTTTTGCTCTCGACCTCTCCATGGGCGGACCGGATGACGAAGATCACGACTTCCGCCAACAGGCGTGAAACCGGCCCACAACAAAGACCGGGACAGGCAAGAAATTGGCTGTCCTACCACGCCTAAATACATGGGAATATCTGGGGGACTAACATGCGATTCACGATCAAACTTAAACTGGCCGTAACGTTTGGCTTGATGATCATCATGCTGGGTGTCATGGCCTTTTATGGGATTACAAGCCTTTCGACAATCAATCAGGCCAGTTCCGATATTATCGCCGGTCCGGCCAAGCGTCTTGAACTTGCGCTATCTGCATCAACTGAGATTTCGGAGACAATCCGCGCCCAGAAAAACGCGCTACTGTCTAAAGAAGCAGATGATATTAATAAATATTATCAGGCTGCGACTCAAAACATTGAAGATATGCTTAAACTTGCTGATTCTGGTAGGAGCATTGCCAGTGTTGAAGGCAAGCCATACTGGGAAGCATTGATTGAAACTGCTACAATGTTCAAGCAGGCTTCGAGCCGTCTTCCCGCTATGCAGGCTGCTGGTGATAACGATGGTGCGATTGCGTTGTCGAACGGAGCCATCCGAGAGAATGCAGCAAAAATGGGAGAGGCTGTCACAAAACTTATCGATATCCAGAAGAAGGCAATGACCAAGGCCGACAATGACTCGGACCTTCTCTATGAGCAGACGAAAACGCTGATGATAGGCATTGCTGCTGTAGCCATGCTTGTGGCGTTTATCGCCGCTATCTGGATCGCTTTGAGCATCAGCTCAGGCCTGAAGAAAATCAAGACCGTTGCAGATGCCGTTGCCCTCGGCGATCTCGGTCAGGATATCGACATCAGGACCAATGATGAAATCCGCGATGTCGTCGAAAGCGTCAAGATCATGACCGGGAACCTCAGGGAAACGGCAGCGGTCGCCAATCAGATTGCCGATGGTAATTTGACGGTGACGCCGAAATCCCTGTCCGACAAGGACACACTTGGTCAGTCATTGCAGTTGATGGTGGAGCGCCTTCGCGGCGTGGTTGGCGACGCGCTGTCGGCGTCCGACAATGTGTCTTCGGGTAGCCAGCAGCTGTCGTCTGCCTCCGAGCAGGTCAGCCAGGGCGCGACGGAACAGGCGTCGTCTGCTGAAGAAGCCTCCGCTTCGATGGAAGAGATGGCAGCCAATATCAAGCAGAATGCCGACAATGCCGCCCAGACTGAAAAGATCGCCCGCCAGTCCTCCAAGGATGCGGAAGCCTCTGGCGAAGCGGTGAACCGTGCGGTCGGTGCGATGCGCACGATTGCCGAGAAGATCTCGATCGTCCAGGAAATTGCTCGTCAGACCGACCTTCTGGCCTTGAATGCGGCAGTTGAAGCCGCCCGTGCCGGTGAGCATGGCAAGGGCTTTGCTGTGGTTGCCTCCGAAGTGCGCAAGCTTGCCGAACGCAGTCAGGCAGCAGCGGCTGAAATCAGCACGCTATCGGGTCAGACGGTACAGGTGGCAACGGAAGCCGGTGAAATGCTGACCCGGCTGGTCCCTGATATCCGCAAGACAGCGGAACTGATTTCCGAGATCTCGGCGGCATGCCGTGAGCAGGATATCGGCGCCAGCCAGATCAACGAGGCGATCCAGCAGCTCGACAAGGTGACGCAGCAGAATGCGGGCGCTTCTGAAGAAATGTCGGCGACCTCGGAAGAGCTGGCTGCTCAGGCTGAGGAACTTCAGGCTTCCATCGCCTTCTTCAAGGTCGATAGCACTGGTGCTGGCGCAAGAAAACCAGCTTCTCCGGGCCGGGCAACTGCCGCACGCGCGGCGCCAGCCCGGACGGCTGCACCGGCAAAACCCCGTACACCGACGTCGTCTCAGACGGTTGCTGCTCAGCAGGCGAGAGCCAAGGGCTTTGCCCTCGATCTCTCCATGGGCGGGCCGGATGAGGAGGATCGCCTCTTTCAGGAAAGCGCGTAACATGAGTGGACAGTCGTCAGAATCGCAGTTTGTCACCTTCAGCCTTGGTGAAGAGGTGTTTGCCGTGCCCGTTACCGTGGTCCGGGAAATTCTCGATCACGAGGACCCGTTCAAGATCCCGCATGGACCGGACTATCTTCTGGGCCTGCGGGATGTCCGGGGCCAGGGCGTGCCGGTCATCGATCTTCGTCTGCGGCTCGGGATGTCGCGCACGGTGAAGACGCCGCATACCCGAATTCTGGTGATGGATGTGCCGCTTTCCGACCGCAGTCTTGCGGTCGGGGTGGTGGCCGATAAGGTCTTCGAGGTCATTCCCTTCCGGCATGCCGACATCGAGCAGGCGCCCGATATCGGTATCCGCTGGCGCTCAGATTATATCCAGGGCGTGGTGCGCCGTGAGGCGGGCTTTGTGGTGATCATTGATCTGGCGCGGTTGTTTTCGGGCGATGAAACCGCCCTTGCCTCTTCTTCTGCACCGGCTTTTGCCGTCGCGTGAAAAACCATTACAGGGAGGCCGCCAGCGTGAATGCATTGGCAGAAGCAGTTGTTGGAGACCACAGAATCAGCCCGAAAAATTTCAGGCGTCTGTCGAACTACATTTTTGAATATAGTGGCATCAAGATGCCGGAGACCAAGACGACGATGCTGGAAGGCCGGTTGCGCAGGCGTTTGCGCGCCACCGGCTTTACGGACTTCGACAGCTATTGCCATTATATTTTCGAAGAGGGCGGCCTTGCGACCGAATCCGTCCATCTGATCGATGCGGTGACCACCAACAAGACGGACTTTTTCCGCGAGCCCAACCATTTCGACTATTTGACGCAAAAGGCCTTGCCGGATCTGGAGGCCAGGGGCGCGCGTCGGGTTCGCATCTGGAGTTCGGCCTGTTCGATTGGTGCGGAGCCCTATACGCTTGCCATGGTGATGGCGGAATATTTGGAACGCCGCAGCGGGATGGACTATCATATCCTGGCAACAGACCTGTCGACCGATGTGCTGCAGAAGGCCCGCCGGGGTGTGTATCCTGCCGATATGCTGGAGCCGGTGCCGCGCACCATGGCGGCGCGGTATGTGATGCACGCGCGTGACAAGCAGCGTAACGAGGTCCGGATCGCGCCTGCACTTCGCACCCGTGTCGGTTTTGCCCGGCTCAACCTGATGGACGACAGCTATCAGGTGGGGGAACCGATGGATATTATATTCTGCCGTAATGTATTGATTTACTTTGATAAAAAGACACAGTTCAACGTACTGCGACGCCTATGCGATTGCCTTGCCCAAGGGGGCTACATGTTCATAGGCCATTCCGAATCAATTACTGGGTTGGATCTTCCGCTCAAGCAATTGGCCAATACGGTTTTCAGGAAGGTATGATTGTCAGATGCCGAAGAAAATTCGCGTCCTTATTGTCGATGATTCAGCCAGTGTCCGGCAAATCCTGACAAATGTCCTGCAATCTGATCCGGACATCGAGGTGATCGGGGCCGCTTCCGACCCCTTCGTTGCCGCCCGGCGCATTGCCGAGGAAATTCCGGATGTGATCACGCTGGATGTGGAAATGCCGCGAATGGATGGCATCACCTTTCTGCGCAAGCTGATGTCGCAGCGCCCCATTCCGGTGGTGATGTGCTCCTCGCTGACGGAGGCAGGCAGCGAAACTCTGATGCAGGCCATGGAGGCTGGCGCAGTCGACATCATTCTCAAGCCGAAGATTGCCGCTGCGGATCACCTGGCTGAGCAGGCCGAACGAATTTGCCAGGTGGTGAAAAGTGCCGCCCAGGCGCGGCTCGGGGCGCGAAAGTCCAGCGTGATGGATCGTGCTTCCGCCAGCAATGAGCCAGCAAAGAAACTGACTGCGGATGCCATGCTGCCACCACCGTCAGGCCGTGCCATGGCCAAAACCACGGAAATGGTGGTCTGTGTGGGGGCATCGACCGGCGGCACCGAGGCGCTTCGGGAATTCCTGGAAAAAATGCCTGCCAACGCGCCAGGCATCGTCATCGTGCAGCATATGCCGGAAAAATTCACCGCGGCTTTTGCCAAGCGACTAAACGGCCTGTGCGAAATGGAAATCAAGGAAGCGGAAAACGGCGATCCGGTGCTGCGCGGCCATGTGCTGATTGCGCCCGGGGATCGCCATATGATGCTGGAGCGCCAAGGGGCGCGGTATCATGTGTCGGTCAAATCAGGTCCGTTGGTGTCGCGCCATCGTCCGTCAGTGGATGTGCTGTTTCGCTCGGCGGCCCGCTCGGCAGGTGCCAATGCCATGGGTGTTATCATGACCGGCATGGGGGATGACGGCGCGCGGGGCATGCTGGAAATGCATCAGGCCGGAGCCTTTACCGTCGCGCAGGACGAGGCAAGCTGCATTGTTTTCGGCATGCCCAAGGAAGCCATTGCCCATGGCGGCGTGGACCGCACCGTGCCGCTCCATCAGATTGCGCCGGAAATTCTGGCGGAGGACCGCAGGCGCTAGAGTTGGTTTTCGGACAATTGGCGACCGGTTTTCCCGATAAGACAAACGAAAACAGAAAGATATAGCATCGGACTTTTTCAGTTTTCATAGTATACGACGCAACTTGATCAATTGGCTTCGCCCCCCTCATCCCCTGCCGGGGACTTCTCCCCGTTGGGGAGAAGAGGTCAACACGACAACACTGAGCCTCATCTTAAGGCTGCGGACAAAGGAGTTTATCGGCCTTTGCTGCGCATAGAAGGCACAAGAGGATGCCGCAGGTTTCTTCTCCCCATCGGGGAGAAGGTGGCGGCAGAGGCAAGAGGGGGCGGCAAAGCCGAGAACCGTTTGTGTCGTGTGCTCTGGAGTCCGATTTTCTTCACGATACAATCGCTCACGGTGCCGGGGCGTTCCGCTCGGTATCATGATCCAGGAAGACCTGTCGCGCACTATGCAGCGCTTCTTCCGGGGGGCGGTTGTTGCGGTATTTTTCGACAATGATCTGGTGAATTTGGCTGCGGATCTCTTCATTGTCTCTGGCTGCGGGAGGCAACGAGGGTATGAGAGCGTGTCCGCTTTTCATTGAGCCGCCCAAATTCTCACCCTCTTTGTTTTCAGGCATTTCCGAACGCAAAATCGCTTCACACTTGTCCTGGAAATGCTTCAGATCCGGGTGCTGGAGTGCTTGCTTTGCCTCCTCCAGCCGGGCTTGCAAATCCATCAGTGAATTCAGCAGGAGCATGTCGACCGTTTCAGCGGCGATGCTGTCTCCAGTCGGCTGCTCCTTCATCCACTGATAATGACCCGACAAAGGTGGCTCTGTTTGCAACCGCGCCCGGTGGCGCAGCAACAGCCCTAACACGCTCAATCCGAAAGCAGGCGGGGTGATAATCAGCAAAGCCTTGATCCAATTGGATGAGGATTGCCATGTATCGAAAAGATCAGCCCAGAGATTGTAATCGGTCATTGTCCATCCTCCCGCACCTGGAAACCGATCGACCACCGGAGGCGTGAGCCTCTGGTGGCCGGGGAGCTAGAAAAATCGCTACAAAACGACCGCCTCGACCTTTAAGCCGAAGCTCTGGACATGCGTCGAGGCCTCCCCGACCATATAGAATGGTGGGAGCGGACCATATAAACATGGCCCACCGCCTCAGCCACAAACCTATGGCTGAGGGGTGTCATTTAACGGCCGACACCGGCCGTTTGTAGAGGAGTTTTCTAGGCTCCGGGACCGGCCCCGTTCCGACCAATCCTGATGCAACCATAGGGTATTGTCGGCGGGAGGGGAACAGGGAATTTTGGGGGGTGGGCGCGAAACAATTCAGTCGAGTTTGAAGTGCTCGACGAGGTTAAGGAGCCTGCACTATGCGACCGCTGCCGTTGATTTCTGAACGCCGCAATGTCGGGTGACCGGAGAGATCAACATTGCCGCTCCCGGAAATCGACACATCCGCATCTTTCAGCGCGGTCATGTCTGCGTTCCCGCTGCCAAGGATCACGATCCGTGCGGACTGAGCCGTCAGCCTCCTCAGCTGGGCGGTACCCGACCCTGAAATGTCTACATCAACCGTGTCGGCAGCTCCCGTCGCGGAAACGTTGCCGCTCCCTTTGATATCCAGTCGCAATTGAGGCTGGTTGATGTGCGATAGGGATAGGTTGCCGCTTCCAAGCAGTTTCCAGTCTGTTATCGCAGGTCCCGACACGCTGATATCGAGTTTTGATTGCGACCAGCCCAGATGACAATCCAGGCTCAGCCGATGGCCATCCATTCGAACATGCCCAACAAGGGTAGGGTCGCCACTGACGATGACTTCCGCCTTATCGCCAGGCTGATAGCGGACCGAAGCCGGCAAATCGATGGTGAGACTGTCGCTGGCGGTAAAGGGCAGCGTGACCTGCTGGCTGGTGGATTGGCCCGATCCGCAGGTGGAGGATGTTGTTGCCCACAATTGCCGGGCTCCACCCCAATTTTCTCCTGAAATCCCGATACCCAATGTTAGAAAAACGACTGCACCAATCAGTCCCGTCGTTGCAACGAATGCCAATTTCCTCGTCATTGTCCGTTCCTTCAATGAGGTGTCAGGGAAAGCTCAAGCGTGATCCGGGCTTAATTGAGCCAGGCGAAAATGCAGCCGCGCATAGTGGCCGAGTATGCGGATACCGGTGCCAAGCCCCATCAACAACAACGCGCCACCGCCCAGGAATCCGCTGACAAGGCCCGCGCCGATCAGCAGTTGCGACAGTGTTTCTGTTGTTGGTCCATCAAGCTGAAACAGCATCGTGGTAATGATGATCTTCACGCCCGCCGCTCCGATGGCCGTGACTGCGATCCCAAGGCCGAACACGGTAAAGAACGCCACGGTGAGCAGGGGCAGTAAAAACAGGATGTCAACGATGGCGAGCCCCGCCAGCGCCATCATGGCCGCCAGCATGTTCGACAGGCTCCAATGGGATTCGAAACGGCGCAGCCCCATTTCGGCTCTGAGTTCTCTGGCAATTCTGGCCGGATTGCCCAAGGCCATCGCAACCTCCTGTTCACCGCGACCGGAGGCGGCTGATTCGGCAAAATGAGCCTGATAATCGGCGACGATGTCGTCCACTTCTTGAGCGGGCAAACCGGCCAGCCCCAGTCTCAGCATGCGTAAGAAGGCATCCTTGGTCATGGCAAATCCTCAAGAAGTTTATCGACGGCGCTTGCAAAGGAGCGCCAGTCGCGGCGATGAGCTTCGAAAATTGTTCGGCCCTGTTCCGTGAGCCGATAATATTTGCGCGGTGGCCCATTGCTGGACTCAACGATGCGGGTGGCCACCAGTCCGTCATTCTGCATTCGACGCATCAGCGGATAGATCGTGCCTTCTCCCATGCCGACGGCGCTGACCAATGTACTGGCGATTTCGTAGCCATAGCTTTCGCCGTGAGACAGCACAGCCAGGACGCAGAGGTCGAGGGCGCCTTTCCGCAATTGAACCTGGATCGAGTCAGTCATGGGTACCTCAGTTTTGTATTTTGAATATAACAAGCTATCTGTTTATGCAAGGTAGTGGTTAGAGTTTTTTGGAAGGAGACGAATGATTGAGGGGTGTCGGGCTTGTGGTTGTGAACGAACCTGGAAAGCCCAGGGGAATTGTCGTATTTTGTCCAACAGATAACCTCCGGTTAACCATGTCGCGTCACTATGGATCTGCCCGATGCGAATGGGTTGCCCGATATGTTTGGGCCTTGGAGAGCGATGCATGGCTCCGTTATGGCTGACCGAGGTTGCTTCATGCCCATCATTACCTTCGCCAATACCAAGGGCGGTGCCGGAAAGACCACGGCGGTTCTGTTGCTTGCGACGGAACTGGTGCGCCGGGGCTACTCAGTTTCGGTGATTGACACCGATCCGCAGCGCTGGATTTCTCGCTGGTTCGAGGGCGCGGACGGTTATGCCAGCAACTTGCGTGTCGCCACCTATATCTCCGTCAATGCCTTGGCCCGCACCATTGAGGCTTATCGTGGCAGCTCCGATTATGTGATCGTCGATCTGCCGGGCGCGCAATCACCCTTGCTGGCGACGGCGCTTGGTCTTTCCGATCATGTGCTGATTCCCATTCAGGGCAGTGCCATGGATGCCCAGGGCGGCGCGCAGGTGATCGAACTGCTGCAATATCTCTACAGCAAGGGCAATATTCGCATTCCCCATTCCGTCGTTCTGTCACGGGTTAATTCGCTGGTCACCACCCGCGCGCTTCGTGCCGTCAAACTGCTTCTGGCCGAACGGTCGGTGCGGGTTCTGGCGACGCCGATCATCGAGCGCGCCGCCTATCGCGATATGTTTGAATATCGCACCAGCCTGCACCGCCTCGACCCGGAGCGGGTCAGCAATCTGGATAAGGCTATCGCCAATGCCGAGCGCTATTGCGACGAGGTGGAAATGCTGGTGCCGACCATCCGCATGCCGGTTGCCGATAACCTGACGAATAGCCGGGCCGACAACGGCAATCGCGGCTTTATGGAAATGCCGTTGTTGCGAGCCGCCTACTGATAAACCTCAGGCCTCGGCAGGGGAAAGATGCCGGAAGGCGGCGACCACCTGTTCGTAGACGCCACGTTTGAACGGCACGATCAGGTCCGGCAGTTCTGCCATTGGCTTCCACTGCCATTCATCGAATTCGGCATGCTGGCTGGTCGGCGGCGGATTGATCTGGATTTCGCTTTCGTCGCCGTCGAAGCGAAAGGCAAACCAGCGCTGTGTCTGGCCGCGAAACTTGCCGCGCAGGCCAATGCCGATTAGGGCTGGCGGTAGATCGTAATTGATCCAGTTCGGCGCTTCGGCCAGCAGGGTCACGGTTTTCATGCCGGTTTCTTCGTAAAGCTCGCGATAGGCTGCCTCTTTCGGGTCTTCACCCGGATCGATCCCGCCCTGCGGCATCTGCCAGAGCTGCGGCGAGCCATCATATTCGGAATTGAGCAGCGGAATGCGGCGACCGGCCCAGACCAGACCCTGCGCATTCAGCACCATGATGCCGACACAGGGGCGATAGGGCAGATCCTCGGCTTTGACGGTGGTCTGGGTCATGGTGTCCTCATTGGGGGTATTGTGTGACTGTAAAAATCACTGTTGCGCTTCCATGGCAAGGGCGGAAACGCCGACGATTTCGATGCCGCGCGCCTTGGCGCCTTCCGCCCATTTGGCAATGGCATTGACGCTTTCATCAAACGCCGAGGCAACGCCGATGGCAGAGCCATTGCGCCGAGCAATCCGCTCCAGCTCGTCCAGCCGTTTCAGGATGGCCTGTTCCTGGATCTGGTCGTCCAATTGCAGATCGGCGACGGAAAACGGCATGTTCATCGCCTTGGCGAATGTCGATGTCAGGGATCGTGCCGAGGAGCCGTCATCGAGAAACAGCAGGCCACGCGCCGCAATATCGCGCATGACAGGGTCCATCGCGCCGCTGTCGGACAGGAAACGCCCGCCCATGTAATTCATCAATCCGGTATAATTGGTCATGCTGGCCATGGCCTTATGCAGGTCGCGCAGGTTGTCAGCGGCGGGGCGCCCAACCTGCAACGTGCCTCGGCCCGGATCGTTTGCCGGATAACCAACCGGCTCTAACGGCACCTGCAACAGGATCTCATGACCGCCGCGCCGTGCCTCCTGCATCCAGCGCGACAGGCTGTTGCCGCTGGCAGCAAAACCCAGTGTCACTTGTTCCGGCAGGTGCTTGATTGCTCTTTGGGTGCCGGTCTGGCTGAGGCCGAGCCCGCTGACGACGATGGCCACCCGTGTTCCATGCGCGCCGGACCAGGGCCGTGCATATTGCTCGACGGGTCGCAACCCGTCGCGTCCCGTCACCGGGATTTGTCCCTCTGGACTGTTTTCCAGCAGGTCCGGATTGGGCGTGGCCGCTACACGCGGGTCCTGGCCGAAATGGGGCGTGGCGACCAGGGCCGGGCCGGAGCCGTCGCGGCTGGCGGGTGAATATTTGGTGACAACCGTACCGTCCGGCAGGGTCGAGCGCTCGACTGTAGCGCCAGAGGTCGGTGCACGGGCTTCCATGCTGCGGGACGGGCCGGGGGCTTTCGCGGCTGGCTCCTCGGCAGGAACGGCAGCCGCAACCGGCTGCGAGGTAGTGAGCGGTTGCGGACTGCGCAACGGAAGCGGCGTGAGTGTTGTGTAAACGGACAGGCCGAGAAGAGCGACAGAGCTTGCTGTCGTCAGCGCCGCGAAGAGAGACATTTTCGGACCGGCCGTGCGGCGCTTCTTGCGGTTCTGGCCCAAAGCTGCGTGCAGATCAGCGCTCAATGTCATGTCCTTCGGCGCATTGGATTGGACTGTCCTCTCCATGCCGCGAATCACTTCGCCATTTCGATGACCATGCCTTTCCATCTCATGCGGTTCAAGCTTTGCCTGCGTGCAACGGGAAGGGCGCTATAAACGAGAAATGCCGGCCCTAAGGCCGGCATTTCGAGGACAGTCAAAACGATCCTTACTTCTTCTTGGCGCTTTCCAGCACGGCTTTGCTTGGGTCCGGCGGGAAGGACGGGTCTGTCTTGGCGCCACGCAGCAGGTCGAGTGCGTAGTTGAGCTGCACGTCATCCTTCGGATCTGGCGGCACGTAGGCAACCGAGCCGGAGCCTTCTTCCGTCTCGCTCTGGCCCTGGATATGGCCCGGCAGCGAGGATTCGCCCTCGGTGCGCAGCTTGCCTTGCAGATCGGCGGGCAGCGGCTCTTCCACCTTGATATCAGGATGGATGCCGGTCCCCTGGATCGACTTGCCGGATGGCGTGTAATAGAGCGCCGTCGTCAGGCGCAGCGCGCCCTTGTCGCCCATCGGGATAATCGTCTGAACGGAGCCCTTGCCGAAGCTGCGGGTGCCGACCACGGTTGCCCGCTTCAGGTCCTGAAGCGCGCCAGCGACAATTTCAGATGCCGAGGCAGAGCCACCATTGACCAGCACGATCAACGGCTTGCCATCGGTCAGATCGCCAGCGGTGGCATTAAAGCGGCGGGTGTCTTCCGGATCGCGTGAGCGGGTGGAGACGATTTCGCCCTTCTGCAGGAAGGCGTCGGAGACGTAAATCGCCTGATCGAGCAGACCGCCCGGATTGAGGCGCAGGTCGAGAACGAAGCCCTTCAGCTTGTCGGCGGGGACTTCCTTCTTGATCTTGTTGATCGCGGCTTCCAGATCGTCATAGGTCTTTTCGGTAAACGAGATCACCCTGACATAGCCCACATCGCCATCGACGCGAGACTTGACGGCGCGGATCGGGATGATTTCGCGCATGACGCTGAGCTCGATCGGCTTGTCGGCGCCCTTGCGCAAAATGGTCAGCTTGATCGGGGTATTGACCGCGCCACGCATCTTTTCAACGGCGTCATTGAGCTGCATGCCGCGCACGGGGGTACCATTGATCTCGGAGATCATGTCGCCGGCCAGAATGCCGGCCTTGGCGCCGGGTGTGTCGTCGATGGGGGTAATGACCTTGACCAGGTCGTTTTCCATCGTCACTTCGATGCCGATGCCACCGAATTCACCCTTGGTCTGGGTCTGCATGTCCGCCGCTTCCTGAGCGTTCATGTAGCTGGAATGGGGATCGAGAGAGCTCAACATGCCATTGATGGCGGCTTCGACCAGCTTTTTCTCGTCGGGAGGCGTGACATACTGAGCGCGGACACGCTCGAACACGTCTCCAAAAATCGCCAGTTCCTTGTAAGTGGAATTGCCTGCCGCCTCGGCAGGAACGCCAGCCGAATAAACAACGCTCATCGCCGTCGCGCCCATCAGCGCGCCAACCAGCATTATAGAAGCCCTACGTATCATTGCGAACCTTTCCGGCGTCCTTCGCCCACCATGGTCGGGAATCAACCGAGTTACCGTCTTTTCTGAATTCTATGTAAAGGGTTGGGCGATCTGTTTCCAGCGCGAAAGCAGCTGCGCTGACGACTCTCTTTTCACCCATAGCACCAATCGGCTCGCCGGACAGCACGAATTGTCCGGCATGCACGTTGACACGGTCCATGCCGGACAAAACTATGTGATATCCGTTGCCTGTGTTGAGGATGGCCATTTTCCCGTAACTGCGGAACTGTCCCGCATACACCACCGTGCCGTCGGCGGGCGCAATCACCACGGCTGCGGGCGCTGTGGCAAGCACAATTCCCTTGGCCTCGTGACCGGTGCCGTCGGGATCGCCGAATTGCCGCAATACATCGCCCACAGCCGGAAGTTCCAGCTTCGCCTTCAACTCTTCAAAGGAAAATGCCGGGGCAATGCGGTTTTTATCGGGCGGCGTGGTCTGGGCCTCAAGGCGCGCCTGATCCCGTTGCGCGTCGGTCATCTGACGGCGCTTTTCCTCTTCCAGCTTTGCCTGGTCGGTGGCTTGGCGCACAGAGGCGATCTCGTTTTCCAGGCTGCCGATCAGGCCCTGGAGCGACGAGGATTTCTGCGCAAGCTCCTGTGAGCGCGCCAGTTCTTCTTGCAGTTGGGCGTTGTTTTGCTGGCTCAGCCGGGCGTTTTCAGCCAGAAGCATGTCCATCCGGGCTTCTTCTTCCTGGCGGCTTTTCAGGCTGGCAACCGTTTTTTCGCGCTCATCGATGCTGGCCTTGCGCAGGTTGGTCAGTTCCTGCAAGTCATCGGCAAGCTTTTCGGTTTCCTTGCGCATCCCAGGCACGACAGCGCCAAGCAGAATGGCGGTGCGCACCGCCCCCAAGGCATCTTCCGGCGTGACCAGCAGAGCTGGCGGCGGATTGCGGCCCATGCGCTCCAGAGCGCCCAGCACCTCGGCCAGCACGGCGCGCCGCGCCCGGAAGGATTTGTGGATGACGTCTTGCCGGACACCGTAGTCCGCCAGCTTCTTCTCACCATCGGCGATCTTTTGTTCCAGATCCTTGCGGCGTGCGGCAGAATCGATCAGCGCCTGGCGCAGGCTGGTGCTGCTTTTGTCCAGCGCATCAATGCTCTTGCGTAGCTCCTCGGACTTTTCCGAGGAAAGCTGCATGGATTGGGACAGATCCTGCAACTGACGGGAAACGTCCTCACGCTTGGCCCGCAAAGCACCGGCGGGATCGTCAGGGCTCGTCTGGCTCGAAGCTTCGGGACTTGCAGCCGGGGCGATGTTGCTGGGGCCTTGCGGGAGTGTCTGGGGCTGCGTCGAGGCTGGACTATCCGGGGCCGGCACTTGCTGGGCCTTCGCAGAGGACAGGGCCATGGCACACAGGATTGCGATTGTCCCGCACGACAGTGTTCGAGTGGCTAGACGCCTGCGTGCGAAAGAGTGGGGTGTCATCGCTGTCTTGATCGTGCCTCTGTCTCTTTGCCTGTCTCTTTGCGGTCTATCCCGGCTTTATATCCGGACGAGGAAATCCGTTTCAGCTTTTCCCGATAGACGACGCGAAACCCAGACGATCACGCCAATCTAACCGATTTGCATCGAAGCGAACAGTACAGCAGAGAAAAGTGTAGGCTTCTCAATAAAACTGAGGCCCGCACGTGCTATCCACGTGCAGGCCTCAGCTTGAACAATCACTGTTGATTGCGGCAATTATACAGCATTGGTATGCGTCATGCCATTAACGGCAGACCCGCACCCTTTTGACGATTTTCTCACCATGGTGCCAGCGCACCACTTTGCGAACCTTGCACTGCGGCGGCGGCGGTGGCGGACGGTGCATATGGCGCGGCGGCGGGCCACGGCGCTCGTCCGGTGGAGGCATCATGCCCGATTGCGCGTAAGCCGGAATGATACTGCCGGCCATCGCCGCAACAGCAAAAACCGAAGCAAGAAAAATTTTCTTCATGGAGTTCCTCTGAACATTTCCTGAGTTCCGCTGGCATGAACGTCGCACAGGGCAAAAGGTTTCATGGTAAAACAAGCTTTCACCGAGACGTGATTACGAGAGGAAAACGGCCATTGGAGGGCAGGGGCTTTCGTTGCCCAGCCGGGCCTGTCGTCTGGCTGGTTCAATCTGAACCTGACAGACACTAGAAATCGATGGCGCGGCCGTTGATTTCCCAATCGCCGAACCGGGCCGGGTCCGCGCCGCCGCGTCCGCCAACTTCCGGTGCGGGCTTTTGGGCCTGCTCGGCCTTGCGGCGCTCCTCGGCTTCGGCCAGCGCGCGGGCTGCGGCAGGCGACAGCGTTTTCAGTGCGGCTTCGGTGCCAGCACTGTTGGCGGTGCCGGAATCTTGTTGGGTGTTCTGGTGCTCGTCCATTCGGCATCCATCCTGTAGCAATTGAAAATGATCGATGGTCTTTACATATGTAGGACATCGCAGCGAGCTGGAAAACCCTCTCCGCTGCCGGACCCTTTTGGAGCACCCGATGAATATCATGCGCACCGCCATGCTTCTGGCTTTCATGACCGCCCTGTTCATGGGCGTCGGCTTCCTGATCGGCGGCAAGGGCGGGATGATGATCGCGCTGGTCATCGCCGGTGCGATGAACCTGTTTTCCTACTGGAATTCCGACCGGATGGTTCTCTCGGCCTATCACGCCCAGGAGGTCGATCCGCGCAATGCGCCGGAATTTTATGAGATTGTCCGTGGTCTCACCCAAAATGCCGGTCTGCCGATGCCCAAGGTCTATATTTTCGACAATCCGCAGCCCAATGCCTTTGCCACGGGCCGCAATCCGCAAAACGCTGCCGTTGCCGCCTCGACGGGTCTGCTGCAGGCCTTGACGCCGGAAGAAGTGGCAGGCGTCATGGCCCATGAGCTTGCACATGTCGAGCACCGCGACACCTTGACCATGACGATTACCGCGACGCTGGCCGGGGCGATTTCGATGCTAGGCAATTTTGCCTTCTTCTTCGGTGGTCGCCGCGACGAAAACGGCAATGGCGGCGGCATTATTGGTCCGCTCGTGGCGATGATCGTTGCGCCCTTTGCCGCTATGCTGGTGCAGATGGCCATCAGCCGAACCCGCGAATATGCCGCTGACCGGCGTGGCGCGGAAATCTGCGGCAATCCGCTATGGCTGGCTTCGGCACTGGCAAAAATCGCCGGCGCTCACCAGCCCAATTATCAGGCCGAGCGCAATCCGGCCACAGCGCATATGTTCATCATCAATCCCTTGTCGGGCCAGAAAATGGACAGCCTGTTTTCCACCCATCCAGATACTGGCAACCGGATCGCGGCGCTGCAAGCCCTGGCGCAGGAGATGGGTGCGCGTCAGGAAAATGTCTACCGCCCGCAGCACAGCAAGCCTGCGGCTTCAGGCCCCTGGGGCAGCAGTGCGGAAAGATCGACGGATGATCCCTGGGGTGTTAAGGGAGGCGCAAGCACGCGCTCCGTTCCCAAAATCGGGCGGCGCGGCAAGGATAATGACGCCCCGAAGGGACCATGGAATTGAACGAAAGACGCGGCAAACCTCCAACCGATAAATCATCCTCCGGCCATCGGGAGTCCAGCCTTGGGACCATTGGCAAACAGGATGGCCAATCCAGGCACAAGTCCGACAGACCCCGCAGGCCAGCGTATGACGACAAGCCGGGGCTGGAAGCGCGCATGGCCGCGAGCCGCCTTCTGGCAGCGGTGATCGACCGCAAGACCTCGCTGGATGGCATGATGGATGGCGACCACGGCAATCCGGCCTATGCCGCCCTGTCGGAGGCCGATCGTGGTCTGGTGCGCGCTATTCTCAACACCTCCTTACGCTTTCTGCCCCGCATCGAGGCCATGCTGGCCCGGCTGCTGGACGCGCCTTTGCCCGACGGTGCGCGCGCGCTTTATCATTCGCTGATCGTTGCCGCCGCGCAAATGGTCTACCTTGATGTCCCCGATCATTCCGCCGTCGATCTTGCCGTCGAGCAGGCCAATCGCGATCCGCGCAGCCGCCGGTTCGCCAAGCTGGTCAATGCCGTTTTGCGCAGGCTGGGCCGTGAAAAACAGGCACTCTTGGCGGATGTCGAAGATGTCATCTGCATGCCCGACTGGTTCTTCGAACGGTTGATTGCAGTCTATGGGGAGGAGGAAGCGCGGCGGATCGCGCAGGCCCAATTGACCCCGGCTGCCATCGACCTGACCGTCAAGGCCGACCCTGCACTTTGGGCCGAAAAGCTCAATGGCGTAGTTTTGCCGACCGGTAGCATCCGGCTGGCAAGCTTTGCCGGTGCGGTTTCAGCGCTTCCCGGTTTTGAGGAGGGCGCCTGGTGGGTTCAGGACGCGGCGGCGGCTCTTCCCGTGCGGATGTTCGGGGCCATCGAAGGCAAGCGGGCCGTGGATCTCTGTGCCGCCCCTGGCGGCAAGACCGCGCAATTGGCTGCCGCGGGCGCGGTGGTGACGGCGGTCGAGCAATCGGCCAACCGGCTGAAGCGGCTGGATGGCAACTTGCAACGGTTGGGTTTTTCAGCGCAACTGGTTCATCAGGACCTGATGGAGTTCACGCTAGGCGAAGACCATCCGGGCTTTGACGCCGTGCTGCTGGATGCGCCCTGCTCTTCGACCGGTACGACGCGCCGGCACCCTGATGTGTTTTACACCAAGGGTCCGCAGGATATCGTCAAGCTGGCGGGCGTGCAGGAACGGTTGCTGCGCCACGCCGTGACGTTGCTGGCGCCGGGTGGCTCCATCGTGTTTTCCAATTGCTCGCTCGACCCACAGGAAGGCGAGGACGTCGTGGCCCGGGTTCTGGCCGATCATCCGGAACTGGAGCGGGTTGCGATGCAGGTTGCCGACTGGCCGGGGCTGGAAGATGCGATCACGCCGCTTGGCGAATTTCGCACCACGCCTGCTATGTTACCGGGCGGCGATAGTCATGCGGGCGGGTTGGATGGGTTTTATGCCTGCCGTTTACGCCGGGTTTAAATAAATCTTTACATAATTGGCGGCTGATAAACTGACATCCTTCGATTTTGGTTTGTCAGCCTCACACTTTTATCGCGCAAGGCCAAAGCGGGATTGCGCGCAACGGAATGTCGAATGCCACAGAGACAGGGCCAGAGTTTGCCGGTGCTCTACGTCCGCGAAGGCTGGCGGCGATGGAAGCGGCGCGGCTGGTTGCCCGTACGTGCTGCTTTTTCGCGGCTGCATCGTCGGCAGGTTCGCCTTCTGGTGGCGCCGACCGATCTGCGGGTGGTGGATTCCCATGTGGCGACAGAGATTTTCGAGGGACGCTTTCCACTCGCGGGACGCTTGCTGGAATGCGGACGCGCCTCGCCCTTCACCCTGGAACTGCCGTCGCAGGTCTTTGCCGCCAGGCTCCATTCCTTTTCCTGGCTTCGGCATATCCGCGCCAACAAGACGCCGGAAGCATCGGCCCATGCGCGCGCCATTGTCGATAGCTGGATCAAGTTGAACGGCAAGCGGGTCGGGATCGGCTGGGAGGCTGGGGTACTGGGACAGAGGATCATTGCCTGGTTGTCCCATTCGCCGGTCGTCCTTCAGGATTGCGAGAGCAGCTTTTACCGGCGTTTCCTGAAAAGCCTCAGCCGTCAGGTTGCCTATGCCGGACTGAGCGCCGACCTTGCCCCTGACGGAGTGGACCGGCTGAGACTGCGTATCGCTTTGGCGATGGCCTCGATTGCCATGTCGGCCTCGGCGCGCCAGATCCGCAAGGCAGCCCATTTCCTCGACCTGGAACTGGAGCGGCAGGTATTGGCCGATGGCGGGCATATCTCCCGCAATCCGCAGGCAGCACTCGACATCCTGTTCGATTTGCTGCCGCTGCGGCAGACCTATGTCAATCTCGGTCATGACGTGCCGATCAAGCTGATTTCCACCATCGACCGGATGTTTCCCGCCATAAGGTTCTTTCGCCACAGCAATGGCGATCTGGCACTATTCAATGGCGCCACGGCAACGCTTGCCAATGATCTGATGTCGGTGCTGCGCTATGACGAAAGCGGCGGCCAGCCATTCCGGGCCTTGCCGCACAGCCATTACCAACGGCTGGCGGCAGGCGGTGCCGTCGTTCTCGTCGATACCGGCGTGCCTGCGAAAGGCGATCTCAGCCGCACCGCCCATGCGGGTTGCCTGTCGTTCGAACTGTCTTGCGGGCGCCATCGGTTGGTGGTCAATTCCGGCACACCGCGTTTTGCCGGAGAGCGATACCGGCAGATGGCGCGGGCAACGGCGGCCCATTCGACCCTTGTCATCGCCGATCAATCCTCCTTCCGTATCTCGACCTCGCGGTTTTTGGGACCGATCATTGTCGGCGGCGTCTCTTCGGTGGAGGTGATGCGCCGCGCCGGTGACGATGGCAGCGACCATCTGACGGCCCGCCATGACGGCTATCTCAGGGGGTTCGGCATTCTGCACGAGCGGGATCTGCGCCTTAATGCGGCAGGCACCAAGCTGGTGGGGCATGACCGGCTGCTCTCGGACAAGGAACAGCCGCTGGCCGATATGCCGAAGGGCGGGGTCATCATCCGTTTTCACATTCACCCCTCGGTGCGCCTCACTCAGGAGGATGACCATAACATCCGGCTGGTGGCCAATGGCGGTAGCGAGACCTGGATGTTTTCCTCTCCGACCGGCTTTCCTGTCATTGCCGAGGACGTGTTTTTCGCGGGCCTGTCCGGCATTCAGGCTTCCGAGCAGATCGAGCTTGTCCTGGAAACGCCGGAAATCTGGTGGTTTTTTTCAAAGCTGGGATAAGGCTGTTTCCTCTGGCAATATGCTGTGCTAGGCGGGCAGGCATCATGCTTGCCGCCGGTCTGCGGGCTGTCTCGGTTATTTTTGTTCACGCAATTCCACCTCTGGGATGCTTTTGAAGTCCATCCAGGAATTGCTCTTTCGGAGTGAAGGCCATGGCTGTTGTCTCGAAGAAAATCCCTGTTCCAGACAGAGTGCAGATTCGCACCGCCCTGCTGTCTGTGTTCGACAAGAGCGGCATTGTCGATCTTGCCCGGGCCTTGAACGATATGGGCGTGCGGCTGCTGTCAACCGGCGGCACCTACAAGGCGCTGATCGAGGCAGGCCTGCCCGCAACCGACGTGTCAGACGTGACCGGCTTTCCGGAAATCATGGATGGCCGGGTCAAGACCCTGCATCCTTCCGTGCATGGCGGTCTGCTTGCCATCCGCGACGATGAAGACCATGTGAAGGCCATGCAGGCGCACAAGATCGAGGCCATCGATCTCGCCGTCATCAACCTTTACCCGTTCGAGGCCGTTCTGGCAGCGGGCGGCGATTATCCGACCACGGTCGAAAATATCGATATCGGTGGCCCGGCGATGATCCGCGCTTCCGCCAAGAACCACGCCTATGTCACCGTGGTGACGGACCCTGCCGATTATGCCCAGCTTCTGGAAGCCCTCAAAGCTGGCGGTTGCCATACGCCTTATGCGCTGCGCCAGCAATTTGCCGCCCGCGCCTATGCCCGCACCGCCGCTTATGACGCAACGATTTCCAACTGGTTTGCCGAGGCGCTTGCTATCGAGACGCCGCGCAATCGGGTGATCGGCGGCAGCCTGCGCGAGGAAATGCGCTATGGAGAAAACCCGCACCAGAAAGCCGGTTTCTACGTCAATGGCGATCAGCGTCCGGGCGTCGCCACTGCCACGCTTTTGCAGGGCAAGCAGCTTTCCTATAACAATATCAACGATACCGATGCCGCCTTCGAGCTGGTCTCGGAATTTCTGCCCGAAAACGGCCCGGCCTGCGCCATCATCAAACACGCCAATCCATGCGGTGTCGCGGTCGGCAAGACGCTCGCCGATGCCTATCGCCGGGCACTGGGCTGCGACAGCGTTTCGGCTTTCGGCGGCATTATCGCGCTGAACCAGACTCTGGACGCTGAAACCGCCGAAGAAATCGTCAAGCTGTTTACCGAAGTGATCATCGCCCCTGATGTCACGGACGAGGCAAAGGCCATCATTGCCCGCAAGGCCAATCTGCGGCTGTTGACCACCGGCGGTCTGGCCGACCCACGTGCGCCAGGCCTGACGGCCAAGACGGTATCGGGTGGCCTGCTGGTGCAAAGCCGTGACAATCTGGTGGTGGAAGATCTGGACCTCAAGGTCGTCACCAAGCGCGCGCCGACCGCAGCCGAGCTGGAAGACATGAAACTGGCCTTCAAGATCGCCAAGCATGTGAAATCCAACGCTGTCATTTATGCCAAGGACGGCCAGGCGGTCGGCATTGGCGCGGGCCAGATGAGCCGGCTGGATTCCGCCCGGATCGCCGCGATGAAAGCCGAGGACGCGGCCAAGGCCATGGGGCTTGCCGAGCCGCTGACCCGTGGCTCTGCCGTTGCCTCCGAAGCCTTCTATCCCTTTGCCGATGGATTGCTGGCTGCAATTGCCGCCGGTGCGACGGCGGTGATCCAGCCGGGCGGTTCCATGCGCGATGCCGAGGTGATTGCTGCCGCCGACGAGCACGGCGTCGCCATGGTCTTTACTGGCGTGCGTCACTTCCGGCACTGATTGGCTATTATTCGTCAAAAAAGGGCGCGGAGTTTTTCACTCCGCGCCCTTTTTTATGAAGTCCTGACTGGCGAATTCAGCGGGTTGGGCCGGACCGCGCATAGGTCATATCAGGCACCGCCGCGTCTTCTTCCCAATCGAGTTCGACGGGTCTTCCCAGAACGGTCAGGATGCCCTTGGGCGAGGTAAGCCGCGGTGGCGGATCGATGAAGGCGTCGGGCATATTGACCGTTCCCTCGATAACCCGCTGCACCATGGCGCCAATGGCCGCCTGACGGCCTGCCTTGTTGAAGAAATCGCCTTTGATCTGAATGGTCGCGGCCAGGGCCTTGACGAGATCGCGCATCAATTCGGGATCGACCGGCTCCGGCCGCTTCCAGAAATCATCCAGCCGGCCCTGATGGGTCAGCCCTGGCACGTCAAACACCGCGCAGCCCAGCACGATGGTTGGCTTTTGGGCGCGCAGGCTGTGAAGGCCGACCGTGGAATTGACGATGACAACACCCGCCGTCTTTTGCAGAATATCGTGCAGGTCGCCTTCCTCGATAAAGACGACGCGATCCTCGATCTTGAACTCGCGTGCGATATGGCGAAGCACCTTTTGCCAACGCTCCAGGCCATTGTCGAGCGGGTGCTGCTTGAACAGCAGCTTGCTACCCGCTGGCGCATTCTTGACGAAGGAGGCGATTACCTGCCGCATCATGTCGCGCAGATGCCGGTAGGGTGAATTGGCACGGATCTGGTAATCGCTCTGCAATTGCAGGGCGACGAGATAGAAAGGCGGCTGGCCGTCCTCCAGAAATCCCTCCGGCAGTCGGGCAGGCTTGACGCCGGCTTTCAGCAGCCAAGGCAGATAGTCCACCAGGGCGGAATAATATTTGTCGGCGTTATAGAGCGGATAGAAGGGCCTGCCGAAGAAATTCAGCAGGTTGTAGATCACTTCGTTGAAGGCTTCCTGTCCGAACGTATGCGGATATTTCACCGCGATATCAGGCTCTTCCACCTTGGCGGCAATGGCGCGAATAGTCTTCGGATCGTTGGGAAAATGCGAGAAGCGGCCCATGCCGTCGCGCTCGAAGGTCAGCCAGTCCGGCCGCAGATAGCCCCATTCGACCGCATGACAGCGGACACCGATTTCAGCGCCGATTTCAGCCGCTTTGGCGTGATAGGGCAGGCGGTCCGCATAATAGACGATATCGGTAATGCCCTTTTCGGCAATCAGCCGCCGCAGATAGGCTGGCCATTTGGAAAAGGAACCGCGGTAATTTTTGGCGCCGCGTTTGCGCCAGAACAGAAAATCGCCCAACGTAAAATTCACATGATGGGTTTTTACGCCCGCTTGTTCAAAAGCTCTTGCAAATTCCGTCCAGAGAATGGAGGGAGGCCCCTGAAGGAACAATACGGCCTTTGTCGGCTCAGATGATGTCATTGCGGACGGGACCCCTCGTCTCAATTTCCACGCAAGGTTTTCAATTCAACGGCTCTTATAGGCCATGTTATAATTTTGTCGTATGACTTAAACACCACAGAAGGCAGGGATTCGTTAGAGAATCGTTTATATCGAGTGACAAAGCGACGCACATTTCTGTTTCTCCAAGGCCCGGCCTCGCCGTTTCTTCCAGCGCTCGCAAGAGCCTTGGAAACGCGCGACGTAGCCGTGCGTAAGGTCAATTTTTGTTCAGGTGATGTCATTTTCTGGAGAAAATGGCCTTTTGACTTTTTTCGTGGCCGGGACGATGCCTGGCTCGGCTTTCTTGAACGGCTCATTCTGCGTCACGGCATTACCGATGTGCTGATGCTGGGCGATGGCCGTCCCAAACACGCTGCCGCCGTTGAACTATGCACCAGGCTTGGCCTGCGCGCCCATATTTTCGAACATGGCTATCTGCGGCCAGACTGGCTGACGGTGGAGCCGTTCGGCATGTCCAGCCAGTCGCGGTTTCCAGTCGATCCGCAGGCAATCGTGGCCTTGGCGCAGGGCGTCGAGGCTCCACCGCCGCGCAGTCCCTATCCCTCCAGCTTTCTCACCTATGCGCTTTATGACCTGATCTATCATATCCCGAATGTCGCACTCGGCTGGCTGCTGCATCCGCATTACAAGGCGCATGGCCCTGTCCATCCCGTCGTGGAATATAGTGGCTGGATCGTCAAGGGCCTGACTGCGCGCAGGCGAAAGGCACAAGCATTGCGCCTGCAACACCGCTATCTGGCGCCGGACAAAGATTTCGACTTCTATCTTTTTCCGCTCCAATTGCCGGGGGATTACCAGATCCGCCGTCATGCGCCGATGGGCGATCTGTTTCGCATCCTGCAAGCCGTGATCCGTTCCTTTGCCCGCCACGCGCCATCCGGCAGCAGGTTGCTGTTCAAGACCCATCCAATCGACAACGGTCTGCGTGACTGGTCATCAGACATTGCCCGCATGGCGGCGCGCTGCGGCATTGCCCATCAGATCGATGTGATCGACGGCGGTGACCTGACCGCTTTGATAAGGGCGAGCCGAGGCCTGGTGACGGTCAATTCCACAGTCGGCCTGACAGCGTTGCAACATGCCGTCCCGGTCATGGCGCTTGCGCCAGCAATCTACGACGTACCCGGCCTCACCCATCAGCAAAGTCTCGCCAGCTTCTGGCAGGTACCCGAATTGCCTGACGCCACCCTGCTCAATCACCTGATCCACGCCATGACCGCCACCATCCAACTCCCCGGCGGCTTCATCGGCAAACGCGCCATCACCGACGGTGCCACGGCAATGGCCAACAGACTGCTGGCCGAAACAGAACCGCTTGCCCGTGAGCCTTCACCGGAGCGCAGCCGTTTCCGTTATGAGAGTGAGCTTTTAGACTTGGAAGCAGGGGAGTGAGGTAATAAATGGTAGAGAGGGTGGGACTCTTCCATAATTACATAAAAATCAAGGGTTTCCGCCAATACACTGACAGATAATCCCGATTACGATACTTGGAGCGATACATGGCGCGATACATTTTGACGCGTATTTTTCCCTCCATTTTTGACTTGACGATTGCGTGCTTCCGAGCCCTTTGCGTCAGATCGGTGGGGTCGCTTGTTCGCTAAAAGCGGGAGTAACCTGCGGCGGGTGCTACCTGCCCTTCTCCAGCCTGGAACGCACGACGGCAGCGTGTGTGGCCGCGTCTACGGGATGCTTCGCCTTATGTCGTGTCGTGTTGCAGAAGAGGCATGCCGCGACGATGTTCGCAGCTGATTGACAGCTGAGGATCGGGAGTTCACGAACCGTGGTAGATGGAGCTACAGAGTGAAGGCGCTCGTCACGGAACGACGCAATGTCTTGTTGGCTTAGGCCGATCAGCGTCCGATAGGCGAGATCATGGCGGCGTAGCACATCGATCCGTTGGATCTCCTGGATGGAACCGCGTTTGGTGGGCAAGATCTCGCGCTGGTAGCGCTCCAGGAGCTGCCCCAGCGTCGTGCTTTCGAGGATCTTCGTGTCTGGAGCTGCATCGAAGCGATCGACCTGGGCTTCCAGATCGCGCGCCCACTTCTCCGCTTCCTGCTTGCTGTCAAAGGACTTGCACCGGGGCTTCATTCCACGACGGCGCACCTGGGCTTGCCAGCGTCCTCTCAGTTTTCTGATCGTTGCCATCTCAATCTCCGTTTGCGATCGAGACGATGCGTAGGATGCCCGGTTGAGGGGGCCAAGGATGATTCCGGCACTACCACGGGAAGATCTAAAGCGCGGCTATGATAAGGATTCGCCAGATCGTTGGGGATGATAGCGCAGCCGAACCGGCTGCCCTTGTCCGGCCTTCGTTCGTGGGACGGAGCAAGGACAGCGAGCCGCAATGCTGCCAGAGCAGATTAGGCGGCCTTCGTCAGGTCTCCATGAGGGTCCAGCACGTATTTTACCGCTGCCCCCTGATCAAAGCTTTCATAGCCCTGCGCGGCGTCATCAAGCGAAATGATCTTTGCGTTGACGATGTCGGCGATCGGTAGCCGGTCGTGAAGGATGGCTTGCATGAGCTGACGATTGTATTTCAGCACGGGCGTCTGGCCGGTGTGGAAGGACTGGGCCTTCGCCCAGCCAAGACCCAGTCGAAGGGACAGGCTGCCCTTTCTGGCGGCGTCATCTACGGCACCGGGGTCGTCCGTGACATAGAGGCCTGGAATGCCGATCGAGCCTGCCGCGCGGGTGATCTCCATCATCTGGTTCAGAACTATGGCCGGCTGCTCGCTGCCCGAATGTCCGCGGGCTTCGAATCCGACGGCATCGATAGCGCTATCGACTTCATCAATCCCAATGACCTGGGCAATCATGTCCCCGAGCCGGTCGCTCTTCGACAGATCGATCGGCTCGAATCCGACCTTGGCGGCATGGGCAAGGCGATCCTTGTTGAAATCACCGATCATCACGACCGCTGCACCAAGAATGCGCGCTGATGCTGCTGCTGCGAGACCGACCGGACCGGCGCCTGCTACATAGACCGTCGATCCGACACCGACCCCCGCCTTCACTGCCCCGTGAAAACCCGTCGGCAGGATATCGGACAACATCGTAAGATCGCGGATTTTCGATAAAGCCCTATCGCGATCCGGAAATTTCAAGAGATTGAAATCCGCGTAGGGGACGGTAACGTAACGGGCCTGGCCGCCGATCCAGCCGCCCATGTCAACATACCCATAGGCCCCGCCCGCGCGTGATGGATTGACGGTCAGGCAGACGCCAGTATCCTGCGACTTGCAGCAGCGGCAGCGGCCACAGGCGACGTTGAAGGGCACTGAGACGATATCTCCGATTTCCAGCATCTCGACATCGACGCCCTTTTCGATGACCTCACCAGTAATTTCATGGCCCAGCACGAGACCTGGCAAGGCCGTAGTGCGTCCACGTACCATATGCTGGTCGGACCCGCAGATATTAGTAGAAATGACTTTTAGGATGACGCCATGCTCGATCCGACGACCGTCCGGTGCCTCGAGCTTGGGATCATCGATATCTCTCACCTCGACTTTGCCCGGCCGCAAATACACGACACCTCTGTTCCTGCTCATTCCCATTCCTCCTCTGGGTTTAGATTCGAAGCTACTGCTCGCCTGACAGTTCTTTGAACACAGCAGTTCTGCCGTATTCAAAACCTTTTCCTCCTCGAAAAGATCAGTCAGGTAGACAATGCACCTTAACCCCATCAGCAGAACATCAACATCGCTATTCGACTGCCGCGACAACGACATGCGGAGGCGAAATGGCGACGAGCGTCGATTTGTGAAGGGATCGAACTATGCTTCGGCTGTCTCGACCACTTCTCGCATCACCTTCGCTGTCGAAACTCGCGGCTCGCGGGTTCATACACCTCGATGCACCCTGAGCTTGCCAGCGTCCTCTGAGTTTCCAGATCATTGCCACGTGATCTCCAATACATATTGAAGCTCATGCGTAGGATTCCGTTGGAAGAGCGCCAAGAATTATCCTGGCAATGGATACTCGACGGCATCGCTCACTCACCGCATGGCCGGAACGGACATTGTCGGTTTAAACCTCGACAGTCTCTCGGACATCATCCAGAAGAAAATGCACAATCACATAACGTGTCGTATAGTGCTGACCGCTATCGGAAACACTCTCAACGCTGCCACCGTCGGACGGATGCCAGTTACGGTAATGCGGGTTGTTGGTGATCAACGTGATCGCTTTACCCGAAAAGCGTCCGGTAAGCCGATAGCGAGCCTCAGAGAAGTGCCAGATCTTTTCGAAATCCTGCTGGCTGATACGAGCTTTCAAAGCTCTCCTCGTAATCGCCTTTTCGGTTGAACCATCGCTGTGCGCAACCGACGGAATTTGAAGGTCAACTTCTTCCGCATCGTCCAGTATAAAGGCAAATTCGTCTGGCCACATCCGTTTCACGTAACGCTCCTCCCAAAGCTTTCCGTCCATTAGCGCCACGAGTGTAGCGCTTTTGCTGTGAGAGGCAAGGCTGATATGAACCACGCCACCCAGAGGCTTCGCGAGCTTCCGGATCGTTGCCATGTGATCTCAAATCGTTGTTGGAGATCGTGCATAGGATGCCCCAGGAGGTGAGGACTATCCCGATGCAGCAATGTCCTTGTGGGTGATCGACTAAGTGCAATTTTGATATGCACCACCCAGAAATTGGCAATCTTGCCAGCCCGAGCCACATGCTGTTTGATATACTCATGGTTGGGGTGTGGGTATGGGTAAAGCTTTTCGATCAGTTGTAAGCACTATTGTCGGGGCTGTGGTTGTTGCTGTCTGGAGCGGTTCAGCGCTGGGGGCAGAGAAACGGTTCGGTCCGTTCTCAATCAACGACGCAAAACCTGACGTTATCTCCATGGACGGCGTTATCGACGCGGGTTCAGCTTTGAATTTCCGCCGCGTGTTCCAGGCCGCTCCTAATGCAAAGCTGATAACGCTCAATAGCCCAGGCGGCGACGTGCAAATGGGGCTGCTTATCGCCGACGATATCCATCAGCGTAAGTTCGCCACTTACATTCCTAAGGAGAGCAAGTGCTATTCCGCGTGTTCCTACGTTTTCCTTGCCGGCAACGAGCGGAAGGTCGATGGTGAACTCGGCGTGCATCAGATTTCATCAGATTCGCCAGACCTTGTTGGGGCGCAGTTGGCAATATCCGACATCATTGAGGTGTTAAACCGCTTCAGCACACCGATGGACGTGATGCAGATCATGTTCAAGACCCCACCTGATGATATGCACGTTTTCACCCAGGATGAGATTGAGCGCTATAAGCTCAATCGTTCTGGTAGCGAGGCTTCCGGCACACCGACCACGATCAACATCCCAGCACCGACAACAGGCACTGCTTCCGGCACGTCAAATGCATTGGCAGAGGGAAATGCAACATCACCTGCTGCGCCTGCAGTTTCATCTGCAGCGCCACTTAAGGGCGATGTCGATTCGCAGGCTGAGCTGTCGCCGCTGGAAGAGTTTACGAAACGCGTAAATCGGATGGTGATCTACACCGGCATGGATATGTTCGGGGATGATATATCTTCCATTCAGGTCAATGATGCCGGTGTTTGCGCTCAGCGTTGCTTGGCTATGAACGGGCAGTGCAAGGCCTTCACCTTTAACGCGAATCCGAAGATTAAGAAAGGACCGAACTGTTTTCTGAAATCCAGCGCAGGTCGGGCGGATGGAAACAGTGTTGCTCTCTCCGGTCGCTTCTTGAGCGCTGCTGAAGCCGACCCCTCCAGCATCACGCTTGGCACCATCGATCCGCAAAGCTCGTTGTTTGAGGATATTGATCTGCCGGGCGGCGATCTCTTCCGATACCCCGAACGTTCAGCACAAACCCCAATTGACTGCCGACTGACCTGTATCGATGACAGACGGTGCATCGCATTCACTTACATCACGGCTAAAAAGGAGTGTTGGCTGAAGGGAGCTATAGGCACGCCGAGCTTCGTCAAAGGAATGGTTTCTGGTGTCAAGAAAGTTCAGACATTTGCGCCAACGAAGATCATTAGCTTAGATTGAAACCGGAGCATAATCATGACGAGCGGATCCGACCGACCGACGCTCACACAAGTCCAGATCATTCAGTCGTTGGCGGAAGCTTTATCCTGGTTCGAGAAAGAGATCAGCTGGGGTGTCAGTCCCGGCGAGCTTTACGCTGCGATGATCACCCGTGGCCAAATGGCACTGGATATCAATCAGCGCGGTTATGATGTCGTTTCTGCTTCCAATGAACAGATATCGGTCAAGAGTGTCACCACTTCCAATCATGTGGACTTCAACCAAAACACGTTTCACCATGTCGACCGTGTTATGGTGTTACGCGTTAATGTCGATGAAGAGAAGGGCGTGTCGGTTGAAGAGCTTCTTGACGTGCGAGCAGACGAGGCCCGTCGGCTGATGCGCGTTCAGGGCAACAAGTTTGTTTATCCGATCAGTCGTGCCCCTCGTGAGGCACGACCAGTCGAAGATCTAGAGATTACAGCAAGAGCACCGTATTCAGATATCGAGATCGTAAGGTATGAAAATGGTGTAATCCGGGTGTTTCGCGGTGGCGCGAAGCAGCCGATGGTCGTCAAGGAGATCCTCAGATCGATAGCGCCCAAAGTCGGCGTGGATGTCTTCAATTCGAAGGGCGGACTGAAGAATACGCAGCAACTCGGTGCCGACGTTATTCGTGCATTGAACGCTCAAAGCAGTCAGTGAGATGTTCTTGGCCTGAAGCTTTTCAGACGACATCGTTTGGCAAGAAGAGCTGTGGTGTGGCTTTAACATGTGCGTCCTGACATGTTAACCAATGGCGATATTTTTAACATGTTGGGCTGCACATGTTAAATTCCGGTTCTCGTAGCAACGCGGAACTCGTCCGTCGAATTCGATCCCAATAGGTTTCTGTGCCAGGTCGCGCCGATAACGTGGCCCTGCGATCATTTGTGATCGCAAGTTCGAATCTGCTGACCGTTATAATTCTTAGATAATAGGCTAAAATATTGAATTTATTAATTAAATGGCGGAGAGGGTGGGATTCGAACCCACGATACGGTTGCCCGTATGCCGCATTTCGAGTGCGGTGCTTTCGACCACTCAGCCACCTCTCCGCGGTCTGGTCGGCGCTTGTGTGGCGCGGGCTGTCTCATAGCGGCGATTGAGGGGGCTGGCAAGAGCGAAAAAGGCATAATTCTCTGCGGCGTGACGGATCGCTCGGATGGATCGCCGTGCTGGTATGCTGCCTGTCTGTTGCAGGAAAGACAAAGGGCGAGGGTGATGTGATGCGCGGGTGGTCTATCGTCTGGAATTCTCTTTGTGTTTAGGGGCTTTCGCCTTGACAGCTTGGGGCTTCTCACGTATGCGACGTGCGACTTTAGATATGGGTGATCCCTCTGTGTGGGTTCTCAAGTCTATAATCGCTTCTCGCTTTGCCGAGAGGTTTCCACCGGCAGATCTCAAGATCTGCTCTCCGACTGACAAAAAGACGGTCGTCCGGCACCTGCCGGTCAGAACCGGTAACGAACATGGAAGGATAAAATATGTTCGCAGTCATCAAGACCGGCGGTAAGCAGTACCGCGTAGCCGCCAACGACGTGCTGACCATCGAAAAGCTGGAAGCCGAAGCTGGCGCTATCGTTGAATTCACCGAAATTCTCGTTGTTGGCGTTGGTGCCGATGCGACGATCGGTGCGCCTTTTGTTGCTGGTGCAACCGTGAAGGCTGAAGTTGTCGAGCATAACCGTGGCAAGAAGGTCATCGCGTTCAAGAAGCGCCGTCGCCAGAATTCCAAGCGGTCGCGCGGCCATCGCCAGCACCACACAGTCGTTCGCATCACCGACATCGTCGCTGCGTAATCGGTCAACGGGAAACCAGGTTTTAAAGGAGAACTCCAATGGCACATAAAAAAGCTGGCGGTTCGTCGCGCAACGGTCGCGATTCCGAGTCCAAGCGCCTTGGCGTGAAGAAGTTCGGCGGCGAAGTCGTCATTCCAGGCAATATTATCGTTCGTCAGCGCGGCACGCAGTGGCATCCGGGCGCAAACGTCGGCATGGGCAAGGACCATACGATCTTTGCACTCACCACCGGCAATGTCACCTACCGTACGAAGTCCAACGGCCGCGTATTCGTGTCCGTCATGCCGAAAACGGCGGAAGCCGCAGAATAAAGCCGGTCGCTTACCAACAGCCGGCGTCTCATCGACCCGGCTGAGCGTACAGGTTCAGTCAGACAAAAGGGAAGATGAGGCGCCACCTCTCTTCCCTTTTTTCTTACCTCCAAAGGAGACTGAGCCATGGAACGCTTATTACTGAGGGATGACCAATTCCGGTCACCCGACGATCGGCTGAGGCCGGATCGGTTAAGGCAAAGTTGCCCCGTCCTCTTATCGCAGCGGCTGGTTATGCGCGCTCCGCATGTAGAAGACATTGACGCCCTTACCCATCTCGCCAATAACGCCGCCGTTGCGACCATGGTGTCGCGTATGCCACATCCTTACACGGCAGCCGATGCCGCCGATTTTGTGCGACGTTCCAATCTCGGCGAGATCGGTAAATGCGTCTATGCGATTACGAAGGGCGAAAATGGCGAATTTCTCGGGTGCTGCGCGCTCGAGCCGCATACCGACCTGGAGACACTGGAAATCGGCTATTGGCTGGGTGAGCCCTATTGGAACAATGGCTACGCCACCGAAGCCGCCCATGCCCTGATCGACATGGCCTTCCGGACCCGTGACATCGCCTTCATCGATGCCCGTTGCCGGGTCACCAATGTGGCGGCACGGCGGGTCATCCAGAAATGCGGCTTCCAGTTCCAGGGTTCCGGCATGGTCGGCCATCTGGCTGCCCGTGGCATGGTGCCGGTGGAATGGTACCGGCTGGATCGGAAGACCTGGATGTCACTGAAGAGCTGGGGGGAGATGCGGTGATGGCTGCGCTTGAAAAGCCCCGGCTGCAAACGCGGCTTCCCTCGCTTGGGCCTTGCCCGGTGATTGAAACGCAACGATTGGTGCTGCGTCCGCATCGGCTTTCCGATGCGGATGCCATTGCCGCCTCGCTGAACGACTGGCAGGTCACCCGGATGTTGAGCCGGGTACCGATGCCTTATGATCGGCAGGATGCTTGCGACTGGCTGAACCGCACCAGTGCCGGTGTCATGCCGGATTGGCATCTGGCCATCACGTCGGGCGATGACGTTCATATCGGCATGGTTGGCCTGGAGCTGCGCCATGGGCTTTGGCATCTCGGCTATTGGCTCAATCGTTTCTACTGGGGGCGGGGGCTGATGAGCGAGGCAGCCCGGGCTGCGGTGGAACGGTTCTTCCGGCGTATGCCGGAGGCGGTGCTGCATTCCGGCGCCTTTGCCGATAATGCCGCATCGTTGAAGATCCAGGACAAGCTGGGCTTCACTCTGACCCGCTGCGCCGATCTCTACAGCCTGTCGCGCAATGCCATGGCACCGCATATTGAAACCCGCCTGACGCAGGACGGGTTTCAGAGAGCGAAAGCGTTTTAAAAACAGTTGCGGCGGCCGGACGCGGTCGCCGCATCCTCAATCCAATTCCACCCAGACCGGAAAATGGTCTGAGCCGACCGCATCGGTATCGACGCTTGCCGCTTTCAGGCGATGGGCCAGCGAACCGCTCAGGAAGCAATAATCGAGATGCATGCGCATATCCGGCTTGCCGACCTCTTCCCAGCTGTAACTTTCGGCATTGAGTTTGCCGAGCCGGGCCAATGCGTCCAGAGGGGTGTCGGCGCGGGCGGTGCGACCGTAGTAAGCATCGATGGTTCCGACCATCTCGCGATACTCCGGCGAATCCGGCTGCATGTTGAAATCGCCCATCAGCAGGAAATCCTCCGGCAGCGGCGGTTGCGGCAGGGCAAATTCCTGCCCGCCGGTCATTGCTCCGCCTTCCTGGATGAAGTTGATGGCGCGGTCCTTGAGGAACCGGATCTGGGCGATGCGCTCGTCCGGTGCGACATGGTCGAGATGGACGGAATAGACCCGGAGCGCCCCGCCGGGCGCATCGATCACCGCTTCGGTCGCTGCGCGTTGATTGTTGAGCTTTTCAAAGGTGCGGGTGCGCGGCAAAAGCAGCATCCGATTGGCGAGGATCGGCCAGCGCGACAGCACCATATTGCCAAACTGGAAGCGTTTGTCGACGCGGCGGCCCTTGATCAGCGCCGAAGAGGCGTGCAGGTCGCAGGCCGGTCCATAGACCCAATGATATTCGGGAAAATGGTTGGCGAAAATTTCCGGCAGGTCGGCCCCGCCATTAGCGGGATAACCGCGGGTGACTTCCTGGAGGGCGATGACATCGGCACCCTCGAGGTTTTTGGCGATCCTGATGGGGTCGAATTTGCCGTCCAGGCCGATCCCGTATTGAATATTGTAACTGACGAAACGCACGATACTCTTTGACCTCCGCGTCAAGCGGCGATAACGATGGCCGCATATATGATATGAGTATCCTGACACAGGAAGTATGGCAGCGACATGAAATTTCTCGACGAGGCAAAGGTCTATATTCGATCAGGTGACGGCGGCGCAGGTGCCGTCTCGTTCCGCCGCGAGAAGTTCATCGAGTTCGGCGGGCCGGATGGTGGCGATGGCGGGCGCGGTGGCGATGTTTGGGTAGAGGCCGTCAATGGTCTGAACACCCTGATCGATTTTCGTTTTCAGCAGCATTTCAAGGCGACGGTCGGCACCCATGGCATGGGGCGCAACCGCACCGGCGCCAATGGCGAGCATGTGACGCTGAAAGTGCCTGTTGGCACCCAGATCTTCGAAGAAGACGCGGAAACGCTGATCGTCGATATGGTCACCGAGGGCCAGCGCTTCCGGCTGGCAGCGGGCGGCAATGGCGGCTTTGGCAATGCGCATTTCAAATCGGCCACCAATCAGGCGCCCGATTGGGCCAATCCCGGTCTGGAAGGCGAAGAAAAGACTATCTGGCTGCGGCTGAAGTTGATTGCCGATGCCGGTCTGGTCGGCCTGCCCAATGCCGGAAAATCCACCTTCCTGGCGGCGGTGACACGGGCGCGCCCGAAAATCGCCAATTATCCCTTCACCACGCTGCATCCCAATCTGGGTGTGGCGACCGTGGATGAGCGCGAGTTCATTCTGGCCGACATTCCGGGCCTGATCGAAGGTGCCCATGAAGGGGTTGGCATTGGCGACCGCTTCCTCGGCCATGTCGAGCGCACGCGGGTGCTGCTGCATCTGGTGTCAGCCCAGGAAGAGGATGTCGCCAAGGCCTACACCACGGTTGCCCATGAGCTGGAAGCCTATGATGGTGGTCTGGAAGACAAGCCTGAGATCGTCGCTCTCTCACAGATCGACGTGCTGGACGAGGATGAGCTGAAAAAGAAGCTCAAGGCCCTGCAAAAGGCCTGCGGCAAGAAGCCGATGATGATTTCCGCCATTACCGGCAAGGGAATGCTCGAAGTCCTGCGGGCATTGCGCGACGTGATCGTTGAAAATCGCAGCTATGACGACGAGACGATTTCGCAGCGTCCGAAGAAACATCGCCACAAGCTGGAAGATCGGCCCCAACACGAAGATGGACCAGAGGAGAGTGAGGAGGGCGAGGAATGAGCGCACCGCTTGCCTCTCTCTCGCGCTATAAGCGTATCGTCATCAAAATCGGCTCGGCCCTGCTGGTGGACCGGGGTTCCGGCCTCAAACATGCTTGGCTTGATGCCGTCTGTGACGATATTGCCGCACTGCGCGCCAAAGGTGTCGAGGTGCTGGTCGTGTCGTCTGGTGCCATCGCGCTTGGCCGCACGGTGCTGAACCTGCCAGCCGGTGCCTTGAAGCTGGAAGAAAGCCAGGCGGCGGCAGCCGTGGGGCAAATTGCTCTGGCGCGGCATTGGTCGGAAAGCCTGTCGCGGTCATCAATTGTTGCCGGCCAGATCCTGCTGACTCTGGGTGATACGGAAGAGCGTCGCCGCTATCTCAATGCGCGCGCCACCATCAATCAGCTGTTGAAGCTGGGGGCGGTTCCGATCATCAATGAAAACGACACAGTAGCGACCACCGAAATCCGTTATGGCGATAACGATCGTCTGGCGGCCCGGGTGGCGACGATGACCGGTGCGGATCTGCTGATCCTGCTCTCCGATATCGACGGGCTCTATACCGCGCCGCCGCATCTCGATCCTGACGCGAAACTTCTGCCTGTGATTGCCGAAATCACCCCGGAAATCGAGGCGATGGCGGGCGGTGCGGCCTCGGAATTTTCGCGCGGCGGCATGCGCACCAAGATTGATGCGGGCAAGATTGCCACAAGTGCGGGCTGCGCGATGATCATTACGTCGGGCAAGCTGCTCAATCCGCTGCGCGGCATTGATGAGGGTGCGGCCCATTCCTGGTTCGCGCCGTCTGCCATGCCGGTGACGGCCCGCAAGACCTGGATTGCCGGACAATTGCAGCCTGCTGGTATTCTGAGCGTCGATGCGGGCGCTGAAACAGCACTTCGGGCCGGTAAAAGCCTGCTGCCCGCAGGCGTGCGCGAGGTGTCCGGGCAGTTTCATCGTGGCGACACGATTTCGGTGATCGGGCTGGAGGGGCGGGAAATTGCCCGTGGCCTGGCGGGTTATGATGCCGATGAGGCGCGCCGGATTGCCGGGCATAAATCGGCGGAGATCGAAGCGCTGCTCGGCTATGCCGGGCGCTCGGCGATGATCCATCGTGACGATCTGGTGATGACGGAACAGACCGGCAGGAAAGCCGGCAAGAGTACAAAGAAGAAGGATGAGGCCCATGCTTGACACAGTCGCCAAGGCGGATGGTATCGACGCGCTGATGCTGGACATCGGTGCCAAGGCCAAGGCTGCTGCGCGACCGTTGGCCATTGCCTCTGCTGACCAGAAGAATGCCGCGTTGATCGCCATGAGTGAAGCGATCCTGACTGGAAAAAGCCAGATCATCGCCGCCAATGCCATCGATCTCAAGGCTGCGCAAGCGGCAGGGCAGGCGGCCTCCTTTATCGATCGGCTCACGCTGAATGACGAGCGAATCACCGCGATGGCCAAGGGCCTGCGTGAGGTGGCTGAGCTGAAAGACCCTGTCGGGGAAGTCATCGCGGCCTGGGAGCGTCCGAACGGTTTGAAGATCGAACGGGTGCGCACGCCGCTGGGCGTGATCGGAGTGATTTATGAGAGCCGCCCGAATGTAACGGCGGATGCGGGGGCGCTTTGCCTGAAATCCGGCAATGCCGTGATCCTGCGCGGCGGCTCGGACTCGGTCAATTCTTCGCGGGCCATTCATGCCTGCCTGGTGGCGGGGCTTGTGGCTGCCGGTCTGCCGGACCATGCCATCCAGCTGGTTCCAGTCACGGATCGCGCTGCGGTTGGCGCGATGCTGACCGGGCTGAACGGCACGATTGACGTGATCGTGCCGCGGGGCGGCAAGAGCCTGGTGGCGCGGGTGCAGGCGGATGCGCGGGTGCCGGTCTTTGCTCACCTGGAAGGCCTTTGCCATGTCTATGTCGATGGCTCCGCTGATCTCGACATGGCGAAAAACATTGTCGTCAATGCCAAGATGCGCCGGACCGGTATTTGCGGTTCAGCCGAAACCCTGTTGATCGACAGCGGGGCCATCGGCAGCCATCTGATGCCGATCCTCGAAGCCTTGACCGAGGCGGGATGTGAAATCCGGGCGTCTGCGGCGGTGTTGAAAGTCTTTCCCGGACTGAAGGCTGCCGTGGACGAGGATTGGCGCACCGAATATCTCGATGCGATCATTTCCGTTGCCGTTGTTGATGGCATCGGTGGGGCCATCGACCATATCGCCCGCTATTCTTCCAATCATACCGAGGCGGTGATTGCCGAGGACCCTGCTGTGGTCGAGCGGTTTTTCAATGAAGTGGATTCGGCCATCCTGCTGCACAATGCCTCGACGCAATTTGCCGATGGTGGCGAGTTTGGCATGGGCGGTGAAATCGGCATTGCCACGGGCAAAATGCATGCGCGCGGGCCGGTTGGCGTCGAGCAATTGACCTCGTTCAAGTACCGGGTGCATGGCACCGGCCAGATCCGGCCCTGACGTGAGCCATCCCGGGGTCGCTGCACACTATCTGCGCATGCCGCATACCGAGCGCGGCATGGTGGTCGGCCTGTTCGGCGGATCGTTCAATCCGCCGCATCAAGGCCATGTGCTGGTGGCCGAGATTGCCCTTCGCCGGTTGGGCCTGGATCAGTTGTGGTGGATGGTGACGCCCGGAAACCCGCTGAAAAACCACAGCCAGCTGGCGCCTTTGGCCGAGCGGCTGTCGCTCTGCGAGGGCCTGGCGCAGGACCCCCGGCTGAAGATCACTGCGTTTGAGGCAGAGCTGGGCACGAGCTACACCGCCCGCACGCTGGACCATGTGAAGCGGTTGAACCCGCATGTGCATTTCATCTGGATCATGGGTGCGGATAATCTTCGCTCCTTTCACCATTGGCAGGATTGGCAGAAGATCGCCATGACCTTTCCAATTGCGGTGATCGACCGGCCCGGTGCGACCCTGTCTTATCTGTCGTCGAAAATGGCGCAGCGCTTCGATTTTGCCCGGGTCGATGAAAGCGATGCCGGTGTGCTGTGGCGCAGACAGGCACCCGCCTGGACCTTCATTCACGGACCGCGCTCAATGCTGAGTTCGACAGCGCTTCGCACAGGGCCTGTCTTGAAAGATTAACTATTCAGTGCCACCTTATTCTTGGCTCACTGGCAATGGGTGCCTCTGAGTCGTTTTCGTGCTGTTACCGACGGAAAGGACAAACTCTGACAACAGTACACACCAAGGGCCGCGCCACTGTCGCGATCCCGCAAAGCCCGGAACGTGGCGTCGATGCCGCAGCCCGCGCGCTTGAGCTGGTCCTCACAAGCCTTGAGGACTCGAAAGCAGAAGATATCGTCTCTATCGACATTGCCGGAAAATCGGCGCTGGGCGACTACATGGTGGTCGTGTCCGGTCGCTCATCCCGTCACGTCGTGGCGATCTGCGAACATCTCGTCTCCGATTTGAAGGATGAAGGCTTTGGCGCTCCGCGCGTCGAAGGCCTTGAGACCGGCGATTGGGTGCTGATCGACGCCGGAGACATTATCGTGCATGTCTTCCGCCCCGAAATCCGCGAGTTCTACAACATCGAAAAGATGTGGGCCGCACCGGATATCGAGGAAAGCCGACTGCACTAACCCTCACAGGCGGTATATTTGCCGGTCTGGAGATGGTATCGAGCCCGATAAAGGCAATGATCGTCGCGTGTTTTCGACGGGATGATCCTTGTCTGCCAAGAAAGCGAGCGGGTTTCCGTTCAGCTGGTATTGGTTTTGCGGATCGAACCTTCAAGAGGATGGGATGCGGATAGGCATTGTTGCCGTTGGCCGGTTGAAAGCCGGGCCAGAGAAAGATCTTGTGTCACGTTATCTGGACCGCTTTGCCAAGGCCGGTCCAGCAAGCGGGCTGGAATTTTCTCGTGTCAGCGAGCTGCCGGAAAGCAGAGCCTCGAATTCGGCCACCCGCAAGCGGGAAGAGGCGGTGCAGATCGAAAAATCCCTGCCGGACAATCCTCTTGTCGTGGCACTCGATGAGCGCGGCAAAAGCTGGGACAGCCAGGAATTCGCGGCTTATGTGGGCGACCACAAGGATCGTGGTCGCCGCGACATGGTGATCGCTATCGGCGGGGCCGACGGGCTGGACCCGGATTTCCGCGACCGGGCCGATCTGGTGCTGAACCTCGGAAAAATGACCTGGCCGCATCAGCTGGTGCGCATCATGCTGGCCGAACAGCTCTACCGTGCTGTTACCATCCTCTCCGGCCATCCCTATCACCGTTCCTGACGCATTTTATGCGCACAATACAACATGTCTGTGATCGGCGCGTTTTTTCTTGACAGACAGCCTCCTCTTTAGCCATAAAACGAGAGAGTAGATGTCATGTTTGTTTAACGGGCTGAAGCCGATGCTGGTGTGCAGTTGCAATTTCATCACCGAGAAAGAGATCCGCGATACGATCACGGAATTTCTTGAGCAGGACTGTTGGCAGTTGATTGTGCCTGCAAAGGTCTATCACGCCATGGAAAAGCGTGGTCGCTGTTGTGGGTGCTTCCCGAATGTCGTGGATATCATCGTCTCGACCACCCAGGCCTTTCACGCTCAGCGCAATAGCGATGGCGAAAACCTCGTGAATTTCATGGAGCGCTTGAAGCGTTTCCAGGAAGAACAGAAAAACGAGCTTATCGAACGCCGCAATCGTGTCAGCCGATCTGCCTGATCACTGGCGCGTTGAGATACTGCAAACCCACCCACAGCCCCGCTTCATGCGGGGTTTTTTCGTTTTAGCAGCCTGCAAATGTGTCACGAGATCTCGTGTCAGGATTAGGCCATCCTCGTCTTTTTGGAATCATTCTAAAATTAATGCTCGACTTGGCAATTCAATCCTGCTTTTATCGCGCATATCGCTGGCAAGTTGTGCGAAGCGTTGTAAAACATTGGAGCGCACTGATAATTCTGTCGATTGCAGGCAATCGAAGCAGTTATCCGTGCCGGTAACCGTTTAAGATAGGGGTCCTGCGATGAAGGGCGATGCAAAAGTTATTGAACGTTTGAACCAGGCATTGTTTCTGGAACTGGGTGCTGTCAATCAGTATTGGCTGCACTACCGTCTTCTGGAAGATTGGGGCTATACCAAGCTTGCCAAGAAGGAACGGGCGGAATCCATCGAAGAAATGCAGCATGCCGACAAGCTGGTCGAGCGGATCATTTTCCTGGAAGGCCACCCCAACCTTCAGACTCTGGCGCCTTTGCGCATCGGTCAGACCGTCAAGGAAGTGCTGGAGGCCGATCTGGCTGGCGAATACGAAGCCCGGACGTCCTACAAGGAATCCCGCGATATCTGTTATCAGGCTGGTGACTACGTCACCATGAAGCTGTTTGAACAGCTGCTGATGGATGAGGAAGGCCATATCGACTTCCTCGAAACCCAGCTCGAACTGTTCTCCAAGCTTGGCGCCGAAAAATACGGCCAGCTCAACGCTGATTCCGCTGACGCTTCGGAATAACGTTGTTCCCATGAAAAAGGCCCGGTTTGCAGCTGCGAACCGGGCCTTTTTATTTTTCATTGATCAGGTGCGAAGCGCCTTTTCAAACAACCGTCCCATGCGCTCCGCAAAGGCCCGGGCATCGGCTGGTTTTTCGCCATCGAGAATGCGGGCCTGGTCGTAGAGCAAGTGGATCGCATCATTTTGCAGGGCTGGTGCATGTTGGGCACCCGCCATGGCCTTCACCAGCGCGTTATCGGCATTCAACTCCAGCACTGGCTTGGAAGTTGAGGCAAGCTGGCCTGCTCCGGCCAATATTTTTTCCAACTGACGATCATAACCGCTTTCCGGTGCTACGAGGCAGACGGGGCTTTCCGTCAGCCGGTCTGAGGCGCGGACATCGGCAACCAGATCTTTCAACTGCTCCTTGGCGAGCGCCAGGAAGCCGGCAATATCTGCCTTTGCCTGGTCGTTGGTATCCTGGTCGCTATCAGTCCCGGCGTCGGCCTTGGCGAATTTGGCAAGGTCGGCTGCACCCTGACTAACGGATTTGAAGGTCTTGCCTTCGAATTCAGGCGCATTCATCACCCAGAAACTGTCAATCTGGTCGGAGAGTAGCAGAACCTCGACGCCGCGGGCGCGAAAACCTTCCAGCTGCGGCGAGGCCTTCAGCTGTTCGATGCTGCTCCCGGCCAGGTAATAAATGCTGTCCTGTTCCGGCTTGAGGTCCTTGATATAGTCGGCAAGGCTTCGCTGGTCGTCGCCTGATGTCGTGGTGCGAAAACGGGTAAGTCCCAGCAATTGGTTGCGCCGTTCGAAATCCTCATAGAGCCCTTCCTTCAGCACAGCGCCGAAATTTTCCCAGAGCGTCTTGTAGGTTTCCGGCTCGTTCTGGGCCAGTTTTTCCACGGAGGTCAGGATGCGATTGGTCACGCCCTTGCGAATGGCAGACAGGATCGGGCTTTCCTGGATCATTTCACGCGACACGTTCAGCGGCAGGTCGGCAGTATCGACCAGCCCGCGCACGAAGCGCAGGTAACGCGGCAGAAGTTCGGCATCGTCGGTGATGAACACCCGCTTCACATAGAGCTTGATGCGGCCTTTGCGGTCGGGATCAAACAGGTCGAAAGGGGGCGTGCCGGGCACAAAGGCAAGGGCGGTATATTCGTGGCGGCCTTCAGCGCGGAAATGCACCGTCAAGGCCGGTTCGTCATATTGACCGGAAATGCCGCGGTAGAAATCGGCATAGTCCTCGCTGCTGATCTCGGATTTCGAGCGGGTCCAGAGCGCTGTGCCTTCGGTGATTCGGGTTGGTTCCTCGCCGGGCTTTTCAACCAGGGTAATTGCAACCGGGACATGGCCTGATTGCTGCTTGACGATCCGCTCGACGCGGGCGCGGGTAGCATAGTCCTCGGCATCCTCCATCAAATGCAGAGTGATACGGGTGCCACGGGCTGGCGCGTCGTCGGCATTGATCTCACTGATGGAATAGCTGCCCTTGCCATCGGAGGTCCAGGCCCAGGCCTGGACCTCACCGGCACGGCGTGTTGCCACATCCACCTTATCCGCCACCATGAAGCAGGAATAGAAGCCGACACCAAACTGGCCGATCAGCTGGGCATCCTCGCCGGTCTTGCCTGCTTCAGCCTTGCTGGCCTCGATCCGCTCCATGAAGGCACGGGTTCCTGAGCGGGCAATGGTCCCCAGCGCCTCGATCAACTCGGCCCGGCTCATGCCAATGCCATTGTCTTCGAGGATCAATTGCCTGTTATCCGCATCGAGCCGCAGCTGGATGCGGGGATCGGGATCGCTGGTGAGAAGGCCCGGCGTGGTAATCGCCTCATAACGCAGTTTCTCGCAGGCATCGGCGGCATTGGAGACCAGTTCCCGCAGGAACACATCCTTGTCCGAATAAACCGAATGCACCATCATATGCAGAAGGCGCGCCACATCGGCTTCGAACACATGTGATTCTGGCGTTGTTTCACCCAGCTTTTCGGCGGTTTCTGTCGACATTGTAACTCCCGTATGACGTCAGGCAGCAGGCCTGGACCGGTCCTGTGACCGGTCGCTCGGCATGCGGCAAAAAGAGCATTTTGCTGGCAGCGTAAAGGATGTTCCACCTGCGGCCCGCAACCGCCTTCAGGTGGCGAAAGATCAGCTGAAATTCAAGAGCTGAGATGTGGCGGGATGATCGTCATCCGCTTTTTTTGAGCTAAGCGAACACATTGATACGTGCGGGCATGGGGACGATGGGCGCGCAACAGAATTTGTCCAGCCCTATAGCTGGAACATTCCGCATCCTTAAGCGTTACAGCGACGTTGGTACGGGCAAAACACCATCTCATAACTGAGCACATTAGCTAAATCTATAAAAGATATGTCGCGCAGTGATCCGTTTGGCAAGTCCCATCGTAAAAGAATGAAACATTCATTGCCGTGGTTTCAACCTTTAAATTGCTCTCGACGCGGCCCGTGGTGCCGCGCGAATGGAGGTCGTAATGAATTCCCTGCAAGCCGATAAGAAGCTCATCAGGATTGCAATGGCCGCACCGTATCTGGAGCGCCAGGAGGAGCATGATCTGGCGGTACGCTGGAAACACGGCAACGACCAAGTGGCCCGCAACCAGATTGCCCATGCCCATATGCGGCTGGTGATTGCCATGGCCTCCAAGTTCCGTGGCTTCGGCCTGCCGCTCGGCGATCTCATTCAAGAAGGCTATATAGGGCTGCTGGAAGCTGCGGCAAGGTTCGAGCCAACCCGAGATGTGCGTTTTTCGACTTATGCCGGCTGGTGGATTCGCGCCTCCATGCAGGATTATATCTTGCGCAACTGGTCCATCGTGCGCGGCGGCACCAGTTCCTCCCAGAAGGCGCTGTTTTTCAACCTGCGCCGGTTGCGGGCTAAGCTTGCCCAGGGCGATCAACGCCTGACCGATCAGGCCATTCATCAGGAAATCGCCACAGCGCTTGGTGTCAGCCTTGCCGATGTCCAGTCGATGGACGCTCGCCTCTCGTCCAATGATACGTCCCTGCAAGCACCGATTTCCAACAATGGTGAAGAGGGTGCCGAGCGGCTGGACATGCTGGCCAGCGATGAGCCGACACCGGACGAGCAGGTGACGGATATGATCGATACCGAGCGTCGCCTGGATTGGCTGCGCGGCGCCATGGCCCATCTAAACGAGCGCGAAATGCGCATCATTCGCGCCCGGCGGCTTTCGGAGGATGGCGCGACTCTTGAAGAGCTGGGCTGTGAGCTTGGTATTTCCAAGGAGCGGGTGCGCCAGATCGAGACCCGGGCGATGGAAAAGTTGAAGGTCGCGCTGGTTCAGGCCAATCCCCAGATGGTGGCCTGACCAGACCACATAGATCGAACCAAATCTCTACAGTGTCCTTTGTGCGTTTTATAAAACGCACAAAGGACACTGTAACGTTTTAAATCTGCTGCATAATTCCTTAAATCGATTGCGATTTAAGGAATTATGCATAGGTTATTCCGAGACGATCTTGACCCGGCTGCCGAGCGCCGGGCTTTGCCCGGCGGGAATGGCGTTCAACACCTTGAACAATTCCAGCTTTCGATCCGTTCCCATCATCCTGGCCGACAGGCTGGCCAGCGTGTCGCCTTGTCCAACGGTGACGACCCGGACGCGCAGTGGTTTCAGCGTCTTGGCTTCCTCGGGTGTGATGCGCCGAAAGGTTTGGCGCAGAAGATCGGATGTCGGCGCCAGCTGGTCGCTGCCTTTTGGAACGGCGGTCAGGAAGCGGAAAATCTGATTGCCCAGTCGCACCACGGTGACGTCGAAATCCCAGCGATCAGCCGAGGCCCTGGCGGTCGCGGCCTCCATGCCATTGATCTTGGTTTCGTGAATGCTGTCCGGCAACAGGCCGGTGACCCAGCCGCTGGAAATATAGTTGGTCAGGCTGCGGTTCTGAGTATCGGCCACGCCGTCGAAGCGGATGGCGACATCGCCCGGCCCGGTGGCCATGACCGCCTCCACCTTGTTGTCGATCTGAAAACCGTCTGGCACGTCGAAGCGAATGCCGAGGCCGCCATGCAGGAACGTGTGGCCACGGACATAGCCCTCTTGTGGGCTGTCGCCATACAGCATGCCATCGATGCCATCGAAAAAGTAATCGCGGCCCTTGTCGCCGGTCGATCCGTCGGGTCCGAAGGCGCGGGCATGGTCGCGCGCCAGTTCCACCCGCTGCGGTGTGCTGGGATGGCTGGACAGGAAGTCCATGCTCTGGTCGGCATTCGGGTCGGATGAGCTGTAATGCTGATAGGCGGCCATGGAATCCAGGAAGCGCGCCGCCGCATAGGGATCGTAACCTGCTTCGCCCAGCGTGCGCACCCCGATCGTATCGGCCTGCAATTCCTGCTGGCGTGAGAAGGCAGCCAGCCGCAGCTTGCCACGGGCCAAGGCCTGCTTGCCAGCGAGATCGCTGGACAGGACCTCGGCAACCACCCGGCTGGCGATGACCTCGGCTTCCTCGCGCCGCTGGCGCTCGATGCCATGATTGGCGGTGACATGGGCCATTTCATGCGACAGCACGGCGGCAACTTCCGACGCGTCATTGGCCAGCGCCAACAGGCCTCGGGTGACGTAGAGATAGCCGCCGGGCAGGGCAAAGGCATTGATCGCAGGCGAATTCAGAATGGTGATGCGGTAGGACTGCTGCGGGTTTTCAGACACCACCGTCAACGCACCGGCAATTTTCGCCACCAGGCGTTCGGTTTTTTCGTCGTGATATTCGCCGCCATAGCTTGCCACGATACGGGGATGCTCACGCGCACCCATCTGGGCCCGGGGATCGTCCTTTTGGACTTCCTGAACGATCTGCGGTGAAGACGAGGGCGAGATGTTCGGCTGGTAGGACTGCTCAACCATCGACTGGCAGCCGGCAAGCGACAGGGCGGCGATAAGGCCGAGGCTCGCTTTTAATCCAGGGCGCATTTTTCCCACCACCATTCGCGTGGTCTGCCAGGTGCCTCGCTGTGCAGGGGCCATCAGGATCATATTGCAGCGCATCCTAGAAACGTCTTCGTCCCCTCGCCTGTTCAAGCCTTGCCCGCCATTTCGCCGGTATTGCGAAGCGGGATGTTTCACGATTTTTATCCAAATCCTTAACAGCATATTATTGAAATGGATAAAACTGCGCATCGCACAAGATCAGTCAATTGGATAAGAAAATGTTAATGATCGCATTGATTTGTGCTTTGTATGTACCACGCCATGCCAGCCAGTCGCGTCGAAATCATGGCCTCAAAGCCGGTCACGATCATGAAAAGGACCGAGAAAGGTCTTGAGTGCGGCTGGGCCTTCGCCGGAAAGGAAGGTTTTTGCGTCGCAATGCAATAAAATCCGGCCTTGATCCAGAAATAGCACATCATCAGCCAGACGCTTAACATCCTGGGGATCGTGGCTGACGATCAATACGCTCTGGCCGGTTTCGCGGTGCAGATCCAGCAGCAGTTCTGCCATGCTGGCGCGCAGGCCAGGATCGAGGGCGGCAAAAGGTTCGTCCAGCAACAATACCGGCTTGCGCCGCACCAGCGCACGGGCAAAGGCGGCGCGCTGTTTTTCTCCGCCGGAAAGCGTCGCGGGCTTGCGTCGGTCATAGCCACCAAGCCCCACTCTTTCCAGCGCCTCGCTCACCGCCAGCCGATCCGCCGCGCCAAGCCGTAGAGACGGATCGATGCCAAGGCCGATATTGGTGGCGAGATCGAGATGGGCAAACAGGTTATGGTCCTGGAACACCAGCGAGGCTGGACGCCTGGCGGGGGGCAGATCGGTGATGTCTTCCGACCCAATTCGGATACGGCCATGATCGGCGATCTCGAATCCGGCAATCAGGTTCAGCAGGGTGGATTTTCCGGAGCCCGACATGCCGGTAATCGCAGTGATCTTTCCGGATGCGATCTGATCGTGGAAAGCAAAACTCTGGTTTCCCAGACGCAGGTGCACGGTGTCGAGCACAATTGCTGCATCGGGAATAATGGCCGTCTCGCTCAAGGTCGATCCTCCAGTTTGCCAGCGCTTGAGCCGCCCGCCGTTCCAATCATGGTCAGCACAAGGCAGACAAGGCCGAGCAGCAGTGCCAGACCATCCGCATCGGCGGTGCGGTAGCTGCCCATCCGGCTATAGATCAGCCATGGCAACGTCGCCAGATTATTGGCACCGAACAGGGCAACCGCCCCAAGGTCTCCAAGCGATAGCGCCATGGCAAAGGACAGGGCCGTCAAGATCGGACGGCGCAGGCCCGGCCAGTCGATATGGCGGATCTTGGCCATTCCGCCAAGGCCGAGGCTTGCAGACAGGCGTGCCGTGCGGTGGTGATGGGTGGTAATGGCCGGTGCCAAGACCCGCATGGTAAAGGGCAGTGCCATGATCGCGTTGATCGCCACCACCACCGGCCCGGCAAACCCTGCCGCATTGCCCATCTGGCGCAGCAGCAGGAACCAACCGGTGGCCAGCACGATGACCGGCACCAGCAGAACCAGCGAGGATGTTGCGCCAATCAGCCGGGACAGAGTGGCTGCGGCCAGGGTTTTTCGCCGCAGGCCTGCCAGTGCTGTTCTGGCATTGATGAAGACGAGGCTGAGACCCAGCGCCAGCAGGGCGGCAGGAAAGGCGATGGCTAGGCTGAGACCGGCAGCCTGCCAAACCGAGGGATCACCCAGCAGTTTCAGGAGATCGGCTTTGACGCCAGCAAAAGCGATATTGGCAAGCGGCGTGACAAGGAAGAGCAGAGCAACCAGCAGCACAACCCCATCCCAGGCCCGCGCTGCCAGCCCCTTGCCATCGAGCCGCAGCACAGGTCGTTCATCGGGTATTGTTTGGTCGTCCGGTGCCGGAAACAGCGCCAAAAGGCCAAGCAACAGAGCCGTGACGGCTAGTTGCAGGGTGGCCAGGGACACGGCCAAGGGCGGATCGAAATCAAAGCGCAACGCCTGATAGATCGCCACTTCCAGCGTAGTGGCGCCCGGCCCGCCGCCTAGCGTCAACACCAGCGTGAAACTGGTGGCGCAGAGCATGAAGATCAGCCCGGCAATGCCGGGAAGCAAGGGGCTGAGGGCTGGCCATTCGATCATCCGGAAAATGGCAACCGGACCCATGCCAAGGCTGGCGGCCATGCGCCAATAATCGGGAGGCACCCGTTCCAGCCCGGCGAGCAGCAGGCGGCATGTCAATGGCATGTTGAAAAACACATGGGCAATGAGAATGCCGGTCAGGCCGTAAATGCTGACCGGTGTCTGGCGGCCGAGCAGCGCCAGCAGGTCATTGGCAAACCCGTTGCGACCCCAGATGCCGATCAGGCCCAGCGCACCAATCAGCACCGGCAGGCCCATGGGCAGGGCCATCAGCCGGATCAGCCAGCGGCGGCCCCAGAAATGCCGTTGCCTCGCCAGGGCAAGCGCCACAGGCAGGGCAAAGACAAGAGACAGCAATGTCGATAGCCCGGCCTGCACCAGGGTGAAGCGCAGGATGGACAGGGTGTAACTGTCCAGCGCCAGCGGCACGTTGCCACCGGTTGCCACCAGCAAGGCGGTGATTGCCAATCCGATAAACGCAAACAGGCTGGCAAGGCCAATGACCCCACCGGCAATCGGTAGCAGGTTTTGCCGTGCGAGAGCATTTTTGCTTGTCGTTGAACCGCGAAAATGCGCTCGCACTTTGTTTTTGCGCATTTCCGGACGCAAAACCGCTAAACACTTTTGCTGGAAATGCTTGAGAGCCATGCCGGACCTTACTTTGCCGCCATTGCCGCCTGCCATTCCGCAATCCAGCTCTTGCGGTTGGTAGCAACCTCCTGCGGGCTCATCAGGAAGGTCTTGGCTGGCTTGACCAGACGGTCGAAAGCCTCTGGCAGCGGGGTCGAGGTCTTGGTGACTGGCATCATCCAGTTGTTGGTGGGGATCTCATCCTGGAATCCTGACGTCAGCATGAATTTCAGGAAATCCTCGGCCAGTTGCTTGTGCTTGGCATTCTTTAGCAGGCCCGCCACTTCGATCTGGATGTAATGCCCTTCCGAAAAGGACGCGGCCTGATAACGATCGGTGTTTTCTGAAACCATGTGGTAGGCGGGCGAGGTCGTATAGGAAAACACCATCGGCACTTCGCTCTTGGTGAACAGGCCATAGGCTTCCGACCAGCCGGGAGTGACGGTCAGCACCCGATCTTTCAATTTTGCCCAGGCGGCGGGCGCGTCCTTGCCATAGACGGATTTAACCCAGAGCAGCAGGCCAAGCCCCGGCGTCGAGGTGCGCGGGTCTTCGATGACGATCTTCTGGGCGGGGTCTCCCTCCACCAGTTCCTTCAGGCTTTTGGGCGGATTTTTTATGGTCTGGGTGTCATAGACGACGGCGAAATGTCCGTAATCGTAAGGCACGAACATATCGTCTTTAAAGCCGCCAGGCACCTGGGCTGCCGAGGCATCAATGCCGTGCGGGGCGAAAAGTCCGGTCTGCCTGGCTTCCTCGGTGAGATTGGTATCCAGCCCCAGCGCCAGATCTGCCTCGCTGGAAGCGCCTTCCAGCTTCAAGCGGTTCAGCAGTGCCACGCCATCTTCCAGTCCGACAAACTTGACGGTGCAGCCGCAGGTCTTTTCAAAGGTGGCTTTCACCTTCGGCCCCGGGCCCCATTCGGAAACGAAGCTTTCATAGGTGTAGATGGTCAGTACCTTGTCTTCGGCCTGGGCGGCGGGCGTGCCAATGGCGAGAAGCGTCAGTACAGCAGTTGCTGGGATGGACAAGAACATGCGTGGGGACTGGTCAGCCATGGCTTTTCCTCTTTAATGTCAATAGCGCGAGATGGGAAAAGGCGGTATGGCAGCCGCGCATCTAATCCCTCCGCCGGTGTTAGCCGGATCAGGTTCCGCGGGTTGGCGGCGTCGCCTCTCAGCAATGGCAGACACCATTGCACCCCGTTAGATCTCTAGGAGGTTTAGCGGTGGGGAATGAAACTGACAAGGGGTGATTGGATGGGACGGTGAGTGACCCTTCATTGATCTTGGAGGGCCAGTGGATTTCAATCGTCACGGATCAGTATCGTCATTCATATTGCGCCGAATTTGACGCAAATGAGATATTTTATTGACGCCATGTCCTGCCATCTGGTTTACTGCGGCTCTTAAGCTTTGAAAAGTATACGCTTGCTTGCCTTGGTTGATGGAGGAACATCGCATGCCATTGGAAAAAAGTGATATTGATTTTGTATGCAACAGTGTGCGGTTTACCGGCAAATACACAGACCATGGTCAGACATGGTCTGACCTGCAGATCATGACGCTTGCCAAGGCAAGAACCATGGATAAAGGCGGTCGGGCAGAACAGTTCCTCAATCACTATCTGGCGGGCTCGGGTGAGCCGATCCATTTTTCGCTTCGGACATTGATGGAAGAGGACCCGGGGGTACGTGCTCGCATCTTTGGTGCAATCAATGCGGCGCGGGCGCCGTTGAAAAATTCAAAGGGGGAAAATTCAAGGACTGCGCCAATCCTGTCCCCGTCATCTCACCCTGCCTCTTCCGGCATCGTGGATATTCCGCAAACCAATTTTCGAAATCACGATTGGCAGTTTGCGACGGGCTCATTGAATGTGAACTGGCAATTTATTGAAGAAATCAATCGCAATGGCGTTATTATGATGAAAGTCGAGGTCTGGACGACCAACATCTACCGGTGGCATCCAGAGGATGATCGACGGACACAATGCGTGCATGAGGCGGCCGCCAATCTTCAACATCCCAAGCAGGAAAGCTATTTTCCGATTGATGATCGTATCCACGGATCTGGAATGCTTCCTGGCATGGTGACGCCGAATTATTCCAAGAAGAAGACCACGAACTATAAGCCAGCCAAGGATTTTCTGATGGTGGCCAAACCCGAAGCCGTGCTTATTCCCAAGGTGGCGCCTCCGCGTTGATCTTGTGCGATTGCGGTGCCATTCCAGTGAATGAAGCCCACTGAATGAAGTCCGGGGGGTGAGGATTTCTCTACGGCTTTTTATGGTTTGGGAGTAGCACAATAGCGTTATCGCGGGCATGATGGGAAACAGAACTTCTTTTCATGGCCGATCACCACTGATGACCGCATCCAAGACCATACTTCCGGACAACGAACCCGCCGCGCCGGACCTGACATTTGCCGAACAGATGCGCATGGCTGGCCAATCCTTCTGGTCCAGCCATGTCAGAGGACGAATTCTGCTGCTGGCGCTTTCGCTGCTCGCGGTCATTCTGCTTCTGACCTACGGCCAGATATTACTCAATCGCTGGAACCAGCCGTTCTACAACGCCTTGGAAAATCGCGATCTATCGGCCTTCTGGCAGGAGTTGCGCAATTTTTTCTTCATTGCCGCCTTTCTGCTTGTCATCAATGTGGCGCAGACCTTTTTCAGCCAGATGACCGCGCTTTACATGCGCGAGGGATTGGCCCGCGATATGGTCGATCAATGGCTGAAGGGAAGGCGCGCCTATCGGCTGTCGGTTTCCAGCCCGCTTGGTGTCAATCCGGATCAGCGCCTGCATGAAGATGCGCGCAAGCTGGCGGAATCGACGACGTCGCTCACCGTCGGCCTGGTCCAATCCACCATTCTGCTCGTCAGTTTCATCAGTGTGCTCTGGAAATTGTCGGGTGATTTTTCGCTGACGCTGTTCGGGCATCAGATCGCTATTCCCGGTTATATGGTCTGGGCGGCGCTGATCTATGCGGGTGGGGCGGCGGTGGCCAGCAATCTGGTCGGCGCGACGCTGACCCGTCTCAACGCCACCCGCTATGCCCGCGAGGCCGAGCTTCGTGCGGCCCTGATGCGCAGCAACGAGCATCTGGAGCCGATTGCGCTCGCGCGCGGCGAGGATGTCGAGCGCGCCCAGATCCATGCCACCATCGACCGGGTGCTGGCGATTATTTCCAAGCTGGCGCTGGCGCTGACCAATCTGACCTGGGTGTCGGCAGCCTTCGGCTGGCTGGCGCTGATCGTGCCGGTGCTGATCGCCTCGCCAGCCTATTTTGGTGGGACGATGACCTTCGGCGGCCTGATGATGGCGGCCTCGGCTTTCACGCAGGTCTATACGGCGCTGCGCTGGTATGTCGATAATTTCGGGGCGATTGCCGATTGGAAGGCGACGTTGCTGCGGGTGATGGTGCTGCGCGCCGCCCTGATCGAACCGGCGCTGACCGAGACGGTGGAAGGCCAGATCCGGGTGGAGGCCGGAAAGCCGGGCGAACTGGCTTTCGAAGATGTCTATATCCGCACCCCCGTCGAGGCTGAGGCCCATTGGGGCGGTTATCATCTGAAAGAGGACAATCCCACCATCCTTGCCGGTGAACATGTGATGGTTAACGGCGATCCCGGCATCAACCGGCGGCAATTCTTCAATGCCATCGCCGGACTCTGGCCCTATGGCGAAGGCTTGATCCGTCTGCCGCAGGAAGATCATATCCTGTTCGTGCCGCAGTCCCCCTATCTGCCGGAGGGACGATTGCGCGACATTCTGGCCTATCCTGAGGATGCCTCCACCTATGGTGAGGAGGCTATGGCGCTGGCGCTGAAGACGGTGAAACTCAGCCGCCTTGCTAGCGCGCTGGACGAGCGGCAGCGTTGGGACCGGGTGCTGGACAAGGATGAGCAGATGGCGCTGGCCTTTGCCCATATCCTGTTGCGCAAGCCCCGTTGGGTGGTGTTCAACGATGTGCTTGATGGCGTGGAGCCGGAAACGGTGGCGATCCTGACCGGCGTGATGACGCAGTTAGAGGAGGCGACGCTGATCTATATCGGTCGCGCCCAGGGCTTCATCGATGCGGTATCGCCGCGCATCCTGCATCTGGAACGGATGGACGTGCCGGTGCCGGAATAGGCCTGCTCGACAGCATGACGCCTTAAAGCGGGTATCATCTCGTCCGATTTAAGGAATTATCCAGTAGACTCTCTGCCCACAGAAGCTTACTGCATAATCTTTAAACCAGATATGGATTAAAAAAGCGAAATTGCGCGCCAAGCTGACTATGACATCGCCCTCGGGGCGTTCTGCACGGGCGCTCGCAATATCAGAATTCATTGGGCCGTTTTCCACGTGCCACCGCATCATGCCAATAGCCGTTCACAATGGCAGTCGGTATTCCGTTGCGACTATCTCAAGCCTGTAAGGCACTTGAGATGGTCGTTTTTTTTTCAAGGCAGGGATGCATGCGCGTCTTCGGGCCTTGGTATAACACAAAAGAGACAGAGCATTTCCTGGAGCGTCCCTGGCGCTGGAAATGGTCCCACTAGAGGCTGGATATGATCGAATTGACACCCACGCAGATCCGCGGACTGAAGCTTGCCAAGGACGGCGATCTATATCCCCAGCCGTTGAAGAAATGGACGCATCTGAACGCAGAGGTGACCTATTCCCGGACCGACCGTTTCAAGGAACGGCCGCAGAAGATCAAGTTCCTCACCACCACGACCGTGACGGAACTGACGGACCTGGGCCTGCTGGAACGGTGCAATACGGCGGAAGAAGCCGAGCAAGATTCCCGCCGGATCACCATGGCCGGCAAGATGTGGCTGCTCAAAACCAAATAATGGTTACTGCATCATTCTTTAAACCGGAATCGGTTTAAAGAGAAAATTATGCAGCAGATATAAAGCACTACAGCCAATGCCTGGAAATGTCTTTGTGCCTCCAGGCATTGGGAATGCAAGGCGTCATGCCACACATGTAAAGCGCTAGAGCATCGGACCGAAAAGTGGGAACCGGTTTTCGGATAAATCCGATGCGTAAACAAAAACTTAGAGCATCGGTCCGATGCTCTAGACCGGACCTTTGCGCACGCTGCTATAGAGCGCTTGGGTTACCCCTCCAGTTCTTCGCGCAGCATTTCCAGTTCCAGCCATTCTTCTTCCATGCGGGCGATGGACTGGCGCAGCACTTCCATTTCGGCGGCGAGTTTGTTGAAGGTAGCGGGGTCCTTCACGAACAGGTTGGGATCGGCCATTTTCGCCTCCCGCAGACCGATCTCCTTCTCGGCCTTTTCCATTTCCTTCGGCAGGTTTTCCAGCGCGAATTTCTGCTTGAAGGACAGTTTTCCCTTGTTCTTGGCTGTCGTATCGGCGCTTTTGCCGCCGCTGTCCTGCGTCTTGGCTTTTTCCGCTTTTTCCATGCGCTTGCGCTCGTCTTCCACACCCCGGCGCTGCGCCAGCATGTCGGAATAGCCGCCGGCATATTCGATCCAGCGGCCATCGGGGGCCTCCGGATTGGCGGGGGCGATGGTCGAGGTCACGGTGCGGTCGAGGAAATCGCGGTCATGGCTGACGAGAATGACGGTGCCGGAATATCCGGTAACGATTTCCTGAAGCAGGTCCAGCGTCTCGATGTCGAGGTCGTTGGTCGGCTCGTCGAGGATCAGCAGGTTGGAGGGCTTGGCCATGATCCGCGCCAGCATCAGCCTGGCCCGCTCGCCGCCGGACAGGTTGCGGATCGGGGTGCGGGCCTGTTCCGGCTGAAACAGGAATTCCTTCATATAGCCGGTCACATGTTTCTGCTCGCCATTGACCAGCAGGTTTTCGCCGCGTCCGTCGGTCAGGTAATTGGCCAGCGTGTCATCAGGGTTCAGATCCTCGCGCTTCTGATCGAGCGTGGCAATTTCCAGATTGGTGCCGAGCTTGATCGTGCCTTCGTCAGGCGAAAGTTGACCGGTCAGCATTTTCAACAGCGTGGTTTTGCCAGCGCCATTCGGGCCGACCAGGCCGATACAGTCGCCGCGATGCACGCGGATTGAAAACGGCGCGATGATCGTCCGCTCGCCATAGGCCTTGGTGATTTTCTCGGCCTCGATCACCAGCTTGCCGCTTTCCTTGCCCTCGGTGGCACTGGCAAGGATGGTTCCCTGCGGACCTTTATGGCCGCGATAGTCGGCGCGCAGGGTCTGGAGGTTGCCAAGCCGGCGCATATTGCGCTTGCGCCGTGCCGTTACGCCGTAGCGCAGCCAATGTTCTTCGCGCTCGATGGCTTTGCCCAGCTTGTGCTGTTCGATCTCTTCTTCTTCCAGCACCTTGTCGCGCCATTCCTCGAAATGTCCAAAGCCGCGCGCCAGACGGCGCGACAGGCCGCGATCCAGCCAGACGGTGGCGGTCGAGCATTTCTCCAGGAAGCGACGGTCATGGGAGATGAGGACAAGAGCGCTGCGGGTCTTGCGCAACTCTTCTTCCAGCCATTCGATGGTCGGCAGGTCGAGATGGTTGGTCGGCTCGTCCAGCATCAGGATGTCGGGTTCCGGTGCCAGCACCCGCGCCAAAGCAGCACGGCGCGCTTCACCGCCCGACAGGCTTTTCGGATCTTCCTGGCCGCTCAGACCCAGATGTTCCAGCAGATACGTGACCCGGTACGGGTCGTCGCCGGGGCCAAGGCCTGCCTCGGCATAGGCCTGCACGGTGGCGTGGCTGCCGAAATCCGGGGCCTGTTCGAGATAACGGATGGTGGCCGAGGGGTGGCGGAACACTTCGCCCGACTGGGCCTCGACCAGACCCGCAGCGATCTTCATCAGGGTGGACTTGCCAGAGCCGTTGCGGCCGACAAGGCAGATTCGGTCGCCCGGTTCGACTTGCAGGCCAGCGCCGTTGAGCAGCGGTGCGCCGCCGAAGGACAGGAAGATATTGTCAAGTTTCAGGATTGGCGGTGCCAAGGGTCACGCTCCGGTCATGTCATAAGGGCGGGCAAGGATCACGGCGTCGCCGCTGCCAAGCGACAGCGTTACCGGACCTTCGGCCACATTGGAAATGGTGCGGGACGATCCGAATGGTAGATCGAAGCCCTGTAATGGATAGCGGGCACCGGCGATGGTCAGCCCGGTCAGCGCGGAAAAGCCGAGAATAGAAAACAACGAACCCTGCGGTAGGTCCAGGGTCACGGTTTTGCCCGGCAGAAGCGGCCACGCCTCTTCCTCGCCGGAGGTGAGGTGCAGATCAAGCCCCTGGGCCGCCAGTGCCACCGCCAGCAGCAGATGCATCAGCGCATGGTCGGATCGTTCTCCCCCAAGCGCGCCCGCCAGCAGGAGAGAGGTCGCGCCGCGCTTGCGGGCTTCTTCAATGGCGATTTCACCATCGGTGAGGTTCTTGCGGGCGGGATAGGGAAGGCGCGGGATATCCGGAAACCGGTCTGCGGGCAGATCGTCGGAACTGTCGAAATCACCCACCCAAAGCTCAGGTGTCAGTCCCAGCGGTTCGGCATGGCGCATGCCGCCATCGGCGGCAATGGCGCGGGTTCCTGCAACAGTGCCGAGCAGCCGGGGCGTGATGGCGAGGGGACCGCCGAGCAGAATGGTGAAGGTGCTTTCCGTCATGGCCATGCCATAACGCATCTGAGGCCAAATGCAAAAGGCGTTCCGTGATCAACGGAACGCCTGCGGCATTTTCCAGTCCGATTGCCCGAGGCATAATTGCCTGGAACAAAGGATTCGAGACCTGCACGGATTTGCCCGGTCTCGATTTCATGGCCAAGGGCGATGTGTCCCTTGCCCTTCGGCCCTTACCCTTGGGCGCGCGGTGCAAAAACTTTTTTCTTCGGCGCAGGCAGAAGGCCCTCGCGCTGAAGCTTCTTGCGGGCCAGCTTGCGGGTGCGGCGCACGGCCTCGGCCTTTTCGCGGGTCTTCTTTTCCGACGGCTTTTCATAGGCCGAACGGGCCTTCATTTCACGAAACAGGCCTTCGCGCTGCATTTTCTTCTTCAGCACGCGCAATGCCTGCTCAACATTGTTATCCCTGACGAGTACCTGCACTGTCTCTCCTTTGATGGTTGAGGATGATAATCTGGTTATTTCGAATTGACTGGCGTTGCCCAGGCCCCGCCGGCCTTTTGTGTTTTTGAGGCCGTGCCTGACCGTGGCGAACGGCTGACATCGATCTCGTCCTCGGCAATCGACCGGTCGAACGTTTCGCTCTCGAAGCGAACCCGATACCGCCGAGCGCCCTGGGATTCCGGCAGGGTGGCAAGCACCTTGCACACGCCGACCGACCGGGAAAGCCTGACGGGACCGTCTTTCAGCACGACCATGTCGCCTGTCTTGTATAAATGCGCCGTCATGCCGGTCTCCTTGCAGGACTACTGCTCGCGGATCAAATGCCGAAACGAAAATGCGCCGGGAAACCGCTTTGGTTTCGCCGGGGCGAAAAGATGCGGACAACAGTGCGAACGGCGCGGTGCGGATTTTTGCAGCGCTGTGCGCCGATATCGGCGCTCACGTGCCGCTGCAAAAACGAATAGTCCCTGCCCAATCCTGCCATCGAACCGCACCCGGTTCAGCGGCACAGACAAAAACCGGAACGTCCGGTCTTGCAGCTCAGTCAGGCAGAGGAAAGTTTAACTCATGCCCATTCGGGGCCAAAGCGCTTTCCTGCCGGAAAAGGTGACCCCATCCTGAATGGTCGAGCAGGATGTGGGGGCCAAACTGGCAGATTTCAAACAAAATACAAGCTTTATTTGTGAAGAGATTGGCCTGCACTGGCTTGTCGCTGGCTGTGCCGCTGATTACTTTCACCGAAATTCACGATGAATTGGAGAGATCATGCCATTTGCCGGGCAATTCACCGGAAGCGCGGATTATATCGCCGACAAGGACCTGACGGTGGCCGTCAATGCGGCCATCGCGCTGGAACGGCCGCTGCTGGTCAAGGGGGAGCCAGGCACCGGCAAGACCGAGCTGGCCCGCCAGGTTGCCGCGGCTCTTGGTCTCGACATGATCGAATGGACGATCAAATCCACCACCAAGGCGCAGCAGGGGCTTTACGAATATGATGCCGTGTCGCGCCTGCGCGATAGCCAGCTGGGAGATCCGCGTGTCAGCGATATCGGCAATTATATAAGGCGCGGCAAGCTCTGGGAGGCTTTTGCGGCGGGGAGAAAGACCGTGCTGCTGATCGATGAGATCGACAAGGCCGATATCGAGTTTCCCAACGATCTGTTGCAGGAACTGGATCGGATGGAGTTTCACGTCTATGAGACCGGCGAGCGGGTGAAGGCGCAGGTGCGCCCGATCGTTATCATCACCTCCAACAATGAGAAAGAGCTGCCCGATGCCTTCCTGCGTCGGTGTTTCTTCCATTATATCCGCTTTCCAGATGCCGAGACGCTGGCGCGGATCGTCGAGGTTCACTATCCCGGCATCAAGCAGCGGCTGCTCCAGGCGGCCCTGACCCGGTTTTACGAGATCCGCGAAACGCCGGGCCTGAAAAAACGTCCATCGACCTCGGAAGCCTTGGACTGGATACGCCTGCTGGTGGCCGATGAGGTCGATCCCGTCGATTTGCGCAGCGATGCCGCCAATGCCCTGCCCAAACTGCACGGCGCGCTTTTGAAGAATGAGCAGGACGTGCATCTGTTCGAGCGGCTTGCCTTCATGGCCCGCCGGGATGGAGCGCGGGACGGACGCTGATCCTTGCTGCGGTGCAGCTTATGTTTTCATTGATTCGTAACGGGTGAAGGCGTAAATAGCTGTCTTCTCGTGGTGATTTGGCCGGCCGGCTTGCAGCCACGTAAAATAAATTGCTAAAGGGCCGAGGCAAGTTATCCAAGACTTTCCGAGGCCGATGGCGATAGCAAAGCTGCCGCACCGTGCCGTGACAGGAAAGTTTAAAGCCGATGCCGATCAAGATTCCCGATACGCTCCCCGCCTTCGACGCCCTCGTTCATGAGGGTGTGCGGGTCATGACGGAAACCGCAGCGATCCGTCAGGATATTCGCCCGTTGCAGATCGCCCTGCTCAATCTCATGCCCAACAAGATCAAGACCGAGGTGCAGTTTGCCCGGCTGATCGGCGCATCGCCATTGCAGGTGGAACTGACCCTGGTGCGGATTGGCGGGCATAAGGCCAAGAACACGCCCGAAGAGCATCTCCTGTCCTTCTACCAGACCTGGGAAGAGGTCAAGCACCGCAAGTTCGACGGACTGATCATTACCGGTGCGCCGGTGGAAACGCTGCCCTTTGAAGACGTCACCTATTGGAGCGAGATGCAGCAGATTCTCGACTGGACGCAAACCAATGTTCACACGACAATGAATGTCTGCTGGGGGGCGATGGCGGCGATCTATCACTTCCACAAGGTGCCGAAACATGGGCTGAAGGAAAAGGCCTTCGGCGTGTTCCGCCACCGCAATCTGGCGCCGTCCTCCATTTATCTCAACGGCTTCTCGGATGATTTTCAGGTGCCGGTGTCTCGCTGGACGGAGGTGCGCCGCGCCGATATCGAAAAAGTACCGGACCTGAACATCCTGATGGAATCCGATGAAATGGGCGTGTGTCTGGTGCAGGAGGACAAGGGCAATCGGCTCTACATGTTCAATCACGTTGAATATGATTCCACCTCGCTGGCCGATGAATATTTCCGCGACGTCAGCGCTGGCATCCCGATCCGCCTGCCATATGATTACTTTCCCCATAACGATGATACATTGACGCCGCTCAACCGCTGGCGCAGCCATGCGCATCTGCTGTTTGGAAACTGGATCAACGAGATGTATCAGACCACCAGCTATGATTTGAACGATATCGGCAAGGAGTGCGGCAAATGACTGGGGATCTTCTGGTCCGTCCTTTGACTAATGACGACGAGGCAGACTGGCGCCGCCTATGGCGCGCCTATCTCGCCTTTTACGAAACGGAGCTTCCGGAAGAGGTCTATGCGACCACCTTTGCCCGGCTGACGGGGCAGGGAGCTGGCGAATTTCGCGGCTTCCTGGCTGTGGCTGAGGGTAAAGCTGTGGGCCTTAGCCATTATGTTTTTCATCGGTCCTGCTGGTATATTTCCGATGTCTGCTATCTTCAGGATCTATATGTCGATCCTGAGGTGCGTGGGCTGGGTATTGGTCGGGCGCTGATTGCAGCGGTCAATGCTGCGGCGGTGGAAGCAGGCGCAGGCAAGGTCTATTGGATGACCCAGGAGTTTAACAGCACGGCCCGGCGCCTCTATGATCAGGTGGCGGACAAGACCCCCTTCATCATCTATCAGCAACCGCTCTGAGCGCCGATGTTCCTGCCTTTCTTCCTCAAGCTCAAACAACAGAAAATCCCGGTCTCCCTCGGGGAATATCTGGCCTTGCTGCAAGGGGTGGAGCGCGGCCTTGTCGATTTCGACATTGAGGCTTTCTATTATCTGGCGCGCACGACGCTGATCAAGGATGAGCGGCATATCGACCGTTTCGATCTGGCCTTTGCCGAATGTTTCAAGGGGTTGGAAGCGACCGGTTGGCCGCAGGCGGGTGTGTCTGAGACCGCTCTGCCGGAAGAATGGTTGCGCAAGCTGACCGAAAAACACCTGTCCGACGAAGACAAGAAACTGATCGAAGCCATGGGTGGTTTCGACAGGCTGATGGAAACGCTGAAACAGCGGTTGGCCGAGCAGAAGGAGCGCCATCAGGGCGGCTCGAAATGGATCGGCACAGCGGGGACCTCGCCCTTCGGGGCCTATGGCTACAATCCGGAAGGGGTGAGGATCGGTCAGGACGGATCGCGCCATCGCCGCGCCGTCAAGGTGTGGGACCAGCGGGAATTTCGTAATCTCGACGATTCCGTCGCGCTTGGCACCCGCAATATCAAGGTGGCGTTACGGCGGCTGCGACGGTTCGTGCGGCAAGGCGCGTTGGACGAATTTGATTTGAGCGGCACGATCCGCGCGACGGCGGAGCATGGCTATCTTGACATCAAGACCCAGGCGGAACGGCGCAATGCCGTCAAGCTGCTGATGTTCTTCGATATCGGTGGCTCCATGGACGATCACGTCAAAGGCGTGGAGGAGTTGTTTTCGGCAGCCCGGTCGGAATTTCGGCATATGGAGCATTTCTACTTCCACAATTGCCTTTATGAACGGGTATGGAAAGACAATCGCCGCCGCCGGACCGACGTCATCCCGACGGAAGAAATTATCCGCACCTATGGGCCGGATTACCGGGTGCTCTTCGTCGGAGATGCGGCGATGAGCCCCTATGAGATCACCATGATCGGCGGATCGGTGGAGCATTGGAATGGTGAGCCCGGCGCCCTCTGGCTTTCGCGCATCACGGAGCATTTTCGCAAATGTCTGTGGCTCAACCCGATGCAGCAGGAACATTGGGCCTATACCCATTCTATCGGTTTGATTTCCCGTCTCATGGGCGGGCGAATGCATCCCCTGACGCTTGGCGGCTTGGAGGATGCGGCACGAGAGCTGTCGCGCTAACCCGGCTTGCATCGTCTATGGTGCGTTGATACCTGCTGTAACGCCTTATGGTTGCTGGATATTTTATCTCTGATCGATTTCGGTTTGAGGAATTATGCAATAAACCTATGTGACACAGCAGAAACGATGACGCGCCCGCCTCAGGCAGGCACCGTCGATGCAAGGGTGAGGAAGCATATGCAGCGTCTGGAATTTGGCACGACCACCAAGGGTGAAACGGTAGAGCAGGTCACGCTGCATGGCGGTGGCCTGAAGGCCAGGGTGCTGACCTGGGGTGCGGTGATCCAGGATCTCAGGATGGAAGGCCATGTGGCACCGCTGGTGCTGGGTTTCGAGCATTTCGAAGACTATGCCATCCACTCTCCCTATTTTGGTGCGACGCCCGGGCGGTTGGCCAATCGCATTGCAAACGGACGTTTCACCCTTGACGGTGAAGACTATCAGCTGGAATGCAACGAGCGCGGCCTCACCCATCTGCATGGTGGCAGCGACGGTATCGGCAGGCGCAATTGGACGATTGCCGATCTGGACCGTGACCGGGTGGTGCTCGAGATCACCGATCCGGCGGGCCGGGCGGGCTATCCCGGCAATGCCCATATCCGGGCGACCTATCACCTCCAGGATGACGGTGTGCTGGCGGTGGTCTATGAGACGACCACGGACGCGCCGACGCTCGCCAATCTCTGCCAGCATTCCTATTTCAACCTGGATGATTCGCCTGACATGCTGGATCATGAGTTGATGATTGCCGCCGACCACTACCTGCCTGTCGATGAGCGTCTGATTCCGACCGGAGAGCAGCGCCCGGTAATCGGTACGCCGTTTGATTTCAGGCAGATGGGCGTCATGCGTCGCACAGAAGACGGTGTTCAGGTCCCCTTCGACAACAATTTCTGTCTGTCGCAGACACGGGTGGCCAAGCGTAGCGTCGCCATGGCCCGCAGCCTGAAGTCCGGCGTTTCCATGGAAGTGCGCACCACCGAACCCGGCGTTCAATTCTACGCGGGGGTCTACCTCAATATACCGGTTACCGGACTTGAGGGCCGTCGCTACGGTGCTTATGCCGGTTTCTGTCTGGAAACCCAGATCTGGCCGGATGCCATCAACCAAGCCGGTTTCTCAAGTGCTGTCCTGCGGCCCGGTGAAACCCTGCGGCAGGAAACAGACTACGTGTTTTCAGTGAGTTGATCCTCTTCTGAACGCATTTATCTAAAGTTGTGCTTGGAACAATCAAGGCGTAATCATGTTTATATCACCCGTCCCCCGCAGCAGCTGGCGGGGAGGGGACGGTTGTGGGAGGACATGACTTGGTTTCTGAAAAAGCATCGGTTTCCGAAAAAGCACTGATTTCAAAAATCACCTGGCGGCTGATGCCGTTTCTGGGGCTTCTCTACCTGATTGCCTATATTGATCGGCAGAATGTCAGTTACGCCAAATTGCAAATGGTCGATGCGCTGGGTTTGAGCGAATATGCCTATGGGCTTGGGGCATCACTGTTCTTTATCGGCTATTTTCTATTTGAAGTGCCGAGCAATCTCTTTCTCGAACGGTTCGGCGCCAGCCGGTGGTTTGCCCGCATTCTGGTGTCCTGGGGCGCTGTAACCATTGCGCTTGCCTATACCCAGAACGCGACGATGTTCTACATCCTGCGCTTTCTGCTGGGCGTCTGCGAGGCGGGGTTCTTTCCGGGCGTGCTCTATCTGCTGACCCTGTGGTTTCCAAGAGACTATCGGGGCCGGATGGTTGGCCTGTTCATGATTTTCAGCGCCCTTGCCAATGCCATTGGTGCGCCCCTGGGCGGCGTATTGCTCGATCTCGACGGTTTCCTGGGCTATCAGGGTTGGGAGTGGGTGTTTCTGGCCACCGGTATTCCGGCGGTTCTGGCCGGTATCGTCACCTGGTTCTATCTTGCCGATACCCCAGCCAAGGCGAATTTTCTGACGGATGCTGAAAAAGCCTGGCTTCAGGCACGGCTGGATGCTGAAAACACCGGAATGGACAGCAATGCCGACAATGGCTTCAAGGCGCTGATCAATCCGCGCGTGCTGCTGATGTCGCTCTGCTATGTCGGCTTTCCGCTGGCCGCCTATGGTTTGAGCTATTGGTTGCCAACCATCGTCAAGGGTTTTGGCGTGTCCAATACGGTGAATGGCCTGATCAACATCATCCCTTGGGTTGCGGTTGCCATCGCACTTTACGTCGTACCGTCGGCGGCTGACCGGACAGAGAACAAGACACCTTATATCGTCATTCCGGCCTTTGTCGGTGCCGTCAGTCTTGTGATGTCGGCTATGTTGACAGACCAGGTGTTGCAATTTGCGTTTCTGTGCCTTGCCGCCGCCGGGATCTTCGCAGGCCAGCCGGTGTTCTGGAGCCTGCCATCGCGCTTTCTGAAAGGGGCCGGTGCCGCAGCCGGTCTGGCGGCCATCAACTCGGTCGGCAATCTCGGAGGGTTTGTTGCCCAAAATGTCGTGCCTTTGATCCGCGACCAGACAGGCAGCACGATTGCTCCGATGTTCTTCCTGGCGGCTTGCCTTGCCATTGCTGGCGTGCTGGTCATCATCATTGGCAGGGTGATGGGACATAAGCCGATACGGGCGTCCTGACGCACTTCAAATTTCGGTGTCGCCATTCGGATCGCGTTTGGCGGTGCCACTTTTGCCAAGGGCACGTTATGACAGCTTATCAGGGAAGGTTTTAACGCCGTCAGTTTTGCAGTCCAAACTGCGCAACCGGATACAGAAAAGCACTGTCTCCCTTTCGGGAAATCATATATCTGAATTTATCTTTGGAAAATTGGAGCGGGCGAAGGGATTCGAACCCTCGACCCCAACCTTGGCAAGGTTGTGCTCTACCCCTGAGCTACGCCCGCTCATTATCCACCGGTCCGGGGTAGTACGCTGAACCGTGGGTCGCTGTGTTGCGGCGACGGGCGGTATATGGCCCAACTGCTTTTCGATTGCAACAGGGAAATGACGGCGGCTCCAAGATTTTTTCCAATCAAGGCTTAAGTTATTCTGTGGCAATGAGAATTTTGAACGTTTTGTGAGGGCCGGAAATGAGGGCTGGTCAGGGACTGTTTGAATATACGATCGGCGCATAAAACAGTTGAAGGAGATCGCTTGATATCGTTTAACCGCAGTGTGCCGCCGAGACTATATTCTGAAGCAGGACCATCATGACAGAGATTGTGCCGAAATCACCCGCAGACCTGTTTGCCTTTCTTGATAGCCTGGGTATCGAGCACCGGACAGTGTCACATCCGCCAGTCTTTACCGTGGCAGAATCGGTGTCCCTACGCGATGAGATCCCTGGCGGTCATACCAAGAACCTGTTCGTCAAGGACAAGAAGGATCAGTTCTTCCTGCTGGTGGTCGAGGAAAACGCCATTGTCGATCTGAAGACCGTCCATACGCTGATCGGTGCGGCCAGCAAGGTGTCCTTTGGCAAGCCGGAAAAGCTGATGGAGTATCTGGGGGTTGTCCCCGGCTCGGTGACGGCGTTCGGCGCAATAAACGACACGGGCAACAAGGTGACATTCGTTCTTGATGCAGACCTGATGCAGCATGAGATCATCAATTGCCATCCGCTGTCGAATGACGCTACAACCTCGATTGGCCGCGACGACCTCCTGCGCTTTCTGATGGCGACTGGACATGAGGCAAACGTCTTGAAAGTCACGGCCTGAGGCACGATTTAAACGCTTACATGGTTCATTGAAATTCAAGGAACCCTGCAAAGATCATGTGGCCGGGACAAGGGCTGCGACATGGTTCCCGATCTCTGTTGCTGTATGAAACGGAAATTGCGGACGGTGGAAATAAGGCGGCACCTGGAATGCGTTTGCAAAACGCCCGGGCTGTCAGGAACAGGCGGGAGATGGTGATGAGCAATTCTGGTAATCCCTACGGCGGCTCTTATCGCGGGCAGATGACGGCCAATGCGCAATTCGGCACGGCGCCTGCTGCGGCAGCACCAGCGTCTGCAGGAGCAGCGCCCGCGGGTGGTCTGATCAAGGATACGACCACCCAGGGCTTTGCCAAGGATGTGTTGGAAGAATCTCGCCGCCAGCCGGTTCTGGTGGATTTCTGGGCGCCGTGGTGTGGTCCTTGCCGCCAGTTGACGCCGATCATCGAAAAGGCGGTCAATGAGGCCAAGGGCAAGGTCAAGCTGGTCAAGATGAATATCGACGACCATCCGGCTATTGCCGGTCAGCTTGGTATCCAGTCCATTCCTGCCGTCGTCGCCTTTGTCGATGGCCGCCCTGCCGATGGCTTCATGGGCGCGCTGCCGGAAAGTCAGGTCAAGCAGTTCATCGACAAGCTGGGTGGACCAGACGGCGGTGCTGATCAGGCGGCGGAAATCGAGGCTGTGCTGGAAGAAGCCAAGGGGCTTTACGATGACGGCGATTTCGACGGCGCTGCCCAGCTCTATGCAGCGGTTATGCAGGCCGATCCGGAAAATGCCAGGGCGGTTGCCGGTATTGCCGAATGCATGCTTGCCCTCAACCAGCATGAACGGGTGCGCCAGATTGTCGATGGTCTGCCTGAAGAACTGGCAAAAGCCGTTGAAATTCAGGCCGTGGCCAAAAAACTGGAGCAAATCGAGGAGGCCCGTAAGCTGGGTGACCCAGTGGCGCTGGAACAGCAACTGTCACTTAACCCTGACGATCACGAGGCGCGGCTGAAGCTCGCCAAGATCCGCAATGTCGAGGGCAAGCGCGAAGACGCGGCTGATCATCTGCTATTGATCATGAAAAAAGACCGGACCTTCGACGACGATGGCGCTCGCCGCCAACTGGTTGAATTTTTCGAGGTCTGGGGTCCGAAGGACCCGGCCACCATTCAGGCTCGGCGCAAGCTGTCTTCGATCCTGTTTTCGTAACGGGCTTGAAGGCAGAGAATGGGACGAGCCCTGTTCAAGGGCTGATCCCTATATGCTCAGGCGGGCGGAAGTTGTGTTCTGTGGCAGGCGCATCTTGAGATTTGCCGGGCGCATGCCACATTATAAGGAATTAAAGAGCGACAGGGCATTGGCTCGGTGCTCTTTCAGGAGGTTGTAATGCAGGTCGGCAATGCGCGATATCTGACGGCGGCTGATTTTCCGGAAACATTGCCGGTTTTTCCGCTGGCAGGAGCTCTTCTGCTGCCCGGTGGGCAATTGCCACTGAATATATTCGAGCCGCGCTATCTGGAAATGTTCGATGCAGCGCTGCGCAGCAATCGGCTGATCGGCATGATTCAGCCGGCATTGACCGAGCCCTATGAGATCGCCACCGGCATTCCGGCCCTATGCAGCATGGGATGTATCGGTCGGATCACCTCTTTCGCCGAGACGGGCGATGGCCGCTATATTCTGTCGCTGGGTGGAATATGCCGTTTCAGGCTGAGCGAAGAGCTGAAAACCACCCACCCATTCCGCACGGTGCGAATTTCGCCGTTCATGGCCGATCTCGCGGCTGAAGGTCAGGAAAACAGCGTGGATCGGGATCGGTTGCTCGCGGTGTTCCGGGCCTATCTCGATGCCAACAAGCTGGAAGCGGATTGGGAGAGCGTCCAGCGCGCCAGCAATCTGACCCTGGTCAATTCTTTGTCGATGATGTCACCTTTCACGCCTGCTGAAAAACAGGCCTTGCTGGAGGCTACCGATCTGCATAGCCGCACGGAAACGCTGATTGCTATTACTGAAATTTATCTGGCACGTGGTTTCGGCGATGTGGAGCCGGTTTTACAGTAACGGTGAAGCGACAAACAATGAGGGAGCGCAGCCATGGATCAGCGGATGAACGGTGTCGATCCGAAAATGCTGGAATTGCTGGTCTGCCCGCTGACCAATGGCCGCTTGACCCTTAACCGGGAAAACAACGAGTTGGTCTCGGAAAAGGCACGGCTTGCCTATCCCATTCGCGATGGCATTCCGATCATGCTGGTCTCGGAAGCCCGCAAGATTGAAGACTGAAGGCGCTGTCTTGAGGCCGTTGGCCTCGCCAGTCGCCAGTCACAGTCTGTTTCAGATCGCCTGACCGGTCAGAAGTTTCGGACCGCCCTTCACCGCTGTTCCTGCCGCCTCGGAAATGAAATAGCTTTTCAGTTTTGGCAGCCGTTCCACCAGGCCGAGCCCGAAATCCCGGGCGATTCTGACCGGCGTAATATCGTTGGAAAACAGCCGGTTCAGCACGTCGGTGGTGACGCCCATGCGGAATGTGTCGAAGCGACGCCAGGTCTGGTAGCGTTCCAGAACGGTGAGGTCGCCGATATCGAGGCCGAGGCGATCGGCATCGACGATTGTTTCCGCCAGCGCGGCCACATCCTTGAAGCCAAGATTGAGGCCCTGGCCGGAAATCGGATGAATACCATGAGCGGCGTCCCCTGCGAGCGCCAGCCGTGGCCCGATGAAAGAGCGGGCCAGCGTCAATCCCAGCGGAAAGGCGCGCCGGTCGCCGGTGGCACGGATAGCGCCGAGTTTGTGGCCGAAACGGCGCTCCAGTTCGGTTTCGAACATCAGGTCGTCCTCGGCCACCAGCCGGTCCGCATCCTCGCTGCGCTCAGTCCAGACCAGCGACGAGCGATTGCCGGTCAAGGGCAGGATCGCGAAGGGGCCAGCGGGCAGGAAATGCTCCTCTGCCACCCCTTGATGAGGACGCTCATGTTCGACCGTGGTGACAATCCCGGACTGGCCATAGGCCCAGGTGACGGTCTTGATCCCCGCCATGTCCCTGATGCGCGAGCGCACACCGTCACAGGCGACAACCAGACGGCAGTCAAGGGTTGTGCCATCGGAAAGCGCGACTTCGGCCTTATGGCCGTTCACGGAAAAGCCTGCGGCTTTGACGCCATGGCGAATGGAAATTCCCGCCTCTCCGGCAGCGTCGAGAAGCGCCCCGACCATGGCGACATTGGGCACCATATAGGCGAAGGGCTTGCCCTCCTCGACTTCGCCGTCAAAGGTCAGGTAGACGGGCCGGACCGGATCGCTGGTGCGCGAATCGGTGACGATCATCCGGTTGATCGGCTGGGATTGCGGCGCAATCGTGCTCCAGACGCCGAAAACCTCCAGCATTTTGGTGGCTGCCGCAATCACCGCCGAGGCCCGTGGGTCCTTGCGCCACTGGCCTTCGGGGGCTGCTTCGATTACCGTCACGTCCAGATGCGGCGCGGCGCGCTTGACGGCGAGCGCCGCCGAGAGACCGACATATCCGCCTCCGACTACAACCAGATCCGCCATCATCTACTCCCTTGCAGCTTGTATCGTGCTTCGGGTCTTATATAGATCACTTGGACCCGACTTCCTACCGCCGGAGCTTTTCCAAAATGCCGCAGACAGAAAATTCCGCCACGCCGATGGAAAAACTGATCGAAACGCTGAACCTGGAGGCCTTGGAGGTGAATCTGTTCCGAGGCATCAGCCCTCAGGTTGGGTGGCAGAGAGTGTTCGGCGGCCAGGTCATCGCTCAGGCCTTGATGGCAGCGCAGCGCTGTGTCGATGGCGAGCGTTATGTTCACTCCCTGCATGCCTATTTCCTGCGTCCAGGCGATCCGGCGGTGCCAATTCTTTATCAGGTCGAGCGCACCCGTGACGGCGCCAGCTTTTCGACTCGTCGGGTCGTTGCTATCCAGCACGGCCAGATGATCTTTTCGATGTCGGCCTCTTTTCAGCAGGAAGAAGAAGGCTATTCCCACCAGCTCGTCATGCCCAATGTGACGCCGCCGGAAGGGTTGATGGGTGAACGGGAATTTCGCGAAATGTTTCTGTCGCAAGCGCCCGCCCATATCCGGGCCTATTGGGCAAGAGAGCGGCCGGTGGAATTTCGCCCCACCTCCTTCCTGCATTATCTGACAAAGGACAAGCTGGAACCAAAGGCCGATATCTGGGTGCGCATGACGGGTACGGTGCCGGACGACCGCCGCCTGCAGGCAGCCGTGCTGGCCTATCTCTCGGACATGACGCTCCTGGATGTCGCGCTCTATGCCCACGGCGTTTCTGTTTTCGACCAGCGGATCCAGGCCGCCAGCCTTGACCATGCGATGTGGTTTCACCAGCCCGACAAGCTCGATGACTGGCTGCTCTATTCCCAAGACAGCCCCAGCGCGTCGGGTGGCCGGGGAATGACCAGAGGCTCAATTTATACGCGGACAGGCCAGCTGGTTGTTTCCGTTGCCCAGGAGGGCTTGATTCGGAAAAAGGCAAATGATTAAATTTTGTGCGATTTTTTGAATTTGCACAAAAAAAACCATGTTTTCGCCCATTCCTGTGCCTTTTTTTTGGTGTTCTCCATTATAGTCTTTTTATTTCAATAGCTTACCTGTCTCCTGAAACTTGGCACACGGTTTGAATGTAGGATGACAGTCGCTGCCCCCTGTCGTAGGTCGGCGTCGAGGAGAGACGGCGTTTTTCGCCGAGGATAAACCAGAGGATGGGAAACCAGATGAAGATTGTGATGGCCATTATCAAGCCGTTCAAGCTGGACGAAGTGCGCGAAGCACTGACGGCTGTCGGTATCCAAGGCCTGACCGTCACGGAGGTCAAGGGATATGGACGGCAGAAGGGGCACACGGAAATCTATCGCGGCACGGAATATGCCGTGAGCTTCCTGCCCAAGCTGAAGATCGAGGTCGCAGTGGCGACGGATGTTGCCGAAAAGGCGGTGGAAGCGATCGCCTCTGCTGCCAAGACCGGTCAGATCGGCGATGGAAAGATTTTCGTCTACGGGATCGATCAGGCGGTGCGTATCCGCACCGGTGAAACCAATACCGAAGCCTTGTAAGACCGGCCGTCAAGGGGAGTTCATATAGATGTCGTTTTCCACATTCAAATCTCAAGCTATGCGCCTCGGGGCTGCATCGGCGGCCTTGATGGCACCGGCGATTGCCTTTGCGCAGGATGCAGCGCCAGCCGTTGCGGCGGCAGCTGCTCCTGTTCCCGATAAGGGCGATACCGCCTTCATGTTCCTGTCCACCATCCTGGTTCTGTTCATGGCGGTTCCGGGTCTTGGTCTATTCTACGGCGGCCTGGTGCGCGCCAAGAACATGCTGTCCGTGCTGATGCAGTGCACCGTCATCGCCGCGATGGTGATGATCGTCTGGGTCATCTATGGCTATTCCTTCGCCTTCGGCGGCGGCGAAAGCCCGTTCTTCGGCGGCTTTGCCAAGATGTTCCTGGCTGGCGTCGACACCACTACAACGGCTGCTACCTTCAGCAAGGGCGTCGTCATTCCTGAATATATCTTCATGCTGTTCCAGATGACCTTCGCAGCGATCACGCCTGCTCTGATCATCGGTGCCTTTGCGGAACGCATCAAGTTCTCGGCTGCGATCCTGTTCTGCCTGCTTTGGGTCACCTTCGTCTATTTCCCGGTCGCCCATATGGTCTGGGATGCCAAGGGCTATCTCTTCGGTCTCGGCGCCCTTGATTTCGCTGGCGGTACAGTCGTTCACATCAATGCTGGCGTTGCCGGTCTTGTTGGTGCGATTCTGGTCGGCAAGCGCACAGGTTATGGCAAGGACATGATGGCCCCGCATTCCATGACGCTCACCTATGTCGGTGCCGCCATGCTCTGGGTCGGCTGGTTCGGCTTCAATGCCGGCTCCAACCTCGAAGCCTCCGGCGGTGCGATGCTCGCCACCGTCAACACCTTTATTGCCACGGCTGCGGCTATCCTGTCCTGGTGCGTGGTTGAATCCTTCACCCGCGGCAAGGCCTCGATGCTGGGCGCTGCCTCCGGCATGATTGCTGGCCTCGTTGCCATCACGCCTGCCGCCGGTATTGTCGGCCCGATGGGCGCCATCGTCATGGGTGTGATCGTTTCGCCGCTCTGCTACTTCTTCGTTTCTGTCGTGAAGAATAAGTTCGGCTATGACGACACGGCTGACGTGTTCGGCGTGCATGGCATTGGCGGCATGTTCGGTGCTATTTCCACCGGCATTTTCGCCAGCGCTTCCTTGGGTGGCGTCGGTTATGTCGGCGAACAGACGATGGGTGGCCAGGTCATGGTGCAGCTTCAGGCTGTGGTTATCACCGTCCTGTGGACCGGTATCGGCTCTGCGATCCTCTACAAGATCGTCGATGTCATCGTTGGTCTGCGTGTGCCGGTCGAAGCCGAGCGCGAAGGTCTCGACCTCGCCTCGCACGGTGAAGCTGCTTATCACTCCTGATCCCTGTTGCTTCCCTTTGGGGGGGCGATCAAGGTGCTTCGTTACCAGAAAACCAACCCGGGCCTCGTGCCCGGGTTTTTTGATTCTGGACAATCGCGCTCTATATACGCTCATAGCGAAAGACTGGTTGCACCACGATGGCAAGGCGGGCTTTCGACCGGATGGGTTATCCATGGTTAAAGGAGCGTTAACCCGTGTTCTGGTAATCTCACCTTTCGCAAGCCGGTTCGGGTCCTGCCCGGCGCATCCGGTTTCCAAGTTTTGTTGAAATTGCACTGGCAGGCGAACACCTATGAGCAGAAGCACGCTGGCAATATTGGAAGAGCGGTCGCCTCGGATGATCGTGATGGGTTTCATCATGCGGCAATTCCTGGCGCTGCTTGGATTTGCCCTGTTCCTGGGCCTGGTGGCAGCCATTGCCGCGCTGGCCACCTGGAATGTTGCCGATCCCAGTTTTTCCTATGCGACCAGCCGGGCGCCCACCAATATTCTCGGTTATCCCGGCGCTGTGTTCGCTGATCTCTCCATGCAGTTTTTCGGGCTTGCATCGGTTGCGGCACTATTGCCGGTTCTGGCCTGGTCGCTTTCGCTGATTTCGGGCCGCAAGATCGCCCGCCTGCCACGTCGGCTTGCCGCCTGGGGTACCGGGGCGGTTGCGGGCGCTGCCGTGTTTGGCTGTTTTCCGCCGCCCGGCACCTGGCCGATTCCCAACGGGATCGGTGGGGTGATCGGCGACATGATTCTGCGCTTTCCCGCACTGTTTGTCGGAGCCTATCCGACCGGAACCTTTGCCATGGTGCTGGGCGTGATCTTCATCGCCCCGATGCTGTGGCTGATGTTGTTTGCCGCTGGTATCATCGGCAATGAAGAGGATGATTTCGAAGCGGAAATTCTGGCTGCCCGCGCAAGCTCACAGGCGGGGTCCCGCAAGAGCAAGGCCGTGCCTATCGTCGATGAGGATGAAGACGATGATGACCGTACCGGGCCTTTCGCGCTGGCTGCTGGTGCGCTCGCCCATGTCTGGTATACCGGTCAGGCCCGAATGCGGCGTCTCGCCGGTCTGAAGCCAAAAAGGCGCGAGCGCTCGGATTTCGACCAGCCCTATGATTTCAACGATGATGAGGTCATGCCGGTTCAGGCTGGACGCCCGGACCACCGTGCCGATCCGTCCTTTGAGCCGGGTGAGCGGAGTGCGGGTCGTCGCCGTATTGCATCGCCGCCGGTGTCACCGGACGACGCGCATGACGAGCCACCCTTTGACCTGCGCACCCGTGGGCGCTCGGCTGATGACATCCTATTCGACGATGAAGACGAAGATCGGGCTGCAAAGCCTTCTGCCCGCCGCGCGGCGGCTCCTGCTGAGCGTCCGCGCCCGGCTCCGGTCGCTGGTCCAAGAGGTGCGCGCGGGTTCCAACTGCCATCGGTTCAGCTTCTGGCCGAACCGCGTGCGGTTGCCAAGGATGCCAGCCTGTCGGCTGACCAGCTTGAACACAACGCCCGGACGCTGGAAGGTGTGCTGGAGGATTTCGGCGTCAAGGGTGACATTATCGAAGTGCGGCCCGGCCCGGTTGTCACGCTTTATGAGCTTGAGCCAGCGCCAGGGATCAAATCATCCCGCGTTATCGGTCTTGCCGATGATATTGCCCGCTCGATGAGCGCTATTGCCGCCCGTGTTGCCGTCGTGCCTGGCCGCAACGCCATTGGCATCGAATTGCCGAACAGAACCCGCGAAACCGTGTATTTGCGGGAAATGATCGGTAGCCGCGACTTCAACGGCTCGACAGCCAAGCTGCCGATGGCGCTGGGCAAGACCATTGGCGGTGAACCTGTGATCGCCGACCTCGCCAAGATGCCGCATCTGCTGGTGGCCGGTACGACCGGGTCGGGCAAGTCGGTGGCGATCAACACCATGATCCTGTCGCTGGTCTACCGTTTGCCACCGGAGAAATGCCGGTTGATCATGATCGATCCGAAAATGCTGGAACTGTCGATTTATGACGGTATTCCGCATCTGCTCTCGCCTGTCGTTACCGATCCGAAAAAGGCTGTCGTCGCCTTGAAATGGACGGTGCGCGAGATGGAAGAGCGCTACAAGAAGATGTCGAAGATCGGCGTGCGCAATATCGACGGCTTCAACAGCCGCGTCGAGCAGGCGATTGAAAAGGGTGAAGTGCTGACCCGCACCGTGCAGACCGGCTTTGACCGGCAGACCGGCGAGGCCATGTACGAGACCGAGACCTTCGATTTGCAGCCCATGCCCTATATCGTTGTTATCATCGACGAGATGGCCGACCTGATGATGGTGGCGGGCAAGGATATCGAAGGCGCGGTGCAGCGCCTGGCGCAGATGGCGCGCGCGGCTGGCATTCACGTGATCATGGCGACGCAGCGTCCATCTGTGGACGTGATCACCGGCACCATCAAGGCGAACTTCCCGACCCGGATTTCCTTCCAGGTCACCTCCAAGATCGACAGCCGTACTATTCTGGGAGAGCAGGGCGCCGAACAGCTGCTGGGTATGGGCGATATGCTCTATATGGCTGGCGGCGGACGCATCCAGCGTGTTCACGGACCTTTCGTCTCGGATAATGAGGTGGAAGACATCGTTGCCTATCTGAAAACCCAGGGTGCACCGGATTATCTTGATGCCGTGACCATCGATGAGGACGACGACGAAGGCGGTGGACCGGCAGGGACCGGCAATCTGGCCGAATCGGACGATCCTTACGATCAGGCCGTCGCCGTCGTGCTTCGGGATGGGAAAGCCTCGACCTCCTATGTTCAACGTCGGCTGGGCATCGGCTATAACCGTGCCGCATCGCTGATCGAACGCATGGAACAGGAAGGCATTATCGGCCCGGCCAACCATGCGGGCAAACGCGAAATCCTCGTTCCAACGGAAGCTGACATCGAGCGGTGACGGCGACGGGCTGGTGTGGAACGTCCAGGCGCTGAAAGGCGTTTCGGCGTTCACGATCCAGTGTTTGTCACCATGGCGCCCGGTTTGCGCTGTAGGGAACAGGGGCAAAAGGAGAAAAGAATGCAAAAGAAGACGTTTGCCCCGGCAGGCATGACAGGGATGATTGGCCGCCGGGGATTTATTGGCCTGGCGGCTGCCGGGATCGCTGTGGCAGCCACAGTATCACCCGCATATGCCCAGGCCCAGGCCAGCGCCGCGCAGAGGATTGCCGATCATTTTGCCTCGGTGAAAACCATGATGGGCGAGTTCGTGCAGTTTGGCCCACGCGGTGAACAGACAGCCGGAAAATTCTATATCGAACGGCCCGGCAAGCTGCGCTTCAACTATGAGCAGCCGTCGCCGATGCGGGTGATTTCCGATGGCCGCAACGTGGCAATCGGCAACCTGAAAATGAAGACCTGGGATGTCTATCCGCTGTCGAAAACGCCGCTGAGCCTGCTTCTGTCCGACCGCATCGATCTCGGCCATCAGATGGTGCGGCAGGTCAAGGAAGAGCAGGATCTGACCACCATCGTGCTGGGCGATAAGTCGATTTTTGGCGACCAGACGATTACCCTGATGTTCGACCCGAAGACCTTCGAGCTGCGGCAGTGGACGGTGACCGATGCGCAGGGCAAGGACACGTCGGTGATGATCTTTAACGTCCAGCAGGGCGTCAATTTCGATGAAAAAGTCTTCGAAGTTCCCTATGACGATATCCGCAATCGCGGTTAGATGTTGCCTTTGGATAAACTGGAACTCGATTTTCCCGAAAAGACCAACGAAAACAAGAGAAGCGTGAGACCGTCTGGTTCAATCTGAACCTGACAGGCTGTCGCGCATTTCAGAGATAGATATAGAGTTGCGTTTCGATTTTTTGAACGCTACGGTTATCATATAACGGATCACATTGGCGCATCTTGCGGTTCATCATGCGCAAGATGCTTTACTGCCGTGGCTTTTTTCTGATCGTGCCTGGGAGGAGTGCGATCAGAATCGAGTGGAATTTCGGAGGATTTTCCGCCCATGTCCGGCGGGCAATTGATTGCAAACATCCGGATCGGAATATTGCGCGTGACGTAAAGAATTTGGCTTTGGAGGAGGCCCCCATGAACAATAGAACGCGTGCGCCCATATTGGCGCTATGCGCTGTGGCTGGCGTCACGGTTGCTTTTGGCGCATATGGCAAGACCATGGCCACAAGCAGTCAACCGGCACTGAGTGCGCGTGCGAAGAGCATCATCACCATTGAAGGGAAACAGTTCAAGGATCTGAATGCCAATGGCGGGCTTGATCCTTACGAGGACTGGCGCTTGAGTGCCGAGCAGCGGGCAGCCGACCTCTTGTCACAGATGACCCGGCAGGAAAAAGCCGGCATGTTGATGATCGACACGCTAAATGCCGGCTGCGGCGGCGCAATTGATGCGAAGGCCGTGGACTATATTGTCAGCCAGAAGATGACGCGCTTCATCCTGCGCTCCGTTGCCGCTGCAAAGGCAGAATCCTGCGATGGTCCGCCAGCCAATAGTCGCGGCGGCTACGTTGTTACGCCGCAGCAGCTGGCCGCTTTCTCGAATATCATCCAGGAGATGGAAGAGGGCAGCCGCCTGGGCATTCCGGCGGTGTTCAAGGACAATGCGCGCAATCACGTTGAAGCCGATCCACGCTTCGGCATTTCGGCAGGCTCTGGTGCTTTCACGCAGTTCCCGAAGGAAGCCGGTCTGGCCGCCGCCGCCTTGGGCGAGGAATCGCGGAAGACCGGCAAGGCACCGACGACTGGCGACATGGCCGATATCAAAACTTTTGCCGAGGTGATGGGAGCGGAATACAATGCCGTCGGCCTTCGCGGCCTATATGGTTATATGGCCGATCTGGCCACTGAACCGCGTTGGTATCGGGTTCATGAAACCTTCAGCGAAGACGCCGATTTGACCGCGAATATCGTAAAGACGCTGGTCAATGGCCTGCAAGGTGGGCCGGTCAATCCAAAGACTGCGGTGGCAATGACCCTGAAACATTTCCCGGGCGGCGGCCCGCAGGAACTGGGCCTGGACCCGCACTATTCCTTCGGAAAGAACCAGATCTATCCTGGTGATACCTTCGCTTATCACCTGAAGCCGTTCAGGGCGGCAATCGATAGCGGGGTGTCGTCGATCATGCCGTATTACGGTGTGCCGATCAACCTGACCTACGAGGGCGTGACCTACGACCAGATTGGTTTTGCGTTCAACAAGCAGATCGTCACCGATCTCCTGCGTGGAAAACTCGGTTTCAAGGGCTATGTCAATTCCGATACGGGCATTGTCGATACCAGGGCCTGGGGGCTGGAAGGCAAGACAATAGCGGACCGTGTGGCGACAGCCATCAACGGTGGCACTGATATTCTCTCTGGGTTCCACACCAACAAGACGATCACTGATCTGGTCGATTCGGGCCTGGTGCGTGAAGCCCGTGTTGATGAGGCGGTTAAACGCTTGCTGCAAGAACAGTTCCAGCTCGGTCTGTTTGAAAATCCCTATATCGACGCGGGCAAGGCCAATACCGTGATTGGTGCGCAGGATAGCCGTGCCAAGGGGTTGGACATCCAGAGGAAGTCGATTGTCCTGTTGCAAAACCAGACAGGGGCCGATGGCCGAAAGCTTTTGCCGTTAAAGGCTGGTGCCAAGGTTTATACGATGGGCATGGGCAAGGCGGATGTCGAGACGTTTGGTTATAAGGTGACCGACGGCAATTATGATGCCAGCAAGGGCCAGACCCGGCCAAGCGCTGCGGGTGCTGACTATGCAGTCATCCGGGTTCTGGTCAAGGATAGCGGTGCAGCCTATGACAGCAAAAGTGACGCCAGCGGCAACAATCCTGCCCATAGAACTCCCGCGGGATTGCCCGGTGCGGGGGAAACATGGGGAAGCCAGGACCCTTGCCGTCTCTATCCGGCAATCAATGCGACGTGCTCCGATACACCGGCGCTGATCTTTGGCGGTGCCTTGCCGTGGGAGGTCGATGACATCAGCTTCACCGGCATGGCCAGCCAGACCTCTCGCAGCATGTCTCCGTCCCTTGCGGACATCAAGGCGGTGATGGCCGAGATTGGTGATCCGAAGAAAGTGGTTCTAAGCATCTATTTTCGGGCGCCCTATGTGTTGGACGAGGCCAGCGGACTGAAAAATGCCGGCGCAATCATGGCGACCTTCGGTGTCACGGATGTTGCGATGATGGATCTGGTCTCCGGCAAGGTCAAGCCGCAGGGCAAGATGCCGTTTGCCTTGCCAAGAACGAAGGACGCCGTCACCTACAATCGATCCGATATGCCCGGCTTCAAGGAAACCACCAGGCCAGACGGATCGGCGCTGGAGGGTGGCGAATTGTATCCGTTTGGGTTTGGTTTGACGGATTGACCCATCGCTGACCGAGGCTTGGTTTCTGCCCGAGTCTCGGTCAAGAGTGTCTTGGTTTTTCCGGCAGCGTCATGCTTTGATCGAGCCTGCAAAGATGCCGCATCTTGCGAATGTATTCCGAGATCGTCAATTTCAAGCCTTTCCATTGTCCGGTTCGATGCTGTAGACGGAAGACGGCGATGCCGGGCAAGGTCCGGCGCTGAAGGAACCCGGCATGACTTTTTCCCTGACCACCTGGAATATCAATTCGGTGCGGCTGCGTATGCCCATCGTCGAGCATTTTCTCAAACTGCGCCAGCCGGATATTCTCTGCCTTCAGGAAATCAAATGCCAGAACCATGAGTTTCCGTTGGAGGCGTTTCAGGCGCTGGGCTATCCCTATGCCATTCTGCATGGCCAGAAGGGCTATCATGGCGTTGCCACCGTCTCGAAATTTCCTTTGACCGAAGATCACCGGCAGGATTTCTGTGGCGTCGGTGACAGCCGCCATATTTCGGCGATTTTCGAGTGGAACGGGCGGCGTATTCGCCTGCATAACTTCTATGTGCCAGCGGGCGGTGATGAGCCCAACCGGGACATCAATCCGAAATTCGGCCATAAGCTGGATTTCGTCGAGGAAATGAAGGCGCTATCGGCCAGCGCCGAGCCGGAGACGTCCGCTATCCTGGTTGGCGACCTGAATATTGCACCGCTGGAGCATGATGTCTGGTCCCATAAAGCACTGCTGAAGATCGTCTCCCATACCCCGGTGGAAACCGCAGGCCTGCTTGACGTGATCGACCGGGGTGGCTGGGTGGACCTGATGCGCCAGCTGGTCGATCCATCGCAAAAACTCTATACGTGGTGGAGCTACCGCGCCAAGGACTGGGACAGCGCCGACAAGGGCCGCCGCCTCGACCATATCTGGTCATCACCAGATTTGTTGCCGTCGCTGAAAACCATCGAGATCTTGCGCGAAGCGCGCGGCTGGGAAAAGCCGTCCGACCACGTGCCGGTGACGGTGCAGTTCGCGCTTTGATGTCAATTTGAGTGCAACGGAGGGGTGGATGGATCAGGACCGGCTCAATCATCTGCCCGCCCGCAAGCAGCGCGAGCTGCAGCGGGTGGTCCGCATTCTCTTCGATGAATTTGAGGCCGCGCAAAAGGGCAGGCTTTCCGATAAAAACAAGGGCGGCCGTATCCTCAAGCTGATCCTGTTCGGCTCCTATGCGCGTGGCGATTGGGTCGAGGATCATGCCAGCGGCTATTATTCCGATTATGACCTGCTGGTGGTGGTCAATACCGAGGTTTTTGCCGACGAGGATGAGTTCTGGCGAGGTGCGGAAGAGCATCTGACACGGGAGGAAGTGGCGACCAAGCGCTTGAAAACTCCTGTTAGTTTCATCGTTCATTCCCTTGAGGATGTGAATGATCGTCTGTCGCGTGGCCAGCCCTTCTTCATCGATATCGTTCGTGACGGCATTCCGCTCTATGAAGCGCCGGGTTTTCCACTTACGACACCAAAACCTCTGGACCTTGAGGAGAGACGGCTTCAGGCGCAGGCTTATTTTGACGATTTTTTTCTGGATGCATCCCGCCAGTTTGAGCTGGCATCAGAAGCGATGCTCAGAGGTTATCACAAGCAGGCAGCTTTCCAGCTTCATCAGACAGTTGAGCGGCTTTATCACTGCTTGTCTTTGGTGTTAACGCTATACACTCCCAAGCTGCATGATCTTAAAGAATTACGATCAAGAGCTGAAGGCCTTGATGCACGATTGATTGAGGCTTGGCCGCGCAATAGCCGTTTTGCTCGCCGATGTTTCGAAAGGTTGCGTCGCGCTTATGTCGAAGCCCGTTACTCGTTAAAATATGAGATTGCGGATGAGGAATTGGCTTGGCTGGTAGAGCATATCACACAGTTGCAGTGTGCGGTCGAACTGGCCTGCAAGGAGCGGTTGGAGAACCACGATATATAGAAGTATCAGTAATTGCTGTGATTGATTGGCGACGGTACATGATATTGTCGCTTCGATATGCCGTTTACCCCCCTCTGCCTTGCCAGGCATCTCCCCCTCAAGGAGGGAGATCGACCCGGAGTTGGCCGCTCGCTTCAAGCCATCTGAACAAACCGTCGGAAATCGCCAATGTTTCCGAAGAATGAGCGGCTACGTCTATCCGATCTCCCTCCTTGAGGTGGGGTGAGGAAGGGTCGGCGTAGCCGAACAATCGATCCAGTGGATCGATTGTACTGACGAACGCCCGGAGCCATGCGAAGGGCCAAGCCTGGCAAGGCAGAGGGGGGTGAACCTCACGGTAAAACGATGATGCAGTCCTGCTGCCCCACCAGACAATGCGACATGGTGAGCCGTCGCGTGTTACCGAAAACGCTCTTCCATCCCCTTTGCACCGGTCGCCAGTGCCATGAGATTTTGCCGGATGCGCTCCTGCATGACCAGGCCAAGCTTTGGATATTCCTCCAGCAGCCGGTGGAACAGCGGGCGGGGAATGCGCAGCACTTCGGAATCCTCCAGGGCGATGGCGGTGTATTTGCGCTCCACCATGGTGGCCAGTGCCAGTTCCGATAGCATGGTGCCAGGACCGGCCACGGCGGCGACTTGCGGCTTGCCATCGCGGCCCGTGTTGGAAAGCTCGAACCGGCCGCGCACCACCACATAGGCGCATTCAGCCGGGGAGTGTTCCCGAAACAGCGGCTGGCCCTGGCCGATGGGCCTGTGTTCGGCACCAAAGGCGATCAGCCGAAGTTGGTCCGGCTCCAGCCCCTGAAACAGTGCCAGGGATGAGAGCAGTTGCATGTCATCGCTCAGCGCCATCGAGAATGCTCCGGTTCAGGGTCCGTTCAATGTCCGTTTAGGGAATAATCTTGTAACCGCCGTTTTCGGTGACCAGAATTTCGGCGTTGGACGGGTCCCGTTCTATCTTCTGGCGCAGGCGATAGACATGGGTTTCCAGCGTATGGGTGGTGACGCCGGAGTTGTATCCCCAGACTTCTTCCAGCAGCACGTCGCGGGTGACGACTTTCTGCCCGGCGCGGTAGAGATAGCGGATGATGGCCGCTTCCTTTTCGGTCAGCCGGATTTTCTTGCCGTCTTCGATGGTCAGCAGCTTCTGGCTTGGCTTGAACAGATAGGGGCCGACGGTAAAAGTCGCATCCTCGCTCTGCTCGTGCTGGCGCAACTGCGCACGGATGCGCGCCAGCAGAACCGCAAAGCGGAATGGTTTGGTGACGTAGTCGTTGGCACCGGCTTCAAGCCCCAGAATGGTGTCAGAATCGGTGTCGTGGCCGGTCAGCATGATGACAGGGGCCTTGAAGCCGCCCTTGCGCAGCAGTTTCACGGCTTCGCGGCCATCCATGTCAGGCAGGCCGACATCCATGATCATCAGGTCCACCTGGCCGTTGCGGGCGGCCTGCACGCCCTTGGTGGCGTTGGATTCCTGCTGGATCGAAAACTCCTCATAAAGGGAAAGTTGTTCCACCAGCGTTTCGCGCAGGTCATCGTCGTCATCGACCAGAAGGATCGTCCGAGCAGCCATACCTGATATACTCCCAAGCAGCGAACAGGCCAGATTGCACTGTTCTTGAAATCATTGTCTTATCTAGCCAACTCACTCTACAAGAAAAGTGTTCGACAAAGCAAAACTCCGTGAGCGAAATGCCAAACCCAGTTTCCAGAGCCGGGGCTCAACCGCGCCAAGGTCTTCGCAGTATTGTGGTGCGCCGCAAGCCCGGTTGCAAGAGCCAGGCCATCGTTCAGGCCGGACCGCTGCGGTTTCCCGCCGCCATCGGACGGTCGGGCATCACGGCTTTCAAGCGCGAGGGCGATGGCGCAACCCCACGGGCATCGATGCGGTTGCTTTGCGGCTACTTTCGGGCGGAGCCTCGTGGGGCGATACGCTCACGCCTGCCCTTGAGGTCGATTCGTGCCGATATGCTGTGGTGCGATGCGCCGGGCCATCCGGCCTATAACCGTCCGGTCAAGGCGCCTTTCAACCCCAGTCATGAGCGGTTGCAGCGACAGGACCGGCTTTACGATGTTTGTCTGGTGATGGATTGGAACATCAACTGCCGCAAACAAGGCAGCGGGTCTGCAATCTTTTTCCATATTGCCCGCCCGGACTATGCCCCGACGGAAGGCTGCGTGGCGATCAGCCCCGCCGACATGCGTCGCCTGCTGGCGTTTGTTTCGCCAGAGACTGTCGTCACGGTTTTGTAAAAAATCCCTTTCCCATCCAAACAGATGTCTGTCGGGGTGTGAAAGCGGCAACGCTTGCCTATCTATGGAACCGGCATCTTTGAATGTGCATTCCCAAACGAGCCGCAGTCTCGGCTGCGCCTCTGTCTTTTTCCAGGGCAGTCATGGCCCTTGCCCGATCTTAAACCCCGATCTCGAATGGGAGACTCTTACGTGGCAGATCAATCCAATATTACTTTTTCCGACGGCAACAGCATCCCACAGGTGGGTCTCGGCGTCTGGCAAACACCCAATAGCGAAGCGGCACCTGCGGTGCGTTCGGCGCTGTCATCGGGTTATCGCCATATCGATACGGCTGCCGTCTATGAAAACGAGGAGGGTGTCGGCGAAGGCATCCGCTCGTTCGGCATCGACCGCGGCGATATTTTCCTGACCACCAAGCTGTGGAACAATGAGCAGGGCTTCGACAACACCCTCAAGGCCTTCGATGCCAGCCTGAAACGGCTCGGCACCGATTATGTCGATCTCTACCTGATCCACTGGCCATCACCGCATCGTGGCCTGTTTGTCGAGACCTGGAAGGCCTTCATCCAATTGAAGGAGGAGGGCCGGGCGCGTTCCATCGGCGTGTCGAATTTCTACGCGGAACACCTGAAGACGATCATCGATGAAACCGGCGTGGTGCCTGTCATCAACCAGATCGAACTGCATCCGGATTTCCAGCAGAAGCAAGCCCGCGAATTCCACCAGGCCCGTGGTATCATCACCCAGTCCTGGAGCCCTCTGGGCCAGGGCAAGTTGCTGGACAATCCGGTGATCGGCAAGATCGCCGCCAAGCATGGCCGCACGGCGGCGCAGATCATCATCCGCTGGCATATCGAAAGCGGGCTGGTGGTCATCCCGAAATCCGTCACGCCGTCGCGCATCGAGGAGAATTTCAAGGTGTTCGATTTCAGCCTTGATCCACAAGACATGACTGAGATCGCTGCGCTCGACAGCTCATCGACCCGCATTGGACCCGATCCGATGACCGCCAGCTTCTGATTTCACGTGAATCATTGAGTGAAAACAAGAAAGGCGGCTCTTGAGCCGCCCTTCTGATCAAAAGTTCGAGACTATCTCACTTCCACTCGCGGATATCGACGAAGTGGCCGGCAATGGCAGCGGCAGCGGCCATGGCGGGGGACACGAGGTGGGTGCGGCCCTTATAGCCCTGGCGGCCTTCGAAATTGCGGTTCGAGGTCGAGGCGCAGCGTTCCTCCGGCTTCAGGCGGTCGTCGTTCATCGCCAGGCACATGGAACAGCCCGGCTCACGCCATTCGCAACCAGCATCGAGGAAGATCTTGTCGAGACCTTCGGCTTCCGCCTGTTCCTTGACGAGGCCAGACCCCGGAACCACCATGGCAGAAACTGTCGAAGCCACCTTGCGGTCCTTCAGCACGGCGGCTGCGGCGCGCAGGTCTTCGATGCGGCCATTGGTGCAGGAGCCGATGAACACCCGGTCGATGGCGATATCGGTGATCTTGGTGCCGGGCTTCAGGCCCATATAGTCGAGCGCGCGCCACTTCGACGTCCGCTTGTTTTCGTCAGCGATATCGTCGGGGTTCGGCACGACGCCCTGAACCGAAATCACATCTTCCGGCGAAGAGCCCCACGAGACGATGGGCGGCAGGTTGGCGGCATTCAGCACGACGGTGCGGTCGAAATGCGCGCCTTCATCGGTATGCAGCGTCTTCCAGTATTGAAGCGCCATCTCCAGCTCTTCACCCTTCGGCGCGCGGGGCTTGCCCTTGATATATTCGAAGGTCTTTTCGTCAGGCGCAATCAGGCCAGCGCGGGCGCCGCCTTCGATCGTCATGTTGCAGACGGTCATGCGGCCTTCCATCGACAGGGCCTGGATGGCTTCACCAGCAAATTCGATGACGTGGCCGGTGCCGCCAGCCGTGCCGATTTCACCTATGATGGCGAGAATGATGTCCTTGGCGGTGACGCCAGCAGGCAGCTTGCCATCGACACGCACCAGCATGTTCTTGGCCTTCTTCTGGATCAAGGTCTGGGTGGCCAGAACATGTTCCACTTCCGACGTGCCGATACCATGCGCCAGGGCGCCGAAGGCTCCGTGGGTCGAGGTATGGCTATCGCCGCAGACAATGGTCATGCCGGGCAGGGTAAAGCCCTGTTCAGGGCCAACGATATGCACGATGCCTTGGCGCTTGTCCTTTTCGGAATAATATTCGACGCCGAAGTCAGCGGCGTTCTTGGCGAGCGCCTCGACCTGGATGCGGCTTTCCTCGTTCTTGATGCCCTCGGCCCGATCCGGTGTGGTCGGTACGTTATGGTCAACGACGGCCAGTGTGCGGGTTGGTGCATGCACCTTGCGGCCAGCCATGCGCAGACCTTCAAAGGCCTGCGGGCTCGTCACCTCATGCACGAGGTGGCGGTCGATATAGAGAAGACAGGTGCCGTCATCCTGGCGATCCACCAGATGGTCATCGAAAATCTTGTCGTAGAGGGTACGAGGTGCGCTCATGGCTGTTCATCCGTCGAAGGGTTGAAAAGGGATTGGGTCATATGACCGCGTCAAAGGTTGTTTGCAAGACTGTCGCAGTGAAAGGCCGCTGGCCGAACCGCGAGGAGCGACTTATGCCAGCTGAGTGCCTAGCGCCGCACCGATACGCGCAAAAAAGCGTGCCGGCAGACGCTTGTGGTCTTGCAGGACGAATATGTCAGGCGCGAGACATCCGAATTTAGATCCCATGCCGGTCTGATACCAGTTTTCAAGCGAAACGGCAATTCAAAGATTGAAGGCTTCGCCTTGGGTTTGATCAAGGACGCCAGCAAGGTTTACAGGACTGGAACTGAAAAATCCTGCGGCTCAAGGCCTGTTGCCGCCCGCGCCGCCATGGTATGATAGGCGGTTTCCAGGTGGTGAATAAATCTGTTGACATCAAACAGCGGCGATCTTGCGCCTTGCGTACGAATTGTCTGTTTCAAGGCCTCACGGGCGCTCTTGTCGCGGGCGAGATCGATGCACAGAGTGACATAGGCATCGGCGTCTCGGACAATCAGCTTTTCTAGCCCACACGCCTGCAATAGGCTCGCCGTAACGCGGCTGGCGAAATTTCCGCCCGAAAAAGTTGGCACGGGTAGACCAGCCTGCACGGCAGCGAGTGTTGAAAATCCGTCATTGTAGGGGAAACAATCGATGGCGATGTCGGCCAATGTCATCCAGCGAACTTGCTCCATGGATCTGGCGGGGTTGCCAAAAATCAACCGGTTTTCGGCAATGCCCTGGCGTTTCATCCAGGCGCTGAAATTATTGCGGGCGTAATTACCACAGGATATCCATAGCAGGCTATTTTCCGTCTGTCGGAGAATGTCGCGCCAAAGATCGGCGGTTTGTGGAGATATCTGCTCGGTGGGGTGAAAGGCCGCGAAGATCACCCGGTCTTCCGGCAGGCCCAAGTGCTGGCGCGACAGCGAAGGTGGCTGTTGTATGGGAGAACTTACGAGAAAAGTCTCCGGCAGATGGCAGATCGCCCGGCCATGGAGGCGGAGGTCTTCCTTTGGCAGAACTGCGTTGTTTGCGAGCATATAGTCGCATATCAGCCCGGTTCTTGCCCCCGGATGACCGGCCATTGCCAGATGTAGTGGTGCGATCCGGTGCCGCAGCAGATCAGGACGGCCGCCGTCGCCATGGCCAATCGGATCGATCAGGATATCGATATCAGCCGCGCGCAGGGCAGTCAAAGCCGTATCCTCACAGAGATCCTTGAGGTTGAGAGCCGTCATCTCTGCATCCAATTCGTTTTGTCCCGGCGGCTCGTTGCAAATCAGCAATACTTCGAAAGCGGCTCGGTCGTGTCGGGCGGCAAGCGACAGGGTGAGCCTGCGAAGTGGATCGTCGCTTGGCCCATCGGCGAGCAGATAGGCGAGTTTGAGTGTCTCGCCAGCTGGTTTTCTCCAGTCGCGTGAAGCTGGTCCCGGAGCTGGCAAGCCATTGTTCCAGCGGCTGTTCAAAGTCTCGTCATCACACCAACTCAGATGAGCGGTCTGGCTGTCGAGTGAATAATAGGTCTCCTCCTGCCGGTTCAGCCGATCCCGGACCGCCTGGTCGCTCATGCGCATTTCGTCGATATTGAGCGTCTGTCGCAAAGCGGTCCGATAGGTTCGCCAGGATTGGACATCAAAGGGACCGGAGCGAATAGCCCGCCTGGACGTTTCGAGGCGCTGGATTTCCAGTGCACTCGCCTTCTCAATCCCGGATCGTTCCATTTTGTCCGCGAGTGTGGTCAGGGTGAGAGCTTGATCAGGCAAAATTCTTGCCGCTTGCCGGTACAATCCTGCGGCTTCGGTGAAATGGTCGAGCTTGGCACAGCACTGCGCCATGACCAGCAAGGCTTTCGGCCCCGGAGCCGGGTCTTTGGCCAGAGCGCTTTTCAAAGCGGCATAGGCATCCGCCAGGTTTCCGGAGGCGTAAAGCGCCAATGCTGCGGCAAGATTGTCGGACATCGCGTCTGCTGTCGCTCCTGTTGATCGCCCGGCGATATACCGTTGGTCTGGCGCAGGGCTTGTCTTTCGTTCAGGCTTGCAGCATCGGACCACAAAGGGTCTGCCAGTTTTCTGTATGATGCAGGGGCACGTCATCCAGCCTGGGGAAACACTGCCTTTCTATAGGAATACCAAGTCTCGAAGATGCTGAGGCATCCTCTCCTTTAAAAATTCTGTTGCCCTGTTTTCGGAAAACCCTGCATGTCCCAGCTTTCAATTGTTGTTCCAAGCCGCCGATCGCTGGAGAAGAGCCGATTTTCCTTGGAAAGTGCGTTGATCTATGCGGAAAAGCTGGATGCCGTGCTGATCGTGTCCGACAATTCCGGCGATCCGGCCAAGGCGGAATGGCTGCAAGGCCTGGGCGCGCGCGTTCGTTACCTGCATTCCACCGCAGAAGATGCCATAGCCAATCTGGTCAACGCGCTCAACCATGTGGAGACACCGTTCCTCATGCCATTTGCCGATGATGACGCGATTTATGTTCTCGATGGCGTGCCGGTTGGCGATCTCTTTGCTTTGCCGCCAGGTGTCATCGGTTTGCGACCGCAAACGATGATATGGCGCGACGATGCGGGTGTAGCCGACGTGGTAACAGCCAATCTGGACGCGGAGACGCCATCAGAGCGAATCCAGCAGTATATCGACTCCATTGGTGGCAATAATGCTCTTTATTACAGCATTTACCGCAGCCAGCTGTTTGCCGGTATCCTGAAGATTTTCCATGACCACCATCCGACGCGGGGTGCTTATTGCGATTGGAGCTTCGTCGTGACCTTCCTGTGCTGTGGCAAGGTCCTGCACGATCCGGCCCTGATTTACTGCTACGATCTGGGGCAGTGGCAAACTTCTGCTGTGCTGGAGGCCTCGTTCGAAGCTTTGCTGTTGCAGGTCGGCCTGCCAGCAACGGCGCGCCATTATCATGAATTTCTGTTGTTTCTGGATGTACATAGCCTACTTGGCTGGCGTGACCTGCCTTTGGCCGCCCAGGACCGTGACGATGCGATCGGCGCCAATGTCCGGTTCAATTTACGGGTATTCTGCAATCGGGTGGCCCGCCAGCCGGATCTTTATCCGCAAGAGGTCAAGGATGCGGTGGCAGCACTTGGCACTGCCGCCGATCCGGAAACGCTCTTTGCGACGATCCTGCCGGTGGCCGATAGCCTTAGACCTGGTCTTGCCGAGGAGTATCGCCGGTATCGGGCGGTGATTGGCGACGTTTAGGTTCTCTGGCCATCGCGGGACCGCATGCGCTTTTCCACGCGCCGCAGGATGAGGGACAGGCCGATGGTGAGGATCAGATAAATATAGGCGACGATGGAATAGGTCTCGAAAAACCGAAAGGACCCGGAGGCATAGATCTTTCCTGCCTGGCTGATATCGGCGACGCCCAGCACCGAGACCAGTGACGAATCCTTGACCATGGCAACGAAATCATTGGAGAGCGGCGGGAAAATCACCCGTATGGCTTGAGGCAGGACCACCAGGCGAAATCGCTGCGTCCGGTTCAGCCCCAGCGATTTGGCCGCCTCGATTTGCCCCTTGTCGATGGATTCGATGCCGGCCCTGAAGATTTCGGCGATAAAGGCCGAATAGCCGATGCAAAGCGCAAAAATCGCCCGCCACATCAGCGAGACATCGCGCACCTGAAGTGGTTCCAGCCAACCGGAGGAAACAAGCGGGGCGGTGAGGGTATTATAGAGGGCAACGAAGCCGGGTGCGCCGACGAAGGCCACGTAAAACAGCAGGACCAGAACCGGAATGCCCCTGACGATCTCGATATAAAACCGGGCGGCCTGGCGCAGCACGATGCTATCGGCCATGCCCGCCAGCGCGATCAGCAGGCCAAGTATGGAGGCGAGCGCAAAACCGCTCAGCGTGACGAAAACGGTGACGCCGATACCGCGGGAGACGGTTTCGAACACCTGGGTATAGAGATCGTTGACGGCGATGGTGATGGCCAGCGCCAGCGCCAGAAGGCCAAGCGCCACCAGCCACCAGGGAAAATCCTGCTTGCTACCGTTCGGAAGGGTCTGGAAGGCCATGGAAAACTGCCTGGCCGTCAATCACCCAGCTTGTAATCGAGGAACCATTTCTTGTTCAGGGCGTCGAACGTGCCATCGGCCTTCAGGGCCGCGATGGCGGCATTGACCGGCTTGACCAGATCCGAACCCTTTGGAAAGATGAAGCCGAAATCTTCTGTGCCCAGCGGTTCGCCGATGATTTTCAAGGCACCACCGGAGGCATCGACATAGCCCTTGCCCGCCGTGCTGTCGGTCAGAACCAGATCGACATCGCCGGTCTTCAGGGCCTGCACGGTTGCGCCAAAGGTTTCAAACAGTTTGATACGCGGGTTCTGTTCGTTACCATCAAGCACTTCGTAGACAGCGGTGTAGAACGGGCTTGTGCCGGGCTGCGCGCCGATCAAGCCTTTGTCGAGGGCCATGAAGCTCTTGGCATCGGTAAAACGGGCCTCATCGCCGCGCACCAGCATCAATTGCTGCGAGCGCATATAGGGATCGGAGAAATCGACCTTCTCCTTGCGGTCTTCCTTGATGGTGATGCCGGTCATGCCGATGTTGTATTGACCGTCGGACACCGCCTGGATCATCGCATCCCAGGAGGTGTTCTGATATTCGACCTTGAAATTCAGCCGCTTGGCGATCTCGTTCATGGCGTCATATTCCCAGCCGATGGCCTTGCCGCTCTTCGGATCGACAAATTGTATCGGCGGATAGGCGTTTTCGGTCACGACGATCACCGTCTTGCCGCCAAGATCCGGCAGATCCGCAGCAAAGGCGGCGAAGGGGGCAAGCAAAAGAGCCGAAAGACCGGCGAGAACGGTGCGGCGCAAAGACATGAAAATAACTCCTGGACCATGTGGCGAGCGAACACTGTCACACATGATCCCTCCATTTCAAGGGACTTGAGGCCCGAACAGCCCTTCATCCCGGCTGCATCGTGCCGAAGGCGGAGACCAGTGCGACAGCGGCAAGACCCAGCCCACATTCCGCCAGCGTTCCGATACGGATAGCGCGGATCGCGCCTGCCGGGCTGTGATGCATGCGCGGTACGAAGACGTAGCGGTTGATGATGGCGATCATCACCATGGCGGCAACGGTACCGATCTTGACGAGCAGCAATTTCTGATAGGGCATGCTGATATCGACAGCATGGGCCCCGATGATCAGCCAGGCGTTGAGTGCGCCACTGATCAGGGTCAGGGCGACGGCGATATGGCCTATGGTGGAAAATCGCATCAGCGCCGCCAGCGCCGGCGGCCGTGCGCGCTCATCCTGCATGGCCTGTAGCAATAGCACGACCGGCGGCAAGGCTCCGAGCCAGAGGCTGGCAGCCAGAAGATGCAGGCTGTGATTGGCGCGATGCAGAAGGCCGGTCGCACCCGTCTCGGCAATCGCATGACCACTGAGGCTGAGGCTGATCAAGACCAAGGCGCCAAACAGCGTTACGGCGATGCCGCGATGACGGCGAAAGACGCAATAGACCAGCAGGAGCGCGCCAGTGAGCCCTGCCTGTAGCCCGAGCGCCGCTCCGCTTTGCGTGGCCTGGAGCAGGTCGGCGACCAGAGCCAGCGTCACCGTTTGCCAGCCATCACCGAGCAAGGCTGCCTGGGCGGCGATCTTGCCGATGCCGGCAATCACCATGAGCGCGAGCGCGAGATGGTAAAATCTGGCCAGACGGTGCTCGATATGCTTGGCAAGATCCTTGGCGACGGCAAGCAACAGAAAGCCATGCGCGCCCCAGAGGAGGAGCGCGCAGGCGTCGAACACCAGGCGGCAGAGGATGTTGACCTGTTCGGGTGTCACGGCTTGACGGTAAAGCTGGTCGTACCGTTCGACTTATGACCATCGACCGACAGAACATGCCATTCGACGCTGTAGGCGCCGGGGGCAAGCGGCTCACTGAGCGGAACGCTCAGACCCTTGCCGTCCTTGCTGACCACGGCTGCACCGGTCTTGATTTTCTGCTGTTGCGGGCCGGTGATATCGACGCCGGAAAATTTCGGCTCAAGCCCTTCGGTAAAGCTGAGGTCGATGGTTTTCGGGGCGCTGGCAATGGTCGCCTTGTCCGTCGGGGCGACGCTGGCCAGATGAGCGTGGGCCAAGGCCTGGCCGGTCAGGGCCAGGGAGGCGAAGAGGGCAAATGTGGCCAGTGTTCTGGATGTGACAGTCATGATCGTGTCCTTTGGTTTTGGGTGAGATGGATTGCTGGCGGCTTTCGGCGAGCCGCCCTTTTGAGTGTCGGTTTAGCTCAATGCCCTTTTCAACGGCCTGATCCGGCGGATCAGCACCATGTCGAGCACCAGCACGGCAATCAGCGCCGCGCCGGTCAGGGGAAACAGCAGGGAGGTGAGCAGCATGACGATGGCCCCGGTTTTCCAGAGGCGCATGTCGGCGGGATAGGCAGGCGCCATCAGCCGTGAGGCGCCTTTCGGACGGCGTATCCACCACATGACGATGCCGCTGACGCTGAGGAAAATCACCGCCAGACAGTAAACGGTGACCAGTGCCAGATTCCACAGGCCAATCGTGCCCATGTGAAAGGAAACGCCCGCCGCCATGGCCTTGCCAGCCAGACCATAGTTTTCATATTTGATATCGGCCAGCACCTTGCCGCTATAGCGGTCGATATGCACGGTGCGGTCCAACAGCGGGTTGGTGCTGTCATTGCTCATCGTGTCGCGGGAAATGCTCCAGACGCCGCTTTCATCCTTGGGGAAATTCAGCTGGAAACGGTGGTCGAAACCGATGGCCCGGGCATAGGCAATGACATTGTCCAACGTGACGGCCTCTCCATCCGGCAGTCCGGCGTGACCGGCATGAGATCCGGACATCGGCATCGGTGCCTGTTCCAATGTCCAGGGTACATCCTTGATACTGCCATGGTTCATGGCGGCATGGGTGGCGTCGGACAGCGGGGCATCGCTCCATTTGCCAATCGGGAAGGTGCTCCAGGCCTGGGTGAATTTTTCGCCCCAGACGCCCGCCCAGCTCAAGCCTGAAACCAGAAAGACCAGAAGCAGGATCGAGGCGTAAAAGCCGATGGTGCGGTGCAGGGATTTCCACAGCTGGCGGCCTCGGTCGGTAAAACGGGGGACCAGCATCTGCGAGAATCGCTCGCCCTGACGCGGCCACCACATGTAAAGCCCGGTAATGATCAGCACCACGCCGAAACCGGCGGCGATTTCGATCAGCCGGTCGCCGAGCGTGCCGATCAGCAGGTCGCTGTGAATGTTGTCGGCCAGGTCGTAAAGTCCGCTGCGGCGGCTCCACTGGCCCAGCACCTGCGCGTCATAGGGATTGACGGCGACCATCATGGACTCCTGGCCCCGATTGACCCTGAAGGCCGCCACACTTTCAGGTGTGGCTGGCGCGATATATTGCGCGATAACCCCGCCTGGAACGGCGGATAGTGCGGCGTCTGCCTGTTGCGAGACAAGCGTCTGGGCCAAGGTGGGGGTGACTGTGAAAGCCTTTTCTCCATCGCGTCCGACCAGGGTGGCGCTCCACATCATGATCAGTCCGGTGACAGCCAGCACGATCAGGAAAGGGGCGACGTAGAGCCCGGCATAGAAATGCCAGCGCCAGGCGGCAAAGTAAAATCCTCTGGTTGAGGTTGCTACCGGCTTTTCGACCGGCAGAGAGGTAATGGTGGACATGGTTGAAACCTTGGAAGGGTGCCCGATGGCTGGATTGCTAAACATGCGACGGGCGGACATGCAAAGGCATGAGATCCGGCACGACGGCACAGGCCATGGGCGTGAAATCTGATGGATCAGAGCGTTAGCCGAAGGAAGAACCCTGTTCGACCAAATCCTGCTACCGGCGATGGCCAGGCGTTCCTCGCTCCGCTGCAAGAGAGGCAGCGCGCAAGAGCGGCATGGCCGGATCAGATATCAGCCAAGGGGTGGGGCGCGGGGCGCGCTATTGGGGGGAAAGAGCCTCGCGATGTCAGGTGCTTGAACAGGCGGACTTGCCGTTTCAAGACTGGCTCGGGCCGCCACGCCAATCGTATCAGCGGGCATTGGCAAGAGGATGGAGGCGCCGATACGGCAGGCTTCGCAGCCGCTTTGGAATAGATGTCCGTGCGTTTTGCCGTGATCCTCCGGTGTAAAGGAGGTTTGGCTGGATATGCACAGGACCGGCAGCGAACCATCCGGCAGGGTATACGCGGCAAATTCCGCTGGGATTTGCGGTGTTGCAAAAGCCTGAGGGGCTTTATGGGCAAAGCCAATGGCGACAATAGCGATCATGCACCAGACGTGCACCGCCATTTGCCATGTCATCCGCCTTGCGCGCATCCGCTTTCCCTTGATCGTGCCGGTTCTTGCCGAACCGCCACAGCCTGATCAGCAGTAAGGGGGAGAATGCAATGTTTCAAGATCAATGTCTGGCAACGGCCCTGCGTCGCGTGGCCGCAGGGTTGCCCCTGCGCTGGGACTGTGCTGCCCCTGCGCTGAATGAGCGGGTGGCAACAAAAAAGGCGGCCCGAAGACCGCCTTTTGTAAAAATAATAATGCCGGACTTACTCGGCGGTGCCTTCGGCAGCCTTTGCAGCTTCGGCTTCAGCGGCGGCAGCCTTTTCGGCGGCTTCTGCTGCGGCCTTTTCAGCGGCGAGAGCCTGTGCTGCTGCAACCTTTTCAGCTTCCAGGCGGGCCTTTTCCTCGGCAAGTGCTGCGCGCTCGGCGTCGTTCAGCTTGCGGGCGCGGGTGCCGGTGTTTTCAACGATACGAGCGGATTTGCCGCGACGGTCGCGCAGGTAGTAGAGCTTGGCGCGACGGACCTTACCGCGACGAACCACTTCGACGCTTTCGACCAGCGGCGAATAGACCGGGAAAACGCGCTCGACGCCTTCGCCGTAGGAAATCTTGCGAACGGTGAAGCTTTCGTTGATGCTGCCGCCGGAGCGGGCAATGCAAACGCCTTCATAGGCCTGTACGCGGGTACGGTTGCCTTCCGTGACACGGACGTTGACGCGCAGCGTATCGCCAGGAGAAAATTCCGGCAGGGTGCGCTTGGCTTCGATCTTGGCGGCCTGTTCGGCTTCCAGCTGCTGAATGATGTTCATCGGTTTAACCTTTTCAAGTTCTTCTGAAACAGCCAGAGCGCTCATCCCTCATCCCTGGGTCATAGCCTCGGGATGACGCCTTGCGGCGGGAGCGGTTTCGCAGTTCTTTGTTTTCGGTCTTTTCAGTCTCGTTAACGGATAACACCCGTTTCCGCGCCTGCCCTTATACCAATCGGTCCTGCTTGTCATCCCTTGGCTCCAAGAATTTTGCTCGGATGATTGACTTGCGCAGGCATCGGGCTGTTGCAATAACGGCGCGGGGAGAGCCTTTCATGTCAATCGAAATCATCAGTCTGATGTTTGTCGCCGGGTTTTTCTCGGCGGTGGTCAATGCCATTGCTGGCGGCGGGACCTTCCTGACCTTCGGGGTGCTGACTTTGGCGGGTCTGCCATCGGTCACGGCCAATGCGACCTCCTCCATCATCCAGTTTCCCGGCTATATCACCTCGACGCTCGCCTATCGGCGTGAAATTGCCGCCCATTGGAAAAGTGCTGCGCTGCTGTCGATAATCTCAGCCGTGGGTTCGCTGGTCGGTGCGTTGATCCTGATCTCCCTCTCTAATCCCACTTTCAGCCGCCTGGTGCCCTGGCTGTTGCTGATGGCAACGCTGGTATTTGCGCTTGGCCCCCGGCTGAGGCGCAAGGCTGATAAGCAGCATCCCGCCAACCTGCTCGGATTGCTGCTGCAAGGCGTCACCTCCGTCTATGGCGGATTTTTCGGAGCGGGCATGGGCATCATGATGCTGGCCTCGCTGCAATTTGCCAGCGGCGGCGATTATCACCACCTGAACGCGCTGAAAAACCTGCTGGCCATCGTCATCGCTGCCATTGCCATCCTGGTGTTTGCAACGGCTGGCGCAGTGTCGTGGCTGCACGCGGGCATCATGCTGCCAGCGGCGGCATTGGGAGGCTATGCCGGTGTGCATATGGCCAAACGCGCGCCGCAGACATTGCTGCGCTGGCTGGTGATCGCCGCTGGTCTGTCGCTGGCGATCTACTACTTTTTCAAAGGCTGATTGGTGGGGGGCTGATTGGCTGGAGCCTGGGAGAGCAAATCGGGCCGCCGCTCGCGGGTCAGTGTCTCGGATTGCTCCTGGCGCCAAGCCTCGATGGCACGGTGATTGCCCGAGGTCAGCACTGCCGGGATCTCCCGGCCCTCGAAGACTTGCGGGCGGGTATAATGCGGATGTTCCAGCAATCCGCCCTCGAAGCTTTCATGCAGGCCGGACAGGTCATTGCCCATCACGCCGGGGATGATGCGCACCACGGCATCCAGAAGCGTCAGGGCCGCAGGCTCTCCGCCTGAGAGAATATAATCGCCGATGGAGACTTCCTCCAGATTGCGGGCTTCGATGACCCGCTGGTCGATACCCTCAAACCGTCCGCAGACGATCACCACGCCGCTGCCGCCAGCGATTTCGCGGACCCGTTTCTGGGTGAGCGGCCTGCCGCGTGGGCTCATCAGCAGGCGGGGGCGCCTCTCACTGCCAAGGGTGTCGTCTCCCAGGCTGTCGATGGCTCTGGCCAGCACATCCGGTTTCAGCACCATGCCTGCACCGCCACCGGCGGGCGTGTCATCAACGCTGCGGTGCTTGTCACTGGCAAAATCGCGGATCTGCACCGCCTCCATGGCCCATTGGCCGCGTTCCAGCGCCCGGCCTGCCAGCGACACGCCGAGATGCCCCGGAAACATTTCCGGGTAGAGCGTCAGCACCGTTGCCTGAAATGTCATATCAGCGGCCGCCGCTCTTCGGCTTGCCATCGGCGCTGAACGGTTCTTCGCTCCCGTCGTCCTTCAGGCCTGCTGCCTCCGGATCGATCAACAGCTTGCCTTCCTCCAGATCGATTTGCAGCACGGCGGCCTCGGAAAATGGCACAAGAACGGGGCGTTTGCCCGGTCCTTTCACTTCCAGCAGATCGCCTGCGCCGAAATCGAATACCGCCGTCACGGTGCCGTAGCTATTGCCTTCGGCATCCACCACCGCCAGACCTTCGAGGTCGGCATAGTAGAATTCATCATCATCAAGTTCTTCATCGGGCAGGGCGCTGCGCTCGATAAACAATTCCAGCCCGTTCAGGGCTTCGGCGGCATTGCGGTCATTGATGCCGCGAAAGCGCACCACGACAACGGTTTTGGCCTCACGAATATCCAGCACCTCGAAGACCCGGCCATCTGCGGCATGCAGTTTGCCGTAGTCGCCCAGCGCCATCGGGTCGGCGGTGAAGGACTTCACCCGCACTTCGCCACGGAGGCCCTGGGCGGCACCGATAACGGCCATCAGCACGGGATTTTCAAGCTTGGTCATGGCGGATGAAGGTCCTTGGCGACAGTCGGGGGCTGTTTGAAATTGGGTAGAAGCGGAAGAAGGATAAACGACAAACGGGCGACATGAAACCATGCCGCCCGTCGGTCAAATCATTTCAAACCGATTATTCAGCGGCTTCGGCAGTAGCAGCAGCCAGGGCATCAGCCTTCTGCTTCTTTTCAGCCAGACGCTCAACAGCGCGCTTGCCTGGCTTTGCCTTTTCAGGGTTGCTGCGTGCAGCGCGTTCAGCCAGGCCAGCTTCTGCAAGGAACTTCAGAACGCGGTCGGTCGGCTGTGCGCCCTTGGCAATCCATTCCTTGATACGGTCAGCGTTCAGTTCAACGCGCTTTTCATTGTCCTTGCCGAGCATTGGGTTCCAGGAACCAACCTTTTCCAGGAAACGGCCATCGCGTGGGCTGCGGGCGTCGGCGATAACGATCTGGTAGTAAGGACGCTTCTTGGAGCCGCCGCGGGCGAGACGAATCTTGAGGGACATGGGTATACTCCTTGGTTTTTAACCGGCGCGGTCTGTTGCGTCCGGTATGTTGTTGAGGCCGCCGTCAGGCGGTCTGTTCCGTTTGACTGCTATGTTCAGCCGCAATGGCTTCATGATGCCGGATAACTTCCTTGATGATGAAATTCAGGAAAGTCTCGGCAAAATCCGGGTCGAGTTGGGCGTCCTTGGCAAGCTGCCGCAAACGTTCGATCTGATATTCCTCCCGCGCCGGATCGGCGGCCGGAAGGTCGTATTTGGCTTTCAGCACGCCCACTGCCTGTGTGCAGCGGAAGCGTTCGGCCAGCATATGCACCAGTGCCGCGTCGATATTGTCAATCGACTGGCGGTAACCGGCAAGTTGCTGTCTGATGGCGGTATCAAACACGGGAAGGGACATCGGCAGCTATCCTCACTTCTTCTTTGGGAGACCAGGAAGGCCGGGAAAGCCTCCACCAAGACCGGGCAATTTTCCACCACCCAGGCCGGGAAGTCCGCCACCCATTCCACCTGCCAAGCCACCAAGGCCCGGTGGTGGCTTGATACCGGCAGCTTCAGCCTGGCGCGCCAACGCTTCCAGCTGCTTGGGGTCCATGGAGCTGAGATCCGGCATACCGCCCATTCCACCCCCCATGCCGCCCATACCCATCTTTCCGGCCAGGCCGCCCATCAGCTGCTTCATCATGCCGCCGCCCTTCTTGCCGCCCATCATTTTCATCATGTCGGCCATCTGGCGGTGCATTTTCAAAAGCTTGTTGATCTCGGACGCATCGGTGCCTGAGCCCTTGGCAATGCGCTTCTTGCGGGAATGCTTGAGAATGTCGGGATTGGTACGCTCGGCCTTGGTCATCGAGGAGATGATGGCGATCTGGCGGCCGAACATCTTGTCGTCCATTCCTGACGCCGCCATCTTGTCCTTCATTCCGGCCATGCCGGGCATCAGGCCCATAATGCCGCCCATGCCGCCCATTTTCTGCATCTGGCGGAGCTGATCGGCGAGGTCGTCGAGGTCGAACTTGCCCTTGGCCATCTTGGCGGCCATGGCGGCTGCCTTTTCGGCGTCGATATTTTCGGCGGCCTTTTCGACCAGCGAAACGATATCGCCCATGCCGAGAATACGGTCGGCGATCCGGCGTGGATGGAATTCATCCAGCTCCGTCATCTTTTCACCGACGCCGATCAGCTTGATCGGCTTGCCGGTGACGGCACGCATGGAAAGGGCAGCACCCCCACGGCCATCGCCGTCCATACGGGTCAGCACCAGGCCGGTAATGCCGACTCGCTCATCGAAATTGCGGGCCAGATTGACGGCGTCCTGACCGGTCAGTGCATCGGCGACCAGCAGAATTTCGTGCGGCTTTGCATTCTTCTTGATGTCGGCCATTTCGACCATCAAGGGCTCATCGATATGGGTCCGGCCTGCGGTGTCGAGAATGACCACGTCATGGCCGCCGAGCTTGGCGGCCTGCACGGCACGGCTGGCAATATCGGTCGGTGACTGGCCGACAATGATCGGCAGCGTATCGACGCCGGTCTGCACGCCCAATTGCCGCAATTGTTCCTGGGCGGCGGGACGGCGGGTGTCCAGCGAGGCCATCAGCACTTTCTTGCGGTCGCGGTCGGTCAACCGCTTGGCGATTTTGCCAGTCGTCGTGGTTTTACCCGAGCCCTGAAGGCCGACCATCATGATCACGACAGGGGCCGGTGCGTGCAGGTCGATGGACACGCCCTCGGCGCCCAGCATGTCGACCAATTCGTCATGGACGATCTTGACGACCATCTGGCCGGGCTTGATGGCTTTCAAAACGGCGGCGCCAACCGCCTTTTCCCGCACCTTGTCGGTGAAGCTGCGCACCACTTCCAGAGCGACGTCGGCTTCCAGCAGGGCGCGGCGAACCTCCCGCAGGGCGGCGGAAACATCAGCTTCCGACAACGCGCCACGGCCGGTCAGTCCATTCAAGATGGAGCCAAGGCGGTCCTGCAGGTTCTCAAACATCGCATCATCCTCATGGGTTGGGTTGCCCCAAACCTCGGGTTTTCCTGTGCCAAAAACAAGACGCAAAGCCAAAAATCACCCGAGGGCGCATCGCGCTGTCGGGTGTTGACCTCCGGGAACTCTTTATACCTTTACGGGTCCCGGTCGGCGGCTCGGAGTCATGTCTCGTCGCAGATTTAGGAGGGGTAAACAGCAAAATGCCGCAGGAGTCAAGAATGCTTTGCCTTGAGCAGTGCGGGGGAGGGCCTTGGTGCCTTACTGTTTTGCATAACGCTCGCTGTACTCGGCCTCATAGAAGGCCAGCCTGTCATGCCATTGCATGATCGACTGGCCATCTCCGCCTGCATTTGCCTGGTTTGCGAGTTTCTGAACCCATTGTCCGGCCTCCTGCGAGAATTCGTAGACGGTAAGATCGTGTTCCTCGAGAACCTTTTGCGGGTCGATGCCGAATTTGACAGCCGCTTGCAGGTGGCCTTGAACTCTCGCATAGTCTTCAAAGGTCGCAAGCTTGCCTTTCTGTGCCACCTGCATCGGGGCCTTTGCAAAGCGACCGCTATTGGGATTGGCAAAGGCCTCGCCATAGAGACGGGAGAATTCGCGTTGCGGGTCGGGCGATTCTTTCCACGCCTTGGTAAAACCGGCATCGATTTCCTGAAATTGGGCATCGGTCACGCCCAGTATTTTCTCAATCTCGCTTTTGTCCATATTGTCGGCGATACGGGCGTTGGCTGCCGCCCATTCTTCAAAGGTCACGCCGTGAATAGGGGCAGGGATATTTTGCGCCCATGTCGGCAGGGCAAAAACAAAAGCCCAGGACGTAATCAGTACCGCTATTTTTATCAAATACATCCATATGTCCTATTTGCCAAAAAACGGTTGTAATCCATATCTAGGTGATCGTGACTTTCTGGGAAGTCATCGATTTAACAATTGAAGATGTCATGACAAAAAATCCCTATTATCGCGGTCCCGTTTCCGACCATTTCGATGGAACCCGTTTTTTCAATCCTGGCGGTATCGTACCCTTCGGCTTTACCGCCGTTATGCGCTGGAAGCTCAAAGGTCAGCGCGCCATCTGGCCCAAAGCTGTCGCGTTGCCGGAAGGTCAGGCTCGGCCTCTGCCGCGTGTCGAGGGCAAAGATCTGCGGGTGACGATGATCGGCCATGCCTCGATGCTGATCCAGGTTGGCGGGCTCAATATTCTGACCGATCCTGTGTGGTCCGACCGGGCCAGCCCGGTGGCATTTGCCGGACCGAAACGAGCGATTGCTCCTGGCGTCCGGCTGAATGACCTGCCGCCCATCGATGTGGTGCTGATCACCCATAATCATTACGACCATCTCGACGGAAAGACGCTGGCGCGCCTGCATCACGCATTCGCGCCGCATTTCGTCACGCCATTGGGCAATGATGTCACCATTCGCCGTGCCGTGCCTCTGGCCCATGTCAGCGTGCTGGATTGGGGGCAGCATCTGGCGGTCAGCGCCGATACCCGTGTCACAGCAGAACCCTGCCATCATTGGTCAGCGCGGGGCGCAAGAGATCGGCGCATGGCGCTATGGGCGGCCTTTGTGCTCGAAACACCTGCCGGCAAGATCTACCATATCGGCGATACCGGCTTTCACGATGGCATCAATTACCGGGCAGCGGCTCGGAAATATGGAGGATTCCGGCTGGCTAACCTGCCGATCGGCGCCTATGAGCCGCGCTGGTTCATGCGCGGCCAGCATCAAAACCCGCAGGAGGCGGTGGAGGGGTTTACGCTCTGCAATGCCTCTTTTGCTGTCGGCCATCATTTTGGAACGTTCCAGCTGACCGACGAGCCGATGACGGAGCCGGCTGACCATCTGGTCGCCGCGTTGAAAGCGGCGGGCATTGCGCCCGAACGGTTCCGGCCTTTGCGGGCTGGCCAGGTGTTTGATGTGCCTGCTGGTTGAGCCCTGCTGCCACTGGTAATTCCAGTGAAATTGCGCCATATAGCGCTCAACAACCGCAGGACAGGAAGGCTATGGGCAATCGGGTCGAATTCGCGAAAATGAACGGGCTTGGCAACAAGATCCTGGTCGTCGACATGCGTGGCCGCACCGACCGGGTCACGCCGCAGGCGGCCATTGCGCTGGCGGGTGACGCTGAAACCCATTTCGACCAGATCATGGCGATCCATGATCCGAAGCTGGCGGGTACCTTCGCCTATATCGACATTATCAATTGCGATGGCACGCTGGCGCAGGCCTGCGGCAATGGTACGCGCTGCGTGGTGCAGGCCCTGTCGGCGGAAACCGGTCTGAAGGCTTTCACCTTCCAGACGCTGGCTGGCATTCTCAATGCTGTCGAGCATGAAGACGGCTCGGTGTCCGTGGATATGGGGGTTCCGGTGTTCGACTGGAACCGCATCCCGCTGTCGGAAGAGTTTCACGATACCAGCCGGATCGAATTGCAGATCGGGCCGATTGATGCCCCGGTGCTGCATTCGCCTGCCGTGATGTCGATGGGCAATCCACATGCGGTGTTCTGGGTGGACCGCGACCCGATGTCCTATGATCTGGAACGGTTCGGGCCGCTGCTGGAAAACCATCCGCTGTTTCCCGAAAAGGCCAATATTACCCTGGCGCAAGTGACCTCCAGGACTGCGATGACGACCCGCACCTGGGAGCGCGGTGCCGGGCTGACGCTGGCTTGCGGTTCCGCCGCCTGCGCCGCCGGGGTTTCCGCTGCGCGCACCGGGCGCGCCGAGCGCAAGGTGACGATCACCGTCGCCTCCAGCCCCAACCGCCAGGCGCTCGACATCGAATGGCGCGAGCGGGACGGGCATGTGATCATGACGGGTGCGGCAGAATGGGAATGGGCTGGACAGCTCAATCCGCAGACCGGCGACTGGCAGCGCGAGCAGCAGGCGGGCCAAGAGGCCTCGGTCTCGTGAGCGACATAAACGTCATCACCTTCGGCTGCCGCCTCAATACCTACGAATCGGAAGTGATGAAGGCGGAGGCCGAAAAGGCGGGCCTTGATCAGGCCATTCTGGTCAATACCTGTGCGGTGACGGGCGAAGCGGTGCGCCAGGCTCGCCAAGCCATTCGCCGCGCCCGGCGTGAAAACCCGCAAGCGCGGATTATTGTTACCGGCTGTGCCGCCCAGACCGATGCCGCAGGCTTTGCTGCCATGCCGGAAGTGGATCTGGTGCTGGGCAATGAGGAAAAGCTGAAGGCTGAACATTACCGGGCATTGCCCGACTTCGGCGTGGCTGCGGCAGAAAAGCTGCGGGTCAACGACATCATGAGCGTGACGGAGACCGCGCCGCAGATGGTCAGCCATATCGATGGCCATGTGCGTGGTTTCCTTCAGGTGCAGAACGGTTGCGACCATCGCTGCACCTTCTGCATCATCCCCTATGGGCGCGGCAATTCGCGCTCCGTGCCGATGGGGGCCGTGGTGGAACAGGCCCGCAAGCTGGTGGAAAACGGCTACCGCGAAGTGGTGCTGACCGGCGTGGATGCCACCAGCTATGGCGCCGATCTGCCTGGCCAGCCCAGCCTGGGCCTGCTGGCCAAGACGCTGTTGAAACAGGTGCCTGACATTCTGCGTCTGCGGCTGTCCTCCATCGATAGTATCGAGGTTGACCGCCATCTGATCGACCTGATCGCCGAAGAGCCGCGTTTCATGCCGCATCTGCACCTGTCTTTGCAGCATGGTGACGACATGATCCTGAAGCGGATGAAGCGCCGCCATTCACGGGCGGATGCCTTGGGGTTTGCGACACAGGTCCGCGCCCTGCGGCCCGATTTCAGCTTCGGTGCCGACATGATTGCAGGGTTCCCGACCGAAACCGAGGAGATGGCGGCAAATTCTGCCTTGTTGGCGCAAGAGATCGGCATCGCCCATCTGCATGTCTTTCCCTATAGTCCACGGCCCGGCACACCGGCCGCCCGGATGCCGCAACTGGACCGCGCTTTGGTGAAAGCGCGTGCCGCCAGCCTTCGTGCGGTTGCCGAACAGCTGCATCATGCCCATCTTGAACACATGGTCGGCTCACAGCAAAAGCTGCTGGTGGAGCGCAACGAAATGGCGCATACGCAGGACTTCACCCTCGTGGCCGCTCCGGGCCATCTGCCGGGTGCCCTTGTGGATGCGGTGATCGGCGGTCACAATGGACGTCATCTGATTATTGAACAGTCAGCCGCCGCAGCGGCCTGAACGTCGAAAAGCAAAGAACATCATGGCGCTTGGATTCATCAAAAAAGTCTTCACCTTTGGCAGGGACAAGCCAAGCGAAACAGGTGTGCCAAGTGAAACAGGTGTGCAAAGCGAAACAGGTGTAGATGCCGGGCTTTCCACTGAGGAAAAAGCCGCCATTGCCGCCGAGAGCGAGCCGCATGACCGTGTGGAGCAATTGCCACTGGCCGAAGATCCTGTTCTGGCCGAGGAAATCGAGACGGCAGGCGGACCCTCCGATGATCTGGTCGAAGATCAGGCTGATGAAGATGATGTGACGGCGGATGACTTGAGCCTCTTGCCGCTCTCGCTGCTGGAAGCCGAAGAGGCTGCTCAAGAACACGCATCTGACGCGACGCCTTCCTTCGACGAGTTGCTCGACGAGGCGGAAGGTGCTGCGCCCGGCACCGAAATTGCGCTGCCCAAGGGGTTTTCGACTGTGGTCGAGCCTGAGCCTGAGCCGGAAACGCCTGAGGTGAAGCAGAGTTGGTTCCAACGCCTCAAAGCCGGGTTGTTTCGCACCTCTTCGCAGCTCACCGGCCAGATCTCAGCACTTTTCACCAAGCGCAAGCTGGACGAAGAGACGCTGGAAGAGCTGGAAGATCTGCTGATTCAGGCCGATCTCGGCGTCGAGACTGCCATGCGGGTGACGGCGACGCTGTCGTCCGAGCGCTATGGCAAGGATGTGACCGGCGAGGACGTGACGCGGATCATGGCGGCTGAAATCGTCAAGGTGTTGAAGCCGGTGGCAAAGCCGCTGGCACTGGATCTCAATCACAAACCGCATGTCATTCTCGTTGTCGGCGTCAACGGCACGGGCAAGACCACGACCATCGGCAAGCTTGCTGCCAAATTGTCCGGCTCCGGGCTAAAGGTCATGCTGGCGGCGGGCGATACGTTTCGGGCGGCGGCCATCGAGCAGCTGAAAATCTGGGCAGACCGCACCGGCTCCACCTTTATCGGCACCAAGCTGGGCGCCGATGCGGCGGGGCTGGCCTATGATGCTTTTGAGAAGGCCAGGGCTGAGAAATCCGACGTGCTGATTATCGATACGGCAGGTCGCTTGCAGAATAAGACAGAGTTGATGGACGAGCTGGAAAAGATCGTTCGGGTTCTCTCCAAGCTTGACCCGGATGCGCCGCATACCGTGTTGCAGACGCTGGATGCGACCACCGGCCAGAACGCCATGAACCAGGTGGAGATTTTCCGCAATGTCGCCGGTGTCAACGGCCTGATCATGACCAAGCTGGATGGTACGGCGCGCGGCGGTATTCTGGTCGCCATCGCCGCCAAGCATAAATTACCGGTCTATTTCATTGGCGTTGGCGAAGGCGTCGATGATCTCGAACCCTTCGAGGCCGAGGATTTTGCCCGTGCCATTGCCGGTTTTGGCCCCTCAAGCTAAAGCACCCACCTTTAAATTCGACGCAATTTCACGTTAATCACCGTATTGAGCCCAAAGAGCAAAGCAGGATACCATGACAGCAGGAAACGCAGGCCAGCAACCGAGTGCGGCAGAACAGCATCACCCCTTGCTGAAGCTGGCCTTGGAGCTTGGCCCTCTGCTGGTGTTCTTCTTCGGCAATCTGCGCGGCGAATGGCTGGCGGCGCATTTTCCGGCTCTGACCGCCATCGGCGGACCGCTGTTGATTGCGACAGCGCTGTTCATGGTCGCCACCGTGCTGGCGCTTGTCGTGTCCAAGATCGTCTTCAAGCACTTGCCGATCATGCCTTTTGTGTCCGGCGTGGTGGTGCTGGTCTTCGGCTCGCTGTCAATCTGGCTCCAGGACGACACATTCATCAAGATGAAGCCGACCATCGTCAATGCACTGTTCGGCCTGGTGCTGCTTGGCGGATTGCTGTTCGGGAAATCCTTGCTCGGCTATGTCTTCAACGCCGCCTTTCAGCTCGATGACGAGGGCTGGCGTAAACTGACGCTGCGCTGGGGTATTTTCTTCCTGTTCCTGTCGGTGTTGAACGAGGTGGTTTGGCGTAATTTCACCAATGCTGTCTGGGTGAATTTCAAGGTCTGGGGCACGATGCCGATCACCATTCTGTTCACGCTGGCGCAGATGCCGCTGATCATGCGCCATTCCCTTGAAAACAAGGCGGAAGAGGGCGGCAAGTGACGGCTGTGGCGGGAGCGCCGAAAACCCATCACCCCGCCTCGTTCTGGCTGGTGGTTCCCGTCATCATTCTGGCCGTGCAGATCTTGGCCGAGCATTTTATGGGCCGGATCTGGATCTGCTCCTGCGGATATGTGAAATTGTTCGAGGCGGGCGTGAATACGCCGGGCAATTCCCAACACCTGGCGGACTGGTACACGCCCTCGCATATCATCCACGGATTCCTGTTTTACGGTCTCGGCTGGCTGGTGCTGCGGCGCGGGTCGTTCGGTCAGCGGCTGACACTGGCCACCCTGATCGAGGCCGGTTGGGAATTATTGGAAAATTCGCCCATCATCATCAACCGTTACCGCGCCGCCACCATGGCGGTAGGCTATGAAGGTGACAGCATCCTGAATTCGGCGATGGATACCGTTTTCATGGCTCTCGGCTTCCTGTTTGCGGCCCGTGTGCCGGTGTGGCTGACGATTGTCGTTGCCGTGTTTTTCGAGTTGCTGACGGGGTATCTGATCCGCGACAATCTAACGCTCAATGTCATCATGCTGGTCTGGCCGGTGGATGCGATCAAGGCCTGGCAGGCGGCTCTGTAATGGCTTTGACGGCAAGCGCCCTGTCAATAGCCGGGTAAAGACCCTTTTCTATCGACTGCGCATCGAAAGGCCCGACCCGCTTGTAAACAATCGTGCCATCCGGCGCGACGAGATAGCTTTCCGGGATGCCGTAGACGCCCCAGTCAATTGCCGCCTTGCCGTTCGGGTCGATGCCGATGGCCTTATAGGGATTGCCAAGTTCGCCCAAAAACCTCAGCGCGTTGTCGCTCTTGTCCTTGTAGTTGATGGCGACGATCTGGATGCGGGGGTCATTGCTCAACTGTTTCAGCAATGGATGCTCGTCCCGGCAGGGGACACACCAGGAGGCAAACACATTGACCAGCGTCAGCTTGCCCGTGATGGCGGAAGAGGTCAGCGCCGGAAGGTTGGAGCCCTCCAGCGGTGGCAGGTTCAAGGTGGGCGCCTTGGTGCCGATCAGTGCGGAGGGAATATCGCTGACATTCTTGCCGTTGAAATCCTGATCATAGAGCATCTTGCCCGCTGTTCCCGCGATCACCGCAAAAACCGCAAGCGGAATGGCCGCCAGCAGGTAACGGGAGAACCCGCGCTTTTCAGCGGTTTCCAGCCTGTTCTCAGCCATCAGAGCGCCTTTTCTGTCGATGTGTCGGAGCGGCGGCGGATGCCTGCCGCCTCCAGCGCCTTCAGCTCTTTCTGACGGGCGCGGCCTTCCAGCCAGATCCAGACGACCATAAACAGGATGGCAGCAGCGGTCAGCCCGTAGGCGGTGCCAATATAGAAGGCATATTTCATGATGCACTCTCCTGCGAGGCGACCCGGGCGGCAAGCCGACGCTGGGCCATGATTCGCCGCCGCCAGATCTCGTTGCGCATCGCCATCAGATGCAGGGTGAAGAACAGCAGCGTGAAGGCCACGGCCATGATCAGCAGTGGCCGCAGAAACTCCGGATCGACGCTTGGGCCGCCAAGCTTCATGATGCTGGCAGGCTGGTGCAGCGTATTCCACCATTCCACGGAAAACTTGATGATCGGAATATTGACGAAGCCGACCAGGATCAGCACCGAACTGATCCGCGCCGATTTTGACGGATCGTCCATGGCCCGGTTGAGGGCGATCAGGCCCAGATACATCAGGAACAGAATGAACACCGAAGTCAGTCGGGCATCGCCCCAGGCCCACCATGTTCCCCACATGGGCCGACCCCAGAGCGAGCCGGTGACCAGCGCGATGAAGGTAAAGGCCGCTCCCAGCGGGGCTGCGGCCCGATGGCTGACATCGGCCAGCGGATGACGCCAGACCAGCGTGCCGATGGCGGAGATCGCCATCACCGAATAGCACATCATCGCCAACCAGGCGGCGGGCACGTGGATATACATGATCCGCACCGTGTCGCCCTGCTGGTAATCGCCCTCGGTGGTGAAGGCGAGCGTCAGGCCGACGGCCAGCAGAATAATGGTTATTGCCGTCATCCACGGCAGAACACGCGCCACCAGCGCCAGAAACCGGGTGGGGTTGGCCAGCGCGTTTAATCGGGCAGTAAGCTTGGTCGAAGCAAGGCTGTTGTCGGTCATGCTGCTTTCTACCCTGAGGATGGTGTTGCTGCAATTGATCGCAATCAATTGAAGATGGTCAAGAACGATCAATCCGCTGTGTTTCTAAGCGCCAACGCGGCTGCCGATGGCCCGATGACTGCGAAGAATAACGTCAGTGCCGATAGAAACAGAAAGGGCGGCAGGAAAGGCGCCGGGTCTTCCACGGCAGCATAGGAGGCGCTGACACCGAAAATCAGCACCGGAATGGCCAGTGGCAGAACCAGGATCGACACCAGCAGCCCACCACGCGGCAGGGCCACGGCGACGGCTGCCCCGGCAGCGCCGATGAAGGTGAGGGCGGGAGAGCCAACCAGTAGCGTCAGCATCACCGCCCCGATGGCCATTTCGCTCATATTCATGAAAAGGCCGAGCAGCGGCGACGCGATCACCAGCGGCAGACTGGTCGCCGTCCAATGGGCCAGGCATTTGACGAAGACGGTCAGCACCAGCGGGGTGTCCTGCATCAGCAGCAGATCCAGCGAGCCATCATCCCGGTCGGCCTGAAACAACCGGTCGAGGCCGAGCAGCGCCGACAGCAGCGCGCCGATCCAGACAATGGCCGGGCCGATGCGGGCCAGCAGGTTCATATCCGGCCCGACGCCAAAGGGAATGACGGCAACCACGGTCAGGAAAAACAGCACGCCGATCAGCGCGCCGCCGCCCGCCCTGACCGACAGTTTCAAGTCGCGCAGGAAAAGAGCGATCACGCCGCATCCTCCAGATCGGCGTAGTCGAAGCCCTTCATTTCCAACAGATTCGGGCTGTCCAACCCCAGGGGCTGGTGGGTGGCGGCCAGTACCATGCCGCCTTGGGCCAGATGGGCGCGAATCAGGCTTGAAAACATCTCATCGGCTTTGACATCCAATGCCGCCGTCGGCTCATCGAGAATCCAGATCGGGCGGTAGGACACCAGCAGCCGGGCCATGGCAAAGCGCCGCTGCTGCCCGGCAGAAAGATAGCCATAGGGCAGGTGGGTGATGCCGCCCAGGCCAACCTGATCGGCAGCCTCTTCAATGGAGATGCCCGCACCGCCTTGGGCCTGTCCGAGAAATGCTTTCCAGAACTCCAGATTTTCGGCCACCGTCAGTTCCGCCTTCATGCCGTTGCGATGGCCGAGGTAATGGCTGACCTCGCGGGGTGGTCGTGGCTCGGTGCCGGGTGATTCGAACAGGACAGAGCCGCGCTCTGGCCGGATGAAGCCAGCGATGACCCGCAACAGGGTGGATTTTCCCGATCCGTTGCGACCGGTCAGGACCAGCGCTTCGCCGCTTTGCAGCGTGAAGGAGACGTTGCGAAACAACAGATCCTCGCCGCGTTTCGCCGCCAGTTCCAGGGCATTTAGCCGGGTGATTTCCCCTTTGTTTAGCAAAGCTTATCGCCTTTAAAAAATTGTGCCATTTGGCCTTCTACACTCTGGAACAGTTCTTGGAAATTCTCTATAAGACCTGCAACCACGCCAGCGACCGGCGTGTCCATCATCCTAGCGCCGAACTTGAATGTTGCGTAAAGCGATTTTCACGGGCGGACAGCGGAAATGGTCGCACCCGCATCCTGATGTGCATGTAGTGCATAGGCGTCCGCACGTATGTGTTGGCTATCAGTATCAGCGGGGTTCTATCCGTGTCCAAATCGCTTGACAGTTTCAATTGCCGGTCGACGCTTTCCGTCGATGGCAAGGATTATGTCTATTACAGTATCCCCAAGGCCGAGGCCAATGGCCTGACCGGCGTTTCCAAGCTGCCCTATTCCATGAAGGTGCTGCTGGAAAACCTGCTGCGCAACGAAGACGGCCGCTCCGTCACCAAGGCCGACATTGAAAACGTCGCCGCCTGGCTGGTTGACAAGGGTACGGCTGAAAACGAAATCGCCTATCGTCCGGCCCGCGTGCTGATGCAGGACTTCACCGGCGTTCCCGCCGTGGTCGATCTGGCTGCCATGCGCGATGCCATGGTGTCGCTGGGCGGCGATCCGGAAAAGATCAACCCGCTGGTTCCCGTTGACCTCGTCATCGACCACTCGGTCATCGTCGATGAGTTCGGCACGCCAACCGCTTTCGCCCGCAACGTTGAGTTGGAATATGAGCGCAACGGCGAGCGTTACCGCTTCCTCAAGTGGGGCCAGCAGGCGTTCAAGAATTTCCGCGTTGTTCCTCCTGGTACCGGCATCTGTCACCAGGTCAATCTCGAATATCTCGGCCAGACCGTCTGGACCAAGGACGAAGACGGCGAAACCACCGCTTATCCCGATACCTGCGTTGGCACCGACAGCCACACGACCATGATCAATGGTCTGGGCGTTCTGGGCTGGGGCGTGGGCGGTATCGAAGCTGAAGCGGCCATGCTTGGCCAGCCGGTTTCCATGCTTCTGCCTGAAGTCATCGGCTTCAAGCTGACTGGCAAGGTCAAGGAAGGCGTCACCGCCACCGACCTCGTGCTGACTGTCGTGCAGATGCTGCGCAAGAAGGGCGTTGTCTCCAAGTTCGTTGAATTCTATGGCCCCGGCCTGGATTCTATGTCGCTGGCCGACCGTGCCACCATCGGCAATATGGGTCCGGAATATGGCGCGACCTGCGGCTTCTTCCCGGTCGATGGCGAAACCATCAACTACCTCACCATGTCTGGCCGCACCAAGGACCGGATTGCACTGGTCGAAGCCTATTCCAAGGCGCAGGGCATGTGGCGCGATGGCGACGGCTCGGATCTGGTCTTCACCGACACGCTTGAACTCGAACTCAGCGATGTTGTGCCGTCCATGGCCGGTCCAAAGCGTCCGGAAGGCCGTTTGGCGCTGGAAACCATTGCACCAAACTTCGCAACCGCTCTGGAAGGCGATTACAAGAAGCCCGGCCAGCTGACTAACCGTTACGCGGTTGAAGGCACCGACTTCGACCTCGGCCATGGCGATGTGGCGATTGCCGCCATCACCTCCTGCACCAACACCTCCAACCCGAGCGTGTTGATTGCCGCTGGCCTGCTGGCCCGCAATGCTGTTGCCAAGGGTCTGAAGTCCAAGCCTTGGGTCAAGACCTCGCTGGCACCGGGAAGCCAAGTTGTTGGCGAATACCTGTCCAAGTCCGGCTTGCAGGTTTCTCTGGATGCACTCGGCTTCAACCTCGTTGGTTTCGGCTGCACCACTTGCATCGGTAACTCTGGCCCGCTGCCAGCGCCGATCTCCAAGACCATCAACGACAAGGGCCTGATCACCGCTGGCGTATTGTCGGGCAACCGTAACTTTGAAGGCCGTATCTCGCCGGACGTTCAGGCCAACTATCTGGCATCTCCGCCGCTGGTTGTTGCTTACGCGCTGGCCGGTTCGGTTCAGAAGGACCTGACCACCGAGCCTCTGGGCGAAGATCAGGACGGCAATCCCGTGTTCCTTCGGGATATCTGGCCGACCTCCAAGGAAATCCAGGAATTCATCCTGAAATACGTCACGCGCGAGCTGTATGAAAGCAAGTATGCGGACGTGTTCAAGGGTGATGAAAACTGGCAGGCCGTGCAGATCCCTGCTGGCCAGACCTATGCCTGGGACGACAACTCGACCTATGTGCAGAACCCGCCTTACTTCGTGGGTATGGGCAAGAGCGGCTCTGGTCTCAAGAACATCACCAATGCGCGCGTCCTTGGTCTGTTTGGCGACAAGATCACCACCGACCATATCTCGCCGGCTGGCTCCATCAAGGCGGCGTCGCCGGCTGGCGCCTATCTGCTGGACCATGGCGTTGGCGTGGCGGACTTCAACCAGTACGGCACCCGTCGCGGCAATCACGAAGTGATGATGCGCGGTACCTTCGCCAATATCCGCATCCGTAACCACATGCTCGGCCCGAACGGCAAGGAAGGTGGCTACACCATCCATTATCCGTCCAAGGAAGAGATGTCGATTTACGATGCGGCCATGCAGTACAAGGCCGAGGGCGTTCCGCTGGTGATCTTTGCAGGCGTCGAATACGGCAACGGTTCCTCGCGTGACTGGGCTGCCAAGGGCACCAACCTGCTCGGCGTGCGCGCCGTGATCGCCCAGTCGTTCGAGCGTATCCACCGCTCCAACCTGGTCGGCATGGGTATCGTACCTTTCTGCTTCGAGGACGGCACCACTTGGGCCAGCCTCAACCTGAAGGGCGACGAAACCGTGACGATCGAAGGCCTCGAAGGCGAGATCAAGCCACGCGAGAAGAAGATCGCCAAGATCACCTATGCCGATGGCACAGTGAAGGATCTGCCGCTGATCTGCCGCATCGATACGCTTGACGAAGTGACCTACGTGAACAACGGTGGCATCTTGCAGACCGTTCTGCGCGATCTGGCCGCTTAATCCGGTCGATTCCTATTGAAAATAACAGCCGCCGGCGCAAATGCCGGCGGCTTTTTTGTTTTCTCTTCGCTTCAAGGTTGCTCTCACCCCAACGTGACTTGGTGTTGAAGTAGGTCCTGTTTATCCTCTCAATCCATGAGCAGACAGATCAGCGGTGTGGCGATGCTTAAGACCAGGTTCATGTGACCGGTTTAAACTGCTTTGACATGTTCATGCAGTATGGACAGCGTAAGCCGGGCCGGCTGCAAGGACTTGCTGCAAAGGGGCGGCGGAACCGAGCAGCATCGGGTTAGCGGCTCTAGACGCTTGGACTGCGATCATCGGCGCGATGCCGTGCTATTGTGGCCGGGCTTTAAGAGTTGAATAAAGGGGAGGGTTGAAAAATGGGGCAGTATCGGTGGTTTCGATGAAGGTTACGGCAATCCCTGGAAAAGGCCTCCTTATGGCCCTGATGATGTGCCTGGCAGGGGCCTCAACCGTCAAGGCTGAGGACGCGCGTTTGCCAAAGGGGGTTGTCGAGCTTTTTACGTCGCAGGGCTGCGTGTCCTGCCCACCCGCCGACCGTGCTTTTGAAGCGCTCGCCAAACAGCCTGACGTGATCGCACTGGCCTACCATGTCGATTACTGGAACTACCGCGGTTGGACCGATACGCTCGGGTCCCCTGGCAATACCGCCCGCCAATATGCTTATGCGCGAAGCTTTGGTAGGAGCGGTGTCTATACGCCCCAGGCTGTGGTCAATGGCACGATGCAGATGAAGGGCACCGATGCGACGACGCTTTCGGGAAAACTGGATGGGCTGCGGGCCAGTGGCAATGGCCTGTCGGTCAAGGTCGATGCAGCCATCCAAGGCGACGCACTGTCGGTGTCGATCGGGAGTGGGCAAGGCCGCGCCGATGTGGTCGTCGTCTATTTCAAGCGTCGAAAAGATGTCGAGGTTCTAAAGGGTGAAAACAAGGGTCAGCGCATGACCTATTGGAACAGCGTCAGCGACATCCAATCTGTTGGCATGTGGCATGGCGATAGTTTGAAACTGACCCTGCCATCCAAGGTCCTGCGCAGCAATGATTGTGATGGATTTGCAGTCTTGCTTCAGTCTTCGACGCAAAATGGAGAGCCTGGCCGTATCGTCGGGGCAGCGATGGTAATGGCTCAATCCGCAGGAAATGAGAGCGCTAAGCAACTCAATCCATGATCGGCAGACAATCCGCACGCATAGGATCACATGTGTCACATGCAATCCTGTGGCTTCAGCGGGTCCGGCCGGGAACATTGGGGGGCTGGGGGTAAGGGGTCAATGCGCCAGACCGGACCCTTGACGCTGACGCGTCAACTGAAGACGGTGCAATCTCGTCTGCAATTGGGGCGCTGTTTTGACCGAAATACGGCGAAGGAAAAAAACCTTCCGAAATGGTGCAGGTTGAGCTTTTTGGCGCAAACGGCTTACGCAGTTACGCTCTTGCAATTTGATGCCTGTCAGGCAAACTGTCACCGGCTTGTCATGAAAAGCACGAAGGAGCCCCAATGACCGATCAGCCGGATTTACCTCGTGAAGTCCCGCCCGTCACTCCTGAAACTGGCCAGCGCCCTGGCAACAGATCTTCTCCCGTGGTGGATCTTAGGGATTACAAGCAGAATCTCGATCCGCTGCCGGTCACTTTTCATCGTACGGAATTGGACGCGATCTTATGGGTCTATGGCCGAATGGTCGGGGAAGGCGAGTGGCGCGATTACGCGCTCGACCATCTGAAAGACAAGGCGGTGTTTTCCGTTTTCAAGCGCTCTGGTGAAATGCCCCTGTATCGGATCGAGAAAAATCCGAAGCTTGCGGCAAAGCAGGGGGCTTTTTCGGTGGTCAATACCCACGGAATGATTTTGAAACGTGGGCATGACCTGCGTCAGGTGCTGAAAGTGTTCGACAAAGTTTTGAAACTGGTCGAGTAGAGCGTCCTCACCCTTTGAACAGGCTGCCGGGATAGGTTTTTTCGTCGGGCAGGGTTTGGTTACCCTCGCCAAGCGCGCGTTGCATGAAAACGGTGTCGAGCCAGGTTCCGTGTTTGAAGCCGGAGCCATCGATACCTCCGGCATGGTAAAATCCCAGACTGCGGTGGACGCCGATCGAGGCGGGATTAGCGCCGCCGATCACGGCGATCATCTGCCGGAAACCCAGTGCCGTGCATTGCGCCACAAGATCGGCCAACAGCGCCTTGCCGATCCCCTTGCCCTGGGCTGCCTCTGCCAGATAAATCGAATCCTCCACCAGAAAGCGATAGGCGGGTCGAGTGCGAAAGGCCGAGGCATAGGCATAGCCGAGCAGGCTGCCGTCACCATCCTCCGCGACGATATAGGGATAGGATTGAGAGGTAATCGTTTCCATCCGGTGCGCCATCTCAGCCTCGTCGGGTGGCGTGATTTCATAGCTTGCCTTTCCGGTCAGAATGGCATGCCTGTAAATCTTGGTGATGCGGGGGATGTCGGCTGGGGTGGCTGCGCGGATTTGCACGGGCATGGGACTTTCTACGCTGAGAAACAGTGTAGATTCCCGTCTTGCATAGCCAGACGCTTCCGGCAAGACGGCGCATGAAAAAGGGCGACCCGAAGGCCGCCCTAATGTGATCCTGTTGCTGGTATCCGCCGGTTAGCGACGGTCGCCCATGAAGCGCAGCATGAACAGGAACAGGTTGATGAAGTCGAGGTAAAGGGTCAGCGCACCCAGGATAGCCTTGCGGCCAGCCGTATCGGCACCATCCTGCTCGAAATACATTTCCTTGATCTTCTGCGTGTCGTAGGCGGTCAGGCCTGCGAAGATAACGACGCCGATAGCCGAAACAGCAAAGGCGAGCGCCGAGGACTGCAGGAAGATGTTGACCAGCGAAGCGATGATCAGGCCGAACAGGCCCATGATCAGGAACGAACCCATCGCGCTCAGGCTACGCTTGGTGGTGTAGCCATACAGCGACAGGGCGCCGAACGAAGCAGCCGTGACGAAGAAGGTCTGCACCACGCTCTGGCCGGTATAGATCAGCAGGATAGACGACAGCGACAGGCCGACCAGACCGGCATAGACCAGGAAGGTGGTGCGGGCCGCCGATACGCTCATCGACTGGATCTTGAAGCTCAGGAAAAATACCAGACCGATAGGAGCCAGCATGATCACCCACTTCAGCGGGCTACCGTAAATGGCAGCGCCAAGGCTGGTGAGCAAAATGCCGTTGCCGAACTGTCCGACGGCCTGCGATGGGTCGGTCGTGGTGGCAAGCATGGCGATCACGTAAGCCGCAACGCCGGTAATCGCCAGTCCAAGACCCATCAGGTTATAGACCTTCAGCATGTAGCTGCGCAGGCCTTGGTCGATCATCTCGGCCGAACCTACCCCAGTACGCGCCTGATAATTGCGAAAATCAGACATGGTTTCCTCTCATTAAGCCCCGGATTGTTCACGGTGCGGGACAGTGTCCCAAGCGCCGCTGCGGGGCTCCAGCATGCGTAGCGTCAATATGGGAGCAATAACGCTATAGAACAAGGGCTTTTGCGTTAAACCTCGGTAATGTAGCCCATGGTCATCCAGTTCGGTTAACGGCCAAGGCCCCATCCCTGTCAGAGTTCTCGCAGAACCGGCGCTGCCTTCTGCCCCAGAACCCGCCATGTTCCGGCAAGGCCGATGCCGATCGTCGTCACCAGCGCCAGCGCGACTGTGGAAACGGCGACCCCGGGCAGGAAGCTGGCGGGCAGTTTCATGATCTGGCTGACCACATACCAACCGGCAACGCTTCCGGCCAGCAGCGCGAAAATCGCCGTGGCAAGGCCAAGCAGCAGATATTCGTAGGTAAAGGCGCGGATCAGCATTGGCCGCGTTGCTCCCAGCGTTTTCAGCACCACCGCATCATGGGTACGGCCCCGATTGCCTGCTGCAAGCGCACCCGACAGCACCAGAACGGAGGAAATGAGGGCGATGGCGGCGGCGGCCCGGATGGCAACGGCCAACTGGCCGACCAGCGAATTCACCATATCCAGCGCATCCTTGACCCGCACGCTGGTAATGGTGGGATAGGCCTTGGTGACGGCACGCAGGATGCTTGCCTCCTGCTGCGGGGTGGCGGATGGTTCGGTCAGGGTGGCGATCCAGGCATGGGGTGCGCCAGCAAAGGTATTGGGCGAAAACACCATGACGAAATTGATCGACAGGGATTGCCAATCCACCTTGCGGAAATTGGCGATTTTCGCGGTGATGGTGCGCCCAAGCACATTGACGGTTACCGTATCGCCCAGTTTCAGGCCCAGTTCGCCTGCTTCCTGGGCGGAGAATGACACCAGCGGTTCTCCCTTGTAATCTGGTGTCCACCATTGGCCCTCGGTCACCGTGGCATTTTTCGGCAGGTCGGTGGCATAGGTAATGCCCCGGTCGCCGCGCAGGACCCAACGGCCCTGCGGCGGCACGTTCATCTTGGCCACGTCCTGGCCATTGAAGGCGGTGATTCGTCCACGCAACATCGGCACTTCAACGACCTGCCCCTGCGGCGCCTCACGGGCAATGATCTGACGGAAATCATCGAGCTGGTCGCGCTGGATATCGACGAAAAAGAAATTCGGGGCTTTTTCAGACAGCGTTCCAGTGAGATTACGCCGCAGATTGCCGTCGATCATCGACAGCGTCACCAAAAGTGCAAGGCCAAGGCCAAGCGACAGAATGACCGAGGGCGTCAGCGCGCCGGGCCGATGGATATTGCCGACCGCCAGGCGAAGCGCAGGCGAGGGAAGCCGAGGGCTTTTCCGGGCAAGCGCTGAGACGCCATAAGCGACCAGCCGCAGCACTACGAAGCTGGCGGCCATGGCAATCAGGAAGAATATCGCCAGCCGTCGATCATAGGCGGTCAGGATCGCCAATGCGGCAAGGGCGAGGATGGCCAGCCCCGCCACCAGTACATATGGCCAGGAGGGCAGGCGGCGGGTCTCGAAACCCTGCTCGCGAAACAGCGCCGTGGCCGGCACTTGCCGCGCATGACCGAGCGGCATGACGGCGAAGGCCAGCGTGGTCAGCCCGCCAAACAGCAGGGCCAGCAGCAGGGAGCGTGGGTAAATGGCGAAATCCGCCTGGATCGGCAGGAATTGCGCCAGATAATAGCTGGCGATCCATGGCGCGATGGCACCGATGGCAAGCCCCAGCGCAATGCCGATACTGGCGACCATCAGGATCTGGAACAGATAGACCATGACGACGACGCTAGCCGGTGCGCCAAGGCATTTCAGCGTGGCGATGACGCTACGCTTGCTGTCGAGAAAGGCGCGCACCGCATTGGCGACGCCGACACCGCCGACAATCAACGCCGTCAGCCCGACAAGTGTCAGGAATTGCGAAAACCGGGTGATATTTTCGGTCAGGTTGGGTGCTGCCCGGTCGCTGGTGCGGATCGACCAGCCTGCATCGGGAAATTGCTGCTTTGCCTGATCCTGAATGACAGGCAGCGAGGGGCTGCCGGGTTTCAGCCTGATTTTGTAGACATGTTCGACCAGGCTGCCGGTCTGGATCAGGCCGGAGGCGGCGAGCGCTTCGCCGCTGGTAATGACACGCGGCGCAAAGCCGAAGCCTTCCGAAATGGCATCTGGCTCAGTGGTGATGGTGCCGGTAATCACCAGCCGGGCGGAGCCGACCAGCAGGCTATCGCCGATCTTTATTCCCAGGCGGTCGAGCAGCAAAGGGGCTGCGACCGCACCATAAGCGTCGCCGGTTTTTGTCAGCAGCCCCGCCAAAGGCTGATCGGGTGTGGCGACGAATGTGCCGTAGAGCGGATAGGCGCTATCAACCGCCTTGATTTCCGCCAAAGACTGATCGGAGCCATCCGGCAACCGGGCCATGGAGCGCAGGCCGGTGGACGCAGAGATGGTGCCGAGCCCTTGGAGGAAGGCGCTCTCCGCCGCATTGGCCTCCCGGTTGTTCAACTCGAACCTGATGTCGCCGCCCAAGAGCGACTGCCCCTGGCTGGCGATGGACCGGGTAATTGAAGTGGAGACGGAATTGACTGCGGCAATCGCCGCTGTGCCAAGTGCGATACAGGCGAGGAAAATATAAAATCCGCCAAACCCGCCGCGCATTTCGCGGGCGCTGAGACGCAAGGCGGTTCTGAGACGTTGCAAAAATCCGCTCATGCCGAAACGGTCTCGTCGGCAAGCGACTTGCCCGCTTCATCGCCCGGCTCGATCTGGCCGGAGCGAACGCGGACCTGCCTTGAGCAGCGACCGGCCAAGGCCGTGTCGTGGGTAACCAGAACCAGCGTTGTCTTGCGCTCGGCCTGTTTGGCAAATAGCAGATCGGCAATCTGCCGTCCGGTTGCGCCATCCAGATTGCCGGTCGGCTCATCGGCAATCACCACGGCGGGCGAGGGGGCAAGGGCGCGGGCAATAGCCACTCGTTGCTGTTCGCCGCCAGACAATTGGCCGGGATAATGGGTGAGCCGCTCGCCAAGGCCGACGGCGCGCAACTCGCGGGTGGCAATGTCGAAAGGATTTTTGACATTGGCCAGTTCCAGCGGCACAGCGACATTTTCCAGCGCCGTCATATTGGCGATCAGGTGGAAGGACTGGAAGACGATGCCGATATTGCGGCCGCGAAAATCGGCGAGCGCATCTTCGCTCAAGCCATGCAGCGCAGTGCCGTTGATGTGGATTTCGCCGCTGTCCAGCCGTTCCAGCCCGGCCAGCACCATCAGCAGCGTCGATTTTCCCGAACCGGAGGGCCCGACAATGCCAATCGATTCGCCTTCTGAAATATCCAGGTCCATGCCTTTGAGGACGTGGACCGAGGCTGCGGCATTGCCAAGGGTGAGATCGGCTTTTCTGAGCTGAATGATGGTTTGTCTCACGCGGTTTTCGTCCTATATGAGGTTCAAGGTCTTTAACGCCTTGGCGATGTCCGGTCGGGCATCATGATCGTCTACGCGAATTTAGGAAAGCCATCATGGGTTTTAAACCTGTCCCCCTTCAATTCGCCGTCATAGGGCTGGTTGGTCTGCTGACAACTGGCTCTTTTGCCGTACCCAGTCTGGCGCAGGAACAGGCTCCGCAAGGCCAGCCAGCGGAACAGTCCATGCCTGACCAGCCTTTACAGGACCAGTCCATGCCAGAGGATGCGACGGGGGATACACCGGTGGCGGAAGCGCAAGTGCAATTGATCGGGCTAGGCGACAGCCTGATGGCCGGCTATCAGCTTCAGGGCGATGAGGCCCTGACGAGCCAGCTGGAAAAAGCCCTGCATGACAAGGGCATGAATGTCAGCATCGGCAATGCCGGTGTGTCCGGCGATACCACGGAAGGCGGGCTGGCGCGGGTCGACTGGTCGGTGCCTGACGGTACGCAGGGCGTTATTCTGGAGCTTGGCGCCAATGATGCGCTGCGCGGTATCGCGCCGGAAGAAAGTGAAAAGAACTTATCTGCGATTATCGAAAAATTGCAGGCCCGCAAGATCGGCGTGCTGTTGGTGGGCATGATCGCGCCGCCCAATATGGGCGCGGATTATGCCAAAAGGTTCAATCCGCTCTATCAGCGTCTGGCTGAAAAATATAAAATTCCGCTCTATCCGTTTATCCTCGATGGTGTCGTAACCGACTCCACGTTGAAACTGGGCGATGGCATGCATCCCAATGCCAAAGGCGTGGGGGTGATGGTCGAGCGTATGCTGCCCGCCGTCCAGAGTTTCGCGAAAGGTTTGGAGGATAAGGTCAATTAACGACTTGCTTACACTTTGCAAGCATGATTCGTTGTTAGCATCTGCAAAAGATTCGGGGAGCTCTCCATGCCGAGATTGTTCACTGCCCTCGAAATTCCGCGCAACGTGGCCTTGAGCCTGTCTTTGCTGCGCGGCGGGCTTCCGGGAGCCCGATGGATCGATGTGGAAAATTACCATATCACCCTTCGGTTCATAGGCGATATCGACGGGCGAACCGCCGATGAGATCGTCGATAGGCTGGATCGCATCGACCGGCCGGAATTCCAGCTCAGCCTGAACGGTATCGGTTCCTTCGGGTCGAAGAAACCGCATTCCATCTGGGCAGGCGTCACGCCACATCCGCAAATGACGGCGCTCCAGGGCGAAATTGAGCGAATCTGCCAGAGAGTGGGGCTGCCGCCCGACCCCCGAAAGTTCACGCCGCATGTGACGCTGGCGCGGCTGAAGTCATCAAGACTGGATGACGTTGTACATTATCTGTCAGGGCGCGGTAATTTCCAGACCGCGCCCTTTTTCGTTCCAAGATTCGTGCTGATGTCCTCCAAGGAATCGGTGGGGGGTGGCCCTTATCTGAAGGAGGAAATCTTCCCCCTCTATGAAGAGCGCTCAGAGGTCAGTTTTTCAGACCATGCCGAGCATTCGCTGAACGGATAAGCCCAATCTGAAAGCGGACGTCGAAGGAACTTTTTGGGCTCGAATGGCTTGTCTGATGAGCGCTTCTCGCCATGTCGGCGAGTGATATGCTGCGGCGGCCAGATTGGAATTGATCATGCGATATGAACGACTTGCGCCGGAGGCGGTTCCGGGCGCTCTGCGCGACCTGGATGGATGGAGCCTGTCTGAACAGGGCGACGCGATCACCAAGGAATTTTCCTTCGACGATTTTGCCCAGGCCTTCGGCTTCATGACGGAATGCGCCATCATTGCCGAAAAAATGGGCCATCATCCGGAATGGTTCAATGTCTACCGGCGGGTGGACGTAAAGTTGACCACCCATGATGTCGGCGGATTGACCGGGCATGATCTGAAGCTGGCAGCTGCCATGGACCAGGTCGCAAAGCGGCGCGTTTGACAGAAACACTCATCATTCCCATATCAGGGTCCATAACCGGATTCACATCCCAAGGTGGAGAGTGAGAAAGAGGCAGGTCATGGTCGAAGCGAAACTGGACGATGTGAAGATTGGTGAAATTCTTCTGCCGGGCGATGAAGCCCAACAGCAAAAGCAGCAGCAGAAGCTGAACCGGACCTTCTGGCCGAAGATGCGCAAAGCCATTCGCCACATTCCGTTTAGCCGGGATGTGATTGCCGCCTTCTATTGTGCGACGGATCGCCAGACCCCACTTCGGGTGCGTGGTATCCTGCTTGCAGCCCTTGGCTATTTCGTCCTGCCCTTTGATGCCATTCCCGATATGCTGGCCTTTGTTGGCTTTACCGACGACATTGCCGTGCTGACGACAGCGCTGGCGATGATCAACGGTCATATCAAGGAACGTCATTACGATGCAGCCGATGCCGTCTTGGCCGATGATGGCGATCTGGTGCACGGCGAAAAAAAAAGCGCACCACAAGGGCAGGCTGAACGGGGCTGAATGCGACATTTTCAACTCTGGCGCCAGTCTCTTGTGCCATAGTCCAATTCCTGCCTGATTCCTTGTGTTCTACCAGAGGGCCGGTTGATCTGCCGGTGCCTTCAATCTGTACCATTTTCGGAAAAGGACTGACTGGAAGCATGGATTTGTCGGCTATAAGCTGTGCATTTCATGTCTCGTTGACGGTTTGGTAACCAAAATTAAGTCAAATTGAATGAGGTTTCGAGGCTGGACACGAGACTGGTTGTCTTGGCGTCCGACGAAAAAGCGGCAGGAAGAAAATGTTTGTAAAAAGAATCGCAACCGCAGTCGCAATCATGCTGGCATTCGCAGATGTGGCCGCGGCGCAATCGCCAAGCCCGACGCGGATCGAGCAGTTCAAGGCTTGGGGGGCTTATTCCTACAAGTCCGGCAACAGCACGGTCTGCTATGTGCTATCGGTGCCGACCACGAAGGAGCCGCCTTCCGTCAATCACGGCGATATTTTCTTCATCGTCTCGCAGCGTCCCGGCCAGAACATTTCCTACGAGCCGCAGGCGATGATGGGCTACACGCTGAAGACCGGTTCCAAGGTGACGGTGAAAATCGACGCCAAGAGCTTTACGATGTTTACCAAGGATAGTGCCGCCTGGGTGGAAAATGCTGCCGAAGAGCCGGCTTTGGTGGCCGCGATGAAGGTCGGCAAGACCATGAGCGTTCAGGCCGTTTCCGGTCGTGGCACGCCAACCAATTACGCTTATTCGCTCCAGGGTATTTCCGATGCCTTGAAACGCATTGAAAAGTGCAAATAACATTTTCTTCATGATGCGACGAAGGCCGGGTTTTCCGGCCTTTTTGCGTTTTGGGATGACGTCGCGGCATTTTGATGATAAAGGCCCGGCGAATGCGGTCTTGAAGGCCGCCGCGCCGTTGTCTGCTGATGATGGGGCGTTATCGATTTCTTGCACACAGCAAAGTTGAAAAATAGAGTGCGAAGGCCCGCGTCATTCTATGGCTGCGAGGCTGTCGATCACTCGGTTTTGATGAGGTTAAGTGATGGCTGCCACGGAAATTATCATCGAGCGGACGCCCCAGGCGCGGCCCGCCGCCATGGCTGGTGCCACCAAGCCGACCCTGATCGGTCAGACCCGCGAGGAAATGGGCGACATGCTGCGCGAGATCGGCGTCGCCGACAAGCAGGTGCGGATGCGTGTTGCCCAGCTGTGGAACTGGATCTATGTGCGCGGCGTCTCCGATTTCGACCAGATGACCAATGTCGCCAAGGACATGCGCGAGAAGCTCAAGGCGCATTTCACCATTGCCCGACCTGAAATTGTCGAGGAACAGGTGTCTAATGATGGCACCCGCAAGTGGTTGCTGCGCTATCCGCCGCGTGGTGCCGGGCGTCCGGTCGAAGTGGAATGCGTCTATATTCCGGAAGAGGGCCGGGGAACGCTCTGCGTTTCCAGTCAGGTCGGCTGCACGCTGACCTGCACCTTCTGTCACACCGGCACGCAGAAGCTTGTGCGCAACCTGACAGCGGAAGAAGTTCTGTCGCAACTGTTGTTGGCCCGCGACCGGCTGGGCGATTTTCCCGACCGCGATGCGCCCGTTGGCGCGATGGTGCCGAATGAGGGCCGCAAGATCACCAATATGGTGATGATGGGCATGGGCGAGCCGCTTTATAATTTCGAAGAAGTGAAAAAGGCGCTGCTGATCGCCTCGGATGGCGATGGATTGTCGCTGTCCAAGCGCCGCATCACGCTTTCGACCTCCGGCGTGGTGCCGGAAATCTACCGCACCGGCGATGAAATCGGCGTGATGCTGGCGATTTCGCTGCATGCGGTGCGCGACGAATTGCGCGACCTGCTGGTGCCAATCAACAAGAAATATCCGCTGAAGGACCTGATCGAAGCCTGTCGCAATTATCCGGGCCTGTCCAACGCCCGGCGCATTACCTTCGAATATGTGATGCTGAAGGATGTGAACGACAGTCTTGAGGATGCCAAGGGCCTGATTCAGCTATTGAAGGGCATTCCGTCCAAGATCAATCTCATTCCCTTCAATCCGTGGCCCGGCACCAATTACCAGTGTTCCGACTGGGACCAGATCATGAAATTTGCCGATTTCATCAATTCGGCAGGCTATGCCTCACCGATCCGCACGCCGCGCGGCCGTGATATTCTGGCCGCTTGCGGGCAGTTAAAGTCTGAATCGGAACGGATGCGCAAGACCGAACGTCTGGCCTATGAGGCGATGATGATCGTTGGCCATGGTGAAGACGACTAAGAGCGAGGACGATTGATGGAAATTGCCGTTCGCAATGAACGAACCAAGTTGACGGCAACCTATATCAATGGCGTTGCCATCGCGATTTTTGCCGTTGGAGGTTTTGCGCCGGTGATTTCTACGGTCAATAGTGGCCATGGGCCGAACGGAAATCTTGCGCTTGTGTGTTCCATTTGCATTTTAGCGTCTGTGGCATTACATTTGTTAGCGCGGAAGATATTGAAAGGTCTGAAGCCATGAGCACAGAGCAATTTCTGACAATGTTGATCATGCCTGTCGGCGGATTGATGATTGGCTTTTTCATGCTCTTCATCACCCGCAAAGACCGCATTGACGCTGAGAAATCGCGCAAACACGTTCATTGATCTTCGGTATCGCGCCTTTTTAGACGCATCCTCTGTCATCGCGCCTCGGTCATCAGGATCTTGGCGGCAAAGACTGAAAAGACACCTGCAAAGGTGTAATCCATTCCCCTCAGCACTTTCGGATTGCGTTGCAGCCAGCCAGCCAGCTTGTCGGCGGCCAGCACGATGGCGACCGTGATGGGGAGCGACACCAGCATGAACCAGAAACCGAGGAACAGCAGCTTGCCCGTGACATGAGGGTCATGGGCGGTGACGAATTGCGGCAGGAAGGTCATGAAGAAAATGATGACTTTCGGGTTGAGCAGATTGACCCAGATGCCATTGAGAAACGCCGCCTTCACGCTGCCCTTTGCGCCCGCTTCAGGCGTGGCAACGAATTTCGAGCCGTGACGGATCGCCTGGAAAGCGAGCCAGGCCAGATAAGCAGCCCCACCGCTTTTCAGGATCAGAAAGGCGGTGGGCGAAGCGACAATCAGGGCAGAGACCCCGAAAGCCACCAGCATCGTATGGACTGCAATCCCGAGATTGGTGCCGATCAGCACGGCAAGACCCGCCGCCTTGCCATCGCGCAATGCACGGCTGATGGAGAGTGTCATGTCCGGCCCGGGTGTGGTCGCCAGCAATAGGCAGGCGGCGGTAAAGGCTAGAAGGGTCGGCAGGCCCGGAATGAAGGTCATGACTATCTCGCATGGCATAAGAAGAGGGTTCGCGGGCCATGTTACGATCCGCGATCCCTTTTCAGCAAGCCGATGCGAGGCTTATTTTTGCTCTCTGGTGGTTTCCAACTGTGACGGATGGACCAGTTTCACCCGTTTTTGGGGATGAATGCCGAAGACCTTTTCAAAATCGGCTGCCCCGAGAAGGTCCGCGGCCTGATCCAGCATGTGCTGGTTACGCGCGTTGATCAGGTCTATGGAAGGTGCTGCCGTGCCTGGCAGGTCCATTGCCATGTAGGATGCAACAGCCTCTCGCAAGTCCAGCAGTTTTTGCAGCTTTTCGGGCTGGTCGCCCAGTGTCTGGCGGGCATGGTCGAGAAAATCGTCTGGCAGGTCGCTCATCGCATCCTCTTCCCGGATCGCTCCGCTGGTCTCTCCCGCTGTGCAGGTGGTGATATTCTTTGCCCATGCTGCCTTGCGGGTGCCATAGGTACCATAGAGAAAGGTACTCAAGGCATATCCGGCTGCGCCCTTGACGGTCAAAGGTGCTGTGGTTGCCGTTTTCGTCGCATATAGCACTTGGTTGGCAATCTGATGGCACACGCCATTCACACCATAGACCAGAATGGTTCCGTTCGGCGGTGAATTGGAAAGCGATCCCTCGACATTGGGTTCGACAAGGCAGCTGGCGATGGCGGTGTTGCCGTCCTGCTGGGCAAGCAGGCCGGTTGGATAATCATCCGTGGAGCCGGTGGCGTGAAAATCACCCCAGCAATACCAATAGGTTTGCCCGGCCTGTGTCACCGCATCGATTGTCGCATAGGTGTCAACCCTGTTGTTATAGGTCGTGACCCAGGTGTGATCGAGAGGATTGCCTTCGAAAAATGCGGGATTAACCCAGGCGTAAAAAACAGTCATTGAAACACCTCCATAAGAATGAAGATATCGATACACGCATAACGCGAAACTTTAAATAGAATTATTGTAAATGCAGTAGGGCCGTGACAGATTTCGGGAGCCACCTGTCACGGCCTGACGCTTAAGACATAAAGGCCATTCAGCCTTTCAGATGCGCCTTGAAGGCCTCTTCATAATCCGGGTGCCAACGTGACAGCGGCGGACGGTTTTCAATGATGTCGCCAGCGGCCCAGGCAATGCGCTTTTCATCGACGGCCCGTTGCACATCGTTGTCGGGGCAGAGAATGTAGAAATCGCCGCGTTTGAGGCTTTCCAGCATGAAATCCACCGTCTGTTCCGGGGTCCAGGCCGTGTCGGGTTTTGTCACCCGCTCACCGGCTGTCAGACCGGTGAAGACGAAGCCGGGAATCAGCAGATGGGCGCTGACATTGCAGTCCGGTGTGTTGCGCAGTTCATGCTGCAAGGCCTCGGTGAAGGCTTTGACGCCGGCTTTGGCAACATTGTAGGCGGGGTCGCCGGGCGGGGTGGTGATGCCCTGCTTGGAGCCGGTATTGATGATGATGGCCGGGTCCTTGTGGGCGATCATATCCGGCCCGAACACCCTCGTGCCATGGATGACGCCCATCAGGTTGACGGCAAACACATTGTCCCAGTTGACCTGTGGTCCGAACAGGCTGCTGCCCGGCTGGATGCCGGCATTGTTCATCAACAGGTGGACACGCCCGAAGCGTTGAAGCACGGCGCGCTCCAATGCTTCCAGCTCATCCAGCTTGCTGACATCTGTCTCGATGGCGACGATATCGCTCTCCGGATTTTCCGAGACTGTTGCGACTTCGCTGCGCGCATGGGCAAGCGCGTCCCCACCGAGATCGGCGAGCACGACGCACATGCCCTGGCTGGCGAAAGCCTTGGCGGCGGCAAGGCCGATGCCTGAGGCTGCCCCGGTGACGACCGCGACCTTGCCCTTGGCAATTACCGATTGAATGTCGGTCATGTCTTGCTCCTTTGATCGTTTGAACGCGGTCCTTGATCGAGAATGACGAACCGCTCCAATTCTACCGTTTCTATGCAATTCCTGGCTGAAATACTTGATATTACCCGTGGAATTGTCGCAATGCTGACCATCGGCATATGGGACTTGCTGCGTCCAAGTCAAATTTCAAGTCAAATCCGGGTCGGTGTTTTCAGACCGGCTTTGCCTGTCCGGGCTCGCCTTGTGCGATTGTGCGAGGGCTTCACCCTTGCATGACGCGCCAATCCAGCTAAAAGTGCCTCCAACCCGAGGAGGCCCGGTTCAGTGGCCTCGCCCAGACACACGGACTTCGCACTCATGGTACTTCCGAAAGACGTCAAAAAGGTCGTTCTCGCCTATTCCGGCGGTCTCGATACCTCGATCATCCTGAAATGGCTCCAGACCGAACTCGGTGCTGAAGTCGTGACCTTCACCGCCGATCTCGGCCAGGGTGAAGAGCTGGAACCAGCCCGCAAGAAGGCGGAAATGCTGGGCATCAAGGAAATCTTCATCGAGGATGTCCGCGAGGAATTCGTCCGCGATTTCGTCTTTCCGATGTTCCGCGCCAATGCCGTCTATGAAGGCGTCTACCTGCTCGGCACCTCGATTGCCCGGCCGCTGATTTCCAAGCATCTGATCGAGATTGCCAAAAAGACCGGCGCTGACGCCATTGCCCATGGCGCGACCGGCAAGGGCAATGACCAGGTCCGCTTCGAGCTTTCGGCTTATGCCTTGAACCCTGATATCAAGATCATCGCGCCCTGGCGTGACTGGGCCTTCAAGAGCCGCACCGATTTGCTGGCCTTTGCCGAACAGAACCAGATCCCGGTCGCCAAGGACAAGAAGGGAGAAGCGCCGTTCTCCGTCGATGCCAACCTGTTGCATTCCTCTTCCGAGGGCAAGGTTCTGGAAGATCCTTCCCAGGAAGCACCGGAATATGTGCATATGCGCACGATTTCGCCGGAAGCCGCTCCCGATAAGGCGACCGTCATCAAGGTCGGCTTTGAAAAGGGCGATGCCGTGTCGATCAACGGCGTGCGGATGAGCCCGGCGACGCTGCTGGCGGAACTCAACACCTATGGCCGTGACAACGGCATTGGCCGTCTGGATCTGGTTGAAAACCGCTTCGTCGGCATGAAGAGCCGTGGCGTTTACGAGACCCCCGGCGGCACCATCCTGTTGACGGCGCACCGCGCCATCGAATCGATCACGCTGGATCGTGGCGCTGCTCATCTCAAGGATGAGCTGATGCCGCGCTATGCCGAGCTGATCTATTACGGCTTCTGGTTCTCGCCGGAGCGTGAAATGTTGCAGGCGATGATCGATAAGAGCCAGGAACATGTCGAAGGCGAAGTGACGCTGAAGCTCTACAAGGGCAATGTCATGGTCATCGGCCGCGAATCGCCAAAGTCGCTTTATTCCGACCAGCTCGTCACTTTTGAAGACGATCAGGGCGCCTATGACCAGAAGGATGCGGCAGGCTTCATCAAGCTCAATGCACTTCGCCTGCGCACGCTGGCCAAGCGCAATCTCGGCAAGTAATCATAGGATTTGAAAGATTTGAAACCGTCGCCGGGAGACTGGCGGCGGTTTTTTATTGGACCTGTTTCCAGGCACGAAGGAAGCCGAGATAGGCGACAATCGCCATCAATTCCATCAGGGGAATGATGGTCCCGAAGGCGGTCAGCGGATCGCCAAGCCAGGAAGCGGCAAGCCCGCCCAGAAAACCGCAGCTCATCTGCACGAAGCCCATCAGGGCCGCAGCCGAGCCCGCCAGTTTTGGATGCGGCAACAGACCTGCGGTGGAAATGTCGGGAATGACGAAGGCCATGCCGAAGGCGCAGACGGCGACCGGTCCCATGATGGTGAGATAGGTTGGCGTCAAAAGATGGGTGGACAAAAAGATCAGCAATCCACCGCAGCCAGCCAGCGCCAGCCCGAAGCGCAGCGCCTGACCGGGCCGCAAATGGCTTGATATCAGCCGCAGCGCCACTGAACCGGCGAAATAGGAGCCAGTCTGCATCAACATGCCAAGACCGAATTGCGCGGGCGACAGCCCGACCTTGTTGATCAAAACGAAGGGCAACATTGTCGATTGCGCATAGAGCGCGCCGACACAGCCGCCCAGAACCAGGGCGGAGAACAGCACCCGCCGGTCGGCCATCAAGGTCGCGTAAGAGGCGATAAGCCGGGCCGGGCGAATCATCTGCCGGTCTGGCACTGCCGTTTCCGTCATCAGAATGGCGACCGTGATAATGCTGACCACGCCGAACCCGACCATCAGCAGAAACACCGATTGCCAGCCGAAGGCGACAAGGCCCAATCCGCCGACGGTCGGCCCCATGGCCGGTCCGATGGCCAGCATAATGCCGATCATATTGATGATCCGAGACGCCTGCTCCCCGACGAACTGGTCGCGGACCATGGCGCGCGACACCGTGACCCCGACGGATGCGCCGATCCCCTGAATGATGCGCCCGGCCAGCAGCAATTCCACCGTCGGCGCAAAGGCGGCGGCCAGGCTGCCGATAAGGTAGATGCCAAGAAAGCCCAGCGTCGCATTGCGTCGTCCGAACGCATCCGAACAAGGGCCGGACAGCAGTTGCGCGCAGGCAAAGCCCGCGAAATACAGTGACAGGCTAAGTTTGATGGCCGCATCCGTGGTGGAAAAGGCATGGACCAATTGCGGCATGGCGGGGGTGTAAATCGCCATGGACAGCGGACCGATCATCGTCAACAGCGCACCAAGCAGGGAGGTGCGGTTCTCGCTCATCCGGGACGGCGGCGTGGCGGATTTCGTCATGGGGCGGGGACATATTCAACGGGCATGGATCACTGGTAAGCCAGCCTGGGCGCAATTGAAATGAAAAATCCTTCGGGCGGTGGCCGGTCATTGCTATCGGAGATCCCACTGAGACCCAAGGGTGACAGAGGAATGTAGTGCTATCTGCGTAGCAACCAATTCCCCGCTTGGCGAGGCTCTGGCTTACATCGCCAAATACTGGGACAGTCTGAAGCTCTCCCTGACTGGTGGGCGCATCGAGATAGAAAACAACAGCGTCGAGCGCACCATCCTACCGATTGTGCTGAACCGGAAGAACACGCTCTTTGCAGGACGGGATGCGTGAGCCGAGAGTTGGGTGACCATCGCCTCCCCCATTGAGACCTGCAAACTCAACTCCGTTGACCTACAGGCCTATCTGACCAGCACACTCAAGGCCATCGCCAACTGCCACAGGCAGAGTCGGATCGATGAACTACTCCCCTGGAACTTTGGCCCCAATCGCAATAGCGAAGCCGCGGCTTGAGATCCGAAAACGCTAACCGAGCAGGCGACGCACCATCATGACGTCATCAATCTCTTTGCCATCATGTAGAAAGCCACCAGGAATCCGACCAACCTCAGAGAAGCCTTCCCGCAGGTAGAAACGTATTGCCGCCGGGTTCTCCGCACTCACAGCCAGTTCCAACTGCAAAATCCCGATGTCACGGGCATAATCTGCAACCGTATCCAGGAGATTCCGGGCAAGGCCCGTTCCACGTAGGTTCTTACGCACATAAACCATGATAATAGTGGCACGATGAGCCATTTTGCTCGCACGTTGGCGTAGCAACCCGATTATGCCCACAGGCTCATCACCCCGAAACGCAATAAAAACCGGATCATGCAGACGCTGCTGCCATTCGTTGACAGACAGTGAAACCCAGTCCTCATAGCTGCTTGCATAGAAGGATGGTTCAGAGCGAAGCGCTTCCAGGCGAATGCGTCGAAATGTGTCCACTTGGTCTGCCTGAATACGCCTGATCGCTATTGAGCTTCCGTCCATCAGTGGCCTCCTAGAATATACAGGCAAAGCCAATACACGCGATTCAATTCGATGCAATAAAGACTGGCCGATAATATCAGAGCATGGCCCAGTAACAGCGCCTGCCGCAGGGGTGACAATGACGGGAGTGATCGCCTATATCTTTGTCATTGATGAGAAGGATTGCTTCGTGATGACATCTCCAGACCGTAATCTTGGCCCCAACGGCGCCTTTGCCACCGTCACCGACTGGAATGGGCCGCATGGCCTGCCGAATTTCACCGCCATCGCCGATGAGGATTTCGCCCCGGCCTTCGATATGGCGCTGGCCGAACACGACGCTGATATCGACACCATCGCCAATTATCCGTCGGAGCCGACATTCGACAACACCATCGTCGCACTGGAGATCGCCGGTGACGGGCTGTCGCGGGTCTCGGCGCTGTTCTGGAACAAGGCCGGTGCCGATACCAACCAGGTCATCCAGGCGCTGGAGCGCGAGATCGCGCCGAAAATGTCGCGTCACTATTCGAAGATCAGCATGAATGCCGCGCTGTTTGCCCGCGTCGATGCCCTGTGGGAAAAGCGCCACAGCCTGGGCCTGACGCTGGAGCAGACCCGGGTGCTGGAACGCCACTGGAAAGGTTTCGTCAAGGCAGGCGCCAAGCTCGCCAAGCCCGAGCAGGAGCGGTTGGCAGCGATCAATGAGCGGCTGGCCAGCCTTGGCGCCAATTTCGGCCAGAACGTGCTGGGCGATGAGACCGATTGGGCATTGCCGCTGACCAGCGATGACGAGCTGGTGGGCATTCCTGATTTTCTGAAGGATGCGATGGCCTCTGCCGCGCAAGCCCGTGGCAAGGGGGAAGCCTATGCCGTGACGCTGTCGCGCTCGGTCATCGTCCCCTTCCTGACCTTTTCCGAGCGGCGGGACCTGCGCGAGACCGCCTTCAAGGCCTGGGTGGCGCGTGGTGAAAACGGCGGTGAGCGTGACAACCGCGCCATCGTTACCGAAACCCTGGCGCTTCGGGCTGAAAAGGCCAAGCTGTTGGGCTACAAGAATTTCGCGGCCCTGAAGCTCGACAATACCATGGCGAAGACCCCGGAAGCAGTGAATGGCCTGCTGATGCAGGTCTGGGAACGCGCTGTCGCCCAGGCGGCGATCGAAGAGCAGGAATTGGCGGACCTGATTGCCAAGGACGGCAAGAATCACGCGGTTGCGCCCTGGGATTGGCGTTTCTATGCCGAGAAGCTGCGCTCCGAGCGGTTCAATTTTTCGGAAGCCGAACTGAAGCCCTATCTGCAACTGGAAAAAATCATCGAAGCCTGCTTTGCCGTGGCGCAAAAGCTGTTCGGCATCACTGCCGTGCCGCTGAACGATGTGAAGGGCTATCACCCCGATGTGCGGGTGTTTGAAATCCGTGAGGCGGATGGCACGCTGAAGGCGCTGTTCCTCGGCGATTATTTCGCCCGGTCCTCGAAGCGCTCCGGAGCCTGGATGAGTTCTTTCCAGTCGCAGCACAAACTGGCCTTGAAGAACGGCATGCAGGGCGAATTGCCCATCATCTACAATGTCTGCAATTTCGCCAAGCCTGCCGAAGGCAAGCCAGCTCTTCTGTCGCTGGACGATGCCCGCACGCTGTTTCACGAATTCGGCCATGCCCTGCATGGGATGCTGTCTGACGTCACTTACCCGTCGGTATCAGGCACGGCGGTGTCGCGTGACTTTGTGGAACTGCCCTCGCAGCTCTATGAACATTGGTTGACGGTGCCGGATATCCTGAAAACCTATGCCGTGCATTACCAGACCGGCGAGGCCATGCCGCAGGCCTTGCTCGACAAGGTTCTGGCAGCCCAGACCTTCGATGCCGGGTTCGATACGGTCGAATTCACCTCATCGGCGCTGGTCGATATGGCGTTTCACACCCGGGAAGATCAGGTGGCCGATCCGATGGCGGTGCAGGCCGAGATTCTCCAAAACATTGGCATGCCAGCTTCCATCGTCATGCGTCATGCGACGCCGCATTTCCAGCATGTGTTTTCCGGCGACGGCTATTCGGCTGGCTATTATTCCTACATGTGGTCGGAAGTGCTGGATGCTGATGCTTTCGAGGCTTTCGAGGAAACCGGCAATGCCTTCAATGCTGATATGGCTGCACGCTTGAAGGACAATATTTATGCCATCGGCGGTGCAGTCGATCCGGAAGAAACCTACAAGGCCTTCCGTGGTCGCTTGCCGAGCCCGGAAGCGATGTTGAAGAAGCGCGGGCTTGCGGCATAAGCTCTTCGGCTGCTGCGGCAGGAAATTTAACGAAATTGTCACGCTGCGGTTAAGCGCCTGACATGTCTCTCTGTTTGGCTCCGACGTCGGTTCTGTTGAACCGGCGTCGTTTTCCAGGGAGAGGTTTGATGTCCACATCCTTCAAGGCGCTGAGCCGCCGTTCGTTTCTTCTCGGCACCAGTGCTGCCGGGCTTGCTGCCGGGTCCGGTCTGGCGCTGCCGTTTTATGCACGCGCGGCGGACCGTCCTGTTTTCACCCACGGCGTCCAATCCGGCGATGTCGATCTGAATTCCGGGATGATCTGGACACGGGTAGACCGCCCTTCGCGGATCATGATGGAATATTCGACCACTGAAAGCTTTGCCAATCCTGTGCGTTTGCCCGCCCTCAATGCGCTGCCGGACAGTGACTATGCCGTGAAGTGGCTTTTGGCCGACCTGCCTGCCGACCAGGAGATTTTCTATCGGTTCACGGCTGCTGATCTGTCTCATATCAACAGTGTTTCCGAGCCAATCACCGGTCGGTTCCGCACTGCACCCGCCTCCAGGCGCGATGTCCGCTTTGTCTGGTCGGGTGACACGGTGGGCCAGGGCTGGGGCATCGATGAAACCGGCATGAAGACCTATGCCACCATGGCCAAGCATCAGCCAGATTTCTTCCTGCATTCCGGCGACACCATTTATGCGGACGGTCCCCTCAAGGAAGAGGTTGATCTGAAGAATGGTGCCAAGTGGAAGAATGTCATCGTCACCGAAGAAAAGCGCAAGGTGGCCGAAACACTGGACGAATATCGCGGCCAGTGGAAATACAATATGATGGACAAGAACGTGCTGGAACTGTCGGCAATCTGTCCAACCCATTACCAGTGGGACGACCATGAAGTGCTGAACAACTGGTCGTCGGGCAAGGATTTGACCGCCGACAATCGCTATACCGAGAAGTCCATTGCTCTGCTGTCGGCGCGTGCTGCCCGTGCCTTCCATGAAATGACACCGATCCGCTATACGCCTGCCGAGCCGGGCCGGGTTTACCGCAAGATTTCTCATGGTCCGCTGGTCGATGTGTTTTTCCTCGACATGCGCAGCTATCGAGGTTCCAATCACGACGGCATGGAAACGGTGCAGACGCCGGAATCGCGCATCCTCGGGGCCGAGCAGGTGGCCTGGCTGAAGCGGGAACTGACCAATTCCAGGGCGACCTGGAAAATCATTGCCGCCGACATGCCTTTGGGGTTGGTCGTCTGGGACGACTTTCTCAACAAGAAAGGCACGGAAGCCGTGGCGCAGGGCCATAATGGCGAGCCGCGTGGCCGCGAGCTGGAGATTGCCGAACTGCTGCGGCATATGAAGACGACAGGCATTCGCAATACCGTCTGGCTGACGGCGGATGTGCATTACACCGCCGCCCATTATTACAATCCCGACAAGGCGGCTTTTCAGGATTTTGACCCGTTCTGGGAGTTTGTCTCCGGTCCCCTGCATGCGGGCACGTTCGGGCCGGGCGACCTCGATATGACATTCGGGCCGGAGTTGAAATTCGTCAAGGCGCCGACCGCCGAGCAGGGCCAGAACCTGCCGCCATCAGCGGGTCTTCAGTTCTTCGGCATCGTTGATGTCGATGGCCAAAGCGAACAGCTCTCCGTGCGCCTGATGGACCGGGACGACAACGAGCTCTATAAGGTCGTGCTTGACCCGGTGCGCAGCGCCTGATTCTGCGGTGAAAATGCGGCAGAGCGTCATCAAGACGCTTTGCCTCTTTCGCAAATGCAAAAAACAGGGTATGAGCGCCCCAAAGTAACAGGCGCGGTCTTTGGTTTCATCATCGGCACCGGCATGGACTTCGCGCCAGAGCCATCAGAGATCCTAATCATGAAGATTCGCAATATCGCGATCATCGCGCACGTTGACCATGGGAAAACCACCCTTGTTGACGAACTTCTGAAACAGTCCGGTTCGTTCCGCGAAAACCAGCGCGTTGCAGAGCGCGTCATGGACAGCAACGATCTGGAAAAAGAGCGCGGCATCACCATTCTCGCCAAGGCAACCTCGGTTGAGTGGAAGGGCGTTCGCGTCAACATCGTCGACACCCCCGGCCACGCCGACTTCGGCGGCGAAGTCGAGCGTATCCTGTCGATGGTGGACGGCGCTATCGTTCTCGTCGACTCCTCGGAAGGCCCGATGCCGCAGACCAAATTCGTGGTCGGCAAGGCTCTTAAGGTTGGTCTTCGCCCAATCGTTGCGATCAACAAGATCGACCGTCCCGATGGCCGCCATGAAGAAGTCATCAACGAAGTGTTCGACCTGTTCGCCAGCCTCGACGCCACCGACGAGCAGCTCGATTTCCCGATCCTCTACGGTTCCGGTCGTGATGGCTGGATGAATATCGCGCCTGAAGGCCCGAAGGATCAGGGCCTGGCCCCGTTGCTGGACCTGGTATTGCAGCACGTTCCTGAGCCGAGCGTTGGCGACGAAGACGGCGCGTTCCGCATGATCGGCACGCTGCTGGAAGCCAACCCCTTCCTTGGCCGCGTCATCACCGGTCGTATCCATTCCGGCTCGATCAAGCCGAACCAGTCCGTCAAGGTTCTGAGCCAGGACGGCAAGGTCATCGAAACCGGCCGTATTTCCAAGATTCTCGCGTTCCGCGGCATCGAGCGCACTGCGATTGAAGAAGCCCATGCCGGTGACATCGTGGCGATTGCCGGTCTGTCCAAGGGCACGGTTGCCGACACATTCTGCGATCCGTCCGTCACCGAAGCGCTGGAAGCCCAGCCGATCGATCCGCCGACCGTTACCATGTCCTTCCTGGTCAATGACAGCCCGCTGGCTGGCACCGAAGGCGACAAGGTCACGAGCCGCGTCATCCGCGATCGCCTGTTCAAGGAAGCCGAAGGCAATGTTGCCCTGAAGATTGAAGAATCGGAAGGCAAGGATTCGTTCTTCGTGTCTGGCCGTGGCGAATTGCAGCTGGCCGTTCTGATCGAAACCATGCGCCGCGAAGGCTTCGAGCTGGCTGTGTCGCGTCCGCGCGTCGTGATGCACAAGGACGAGAACGGCACTCTGATGGAGCCGATCGAAGAAGTCGTCATCGACGTTGATGAAGAGCATTCCGGCGTTGTCGTGCAGAAAATGTCCGAGCGTAAGGCTGAAATGACCGAGCTGCGGCCTTCCGGCGGCAATCGCGTTCGTCTGGTGTTCTATGCGCCCACTCGTGGCCTGATCGGCTACCAGTCGGAACTGCTGACGGATACCCGTGGTACGGCGATCATGAACCGTCTGTTCCATAACTACCAGCCGTTCAAGGGTGAAATCAGCGGTCGTAACAACGGCGTTCTGTTGTCCAACCAGTCCGGTGAAGCCGTGGCCTATGCCATGTTCAACCTGGAAGATCGCGGCCCGATGATTATCGAACCGGGTGAAAAGGTCTATGCGGGCATGATCGTCGGCATTCACTCGCGCGACAACGATCTGGAAGTCAACGTTCTCAAGGGCAAGCAGCTGACCAACATCCGCTCTGCCGGCAAGGACGAAGCTGTCAAGCTGACCCCGCCGATCCGCATGACGCTGGACCGCGCGCTTTCCTGGATTCAGGACGACGAGCTGATGGAAGTGACGCCGAAGTCCATCCGTCTGCGCAAGTTCTACCTGGACGCCAACGATCGCAAGCGCTTCGGCAAGGCCCGCGTCGCCCAGGCTTGATTGCCGTTTCTGCTTTTTCGTTTCTGAGAGATCATCAACCCCGGCCTGTTGGCCGGGGTTTTTTTGTGCATAGGCCTTTAAGACAATTCTGATCCTCGGAATTTTACAAGGACCACTCTTGCTTGATTGTTTAAGAAAGCGTTAATCTGGGACGTGGTTATGGGGCAAGCACGAGGAGGGGGCGGACTTGCCAGCGGGAATGATCCCGCACTGATTGTCATCACCCCAGTCGGATGAGAGTGACGTTATGAAGACGTTATCGATTGATGTACGTCCGGCTGCGCCGGATGATGGGAGAGCGCTTTCCGAGGCACATCGGGAAGCCTGGCAGTCCACCTATAGCGGCCTTATCCCGCATCAGGCCTTGATCCGGATGATGGAACGCCGTGGCGAGACCTGGTGGCGCAAGGCCACCAATGGTCCGGCGACGGTGCTGGTGGTCGATATCGGCGGGGTGATTGCCGGTTATGCGACGCTCGGCCTCAACCGGGCGCGGGGACTTCCCTATGACGGCGAAATCTACGAGATCTATATGCGTCCTGAATATCAGGGCGTTGGCCTTGGTCATACGCTGTTTGCCGAATGCCGCCGTCTGCTCAAGTCGCTGGGCTGCCGGGGACTTGTCGTCTGGTGCCTTGAGGATTGCGCCGGCGCCGTCAATTTCTTCCGCTCGAATGGCGGTACGGACAGCGTGGAGGGCATGGAGGATTTCGACGCCGTCAGCCTGAAAAAGCTGGGGTTCGTCTGGGCCTGATTGGTTCTGGTACGCGGCCCCGCAAGTCTTTACCTTGATTGCGTCCTTTATTGGGGCCGCCTGTTGCAAATGGTTGCTTTGGTTTAAGAAACCCTTTACGACACCGGGGATTTCAACCATCCCATGGGGTTAGACATGCGTATTGATGCGATTGCGATCGGCAAGAATCCGCCGGAAGATATCAACGTCATCGTTGAGGTGCCGGTCGGTGGCCAGCCGATCAAGTATGAGATGGACAAGGAAGCCGGTACGCTGATCGTTGACCGCTTTCTCTATACGCCGATGCATTATCCCGGTAATTACGGCTTCGTGCCGCATACGCTGTGCCTGGACGGTGACCCGCTGGACGTGCTGATCTGCAATACCCGCCCGTTGGTGCCCGGCTGCGTCATCAATGTCCGCCCGATCGGCGTGATGATGATGGAAGACGATGGCGGTATGGACGAAAAGATCCTGGCTGTGCCGGTTCCCAAGCTGACCCGTCGCTATGACAAGGTGCAGAATTACACTGACCTGCCGGAAATCACGCTGGCTCAGATCAAGCATTTCTTCGAGCATTACAAGGATCTGGAACCCGGCAAATGGGTGAAGATCGGCGATTGGGGCGATGTCAATGTGGCCAAGAAGCTGATCCTCGAATCGATCGAGCGCGCCAAGAAAGAAGCCTGATTTGCCTCACGCGGCAATGATCGCTTCCAGCCTACCAATCAAATCCTCCGGGTCGCCATCGATCCGGAGGATTTTTTGTCTCGCGGTATCGCCGGAGATCAAGCTGACGGCGGATTTGGCGATGCCGAGCCGCTTGGCTATAAGGGCGATCAATGCCTTGTTGGCCCGGCCCTTTTCCGGCACGTCGCTGACCCGCACTTTCAAGTGGGCTTCACCATTCGCATTGACGTCGACACCATCAATCCCATCACGCCCGCCATTCGGCGTCAGTCGGACGGCAAGGCGGATGTGATCATCGAAACGCCGATAGCAATGGCTCACAGCAGCATGGGGGCGATCGTGTTCCACATCAGCGAGCGGATGAAGAAGATGATCAGCAGCAGAATGATCGGCGAAATGTCGATGCCGCCGAGATTGGGCATGATGCGGCGGATGGGACGCAGCGCCGGTTCGGTGACGTTGAACAGAAACAGGCCGATCTGGTTGACGAATCGGTTGCTGGAATTGATCACGTTGAAAGCGTAGAGCCAGGAAAAAATCGCGCTGGCGATCAGGATCCAGGTATAAAGATTGAGGGCGAGATCAATCGTCTGCAACAGGGCAAGCATGTCTGTCTCCATTTGTCAGTTGACAGACATGTAGACATTGAGGCCGAAACGGGCAAGTGTCGCCTTGCCAGCTATCGCCATTCATGTTTAACGCAAGTTATGCCGCCATTGCCGGACCTATCCGGCCAGGAAAATAGCTGATGTCCATTTCCCAGTCCGAAGATCGTTTCGCCGCCTTTCGCCATTCCGCCTATACGAAATTCTTCTTCGCACGGTTTCTCGCTGCCTTTGCCATGCAAATCGTCAGCGTCGCGGTTGGCTGGCAGATGTATGAGGTTACCGGCAATGCCCTCTACCTCGGCCTGATCGGGTTGGTGCAGTTTCTACCGGCGCTGGTGCTGGTGCTGGTGACGGGGACAGTCGCGGACCATTTTAATCGACGGATGATCGTCGCAATTTGTCTGGGTGTGAGCGCGGCCTGTGTCGCCCTGTTGCTGGTTATGACGATCAACAGTGCTTTTGCGCCCCTTCCCGTTTTGATCATCATGACGATTTTTGGCATTGAGCGGGCTTTTATGGGCCCTGCAGTGCAATCCCTGGCGGCCAATATGGTGCCTGAAAAGGACCTCGCCAATTCCTTTGCCTGGAATGCATCTTCCTGGCAGATCGCGTCCATCCTCGGGCCGGTCGCGGGCGGTTTGCTTTATGGTTTTGGGGCAAATGTTGCTTATGGTGTGTCACTTGCGTTCATGGCAGCAGGTCTGCTGTTTATTATATTGGTGCCAAAGTCTGCGAAAAAAACATCCAATGAACCAAAGACCCTGACGTATCTGCTGGCTGGATTTAAGTTCATCCGCCATGAGAAAGTGGTTTTGGGGGCAATTTCACTGGATCTTTTCGCAGTCCTGTTGGGTGGCGCGCTGGCGCTTATGCCGATCTATGCATCTGACATCCTGACCATGGGACCTCTCGGGCTTGGAATTTTGCGCTCTGCTCCCGGCATCGGTGGGATCTTGATGGCGACTTTCCTCGCGACCTTTCCTATTCGCCACAAGGCTGGACTGTTGATGTTTGTCGGTGTTGCGATTTTCGGCATTGCAACGATCGTTTTTGGTGTTTCCAAAGTCTGGTGGATTTCAGCCATCGCCCTTGCCGTGCTTGGCGCGGGTGACATGATCTCGGTCTATGTTCGCGAAACGCTGCTGGCGCTCTGGACGCCGGATCAGGTGCGTGGCCGGGTCAATGCCGTCAATTCGGTGTTTATCGGCGCCTCCAACGAGCTGGGGGAGTTCCGGGCCGGTACCATGGCGCATTTGATCGGACCGGTCGCAGCGGTGGTTGTCGGTGGCGTCGGAACGCTGGCGGTCTCGATCATCTGGGCGCTGACCTTTCCGAAACTGCGCACCATCGACACGCTGGAAGCCCCGGACAAGACCTGATTGCGATCAGGCTGGCTGTTTATCGGTGTTTTGACGCAGGTTGGCAGGCTGGTGTTCCTCGGCAAACACCAGATCGAGAAAATCCGATAGCCAGGCTTTGAGCGGCGCATCGAACAGCATGCGTCCTTCCAGATGGTCGCGGCCAGCCTGTGCATTGGGCATGGAAAAGCGTGAGGCGCCATGCACCACCCAGCGCTGCATCATCGCGCGCGTCAGTTCTGCATGAAATTGGATACCGAAGGCTTTTTCGCCGTAGCGGATCGCCTGATTGGGATAGATATCGCCGGTGGCCAGCAGCGTCGCGCCATGCGGCAGGTCGAACCCTTCGCGGTGAAAATGATAGACCATTTTCGGCCATTTCATCAACAGCCGGCCATGATTGGTCGGCTGGATCGGATACCAGCCGATCTCGACCAATTCCCGGTCATGGCCCCTGACCTTGGCACCCAGATGCCGGGCCAGCATTTGCGCACCGAGACAAATGCCGAGATAGGGCCGGTTCTCCTTCAGAGGCACGGACAGCCAGTCGATCTCATCATGCACGAAACGCTCAGGGTCGTTGGCGCTCATCGGCCCGCCGAATACCACGGCACCGCTGTGACCGCTCAGTGTGCTGGGCAGTGGATCACCGAGCACCGGGCGGCGGATGTCGAGGGGGAAGCCTTGTTCCACCAGCAATTGGCCGACACGACCGGCGCTGGATCGCTCCTGATGCAGGATAACCAGGACCGGACGGCGCGCGGGCCGTATTCGCGCGGGATCATCAAGCATCCGCATCTCCGGCGACTGCTTCGTCTCCGGCCTGGCCATCCGCTTGTTGTCCGGCCCGCTCCGCCGCCTTTTGCCGAGCGAGAATCCGATCCCGGTCCGAGACGCCAAGCAGGTCTGCGACTCGCCAAAGGATATGATCTTCCATTTCGTTGCGCATGCCATCGGCATAGACGATGTCCCAGAGCACGCTGACCAGTTCCAGCCGCTGGTTTTCATCGAGACGGCGCTTCAATTCCGAGGTGAAGCGGTAATAGTCAACCGCCTCGCTTTCAGCCTGCTGGCCGGCCTCCAGCAAGGCGTCGATCTTGCTGCGGTCCAGATCGTAATGAGCCTTGATGCTTTTCTTCAAGCTTTTCCGTTCGGCGGCACTGATGGTTCCGTCGGCTTCCATCACCTGGAAACACAGGGCGACAATCAGCACCCTTGTGTCGTTGCCGTCGAATTCATTGTCCTGTTCGCCAGCGATAAAGCTTTGGAAAAAGGTATTGAGGCGCTCCAGCATGAATGGTCCTTAAAACAGGTTGAGCCGGGTTTTCTCGTCCGAACTGCGGCTGGCATCGCGCACGCCCGGATCATCCGGCGCGCCGCCGAAGAATGGCTCCGGCTCGTGGCTTTTCGGCGCAGGCTTTGGTGATGCAGGCGGCTGACTGGACGAGGGAGCTACAGCTGCGGCCTCGGTGTTTTCCGGCAGCGTGTCAATCTTGCGTGCCGGAATGGAGGATGCTGGTTTCTCGCCCTGTCCAAGCGGCGGCAATTCGGCCAAGGCGGCAGCACCGCTGATCACTGTGCCGTCTTCGACCGGGCCGGAGAGCTGGGCATAGGGTATCTTCCATTCGAAGGCGTCGAGCCTGCCGCTGACAGGCGAATAGGGCAGCCATTTTTCCGAGACCTGGCCATCGGCCACCCAGGAAGGATCGCGCGGTGCTTTGAGCGCCTGCGCCATCCAGTAGCGGATGCGGGCCTGGTCGCCGGTTTCGGCATCCTCGATATCGGCCAGCAGCAGGAAAACCCGTTCGCTGGCCTGCATCCGGGCAGCCGCTTCGGCCTTGGCGCGTGCCTTGGTAAAGTCCCGCGCCTCAAGGGCCATTTCCGCAACCACCAGCAGTGAATAGACATTGTTGGGCTTGACCTGCTCCAGCCGCTCGGCCCGCTTCAGCCGGTCGACCGCGCCGTCACCACCCCGCGCCCGCACATAAAGGCTGGCGATGTCTGGGTGGGGAGCAAGCTTCCAGGCGGTTTCCAGCACGGAGCCGGCCTTGCGCAGATTATCCTCGCGCAGCAAGGCGCGGGCGGCGGTCACGGAGGCTGGCACGAGATCCTTGGCGAGTTTCAGCGCGTTCATGGCATTGTCGCGGGCGGCTGACGGATCGCCGTCCAACTGGTCCATGGCTTTTGCGGTCAGCAGCACGGCTTTCAGCCGGTCAGCTTCCGACCGGGCCAGGACGCCTGCGACGCGCTGTTGGTCGAGAAGATGAATGGCCTCGTTCCAGGCGCTGGTCTGGCATCGATATTCCAAAGCAGCCTTGGCAGCCCAGGGCAGATAAGGTGCATCCTCGGCAGCCCGTTCGGCATATTGCCGTGCAGCCTCATGCGCCCCTAGCCGCGTTGCCTCCACATAGAGACCGCGCAGGCCAAGCTCACGGGTTTCCGGATCGGCAACCATCTGCTCATAGATCCGCCTTGCATCGTCATGCTTGCCCTCGATCAGGGCGGCCTGGGCTTCCAGCACCATGATCAGCGGTTCCTGATCGGCACGCACCAGGCCACGGGCGCGGGCACTCATCCGCCGGGCCAGCGCGGCATTGCCAGCGCCTGCGGCGATCAGGCCGGTCGAGATCGCCTGATAGCCTCGATCACGCTTGCGGGCGCGAAAATAGCGGCGCATCGAATGCGGCGAGGTCCAGAGCGTGCGCACCAGCCACCAGCCGATCATCACGACAGCAACGATGGCGACGATCATGGTGGCCGCCGCCGTCAGGCTCATTTCAATCAGCTGGCCCTGCCAGACAATCTGCAACTCACCTGGACGATCGGCAAGCCAGGAAAAACCGAAGCCAAGCGCCAGGACGATCAGGATATAGACTATGATACGGACCATGATGCTTATCCTTGCCGTCCGGCGACGGCACGAGCCAGCGCGTCGGAAACCTGGTTTTCAACGGTAATACGGGCGTCGAGCGCCTTCTTGAACTCGGCAGAGACGGTGCGTCCTGCCTCTGGCAGGCTGTCCCATTCGGCTGCCGCACCCTTCAGGTCGCCATTGCGGATCTTGTCCTCAATGCGCGCAACAATCGCCGAGGCGCTATCACCTTCGACATTGCCGACCGGCCGGACTTTGACCACCGACATAGCGCTGGCCCAGAGACGCTCGCCGACATTGGCGCTTTCCGCAGGCGCATTGATGGTCGAGAGGATCTTGTCGGCAACCGGGCCGAATTGCCGTTGCAGCTCGGCGCGGGAGGTGACGCCCGTGGTCGCATAGGGTTCCAGGGCGGCAATGGCAGTGTCTTCCGGGGCGATACTGCCCAGCGTGCGCAGCTCGGCCAGGAACGGCCCGCCGCGGTCTGCGGCGGTCTTCAAAGCCGAGGCCGCAATGGCGCGTGCGACTTCAATGTCGTCACGCGGCTTGTTGATCTTGGTTTCGATGGCGCTCACCTTGTCGGAGACTTCCGTCTGGTTTTCAGTGAGCTTTTCCACCCGGCCGGCAAGATCCGATTTCAGTTGGTCGATTGCCTGATTGGCGCTGGCAAGCTTTGCCTGCAAGTCGCTGACGGCGGCGGGGTCCACGGCATTTTGCTGCTGGCCTGATTCCAGTTGCGTCAAACGGCTGTCGAGACCGGATAGATCGCCCGGAGCCGTCCCGCTGGCCGTTCCTGCCTTGAGGCGCTCGACATCGGCGGCGAGCGCTGCGACCTGCTGGCTGATCGCGGTATCGTCTTTGCCTGAGCTACTCCCAGCAGAAGGCAAGACGCCAGCATATTGCAGGGCGCTGGCGCTGATCAATGCGATCAGGCCGCCGACGATGCCAGCGGCCACCAGGCTCGACGTGACGGGCGACGAGGAGCGTGGGGTCGGTTCCGATGCGTGTTCCTCGGAGCTGGCATCGGTTGGCGGCGGTCCGGGTTCATCGGGCGGTGGCGGGGAAAAGGCCGAGGTCTCGCCGCCGAAATGTGAGGGCTCCTGCTTTGTTGCTTCGGGATCGCTCACGACGGGTTCGGTTGGAGCTGTGCTCTCGCCTTCCTTGACAGCAGCAGCCGGAGCCTCCGGCTCTGTCGCTGGCGGGGAAGCCGGATCAGTGTCCTCTACGGGCTTTTCACTTATCGGCTCTTCGCTGGAGGTTGGCACCGTTTCCGGCGCCTGGACAGGGGTCGCCGTCAGGTCGATGGTTACCGGCTCTTCGGTGGTTTTGGAACGGCGTGGGGGTTTTCCGGAAACCATGGCAACCTCGCTTTCAATGGATGTGGAATGAAATTAGTCAGGGATCAGCCGGAAGGAAAGGGCCTTGCCCACATTTGCCGCTTGCCTGGTGGTTTTACAGGAGAGAAAGCAGGGCCTCCTCATGAGGATGGGGAGCAACGGACACCTTGTTCCTGAACGGTTTTGCGACGTTTTCGGCAATATCCGCGCTTAAGCAGAAAATGTGTGCGGATGCGAAGAGATTGGCAATTTCCTCTGAGAGAGGCAGGGCGAAGAACCGTCTGGCGGTCTCGGCGGAATAGAGCAGCACGGCGTCCACCGCTTTGCCGTCAAGCCGTATGATGATCTCTTCCGGCTTATAGACCATTTCTTGCATCCTATAGGCTTCCACCACATCAAAGGGAATGGAAGACCGGCCGAGCCCTTGCTCCAGGCTCTGCTTGCGTGGTCTCCCGGCCAGATAAAGCAGCGGATCGGTCCAATCGACGCGGGCGTTGGCAATTGCGCGCGCCAAAGCGGCGCCGTCGCCTTCAGCACTGGTCACGTTGCGAAAACCGAGGCCCCTTGCAGCATCAGCCGTTGCCGCCCCCACCGCAAACAGCGGCGTTTCTAAATGCGGACGAAGCGCTTCGCTCTGCGATGTAAGGCTGCGCAGCGCTTCTCTACTGGTCACGGCTAAGGCTGCATGTGGCTTTGAAAGGGCTTCGAGCGCATCGTCGTCATGATGGATGGCTTCTGCCAGCGGCAGGAGCACAGCCTCGTGACCGAGGGCGCGGAGACGGTCTGCCGTCTTGCGGCTTGCGGTCTGCGTCCTGGTCAGCAAAACGCGCATGTCGTCAGGTCCATGCCTCAAAGAAGCCAGGCCCGGCTTTGTCCCTTACCTTTTCGCCCGCCGACCAGCCGAGTGCCAGTCCATCGGCGCAGCGCCCCTCGGCCTCGACCGAATGGGAGACCTGTCCATCCGGCGTCAGGATCGTCCCGGTCAGGCGGATCGTTTCGCCATCTGATATCGCATAGCCGGCAATCGGCGTGCGGCAGGAACCGTCGAGCGCCGCCAGAAAGGCACGCTCACAGGAAACCGCGTCAAAAGTCGGGCGATGATTGATCGGAGCCAGAAGATCCTGGATGCGCCGGTCATCGACCCGTGCCTCAATGCAGATCGCCCCTTGGGCCGGCGCAGGCGGAAAGCTTTCGAGGTCGAGATATTGGGTAATCACGGTTTCCTTGTCGAGCCGCTTCAGGCCGGCCACGGCCAGCAGCGTGGCGTCCACCTCGCCTGCGGCCAGCTTGCGAAGCCGGGTTTCCACCGCGCCGCGATAGGTGATGACCTGAAGGTCGGGCCGAAGCCTGCGAATCAGCGCCTGACGCCTCAGCGAGGCCGAGCCGATCACCGCGCCCTCGGCAAGCTCCAGCAGTTTCGGTGCCGTGCGACCGATAAAGGCATCGCGCATGTCTTCCCGTGGCAGATAGGCGGAAATCTCCAGCCCATCGGGAAGGGCGGTTGGCATGTCCTTGGAGGAATGCACGGCAAAGTCCAGCCCGCCGGAGAGCAATTGCTGCTCCAGCTCCAGGGTGAACAGGCCCTTGCCGCCGATTTCAGCCAAAGACCGGTCGGTAATGCGGTCGCCGGTGGTCGACAGGACAACGATCTCGAACATATCAGGCGAAAGGCCGTGGGCCTCGGCTAGACGCTCGCGGGTTTCATGGGCCTGGGCCAGTGCTAAAGGGCTGCCGCGTGTGCCGATGCGGAAAGGTTTCGTTTGCATCCGAAGTCATCCATTGTTACCGGAGGTTCTCGTAACCATGTTTGCTCCTCCTCGCAATCAATCAAATCGACGCAACTCAGCCCCCATGACAGGTCCTTTGAAGATTCTCGGCATCGAAACCAGCTGCGATGAAACCGCAGCCGCTATCGTTCTGCGCCATGACGACGGACGCGGCGAAATCGTATCTGATGTGGTCTTGAGCCAATTGGACGAGCACAGCGTTTATGGCGGCGTCGTGCCGGAAATCGCCGCCCGCGCCCATGTCGAGGCACTCGATACGCTGGTGGAAGAGGCGCTAGCCAAGGCTGATATGCGGCTGGGCGATATCGATGCGGTCGCCGCCACCGCCGGTCCCGGCCTGATCGGCGGGCTGATCGTTGGGTTGATGACCGGCAAGGCGATTGCCCGGGCGGCGGGAAAGCCGCTTTATGCCATCAACCATCTGGAAGGCCATGCGCTGACGGCGCGGCTGACGGACAATGTCACCTTTCCCTATCTGATGCTGCTGGTTTCCGGTGGCCATACCCAATTGGTTCTGGTGCGCGGTGTTGGCGATTACCAGCGCTGGGGAACCACCATCGATGATGCGCTTGGTGAGGCGTTTGACAAGACCGCCAAACTGCTCGGCCTGCCCTATCCGGGTGGCCCGGCGGTAGAACGCGCCGCTGTTCACGGCAATGAAAAACGCTTCAATTTTCCGCGCCCGCTGGTGGGTGAGGCGCGGCTGGATTTTTCCTTTTCCGGATTGAAGACGGCGGTGCGGCAGGCGGCACAGGCGGCAGCGCCGGTCAGCGAATCAGATATCGCCGATATCTGCGCCTCTTTCCAGCGCGCCATCGCCCGCACCATGGACGACCGAATCGGCCGGGGGCTGGAGCGGTTCAATACGGAATATCCGGGCCTTGAGACCAAGCCCGCTTTGGTGGTGGCCGGTGGTGTGGCCGCCAATCAGGCGCTGCGTGGTGCCTTGCAGATGCTATGCGATCGGCACGGGTTTCGCTTCATCGCCCCACCGCATCATCTTTGCACCGACAATGCGGCGATGATCGCCTGGGCCGGGCTGGAGCGGTTGGCCCATGGTTTTCCGGCGGATGATCTTTCGGTCTCGCCGCGTGCCCGCTGGCCGCTGGATGGCAATGCGGCGACGCTGCTTGGCTCTGGCAAGCGAGGCGCGAAAGCATGAGTGGACACCATCACATTGCGGTGATCGGTGCCGGCGCCTTTGGCACGGCGCTGGCGGCTGTCATGGCGTTGGAAGGGCGATCCAAGGTCACTTTGCTGGGCCGCGATCCCGCCTTGATGGCCGATCTCAGGGCCGATGGCATGCATGACGCAGCTCTGCCGGGGGTTGCCTTGCCTTTCGGGCTGGAATTCGCCTTTGAGCCGGATGCGCTAGCCGATGCCGATATTGTGCTGTTTGCCATGCCCTCGCAGGCGCAGGCAGATGCCGCATCGACCTATGGTCCCTATCTTTCCGCCGAGGCCATGGTGGTCACCTGTGCCAAGGGCATCGACCGGGCAAGCTCCCGGCTGCTGACCGAGCTTTTGGAAGAAAAATTGCCGCATCATCCCGTCGCGGTTCTGTCGGGACCAGGCTTTGCCATGGATATCGCCCGTGGCCTGCCGACCGCGATGGCGCTGGCGGCTGACAATCTTGACATGGCCGAGGGCCTGGCGCGGACGCTGTCCACCCGGACATTCCGGCTTTATGCCGCCGACGACCGGATCGGCGTGCAACTTGGCGGGGCGCTGAAGAATGTGCTGGCGATTGCCTGCGGCATCGTCGAGGGTCGTGGATTGGGTGAATCAGCCCGGGCAGCGTTGATTTCGCGCGGTCTTGCGGAAATGTCGCGGCTGGTCGTCGCCATGGGCGGCAAGGCGGATACGGTGCGCGGCCTGTCGGGCCTTGGCGATCTGGTCCTGACGGCCACTAGCCATCAATCCCGCAACCTGCGCTATGGTATTGCCCTTGCCAAGGGTGAGCAAAGCCAGCTTGGCAGCAGCGGTCTGGTCGAGGGTGCCTTTGCGGCTGCCGTTGCCGCCCGCCTTGCTGAACACCACGCTATCGCCATGCCGATTACCCAGGCTGTTGCCGCCATCATCGATGGTGTGCTGGATATTGACCGGGCGGTCGATGCGCTGATGACCCGCCCGATTACCACGGAATAATTTTTGAGGAGACGAGCCATGCTGTTTGCCGTGATCTGCGCCGATAAGCCCAACCATCTTGACCTTCGAATGGCGACCCGCCCGCCGCATGTGGAGTGGCTGAATGGATTGAATGCCGACGGGGTGTTGAAAATCGGTGGGCCTTTCCTGAATGGCGATGGCAAGCCCTGCGGTTCGATGCTGCTGATCAAGGCCGACAATCTTACTGCGGCCAAGGAAATCGCGGCGCAAGACCCCTATGCCAAGGCGGGCCTGTTCGAAAGCGTCGACATCAAACCCTATAACTGGGTCTTCAACAATCCCGAGGCGTGAGACGCATGGCTTTCTGGCTTTACAAATCCGAGCCTTTCAAGTGGTCATGGGCCATGCAGAAGGATGCGGGCGAGGCGGGCACCGAATGGACCGGGGTGCGCAATTATCTGGCCCGCAACAATATGCGGGCGATGCAGATCGGCGACAAGGGCCTGTTCTACCACTCCAACGAGGGGTTGGAAGTGGTTGGCATCACCGAGGTCTGCGCGCTTTCCCATCCTGATTCGACCGCTGAAGGCGATGCCCGTTGGGATTGCGTCGACATTCGCGCCGTGCGGGACATGCCAAAACCGGTGACCCTTAAGGACGTCAAGGCCAATCCGAAACTGGCGCAGATGGCGCTGGTGACCTCGATGCGGCTTTCGGTACAGCCGGTGACCGAGGAGGAGTATTTCGAGATTTGCCGCATGGGCGGGCTTGAAAACCCGCCGGTGTGAGCGTTTCCCCTGTGAAGATCGATCCCCGGCGCTTCATTCTCGACAATACCGATCTTGTCGCCCCGCCGCATGTGCCGGAGATCCGGCTGCATCTGGCCAGTGAAGTGCATGATCTCTGGCTGAAAACCGAGGACGATCTGGCGGAAATTGGCCTGCCACCGCCGTTCTGGGCCTTTGCCTGGGCCGGCGGGCAGGGCCTGGCGCGGCATATCCTTGATAATCCACAGCTTGTGGCGGGCAAGCGGGTGGTGGATTTCGCCAGCGGTTCCGGTCTGGTTGCCATTGCCGCGGCCAAGGCTGGTGCTGTTTCGGTGCTGTGCGTGGATATCGATCCCTTCGTACAGGCGGCAATTGCCCTCAATGCAGCGGAAAACGGGGTGGATCTCGGCTTTTGCGGCGAGGATCTAGTCGGCCAGACACTGGATGCCGACATGCTTCTGGCTGGCGACGTTTTTTACGACAAGAGCTTTGCCGACCGATTGGTAGCCTGGTTTTCAACGCTGTGCGGGCAGGGGATCGATATCCTGGTCGGCGATCCCGGGCGAAGCTATTGCCCGACTGATCGGATGCAGGCCTTGGCGACCTACCAGGTTCCGGTCACGCGGATGCTCGAAGACAGCGAGGTGAAGAAAACCACCGTCTGGAAGTTTTGCTGACGGGGCAGCATCGGTCAGGGGCGTATGATGCAAACACCTGCTTCATAGGTGCAGGGCGAGGTTTCCAGCTGCGCTTTGACGTCGATGATCTTGGCCTTTGGTGCCAGAGGGGTGGTGTTTTGGCCGCTCCTGTCGTAGCGCCAGGCAGAAACACCAAAAGTATAGGTGCCGCCGGGGGTGCCGATCCCGATGATCGATCCTGCCGCTGAACCGGCATGCGACCTTCTCTGCTGGCCATGATAAGCGGAACCATCATTTGTGCCGCCCGCATAAGCGGCCTGGGCCAGCAAACATACGCAGGCCAGGGCCAGGGCGGATGCTTTGATACGGGTGATTTTACCAGTGGCAGGCAAGGTTTTTTCTCCGGTCCCCATCAAAACGTGGTTAATAAGAGATTAATTCGAGCCACGGGAAAATCAAGTCATTCCAGCTATCTGGTCGATTTTCTTAAGAACTGCTGTTTATTGTCGCGCCATGCGTCTTTGGTCGGAGAGGTGCCTGATCAGGGACTTGCCAATCGATTAAATTGAAAGCCAGTTTCAAATCCGCCTTGTCCTGCATCAATCGGAGGATTAAAGGTCCAATTTGACGCACTGCACTCCATGAAGGAGCGCCCTATATCCCTTCCATTCCAAAGGTGGAATGCACTTGAACGCCGTGAGGACGAGATGGCGAACGTGACAAAACAACGGCCTTTGTCGCCGCATCTGCAAATCTACAAGCTTGTTCCGACAATGTTGATGTCCATCGTGCATCGCATTACCGGCGGAGCCTTGTATTTTGGGACCGCGCTGGTTGCCTGGTGGCTGATCGCCGCCTCGACGGGAGCGGATTATTACGATTGGGTCTCCTGGTTCATGGGGACGTTCATCGGCAAGATCATTCTGTTCGGCTTCAGCTGGGCGCTGATCCACCACATGTTGGGTGGCATGCGTCATTTCGCATGGGACCTGGGCTATGGTTTGGAGAAGCACTTCAACACCAAGCTTGCCAAGGCGACAGCCGTTGCATCCGTCGTCCTGACCGTTCTGGTCTGGGTCGTCGCGTTCATCATCCGCTGAGGGATTTTAATCATGGATATGCGTACACCGCTCGGTAAAGTTCGCGGTCTCGGCTCCGCAAAGGACGGCACGGAACATTTCTGGCGCCAGCGCCTGACGGCCATCGCCAACGTGCCGCTCATGCTGTTCTTCATCATTTTCATGCTGACCCATGCCGGCGCACCCTATGCCGATGTCGTGTCGGCTTTGTCGAACCCTCTCGTGGCTGTTATCATGGGACTGGTCGTGCTTTCCGGCCTGATCCACATGAAGATCGGCATGCAGGAAATCATCGCCGACTATATTCATAACGAAGTTATGAAAATGGGGCTGATGATGCTCAACACATTTTTCGTGGTCATCACGGGTGCGCTCTGTCTTTTCGCCATCCTCAAGATCGCGTTTGTAGGATAATTCATCATGGCAGCGACAAGTTCTTCTTCCAAGTCCGGCCCAACCATCAATGGCCGCACATATACCTATGTCGATCACGCTTATGACGTGGTCGTTGTCGGCGCCGGTGGTGCTGGCCTGCGCGCCACGCTCGGCATGGCCGAGCAGGGTTTCAAGACCGCCTGTATCACCAAGGTTTTCCCGACCCGCTCCCACACGGTTGCAGCCCAAGGCGGCATTGCCGCTTCGCTCAACAACATGACGCCGGATTGCTGGCAGTGGCATCTTTACGATACCGTCAAGGGCTCTGACTGGCTGGGCGACGTGGACGCCATGCAATATCTGGCCATGGAAGCGCCAAAGGCGGTCTATGAGCTGGAACATTACGGCGTGCCCTTCTCGCGTAACGAAGAAGGCAAGATCTATCAGCGCCCCTTCGGTGGCCATATGCAGAATTACGGCGAAGGTCCGCCGGTACAGCGCACCTGTGCTGCCGCCGACCGGACCGGCCACGCCATTCTGCATACGCTTTACGGTCAGTCCTTGAAGCACAACGCTGAATTCTTCATCGAATATTTCGCCCTCGACCTGATCATGGCCGAGGATGGCCGTTGCACCGGCGTCGTGGCCTGGAACCTCGATGACGGCACTATCCATCGCTTCTCGGCAAAGATGGTGGTGCTGGCGACCGGCGGTTATGGCCGCGCCTATTTCTCTGCAACATCGGCCCATACCTGCACCGGCGATGGCGGCGGCATGATTGCCCGCGCCGGTCTGCCGCTTCAGGACATGGAATTCGTTCAGTTCCACCCGACCGGTATTTACGGTGCCGGCTGTCTGATCACCGAAGGCGCGCGCGGCGAAGGCGGCTATCTGGTCAATTCCGAGGGTGAGCGTTTCATGGAACGCTATGCCCCATCGGCCAAGGATCTTGCCTCGCGTGACGTTGTCTCGCGCTGCATGACCCTGGAAATCCGCGAGGGCCGGGGCGTTGGCAAGAACAAGGATCACATCTACCTGCATCTCGACCATCTCGATCCAGCCGTTCTGCATGAGCGCCTGCCGGGCATTTCCGAGAGCGCCAAGATTTTTGCCGGCGTCGATGTGACCCGCGAGCCGATCCCGGTTCTGCCAACCGTTCACTACAATATGGGTGGCATTCCGACCAATTATTGGGGCGAAGTGCTGAATGCCGATGCTGAAAACCCCGAGCGGATCGCACCCGGCCTGATGGCTGTCGGTGAAGCCGGTTGCGCTTCGGTGCATGGCGCCAATCGTCTTGGTTCCAATTCGCTGATCGACCTCGTGGTGTTTGGCCGTGCCGCGGCCATCCGCGCTGCCGAAGTGATCGATAGGGTCTCGCCGATCCCGGCATTGAACATCGCCGCCTGCGACAAGATCATGGAGCGGTTCGACGCCATCCGTCATTCCAGCGGCTCGACGCCGACTGCCGTGCTGCGTGACAAGATGCAGCGCGCCATGCAGGAAGATGCTGCCGTGTTCCGCACCCAGGAAGCGCTGGAAAGCGGTTGCCGCCGGATCTCGGAAATCTGGAAGGAAATGCCCGACATCAAGGTGACCGACCGGTCGCTGGTCTGGAATTCCGATCTGGTGGAAACGCTGGAATTGCACAATCTGATGGCCAATGCCATCACGACGGTCTATGGCGCCGAAGCCCGCAAGGAAAGCCGTGGTTCTCACGCCCGCGAGGACTTTGTCGATGGCCCGTTCGGTGGCCGCGACGACGTCAACTGGCGCAAGCACACACTGGCCTGGGTCAATGAGGCAGGCGATGTGAAGCTGGACTACCGTCCTGTACATACCGAGCTTCTGGCGGATGGGATCGATCCCAAGAAGATCGAGCCCAAGGCCCGCGTTTACTGATGTGAGGATATCGACATGGTTGAACTGACGCTTCCCAAGAATTCTCAGATCAAGCCGGGCAAGGTCTGGCCAAAACCTTCAGGTGCCAAGAACCTGCGGGAATACCAGATCTATCGCTGGAGCCCCGATGACGACAAAAATCCAAGCCTCGACACCTATTATGTCGATATGGACGATTGCGGTCCGATGGTTCTCGACGGTCTTCTCTATATCAAGAACAAGATCGATCCGACGCTGACGTTCCGCCGGTCCTGTCGTGAGGGCATTTGCGGCTCCTGCGCGATGAATATCGATGGCACCAACACGCTGGCCTGCACCAAGGGTACCGACGAGGTGAAGGGGACCGTGAAGGTCTATCCTCTGCCGCATATGCCTGTCGTCAAGGATCTGGTTCCCGACCTGACAAACTTTTATGCCCAGCACCGCTCCATCGAACCCTGGTTGAAAACGGTGTCTCCGACGCCGGTTAAGGAATGGAAGCAGAGCCATGACGACCGGCAGAAGCTGGACGGCCTTTATGAGTGCATTCTCTGCGCTTGCTGCTCGACCTCTTGCCCGAGCTATTGGTGGAATGGCGACCGCTATCTTGGCCCAGCCGTGCTGCTGCAAGCCTATCGCTGGTTGATCGACAGCCGTGACGAGGCCAAGGGGGAGCGTCTGGATAATCTGGAAGATCCCTTCCGGCTCTATCGCTGCCATACGATCATGAATTGCGCGCAAGTCTGTCCAAAGGGCCTCAATCCGGCCAAGGCGATTGCTGAAATCAAGAAAATGATGGTCGAGCGCCGCGTTTGACGCAGGTTGCCCGACGCGGTCAAGCCCAAGGCGAAGATGCTCAGGCATCCTCGCCGTGAAGGCATTCCAAATATCTCAAATGCATTGCTTGCTTGAGATATTTGCAAAAGAAACAGGATGATCCATCTTCAAAGTCTCATCCTGTGAGTGGCGCGGGCGGGCTGCTGTCGCGGTTGCGACAGTCTCTGGCGGCGCTATTGGCTGCATCTCACGCGGTTTTGTAATGAAAATATCGATCTTCTGGACGCAAACCCGCTATTTGCTTGCCGTTGAAGATGCTTCTGCCTTGATTTCAAACCAGCTTTGGCGCTAGTTTCCGGGCGTTTGGTGCAAGATAGCTGCCGCTGAAAGGCGAAAGCTGACGATGATGAAGCAACCGGGAGTGTTAGGATGAAACTGAAATTTGCGGCGACGGGTTTGATGGTCGTGCTTTCTCTTGCCGGGTGTCAGCGTACGTCAAGCGATTACGGTTCCTCGTCACTGCCGCCTTTGCAGGCGCAACCGGTGCCTCAGGTTCAATCGGGGCAATTGCCGCCTCCAGGTGCAAGCCAGTTTCCGGTCGCTCCCACGTCTAACCAGAGCGCTGCCTTGACACCGAATGCGCCGCCGCCGGGTAGCTCTCTCGATTTCACCAAGGAACAGATGGTTGGCAATTGGCGTGTGGCCAATGGCCAGTCCAGCTGCGACATGTTCCTGACCCTCACCAATCTGGGTGGTGGATCGCGCGGCGGTACACGCGGTTGCGTCGGTCCGCTGACGACGATGGGTGCCTGGGACGTCGCCAACAAGCAGTTGATGCTGAAGGATCGCGACGGCAATGTGATCGGCACTCTCTACAAGACAGCAGACAATCGCTTCAACGGCTCCACCAGCGCTGGCCAGCCTGTCAGCCTCAGCCGGTAAGGGTGGCTGAGCCGCCTTTCATTCTGAATCCCCGCCCTTTGATGCAATAGGGGCGGGCCTATATCCCCCGCGGAGTTCGACATGCAGCCTGTGCCCGATTATGCCCTCAGCGTCAGCGAGGATTTGAAGGCGCGGACCCTGTCGGGGGAGCTGATGGCCGACCCCGCCCAGATGGCGGTCGCAGCCCGGCTTGATCGCGTCCTGCTTCAATTGAAAGAACGCAAGCCAGCGAAAAAGTCCTCGGCGCTTGGCTGGATCTTTGCACGGCATCGAGCGCCGCAAACCAAAATCATGGGGCTTTATGTGCATGGCAGCGTCGGGCGTGGCAAAACCATGCTGATGGACCTGTTCTTTCGCATGGCGCCCGTGGAAAAGAAGCGGCGCGCGCATTTTCACGAATTCATGGCCGATGTGCATAATCGCATTCACATCCATCGGCAGAAACTCAAAAATGGCGAGACAAAACAGGCCGACCCCGTGCCGCCGGTGGCGGAGCAACTGGCCGCCGAAGCAGGGCTTTTGTGCTTCGATGAATTCACCGTTACCGATATTGCCGATGCAATGATCCTGTCGCGGTTGTTTACCGAACTTTTCGCCCGTGGCTGCATTCTGGTGGCGACCTCCAACGTTGAGCCGGACAATCTCTATCCGGATGGGCTGAACCGGGGTCTGTTTGTGCCGTTCATCGGCTTGCTCAAACAATATGTCGAGATCCTCTCGCTCGATTCGCCGACCGATTACCGGCTGGAAAAGGCCGATCAGCTTCCGATCTATCTCTCTCCGGCAGATGCTGTAGCGGATCGGGAAATGGACCGTGCCTGGAAAATGATGACGGCGGGCCGTGTTGAAAAGCCGCTGGATATCGAGATGAAAGGCAGGCTTTTGCCGGTGAGGCGAGCCGTTGGAAAAATGGCGCGCTTCACGTTTGCCGAGCTTTGCGAGCAGCCGCTGGGTGCCTCCGATTACCTGGCGCTTGCCGACCGCTTTCACACTATTTTCATCGACCATATTCCTTATCTTGGACCTGAAAAACGCAATCAGACGAAGCGCTTCATCATCCTGATCGACGCGCTTTACGACCATCATGTCCGGGTGCATGCCAGCGCTGCCGCCGAGCCCGAGGCCCTGCTGACAGCGAGAAAAGGAACCGAAGGGTTCGAATTCGACCGGACGGCGTCGCGGCTGTTTGAGATGCGTAGCCGTGAATATCTCGAGGCACATACGGGCCGCATTGCGGAAATGTGAAGAATTGATGACTTAATATCTTACCTTTACGTAAGAATTTTATAGTCTAAACGATTGAAAAATATGCTCTCATAAATATCGGTTGCGCTTTTTTCCAGGTCGCGCTATGCGAATGGCCCAAAGGCCGGTCACTCTATTGGAGGGCCGACTTGGTTTTGGATCTAAAAGGAAGCACTTCAATGGCGCGCAACAAGATCGCACTTATTGGTTCTGGAATGATCGGTGGTACGCTGGCCCATCTGGCTGGCTTGAAGGAACTGGGCGACATCGTCCTGTTCGATATTGCCGATGGCGTACCGCAGGGTAAGGGTCTCGACATTGCGCAGTCGTCGCCCGTTGAAGGCTTCAATGCCAAGCTGACCGGTTCGAGCGACTACGCCGCCATCGAAGGTGCGGATGTCTGCATCGTCACCGCTGGTGTGCCGCGCAAGCCCGGCATGAGCCGCGACGACCTGCTCGGCATCAACCTCAAGGTCATGGAACAGGTTGGCGCTGGCATCAAGAAATATGCCCCCAACGCCTTCGTGATCTGCATCACCAATCCGCTCGATGCCATGGTCTGGGCGTTGCAGAAGTTCTCCGGCCTTCCGGCCAACAAGGTTGTCGGCATGGCCGGCGTTCTCGACAGCTCGCGTTTCCGCCTGTTCCTGGCTGAGGAATTCAACGTTTCGGTTCAGGATGTCACGGCTTTCGTGCTTGGCGGCCATGGCGACACGATGGTGCCGCTGGCTCGTTACTCCACGGTTGGCGGTATCCCGCTGACCGATCTGGTCAAGATGGGCTGGGTCACCGCTGAACGCCTGGAAGAGATCATTCAGCGCACCCGTGATGGCGGCGCCGAAATCGTCGGTCTGTTGAAGACCGGTTCGGCCTTCTATGCGCCAGCCGCTTCGGCGATCGAAATGGCTGAATCCTACCTCAAGGACAAGAAGCGCGTTCTGCCTTGCGCTGCACACCTGACCGGTCAGTACGGCGTCAAGGACATGTATGTTGGCGTACCCACGGTGATCGGTGCTGGCGGCGTCGAACGCGTCATCGAGATCGAACTGAACAAGGACGAGGAAGCCGCCTTCCAGAAGTCGGTCGGCGCTGTCGCCGGTCTCTGCGAAGCCTGCATCAATATCGCTCCGGCTCTTAAGTAATCGCCTTTGGCGGCTGCGCCTTCATCTGCGGATGATGGCGCAGCCGCGCATGGTTTTAACGCAGTTCTAAGCCGGGCGGCATGACCGCTGGTTCTGGAATTGCTCCGAACACAGGACCAGACGATGAATATTCATGAATATCAGGCCAAGGCTCTGCTGAAGAGCTTTGGCGCACCGGTTGCCGAAGGTGTGGCAATCTTTTCCGCCGATGAAGCCGAGGCGGCCGCAAAGCAGCTTCCTGGCCCGCTTTATGTCGTCAAGAGCCAGATCCACGCTGGTGGTCGCGGCAAGGGCAAGTTTAAGGAACTTGGCCCGGAAGCCAAGGGCGGCGTTCGCCTGGCTTTCTCGATCGATGAAGTGAAGTCGCATGTTGCTGAAATGCTCGGCAACACGCTGGTGACCAACCAGACCGGCCCTGCTGGTAAGCAGGTTAACCGCCTGTATATTGAAGACGGTGCTGATATCGAGCGCGAGCTTTATCTGTCGCTGCTCGTCGACCGCGCTGTCGGTCAGGTTGCTTTCGTGGTGTCCACCGAAGGCGGCATGGACATTGAAACGGTTGCGCACGACACACCTGAAAAGATCATCAGCGTTGCGATCGACCCAGAAGCTGGTGTAACGGCTGCCAATCTCGAAGCCCTGACTGCGGCTTTGCTGCTCGAAGGCGAAGCCAAGGCTGACGCTGAGAAGCTGTTCCCGATCCTCTACAAGGCCTTTGTCGAAAAGGACATGGCGCTTCTGGAAGTGAACCCGCTGATCGTCATGAAGAACGGCCGTATGCGCGTTCTCGATGCCAAGATGTCTTTCGACGGCAACGCTCTGTTCCGTCACGAAGACGTTGTGGCTCTGCGCGACAAGACGGAAGAAGACGCCAAGGAAATCGAAGCCTCCAAGTATGATCTGGCCTATGTTGCCCTCGACGGCAATATCGGCTGCATGGTCAATGGCGCAGGTCTTGCCATGGCAACCATGGACATCATCAAACTCTACGGTGCTGAGCCGGCAAACTTCCTCGACGTTGGTGGCGGTGCGACCAAGGAAAAGGTCACGGCAGCGTTCAAGATCATCACGGCTGATCCGGCTGTGAAGGGCATTTTGGTCAACATCTTCGGCGGCATCATGAAGTGTGATGTTATTGCCGAGGGTGTTCTGGCTGCCGTCAAGGACGTCGGTCTCACCGTTCCACTCGTCGTTCGCCTCGAAGGCACCAATGTCGAGCTGGGAAAGAAAATCATCAACGAATCCGGTCTCAACGTCATTTCGGCGGATGATCTGGACGATGCTGCGCAGAAGATCGTCGCAGCCGTGAAGGCAGCGTGATCTGATGGCTGATACATCCAAGACCGTGAAGCGCCAGCCTTTTGGCCCGAATGAGACAGATATCAATCTGTGCTACTTCGTCTGCTTCGACAGCGAGCTTCCAACCGATGGCGACGTCGCCGAGCGTTGGGTGCATTTCAACGATAATGACGATGCGCTCGCCTATTTCGCTGACAAGTCCAAGGACGCGAGCCTCTATGTCTGGAAGGGCGAGCTTGCCATTGCCAAGGGCGACGGCCAGTTCGATTGGTTCTTTACCCAGTGGTCCAAGAGCCTTGAGAAGCAGCTGACGCAGAAGCCGGCCAAGGGCATGGGCTATCGCTTTTCCAATGACGCCTTTGAGGCATTTGAACCCCTCGAATTCGAGGAAGAGGAAGCCGAGTAATGTCGATTCTGATCAATAAAGACACCAAGGTTCTCGTACAGGGCCTGACCGGCAAGACCGGCACTTTCCATACCGAGCAGGCGCTTGCCTATTACGGCACCAAAATGGTCGGCGGTATTCATCCGGCTAAGGGCGGTAGCAACTGGACCGGCTCCAAGGGTGAAACCCTGCCGATCTTCGCTTCCGTTGCCGAAGGCAAGGACGTCACAGGCGCCAATGCATCGGTGATCTACGTGCCGCCAGCCGGTGCTGCTGCTGCAATCATCGAAGCCATCGAAGCTGAAATTCCGCTGGTCGTCTGCATCACCGAAGGCATTCCGGTTGCCGACATGGTCAAGGTCAAGGCTCGCCTCGACAAGTCCAAGTCGCGCCTGATTGGCCCCAACTGCCCAGGCGTGATGACGCCGGAAGAATGCAAGATCGGCATTATGCCGGGCTCGATTTTCCGCAAGGGTTCGGTTGGCGTGTTGTCGCGTTCCGGCACTTTGACCTATGAGGCTGTGTTCCAGACCTCGAACGAAGGCCTCGGCCAGACCTCGGCTGTCGGCATCGGCGGCGACCCGGTCAAGGGTACCGAGTTCATCGACATCCTGGAAATGTACCTCGCTGACGAAGCCACCAAGTCGATCATCATGATCGGTGAAATCGGTGGTTCGGCTGAAGAAGAAGCTGCACAGTTCCTCAAGGACGAAGCCAAGAAGGGCCGCAAGAAGCCGATGGTTGGTTTCATCGCCGGTCGTACGGCTCCTCCCGGCCGCACCATGGGTCACGCAGGCGCTGTGATCTCTGGCGGCAAGGGGGGCGCGGAAGACAAGATCGAAGCCATGGAATCGGCTGGCATTCGGGTTTCGCCCTCGCCAGCCCGCCTTGGCAAGACGCTGGTTGAAGTTCTCAAGGGCTGAGACCACATAGAGATGAGCGGGCAGACGTCTTTATGGCGTCTGCCCGTGCAGGCATTTCAAGTCCAGCCGAGCGCAAGCCTTGACTGGCAGATATTCGACAAGCCGAATATTCGGTCGAATAGTTCGGTGATGACCTCAAGTCGGGAGGCGGGCACGAGGCCCGCAAAAAACCATGGCAAGGCAAGAAGCCAACGAGCAGTTTCAGATCACCTCGTTCCTGGACGGATCGAATGCGATCTATATCGAGCAGCTTTATGCGCGTTACGAAGACGATCCGGGTTCGGTATCGCCTGAGTGGCAATCCTTCTTCAAGGCGCTGGGCGATAATCCAAGCGACGTGAAAAAGGCGGCCAAGGGAGCCTCCTGGCAGCGGAGCAATTGGCCGCTGACGCCCCGCACCGATCTGGTTTCAGCGCTCGATGGCAATTGGGGCCTGGTCGAGAAGGCCATTGAAACCAAGGTCAAGGGCAAGGCTGAAGCCGCAGCCGTAACCACAGGCAAGCCAGTTTCTGAAACCGAAGTGTTGCAGGCGACCCGTGATAGCGTACGCGCCATCATGATGATCCGCGCTTATCGCATGCGCGGTCATTTGCATGCCAAGCTCGACCCGCTCGGCATTGCCACGGCGGTTGAAGATTACAACGAGCTGTCGCCATCATCCTACGGATTTACCGAGGCTGATTTTGACCGCAAGATCTTCATCGATAACGTTCTGGGGCTGGAATATGCCACCGTGCGTGAGATGATCGAAATTCTTGAGCGCACTTATTGCTCGACGCTCGGTTTCGAATTCATGCACATTTCCAATCCGGAAGAAAAGGCCTGGATTCAAGAGCGCATCGAAGGCCCCGATAAAGGCGTTGATTTTACCGTTGAGGGCAAGAAGGCTATTCTGCAAAAGCTGGTTGAGGCCGAAGGCTTCGAGCAGTTCATTGATGTGAAGTACAAGGGCACCAAGCGCTTTGGTCTGGATGGCGGCGAATCGCTGATCCCGGCGCTGGAGCAGATCATCAAGCGCGGTGGTCAGGAAGGCCTCGAAGAGGTCGTGCTCGGCATGGCGCATCGCGGTCGTCTGAACGTATTGACCAATGTGATGCACAAGCCGCATCGCGCCGTATTCCACGAGTTCAAGGGTGGTTCGTTCAAGCCTGATGAAGTCGAAGGCTCCGGCGACGTGAAGTACCATCTGGGTGCCTCGTCCGACCGCGAATTCGATGGCAACAAGGTTCACTTGTCGCTGACGGCCAACCCCTCGCATCTGGAAATCGTTAACCCTGTGGTGATGGGCAAGGCTCGCGCCAAGCAGGACCAGCTGGCCAAAGTCTGGGAAGGCGACGTGATTCCGCTGAAGGAACGCGCCAAGGTTCTGCCATTGCTGCTGCATGGCGACGCGGCCTTTGCGGGTCAGGGCGTTGTGGCTGAAATTCTTGGCCTGTCTGGTCTGCGCGGTCACCGCGTGGCTGGCACGATGCATGTGATCATCAATAACCAGATCGGCTTTACCACCAATCCGGGCTTCTCGCGCTCCTCGCCTTATCCATCGGATGTGGCCAAGATGATCGAAGCGCCGATCTTCCATGTGAATGGTGACGATCCGGAAGCTGTGGTTTATGCCGCCAAGGTGGCCACCGAATTCCGCATGAAGTTCCACAAGCCTGTGGTTGTGGACATGTTCTGCTACCGCCGCTTTGGCCATAATGAAGGTGATGAGCCTTCGTTCACCCAGCCAAAGATGTACAAGGAAATTCGCGCCCACAAGACCGTTGTTCAGGTCTATGGCGATCGCCTGATTGCTGAAGGCGTGATTACTGAAGGCGATCTCGAAAAGATGAAGGCCGATTGGCGCGCCAATCTCGAGCAGGAGTTCGAGGCTGGCCAGTCCTACAAGCCCAACAAGGCTGACTGGCTGGATGGCGTCTGGTCTGGTCTTCGCGCTGCCGACAATGCCGATGAGCAGCGTCGCGGCAAGACAGCCATGCCGATGAAGTCCCTGAAGGAGATCGGTCGTAAGCTGTCGACCATTCCTGATGGCTTCAAAGCGCATCGCACCATCCAGCGTTTCATGGAAAACCGCGCCCAGATGATCGAGACCGGCGAGGGTATCGATTGGGCGATGGCCGAGGCACTGGCTTTCGGTTCGCTGGTCGTTGAAGGCCACAAGATCCGCCTGTCCGGTCAGGATTGCGAGCGCGGCACATTCAGCCAGCGTCATTCGGTGCTCTACGATCAGGAAAGCGAAGATCGCTACATTCCGCTGGCCAATCTGGCCCCCAATCAGGCTCGCTACGAAGTCATCAATTCGATGCTGTCGGAAGAGGCCGTGCTTGGCTTCGAATACGGCTATTCGCTGGCACGTCCGAATGCGTTGACCCTGTGGGAAGCCCAGTTCGGTGACTTCGCCAACGGCGCCCAGGTGGTGTTCGACCAGTTCATCTCGTCGGGTGAACGCAAATGGCTTCGCATGTCCGGCCTCGTCTGCCTTCTGCCGCATGGCTATGAAGGTCAGGGACCGGAACACTCTTCGGCTCGTCTGGAGCGCTGGCTGCAAATGTGCGCCGAAGACAACATGCAGGTTGCCAACGTCACCACGCCGAGCAATTATTACCATATCCTGCGCCGCCAGGTGAAACGCGACTTCCGCAAGCCGCTGATCCTGATGACGCCGAAGTCGCTGCTGCGCCACAAGCGGGCCCAGTCGACACTGGCGGAAATGGCAGGCGAAAGCTCGTTCCATCGCCTGCTGTGGGATGATGCCGAGATCATCAAGGACGGTCCGATCAAGCTCCAGAAGGATGCCAAGATCCGCCGCGTGGTGATGTGCAGTGGCAAGGTTTACTATGACCTGCTGGAAGAGCGCGAAAAGCGTGGCATCGATGATGTCTACCTGCTGCGTATCGAACAGCTCTATCCGTTCCCGGCCAAGGCGCTGATCAATGAGCTCAGCCGCTTCCGCAATGCGGAAATGGTCTGGTGCCAGGAAGAGCCGAAGAACATGGGGGCCTGGTCCTTCATCGATCCTTACCTGGAATGGGTGCTGGCTCACATCGACGCCAAGTATCAGCGCGTGCGCTATACCGGCCGTCCGGCTGCTGCCTCTCCGGCAACAGGCCTGATGTCCAAGCATCTCGCCCAGCTGCAAGCCTTCCTGGAGGACGCACTCGGCGGCTAATGCTGCCGGGTCCACCCTTTCGCTCGAAATCCATATCGATCAACGGAATTTATCATCATGGCCACTGAAATCCGCGTCCCCACTCTGGGTGAATCCGTCAGCGAAGCCACCGTCGGCACCTGGTTCAAGAAAGTCGGCGATGTCGTCAAGGCGGACGAGCCGCTCGTGGAACTGGAAACCGACAAGGTAACGGTTGAAGTCCCTTGTCCTGCTTCGGGCGTTCTGACCGAAATCGTTGCCCAGAACGGTGAAACGGTTGGTCTGGGCGCTCTGCTCGGCCAGATCGCCGAAGGCGCATCGGCTGGTGCGGCTGCACCTGCTGCTGCTGCCCCGGCGCCTGCTGCTACACCTGCACAGGCGGCCCCTGCCGCTCCGGCTGCGGGCTCCGCCATGCCGGCAGCGCCTGCCGCAGCCAAGATGCTGGCTGAAAACAATATCTCTGCCGATCAGGTGGATGGCTCCGGCAAGCGTGGGCAAGTGCTGAAGGGCGACGTGATCGCTGCTGTTGCCAAGGGCGCTTCGGCACCTGCCGCTGCTCCGGCCCCGGTTGCTGCGCCGCGCCCCGTCTCCTCCGCCGACGATGCGTCGCGCGAAGAGCGCGTCAAGATGACCCGCCTGCGCCAGACCATTGCCAAGCGCCTGAAGGATGCGCAGAACACGGCTGCCATGCTGACCACCTATAACGAGGTGGATATGTCGGCAGTGATGAGCCTGCGCAACAAGTACAAGGACATTTTTGAAAAGAAGCATGGCGTCAAGCTGGGCTTCATGGGCTTCTTCACCAAGGCCGTCACCCACGCCCTGAAGGAACTGCCTGCCGTCAACGCTGAGATCGACGGCACCGATATCATCTACAAGAACTACTGCCATGTCGGCATGGCCGTCGGCACCGACAAGGGCCTGGTCGTTCCTGTGATCCGCGATGCCGACCAGATGTCGATTTCGGAAGTTGAAAAGGATCTCGGTCGTCTTGCCAAGGCTGCCCGCGATGGCTCGCTGTCGATGGCCGACATGCAGGGTGGCACGTTCACCATCACCAATGGCGGTGTCTACGGTTCGCTGATGTCCTCGCCGATCCTCAATGCGCCGCAGTCCGGTATTCTGGGCATGCACAAGATCCAGGATCGTCCGGTCGTGGTTGGTGGTCAGATCGTGATCCGTCCGATGATGTATCTTGCACTGTCCTACGACCACCGGATTGTTGACGGCAAGGAAGCCGTGACCTTCCTCGTGCGCGTCAAGGAAAGCCTGGAAGATCCGGAACGTCTGGTTCTGGACCTCTAATCCTTCGCAAGCGGTGAAATCATTTTCCGCTGCCAATAGGTGGCGGAAGATGTCAGCGCATAAAATGCGATGCGGCATTCCCTCCGGAATGGTGTGAACCAAAAGTGGAGCATGACCATGCAACCGACTTTTCTTGCCGCCTCGCCTTTTCTGCCGCTGATTGGTATCAGTGTGATCCTGTTGGTCGTCCACATCATGCTGCAAGGCATGACGGCGACTAGGGAACTCGGTGCCAGTTGGAACGCAGGTCCGCGGGATGGCGACAAGAAGGCAACCGGTCAGCTCGCAGGCCGTGCGGCACGGGCCTCCACGAATTTCCGGGAGACCTATTCGGGGTTCATTGCCCTTGCATTCGGCCTCATTCTGGCTGGCGATCCACATGGGTTCGGCTTGATCGGTGCCTGGGTCTGGTTGCTGTGCCGGATTATTTATATTCCGCTTTATCTGGCGGGAGTTCCCTATATCCGGTCTCTGGTATGGCTGGGCTCGATGGCAGGTTTGGTGGCGATGCTATTGGTGCTGTTGTTTTAAGCGGCAGAGATGGCGCGGAGTGAGGAAAGTCGATGCATCCCTATCTGTTTGAACTCGCATCCTTGATGGCTATTTTTTTCTTCGCCATCGTTTCTCCAGGTGCTGATCTCGCCATGGTGATGCGCCAATCCCTGGTGCATGGACGGCGTGAGGCGATCATCACAAGCTTCGGTGTCGGTTCGTCATTGATGTTTCATGTCACCTACACCATTCTCGGTCTTGGCCTGATCATTTCCCAGTCGATCTATCTGTTCAATATCGTCAAATGGTGTGGTGTTGCCTATCTGCTTTACATCGGTGTGAAGTCTTTGCGGGCCGGTAAATCCGATGTGACGGCGCAGCCGGTTGTGGAGGCGGGGGATCATAAACGCCAGTCGATCTCCAAGTCCTTCTTTCTCGGTTTTGCAGCCAATGCACTCAATCCGAAACCGGTGTTTTTCTTCCTGTCGATCTTCTCCACGGTGGTCAGCATTCACACGCCGATCGTGGTTAAGTTCGGCTATGGCCTTGTCATGGCAAGCTGCCTGATCACCTGGTTTGTCGGCGTCAGTATTTTCATGACGACGCCGAAAATGCGTGCGGCCTTTTCACGCGCCAGCCAATGGATCGACCGCATCAGCGGTGCAGTCTTCATTGTGCTTGGTTTGAAGCTTGCGACGGAAAAGGCCAGTTAATGTGAGCGCTTTGCGCTTGTCTCATGCGGGCCTTGGCCCTGTCTGTTGGTGTTTTTGCCGGTGCCCACAATGACGGGCGGCATAACGTTTGATGTGAAGGAATGATTGAATGGCATATGATCTTGTTGTCATCGGTAGTGGCCCCGGCGGCTATGTCTGCGCGATCAAGGCAGCCCAGCTTGGATTGAAGGTGGCTGTCGTCGAAAAGCGCGCCACTTATGGCGGCACCTGCCTCAATATCGGCTGCATTCCATCGAAAGCGCTGCTGCATGCGTCCGAAATGTTTCATCATGCCGCCCATGGTATGGCTGAGCTTGGCGTGGATGTCGCCACTCCGGTGCTGAATCTGCCGAAGATGATGGCGCACAAGGATGCGACCGTGAAGGCCAATGTTGAAGGCGTGTCCTTCCTGTTCAAGAAGAACAAGATTGATGGTGTCATCGGCACGGGCAAGATCGTTGCTGCTGGCAAGGTCTCTGTCACCAATGACAAGGGCGAAGAGCAGATTCTGGAAACCAAGAACATCGTCATTGCCACTGGCTCGGATGTGGCTGGCATTCCAGGCGTGGCCGTTGATATCGACGAGAAGATCATCGTCTCCTCCACCGGCGGCATCGCGCTGGACAAGGTGCCGGGCAAGATGATCGTGGTTGGCGGCGGCGTGATTGGCCTTGAGCTTGGCTCGGTCTGGGCGCGTCTGGGTGCCAAGGTCACGGTTGTCGAATATCTCGATACCATTCTCGGTGGCATGGACGGCGAAGTGTCCAAGCAGTTCCAGCGGATGCTGGTCAAGCAGGGGATGGAATTCAATCTCGGTGCTAAGGTGACTGCCGTTGAAAAATCCGGCACAGGTGCCAAGGTGACGTTTGAGCCTGCCAAGGGTGGCGAAGCCACCGTGCTGGAAGCCGATGTCGTGCTGGTGGCCACGGGCCGCAAACCTTACACCACGGGCCTTGGCCTCGAGACCGTTGGCGTTGCACTCGACAACCGTGGCCGTGTCGAAATCGATAACCACTTCCAGACCAATGTGGCTGGAATTTACGCCATTGGCGACGTCGTCAAGGGGCCGATGCTTGCGCACAAAGCGGAAGACGAAGGCGTGGCGCTGGCCGAAATTCTCTCCGGTCAGCATGGCCATGTGAATTACGATGTCATTCCCGGCGTTGTCTACACCCAGCCGGAAGTCGCCTCCGTCGGCAAGACGGAAGAAGAACTGAAGGCCGCAGGCGTCGCCTACAAGGTCGGAAAATTCCCATTCACCGCCAACGGTCGCGCCCGCGCCATGCTGGCGACGGATGGCTTCGTCAAGGTTCTCGCCGATAAGGAGACCGACCGTGTCCTCGGCGTTCACATCATCGGCCTTGGGGCAGGTGAAATGATCCATGAAGCGGCTGTGCTGATGGAGTTCGGCGGCTCTTCGGAAGACCTCGGTCGCACTTGCCATGCGCATCCGACCATGTCGGAAGCCGTGAAGGAAGCAGCGTTGGCAACCTTCGCCAAGCCGATTCACATGTGATGTGGCCTCTTCTGTAAAGAAGAGGAAAATCGACAAGTATTATATTTTTGTAATATTGAAAGCCTTGGCTTGTGGTTCAAGCCAAGGCTTTTATCATGAGGCGTTATTTCTTCTTAACGCTCTGATAAAAGGAAAGACTTATGGTCTCGAACCCGGTTGCAGGTTATTCTATCGCCCAGAGAATGTTGCACTGGTCGATGGCTTTGTTGATTTTCTTCAATCTGATCTTTTCTGATGGCATAGAAAATTGGAACCGGCTGACGCGAGGTGGCGAAACGGTAACGCCGAATGATTTGGCCTTAGCCAATATTCATGCCTATGTCGGTGTCGCTATTCTGGTTCTCTGTCTCGTTCGCCTCGTGTTACGGCTGGTGCAAGGGGCTCCGGATGCGCCGGATGCCGAAGCGCCCGTGCTGAAACTTGCCGCCAATCTGGCCCATTGGGCTTTTTACGCGCTGTTTTTCCTGATGCCGATCACCGGGATTGCCAAATATTATTTCGGCATTGATGCCCTGGGAGAATTGCATGGCGGGCCGCTCAAGCTTCTGCTCTGGGCGTTGATCATCGTGCATGTGCTGGCCGCGTTTGTTCACCAGTTTTATTGGAAAACCAATGTACTAACCCGGATGACACGCGGCATCTCTTAAACACCGCAGCCTTTTATTGCAGGGCCGTCACGGTGAAGCCCTGCGTTCGCAGCAATTCGACCAGCCCTTGCTCGCCCGGCAGATGCAGGGCGCCGACCGCCATGAAGACCTTGCCTTGGCTGAGCAGCGGACCAGCGCGCTGTGCCATGATTTTGTTGCGGTCGATCACGATTCGCTGATCGAAATCGGCGTGGCCATCAATTTTGGCAGTTTCGGTGTCCGGTGCAACCGCTTGCATCATCGGCATGATCTCACCAACCTCGCCTTTCAGGTAAAGGGAGATCATGGTTTCATTGACGTCATTGATCTTGTCACCAAGCTCGACGGCATCAATCAGCGATTGTAAATGAAAAGCCATCGGCAAGTCATTCATTGCCGCCAATTGTTCAGCATAGGTTTCCAGTCCGACCACCCGCTTGCCAGCCTTGGCGGCATTTTCGGCAATCTGCTTGTCGAGGAAGGACTGTCCCTCGGCTTTGCGGGCCTTTTCGCAGGCCGGGAGTGCCACGAAAGCCGCAAGAATCCAGGGCTTCATCCGGTTGACGGCGGTGAGCGACAGACCTCGTTGTTTCAACCCGGTTTCGAGCGTTGCCGTCTGCTCAGGGGTCAGGCGGTTGGTAATCGTCGTGCCATCGGTAAACATCGACAGTTCGGGCTTTGCCAGAAGCGCGAGGGCGGCTTTCTTGTCGTCGAGGATCTCGTCGGATTCGACGATGATGGTATCGGCTGCCGCCGAGGCTTCCGGCGCGCCTTTCGGCATTGTCAGCACGCGCGGGTCGGTGACATGCATGGTGCCAAGCAGAAAGGACGGCGCAATGCCGGGCTTTTCGATCTTCCAGAAAATCGAATGGCCATTTGGCACCTTGGCCGCTTCTGCCTCCAGCGCTTGATAGGCTTTCGGGTCCTTTTGCTGCAACTCCGGCAGGAGATTGCGTCCGGTGCAGGAAAGGTCCTCGGCCCTGACAAAGCTGGAGGACACGATGGCTGCAATCAGCAGCGTCAGGAACAGCAGTGGCAGAGCCATCACCAAGGCCAAGGCATGATCAACCCAGCGGGGGGCAGCCCAGCGGGGGGCAGCCCAGCTGGCAACCCTTGTGTTTATCGCTGATATAGTCTTGGCTTTAAACATCCTGCCTGCTTTCTAAGGACCATGTGGGCGCGTGTCTGACCAGCGAAGCCGGTTCCGTTGTCCCGAACCCTATTTTCCAAATTTAAACATTTAGTATCACGCGCGCGGATGCGCCCGGTCATACACATCCAGCAGCCGTGCCGAATCCACGCCGGTATAGATCTGGGTGGTGGAAAGGCTGGCGTGGCCTAGCAATTCCTGAATGGTGCGCAGGTCGCCGCCCCCGCTCAGCAGATGGGTGGCAAAGGAATGACGCAATACATGCGGCGTTGCCGTATCCGGCAGACCGAGTGCCGAGCGCAAGCGCTGCATTTCCCGCTGGATGATTCCCTGCTGCAATTTCCCGCCGCGCGCGCCGCGAAACAGCGGCTCTGCGGCTGGCAAATGATAGGGGCAAAGGTTTTGATAGGATAAAACCGCCTGACGCACGATGGGCAGGAGCGGTACGAGCCGGGTCTTGTTGCCCTTGCCGATGACCCGCAGCGTGGTCGTCGTGGCGACGATATCGGCGGGTGTGAGATTCAGCGCTTCGGAAATACGCAGGCCGCAGCCATAGAGCAAGGTGAAAACCGCAGCGTCGCGCGCCGCAATCCAAGGCTCCTCATTCAATTGCGTTTCTGCCGCCACCACCGTTAAAGCCTGGGCAGGGCTAAGCGGCTTGGGCAGCGATTTCGGCTGCTTGGGCGAGCGGATGGCACCGGCACCGGCGGCATTAACCAGGCCTTTGCGCTCCAGATAGCGCAAGAGCGACCGGACACCGGCAAGATGGCGACCGAGCGAACGAGCGCCAGCACCTTCCTTACGGCGTGACGACAAAAAAGCACGCAGGTCGGAAGGCCGCAGCGCCTTGATATCCTCAATTGAGGGAGGACCGCCGAAATAGCCGGTCAGAAAGCTGAGAAATTGCCGGGTATCGCGTTCATAGGCGGTCAGCGTATGATCGGCGAGCCGTCTTTGTCCAGACAGGCTGGCAAGCCAATTCTGGCGTTCCGCCATCAGGTCGGGGGCGGCAATCAACAGCAGTTCGGTCACGGCAGGGCCTTTGTGAATGATAGTTTTATGCAGTACCTAGTCCGTCTTAGATCTAAAAAGGTCCAGGAATTGCGCATGAGAGCCATCCTGACGGAGAGCCGTTAGGGAATGATTAACCGAGGCACCAGTCCGATATGGACAAGTGTCAGGTTAAATTTCTGGTTCCATTTTGCGCTTTTCGGGGGCATGGTCCGGCGCAATGAGCATCGAATCGTCAGATCTGTTTGGTCCGCGCACCAAGGCCGGCCCTGCCCGCCGCGCGGTGCCTGTGCTGGTGCCGTTGCCAGCGCCAGGGCCTTACAGTTACGCCGTTCCTGATGAGATGATTTTGGCACCGGGTGCCATCGTGCAGGTGCCGCTTGGGCCGCGTAAAGTGGTTGGCGTCGTGTGGGATGGCGACGATGACGGAGCCAAGATAGATCCCGCCAAGCTGCGCAGCATCGAAAAGTTGTTCGACTGCCCACCGCTGGACGCGGGCATGCGCCGGTTCATCGATTGGGTGGCGGCCTATACCCTTTCCCCGCCTGGATTGGTGGCCCGCATGGCCTTGCGCGCCCCTGCTGCTTTCGACCCAGACCCGATGATCGAAGGTTTGCGCTATGCGGGTCATGCCCCGGAAAAGCTGACCCCGGCCCGTAGGAAAGTGCTGGAATTGGCTGAAGATGGGCTTTCCTGGACCAAAAGCGGGCTTGCGCATGCGGCAGGGGTCTCGACCTCGGTTGTTGACGGCATGGCAAAGCTCGGCCTGTTCGAAACCGTATTTCTGCCGCCACCACCGCTGGTGGCGCTGCCGGACCCGGATTACGCCGCCCATCGGCTCTCCGGTCCGCAGTTGGGCGCAGCTGAGGTTCTGGTCGAGAGTGTTCGGGATGGTGGTTTTTCGGTGGCACTGATCGATGGCGTCACCGGGTCCGGCAAGACGGAGGTCTATTTCGAAGCGATTGCCGAAACGCTGCGTCAGGGTCGCCAAGTGCTGATCCTCCTGCCGGAAATCGCCCTGACCACGGCTTTTCTGGAGCGGTTTCAGGACCGTTTTGGCGCTAAACCCGGCGAATGGCATTCCGATCTTGCCACCCGGACCCGGGAAAAAGTCTGGCGGCAGACGGCGACAGGTGACATTCGGGTGGTGGCTGGTGCCCGCTCGGCGCTGTTCCTGCCCTTTGCCGATCTGGGGCTGATCATTGTCGATGAAGAGCATGATCCGGCCTTCAAGCAGGAAGACAGGGTGTTCTACAATGCCCGCGATATGGCGGTGGTGCGGGCGCGGATTGCCAGTATTCCTGCTGTGCTGGTGTCGGCTACGCCGTCCGTCGAAAGTCAGGTCAACAGTTATAGCGGTCGCTACAAGCGTATTCACCTGCCGACCCGTTTTGCCGATGCGGCCATGCCGGATCTGCATCTTGTCGATATGCGCCGCCATCCGCCGGAACGGGGCGGTTTTCTTTCGCCTCTGATGCTGCGGGCCATCGCCAAGACGATGGAAAAACAGCAACAGGCGTTGTTGTTTCTCAACCGGCGGGGCTACGCGCCGCTGACGCTATGCCGGGTCTGTGGCCATCGTTTCCAATGTCCGCAATGTTCCAGTTGGCTGGTGGAACACCGGTTTCGCGGCCAGATTCAATGCCATCAATGCGGTTATGCCGAGCCGACGCCCAATGCCTGCCCCGAATGCGGGACGCTGGACCATCTTGTTGCCTGCGGGCCGGGCGTGGAGCGGATTGCCGAGGAGGTGGAACGGCACTTCCCAGACGCCCGCACGCTGGTCTTGTCGTCGGATCTCGGCGGTGTCAAACGGCTTAGGCTGGAATTGGAAGCCATTGCCAAGGGTGAGGCCGATATCGTCATCGGCACACAATTGGTGGCAAAGGGTCATAATTTTCCGCTGATGACGCTTGTCGGTATCGTCGATGCCGATATTGGCCTTGCCAATGGTGATCCACGTGCCGCCGAGCGAACCTTTCAGCTGTTGAGCCAGGTGACGGGTCGGGCGGGGCGTACCGGTTTGAAGAGCCATGGCCTTTTGCAGACGTATCAGCCGCAGCATCCGGTGATGCAAGCCATTGTTTCCGGCGATGCCGATGCCTTTTATGAGCGGGAAATTACCGAGCGGGAGCGGGCGGTGCTGCCGCCTTACGGGCGTCTCGTCTCGATCATCGTGTCAGCGGACAATCGGGCGGATGCCGAAACTCATGCCCGGCACTTGCGCCAGGCCGCCCCTGCCGTCAGCGGCATCGCCATTCTGGGGCCTGCCGAGGCACCGCTGGCATTGATCCGTGGCCGCCATCGTTTCCGCCTGCTCATTCATGGCCGCAAAGCCAGCGACATGCAGGCTTTTGTCGCTGCGATGCTGAGCAACGGCCCGAAAGAGCGTCGCTCCATCCAGGTGCAAGTGGATGTCGATCCGCAGAGCTTTCTTTGATGCTGGGGAATACGACGAGTGATTTCCAATAATCCGTCGTATAAAGGGCCTTCAGGGCTTGAGGTGACGAAAGCCGGATATTGCGCCTGGATTTGCCTGTGGCATAAGAGCGCAAATACGATTCATCCTCCTGTTTTGCGCCGTATCCAGGCCTGAGACAGGGACGATTACAAAGGACCACCAGAGGCTGTCATGGAATTTTATTTTCCGACCGAAACCGGCGAGCAGCTGGCCTTTGCCAGCGCCGCGCTCTTTGCCCTTCTGGGCCTGTTCATCATGTTTGCCCCTGTTATCACCCTTCGGGGGCTCGGCTTGAGCGGGCGGGAGGGCCGCCGGGAAGGGTTGGCCGCGCTGCGTCTGGGCGGTGGCATGATGGCTGGCCTTGGGGCGAGCGCCGTGATGTTGGCCCAGCCGATGCTCTATCTGGCCTATGGGATCACTCTGGGGGTCGGGCTGTTTGGTTTGATTTTGTCGATCCTGTCGGACCATGGGGGAGTTCGCGGAGCGACCTGGCGCAATTTTCTACTTATAATTGCCGTCACTGTTTTAGGCATTTTGCCTTTCATCTACGTCTTCGGCCTGGTGTGACGCGATTTCGCGCAATTCGCCTCATTAATTTGACGGTGAAGATCACAAAATCGTCAAAAGCGGGTTGCCCTCCTCGTTTATTCCGTTAATACCCGTGTTGCGAGTCCGGGGATCGTATGCTAGACGGACCGCAAATTTGGACGAGACAAGCTGCACTGCTTGTGACGTCCGGGGGAAAACTTAAACGATATCAAACTGGTGTTGCGCCAGCCGGCGCATGCGACAGTTTTGAGTAACATTCAGGGAATTTTGTGCCCGTGGCAGACACATCCCAGCCTATTTCCGGTCAGCCGGTTTCCGCAGTTGCAGAGCGCTACGCGTCGTCGCTTTTCGAGCTGGCACGCGAGGCGGATTCTGTGGATGCGGTGGCTGGCGATCTCAATCGTTTCCAGGCGATGATCGACGAGAGCGTCGATCTGCAGCGGCTGGTGACCAGCCCGGCCTTCACCAGCGAGCAGCAGGCTTCTGCCATCGCAGCTCTGTGTGACAAGGCTGAAATTGGCGGCCTCGTCGGCAATTTCCTGAAGCTCGTTACAGCCAATCGTCGCCTGTTTGCCGTTCCCGGCATGATCGCAGCCTTCCGCATTATCGCGGCGCGCCACCGTGGCGAACTGGCTGCTGATGTGACCTCTGCTCATGCGCTGACCCCGGCGCAGGAAACCGAACTGAAGGAGGCGCTGAAGAGCGCGACCGGAAAGACCGTTACGATGTTCGTGACTGTCGATCCGTCTCTCCTGGGTGGTCTGATCGTTAAGATCGGCTCCCGTCAGATAGACACGTCTCTTCGCACCAAACTTTCCACCCTTAAGCTTGCACTGAAAGAGGTTGGCTGATGGATATCCGCGCCGCGGAAATTTCCGCAATTCTGAAAAATCAAATCAAGAACTTTGGCCAGGACGCTGAAGTTTCCGAAGTCGGCCAGGTTCTGTCCGTCGGTGACGGTATTGCCCGCGTCTACGGTCTGGACAATGTTCAGGCCGGTGAAATGGTCGAGTTTCCCGGTGGTATCCGGGGCATGGCGCTGAACCTCGAATCCGACAATGTCGGCGTGGTTATCTTCGGCTCCGACCGCGACATCAAGGAAGGCGACACCGTTAAGCGGACCGGCGCCATCGTTGAAGTTCCTGTTGGTCCTGAGTTGCTGGGTCGCGTTGTTGACGCTCTCGGCAATCCAATTGACGGCAAAGGTCCGATCAACTCGGCAATCCGTTCGCGCGTTGACGTCAAGGCTCCAGGCATTATTCCGCGCAAGGGCGTTCATGAGCCGATGTCGACAGGCATCAAGGCCATCGATGCTCTGATCCCGGTTGGCCGCGGCCAGCGCGAGTTGGTGATTGGCGACCGTCAGACCGGCAAGACCGCCATCATTCTCGACACCTTCCTCAATCAGAAGCCTGCACACGATGCTGGTGGCGATGACAAGATGTTCTGCGTTTACGTGGCTATCGGTCAGAAGCGCTCCACCGTTGCCCAGTTCGTCAAGGTTCTGGAAGAGCGTGGCGCTCTGAAATACTCCATCATCATCGCGGCAACCGCTTCTGATCCTGCTCCTATGCAGTATCTGGCTCCGTTCGCTGGCTGCACGATGGGCGAATATTTCCGCGACAAGGGTCAGCACGCCCTGATCGCTTATGACGACTTGTCCAAGCAGGCTGTTGCTTACCGTCAGATGTCGCTGTTGTTGCGTCGTCCTCCGGGCCGTGAAGCTTATCCTGGCGACGTTTTCTATCTGCATTCGCGTCTGCTTGAGCGCGCTGCCAAGCTCTCCGATGAGCGTGGCGCTGGTTCGCTTACCGCTCTGCCGGTTATTGAAACCCAGGGCAACGACGTGTCGGCCTTCATTCCGACCAACGTGATCTCGATCACCGACGGCCAGATCTTCCTTGAAACCGACCTGTTCTATCAGGGCATTCGTCCAGCTGTGAACGTTGGTCTGTCGGTTTCGCGCGTTGGTTCTGCTGCTCAGATCAAGGCCATGAAGCAGGTTGCTGGCTCGATCAAGGGTGAGCTTGCTCAGTATCGCGAAATGGCCGCCTTTGCTCAGTTCGGTTCCGACCTTGATGCTGCCACGCAGCGCTTGCTGAACCGTGGTGCGCGCCTCACCGAACTTTTGAAGCAGCCGCAGTTCTCCCCGTTGAAGGTGGAGGAGCAGGTTGTTGTGATTTTCGCGGGTGTCAACGGATATCTCGATAAGCTTGCCGTCAGTGATGTCGGTCGATTTGAGCATGGCGTGCTTTCCTATCTCCGGACAGAAGGCAAGGACATCCTCGATGCAATCCGCACGGAGAAGGCTATCAGCGACGACGTCAAGGGCAAGCTCAAGACTGCTCTCGATACGTTCGCAAAGTCTTTCGCCTAAATCGGACTCGAGCCAAGGACGGATTAACGGATGCCTTCACTAAAGGATCTGAAAAACCGGATCGCCTCCGTCAAGGCGACGCAGAAAATCACCAAAGCGATGAAAATGGTCGCTGCGGCTAAGTTGCGTCGTGCGCAGGAGGCGGCCGAGGCCGCCCGGCCGTATTCCCAGCGCATGGGCGCCGTTCTCGCCAATATCGCCCAGGCGGTTGGCAGTGATGACGGCGTGTCCACGCTGATGACGGGCACTGGCAAGGACGACGTGCATCTGCTCGTGGTCTGCACGGCGGAGCGTGGTCTTTGCGGTGGTTTTAATTCACAGATCTCGCGCTTTGCGCGTGATCATGTGCGCAGCTTGCTGGCAGCGGGCAAGACCGTGAAGATCTATTGCGTCGGCAAGAAGGGCTATGACAGTCTGCGTCGGGAATTCGGTGCATTGATCGTCGAGCGGACAGAGTTTCGCGAGGTCAAGCGCGTTGCGTTTGAAAATGCGGATACGGTTGCCCGCAAGGTGATCTCCATGTTCGACAAGGGCGAATTCGACGTCTGCACCTTGTTCTATTCGGAGTTCAAGTCGGTTATAAGCCAGATCCCAACAGCCCGGCAGTTGATTCCAGCGGCTGTAGGCGATGCTCCGGCAGCTTCCAGCAGCGCTGCCGCGATCTATGATTACGAACCGGATGCGGCTTCGATCCTGTCCGACCTGATCCCGCGTAACATTGCGGTGCAGATTTTCCGTGCGCTTCTTGAAAACGCCGCCGGTGAAATGGGTGCCAAGATGAGCGCGATGGACAATGCCACGCGCAACGCCGGTGAGATGATCAACAAGTTGACGCTGAGTTACAATCGCCAGCGGCAGGCCAAGATCACCACCGAACTCATCGAAATCATTGCAGGCGCCGAAGCGCTCTGAGCTTGAACAAAAGAGGGTATGAATATGGCTAGGGCAGCGACCCAGACATCTCCCGCAGCGGGCAAGGTGACCCAGGTCATCGGCGCCGTCGTCGATGTGAAATTCGACGGCGTCTTGCCGCCGATCCTGAATGCGTTGGAAACAGAAAACGGCGGCCATCGCCTGATTCTGGAAGTGGCGCAGCATCTCGGTGAAAATGTGGTGCGGACCATTGCCATGGACTCGACCGAAGGTCTGGTGCGTGGCCAGCCGGTTTCCGATACCGGCGCTCCGATCTCCGTGCCTGTCGGCGACGAGACGCTCGGACGTATTCTGAACGTCATCGGCGAACCGGTCGACGAACTTGGGCCAGTGACGACGACTGCTCGTCGCGCGATTCACCAGCCTGCTCCTGAATATGTTGAGCAATCGACTGAATCTCAGATTTTGGTGACCGGCATCAAGGTTGTTGACCTTCTCGCTCCTTACGCCAAGGGCGGTAAGATCGGCCTGTTCGGCGGCGCGGGCGTTGGCAAGACCGTTCTGATCATGGAATTGATCAACAACGTTGCCAAGGCACACGGCGGCTACTCGGTATTTGCTGGCGTGGGTGAACGTACCCGCGAAGGCAATGACCTGTACCACGAAATGATTGAATCCAAGGTGAACGTCGACCCGCATGAAAACGGTGGCTCTGCTGCTGGTTCCAAGTGCGCCCTCGTTTACGGTCAGATGAACGAGCCTCCAGGTGCGCGTGCGCGCGTAGCCTTGACCGGTCTGACCATCGCGGAAGACTTCCGCGACAAGGGCCAGGACGTTCTGTTCTTCGTGGACAACATCTTCCGCTTCACGCAGGCTGGGTCTGAAGTGTCGGCTCTTCTGGGTCGTATTCCTTCGGCGGTTGGTTATCAGCCAACACTGGCAACCGACATGGGTGCCTTGCAGGAACGCATCACCACCACGAACAAGGGTTCTATTACCTCTGTTCAGGCGATTTACGTTCCCGCCGACGACTTGACTGACCCGGCTCCTGCAACGTCGTTTGCCCACTTGGACGCAACGACCGTTCTGAACCGTTCGATCGCTGAAAAGGGTATTTACCCAGCTGTTGATCCGCTCGACTCCACCTCGCGTATGCTAGACCCGATGGTTGTCGGTGAAGAACATTACGAAGTGGCTCGTAAAGTTCAGTCGACCCTGCAGCGTTACAAGTCGCTCCAGGACATCATCGCCATCCTTGGGATGGACGAACTGTCCGAAGACGACAAGATCGCGGTTGCCCGCGCCCGTAAGATCGAGCGCTTCCTGTCGCAGCCGTTCCACGTTGCCGAAATCTTCACCGGCTCGCCAGGCAAGCTGGTGTCGCTGGAAGACACGATCAAGGGCTTCAAGGGACTGGTCAATGGCGACTATGACCACATGCCGGAAGCCGCCTTCTACATGGTCGGCTCGATGGATGAAGCCATCGAAAAGGCAAAGAAGCTGGCAGCTGTTGCTGCCTGATCCATGGATCGAAGAACGCACGGTTTATGACCGTGCGTTCAGTTTCCAGCGTTAGAAAGTAAAAAGCCATGGCTGACAATTTCAATTTCGAATTCGTTTCCCCCGAGCGGTTGCTGATCTCGGAAAAGGTAAGCGAGGTTGTCATTCCGGCGACCGAAGGTGAGATGACCGTCATGGCCCACCATGCGCCGACAATGACGGTTATCAAGCCAGGTGTCGTAACGGTGAAGTTCGCTTCCGGAAAAACCGGCAAATATGTGATTTTCGGTGGCTTTGCCGATATCACACCGGAAAGACTGACTCTGTTGGCGGAAAGTGCCGTACCGGTCGATGAATTGAGCCGCGATACGCTGATGAAGCGGATCGAATTGGCCAAAGCTGAACTGGACGATACGGAAAATCACGAACACCGGACCAAGCTGGAGCAGTTCTTGAACGCAATGACGCATCTGAATGGCGTGCTGGTTCCAGCCTGATTGACACTGTTCTTCATTTTCAGGTTTTCAAGGCGGCCCTCGCGGCCGCTTTTTTGTGGTGAAATCGAAAGCCGGCTGATTTCATCAGACGTGCTTAAAATCCTGTAGTTTTTTGAGTTTACCGCGTCGTTTTTTCGCTCAATCCGGTTGGATTTGGGAGAATATGCAGAGGCGGTCGATGATTTTTAAAATGCTTTTCGATCGTTCCATTCAATGTGCGCTCTTCCCGTCTTGAGATTAAGATAAACAGACCGAAGGCTTCGATTTCCTGCTATTCAGTATTGAGCAGATCGAGCCTGGGTTTTAGGTGCTGATGTAGCTGGTCGTTTTCCAGCTTTTCTTTGCCGTTCGCGGCACAGCGTAATTGCTAATTCCACCAGGCGCCGATGCTGTTCAAACGCAATCCGCCGACATTCCTCTATCAAATGATTGCGCTAGCACTATTTTTTATGTCCCAAGGGGTCATTCTATCTCAAAAATGGCCGGATGCCGCGGTTGACACTCGCCTCACGTAACGTCACTGTCGCCGCTTACTCAGAAGTAATACTCCTCTCAATCGATTTAGAAGTGAAGTAAAAACGGTGCATGTGACGAACGCAATGGACCTTCATAAGCACGACTGAATGGGGAAAGCATAAGGACGTCTAGCATCGCACTTCGTGCATTTTTTACCGTTTCGAAAATATGTTGTAAGTTATAGCAATGTTTTCAACCCTTTGGGATTGAAGAGATTTCGCAGCAAATCTCCATTTGGGGACGCGCGATAAGGCGTGAATACGGGGTCAGTAACGCGGGTAGTTTCGCGGTCAGGAGTGGGGACATGAAGGTCGGCATAGTGGGAGCGGGCATGGTGGGCAGTGCATCGGCCTATGCGTTAACAATGCTTGGCATCGCCTCGGAAATCGTGCTGGTTGATTATAATACGGATCTGGCCCAAGCTCAGGCCGAAGACATATCCCATGCCGTGCCATTCGTTTCTGCAACCCTTGTTCGGGCCGGACATTATGATGATTTCGTTGGAGCGGGCGTGGTTATCATCTCGGCAGGTGTCAGTCAGAAACCGGGTGAAACCCGGCTCGAATTGCTTGGCCGCAATGCGGAAGTATTCCGGCAGGTCGTGGACCAGGTTCTCGCAGCAGCACCGAATGCAATTTTGCTGATCGCTTCCAATCCTGTCGATATTATGACTGACATTGCGACCCGCCTTTCGGGCCTTGCGCCACAAAGAGTGATCGGCTCCGGCACCATACTCGATACCGCACGGTTTCGCAGCCTGCTAGGGCGATATCTGGAGATTTCGCCGCAATCCGTCCATGCCTATGTTCTGGGTGAGCATGGCGATAGCGAAGTGTTGGCCTGGTCGAATGCCATGGTTGGCGCCGTGCCATTGATGTCTTTTGCCGAACAGGCGGGCAAGCCGGTGACGAATGCGGTTCGCAGTGAGATCGACGCCGGTGTGCGCCATGCCGCCGACAAGATTATCAAGGGGAAAGGTGCCACCTATTACGGCATCGGTGCCGGTCTGGCACGGATCGTCAAAGCAATTGCCAGCGATCAGCGTGATGTGCTTTCCGTTTCCAGCGTCACAGCGGAGCTGGGTGGTGTAAAGAATGTTGCGGCATCCGTGCCACGGGTGATTGGCTCGAGCGGAATTCTGATGGATCTTGTGCCTGATCTTGATGAAACAGAGCGGATTGCCTTGGCAAAGAGCGCAAGGATGTTGAAGGATCTCGCGCTGTCTGTGCCATGTTGAGCATATTTTGTCCGTCGCTGATCCGCCTCCCTTCATCCGGTGTTCAGCAGTCCGTAGACATTGTCATTCGATGGAACCTATGATCGCTTCTTCAACAGACGCCGAAACGCCGGCGAGCCAATTGGCCAACTTCATGCAGAAAGCAGCAGGTGCCGCTGCTCTTCTGAAGGCCTTGTCCCATGAAAATCGGTTGTTGATCCTGTGTATTCTCAGCGAAGGGGAAAAGACGGTTGGCGAGCTGGAAGTGCTTCTGCAATTGCAGCAGGCCATTGTTTCACAGCAACTGGCGCGGTTGCGGATGGACAATCTGGTGGAAAGTCGCCGGTCCGGGCGCCAGATTTATTATTCGATCACCAATCCGGCGGTGAAGGAACTGGTATCGGTGCTGTACCAGATGTATTGTTCGCCTGCGGGCGAGGAGACGACATTCGACCTGCGTGATTGATGCGCATGGGACTGCCGACAAAGGACGTGCTTCGGCCTTTCCGATGATTCAAGGCTCGGGCGACAGGCGGTGCAGCGATGATCGACAAGCTGGAATTTTTCATTGCACTTGCCCGTGCCCAACATTTCGGTCGTGCTGCGGAAGAATGCGGCATTTCCCAGCCCACGCTGTCAGCGGCGATCCGCCAGCTTGAAGATCAGCTGGGTGTGATCCTGGTGCAGCGCGGTTCCCGGTTTCAAGGCCTGACGCCCGAGGGGCAGCGGGTGCTGGAATGGGCGCGGCGGATTGTCGGCGATGCTCGTACCATGCGCGAGGAAATGCGGGCGGCGCGCAATGGTCTGGCTGGACATATTCGCCTGGCGGTGATCCCGACGGCGCTGGCGATGGTGCAGAAGCTGACGGAGCCATTTCAGACACATCACCCGGCTGTGACGTTCCAGGTGGTGTCGCGCAATTCTCTCCAGGTCCTCAGCCTTCTGGAAAATCTGGAGATTGATGCGGGCATCACCTATCTCGACAATGAACCGCTTGGCCGGGTGACGTCTGTGCCGCTCTATGCCGAGCGTTATCACCTGATTGCGGCGACCGGCACGCCGCTGGCCGACCGGGAAAGCGTGACGTGGCAAGAGGTTTCCGATCTTCGGCTTTGCCTATTGACCCCCGATATGCAGAACCGGCGCATCATCAATCAGCATTTCACCGAGGCGGGGGTGGTGCCTCGGCCGACGCTGGAATCCAACTCGATGATCGTGTTGTTTTCTCATATCCGGACCGGGCAATGGTCGTCGATCATGCCACGTAACGTTGCGGAATCCTTCGGTTTCCCCGAGGAAATTCGTATGGTGCCGATTGTCGAGCCGCAGGCCCAGCATCTGGTTGGGCTGGTGGCGACCCATCGTGAACCCTATACGCCGCTGGTTTCAGCGCTATTGCATGAGGCACGCCGCCTCGCAGCCGCACAAGCCTTTGATAGGTTTTTTCTATCGCGTAACGATACAGCGGTATTGACCTGAGCGACAGGCTGGATTCATTCTCGCAAAACGGGTGAGTGTACCGTCTTGCCGCGCGACGCATGGCGTCGTTGCTGGCCGCTGAGGAGGAAGCGATGAATATGCATGTGGTGGCGGAGGCCGACGTGGCCAGAGTGGAGGCGATCATCGATAGCCTCAAGCATCTTGAAGGCCCCCTTCTGCCGATCCTGCATGAAATCCAACGCGAATTCGGATGCGTGCCTGATAGTGCCAAACCGGTGATTGCTCGTGCCTTGAATCTGTCGCGGGCCGAAGTGCATGGGGTCGTCAGTTTCTACCATGATTTTCGTGATCATCCCTCCGGTCGCCATGTCCTGAAACTCTGTCGGGCCGAGGCTTGCCAATCCTTGGGTGGCGAGCCTCTTGGCGAAACGATCAAGGCCCGGCTCGGTATCGATTGGCATGAAACCACCGCTGATGGCGCGGTGACTCTGGAGCCGGTCTTCTGTCTCGGGCTCTGTGCCTGCGCGCCGGCCGCCATGCTGGATGGGGAATTGCATGGCCGCTTGGACGAGCACTGTCTTGACGATCTACTGATGGAGGCCCGTCGATGAGCGAGCCGATGAGCATCACCGTTTTCGTTCCCCGGGATGCCGCTGCTCTTGCGGTCGGGGCTGATAAGGTTGCCGCCGCCATCAAGCGGGAAGCTGAGGCACGCCATGTCGATGTGACGGTCATTCGCAATGGGTCGCGCGGCATGCTTTGGCTGGAAACCCTGGTCGAAGTGCGCACGGACCACGGCCGGATTGCCTATGGTCCCGTCAAGCCTTCCGATGTCGCTGGCCTGTTCGATGCCGGGTTTTTGACAGGGGCTGCCCATCCGCTCTGTCACGGCTTGACCAGCGATATTCCTTTTCTGAAGAACCAGACCCGGCTGACCTTTTCCCGTTGCGGCATTACCGATCCGCTGTCTCTGGAAGATTATCGGCATTACAAGGGTCTGACCGGCCTCGCAAAAGCGATTGCCATGCTGCCCACCGAAATTGTCGCCCAAGTCACCGAAAGCGGCCTTCGTGGTCGCGGCGGGGCAGGTTTCCCGACCGGAATCAAATGGAAAACCGTGGCGGACGCCAAAGCCGACCAGAAATACATCGTTTGCAATGCCGATGAGGGCGATAGCGGCACCTTTGCGGACCGGATGATCATGGAGGGTGATCCCTTCGTGCTGATCGAAGGCATGGTGATTGCCGGGATCGCTGTCGGTGCCACCAAGGGCTATGTCTATACCCGCTCGGAATATCCTCATGCCATCGCCGTGATGCGTGAAGCCATCGAGATCGCCCGCAAACAGGGTATTCTGGGAGCATCCGTGTTAGGCTCTGCTTACGCTTTCGACATGGACGTCCGCGAGGGGGCCGGTGCCTATGTCTGTGGTGAGGAAACCTCGCTGCTCAACAGCCTGGAAGGCAAGCGTGGTGTGGTGCGCGCCAAGCCGCCGCTTCCGGCGCTGGAAGGATTGTTCGGCAAGCCAACCGTTGTCAACAATGTCATGTCGCTGGCCTCCATTCCTGTTATTATGGACCGCGGTGCGCAGTTCTACCGGGATTACGGCGTTGGCCGGTCGCATGGCACCATCCCGATCCAGATTGCTGGCAATGTCAAACACGGTGGCCTTTACGAGACCGCCTTTGGCCTGACGCTGGGCGAGATTATCAACGATATCGGCGGCGGCACCCTCACGGGCCGTCCGGTAAAGGCGGTGCAGGTGGGCGGGCCGCTTGGGGCCTATTTCCCGCCCTCGCTGTTCAATACGGTGTTCGATTACGAGGCCTTTACCGCTGCTGGTGGCTTGATCGGCCATGCTGGGATTGTGGTCTTCGATGACAGCGCTGATATGCTGAAACAGGCCCGATTTGCGATGGAATTCTGCGCGGTCGAAAGTTGCGGCAAGTGTACGCCCTGTCGGATCGGCTCGACACGGGGCGTCGAAACCGTGGACCGGATTGCAAAGGGCATTGAGCCTGAAAAGAACAAGGTGCTGCTGGAAGATCTCTGCAACACCATGAAATTCGGATCGCTTTGCGCGCTTGGCGGCTTTACGCCCTATCCTGTCATGAGCGCGATGACGCATTTCCCGCAGGATTTTGCGCCTGCCCCCCTTGTTGAAGCGGCGGAGTAAAGACCATGTCTCTGATCCATGAAATTGACTACGGCACCCCGGCTTCCTCATCCACCGAAACTGTGACGCTGACCATTGATGGCCGCGAGGTGACGGTGGCAGCGGGCACGTCGATCATGCGGGCTTCGATGGAGGCTGGCATTCAGGTACCGAAGCTGTGCGCCACCGATATGGTGGATGCCTTCGGTTCCTGTCGGCTCTGTCTGGTGGAGGTCGAGGGCCGCAATGGCACCCCGGCCTCCTGCACCACGCCCTGTGCGCCCGGCATCGTCGTTCACACCCAGACGGAGCGGCTAAAGCAGATCCGCAAGGGGGTTATGGAGCTTTACATCTCCGATCATCCGCTGGACTGCCTGACCTGTGCCGCCAATGGGGATTGCGAATTACAGGATATGGCGGGCGCGGTTGGCCTGCGCGATGTGCGCTACGGCTATGAGGGTGACAACCACGTCAAGACCCGGGCCGGTGACGGGTTGAATGCCCGCTACATGCCGAAGGACGAAAGCAACCCTTATTTTACCTATGATCCCTCCAAATGCATTGTCTGTTCGCGGTGTGTGCGGGCCTGTGAAGAGGTGCAGGGTACGTTTGCACTGACCATTGAGGGGCGCGGCTTCGACAGCCGGGTCTCGCCCGGTGCTCATGAGGCGTTTCTGGAATCGGAATGTGTGTCCTGTGGTGCCTGCGTGCAGGCCTGTCCGACCGCGACGCTGACGGAAAAGTCTGTCATTGCCATTGGCCAGCCGGAGCATTCGCTGGTGACGACCTGCGCCTATTGCGGCGTCGGCTGTTCCTTCAAGGCGGAAATGCGCGGCGAAGAACTGGTGCGCATGGTGCCGTGGAAAGACGGCAAGGCCAATCGCGGCCATTCCTGCGTCAAGGGCCGGTTTGCCTATGGTTATGCCAGCCACAAGGATCGCATCCTCAACCCGATGGTGCGTGAGAAAATTACCGATCCGTGGCGGGAAGTGACCTGGGAGGAGGCCTTTGCCCATGTGGCGTCGGAATTCAAGCGGCTGCAATATCAATATGGTCGCGATTCCATTGGCGGCATTACCTCCTCGCGCTGCACCAATGAAGAAACCTATCTGGTGCAAAAGCTGATCCGCGCTGGCTTTGGCAATAACAATGTCGATACCTGTGCCCGTGTCTGCCATTCGCCGACCGGTTATGGTCTCGGTCAAGCCTTCGGCACATCGGCGGGTACGCAGGATTTCGACAGTGTCGAGCATTCCGATGTGGTGCTCGTGATCGGTGCCAATCCGACCGATGGCCATCCGGTGTTCGGCTCACGGCTGAAGAAGCGGCTGCGGAAGGGCGCCAAGCTGATCGTTATCGATCCGCGCCGCATCGATCTGGTCAAGACACCGCATGTCGAGGCAGCTTTCCATCTGCCGCTGAAGCCCGGCACCAATGTTGCCGTTCTGACGGCGCTGGCGCATGTGATTGTCACTGAAAGTCTGGCCAACGAAGCCTTTATCCGCGAGCGTTGCGACTGGTCGGAATTTGAGGATTGGGCGGCTTTTGTGGCCGAGCCCCAGCACAGCCCGGAAGCAACCGAGATGTTTACCGGCGTAGCCGCTGCCGATCTGCGCGGCGCGGCAAGGCTTTATGCCACAGGCGGTAATGGGGCGATCTATTACGGGCTCGGTGTGACCGAACATAGCCAGGGCTCGACCACTGTCATGGCGATTGCCAATCTGGCCATGGCGACCGGCAATATCGGTCGTCCGGGTGTCGGGGTGAACCCGTTGCGTGGACAGAATAATGTGCAGGGCTCCTGCGACATGGGGTCTTTCCCCCATGAGCTGCCGGGCTATCGGCATATTTCCGACGATGCCACCCGCGAGACCTTCGAGAAGCTCTGGGGCGTGACGCTGAACAACGAGCCGGGCCTGCGCATTCCCAATATGCTAGACGCAGCGGTGGAAGGCACGTTCAAAGGGCTTTACGTTCAGGGCGAGGATATCTTGCAATCCGACCCGGATACCAAGCATGTTTCGGCAGGCCTGGCGGCGATGGAATGCGTTGTTGTCCACGATCTGTTTTTGAATGAGACCGCCAATTACGCGCACGTCTTCCTGCCGGGTTCGACCTTCCTGGAAAAGGACGGCACATTTACCAATGCCGAGCGGCGCATCAACCGGGTGCGCAAGGTGATGAGCCCGAAGAATGGCTATAGCGACTGGGAAGTGACCCAGAAAGTGGCTGAGGCCATGGGTCTAGGCTGGAATTACAGCCATCCGTCCGAGATCATGGCTGAAATCGCTGCGACCACGCCAAGTTTTGCCGGTGTTTCCTATGAGATGCTGGAGGAAAAAGGGTCGGTGCAATGGCCTTGCAATGAGCAACATCCACTTGGTTCGCCGATCATGCATGTCGATGGCTTCGTGCGCGGCAAGGGTAAGTTTATCCGCACCGAATATGTGGCGACGGACGAGCGCACCGGCCCGCGTTTCCCGCTGCTGCTGACCACCGGGCGTATTCTGTCGCAGTATAATGTCGGCGCGCAGACGCGGCGCACCGAAAACACCGTGTGGCATGGGGAGGACCGGCTGGAAATCCATCCGCATGATGCCGAGCAGCGCGGTATCAAGGAAGGAGACTGGATCAAGCTGGCCAGCCGCTCCGGCGATACGACCTTGCGGGCGTTGATCACGGATCGGGTTGCGCCGGGCGTAGTCTATACCACCTTCCACCACCCCGATACGCAGGCCAATGTCATCACGACAGATTATTCCGACTGGGCGACCAATTGCCCGGAATATAAGGTGACCGCAGTGCAGGTTTCGCCCTCAAACGGCCCGACCGAATGGCAGCGGGACTATGATGAACTGTCGCGCCAGTCCCGCCGGATTTCCGGCAAGCTGGAAGCGGCGGAATAGGATGAGGGGCGGGGAAGATAAAGGGAGGGTTTTGCCGGTATGCCGGAGATGAAAACCACCTGTCTCGTGCCGCAGGTGCAGTATCGCCAGGGGATGACCACGCAGGCCCACCGGATCGTGCCGGAGGAAGTGCCGGTGGCCTTTTCCTATGGCGGTTCCACCCATGCGGTGATGATGGCGACACCCGCTGATCTCTTGGATTTTGCGCTGGGCTTTTCGCTGGCCGAGGGCATCATTACCCGTCTGGATGAGGTTCTGGCCATTGAACCGATCGAGGCGGCAAGTGGCATCGATGTGCAGGTGACGCTGCTTGATACGACAGCGGAAGCCCTGACGACCCGCCGCCGTCGCATGGCGGGGCCTGTTGGCTGTGGTCTCTGTGGGATCGAGTCAATCGAACAGGCCAGCCGGGATGTGCCGAAAGTCACCGGCGAATTGATGCTGACACCGGCGGATATCCGTGAGGCTGTCGATGCGCTCAGCCGGGCGCAGGCGCTCAACCGGCAAACCCATGCGGTGCATGGTGCCGGTTTCTTCATTCCCGACGAAGGCCTGTTGGCGATCCGGGAAGATGTGGGGCGTCACAATGCTCTTGATAAATTGGTTGGAGCGGTGTTGAAGGCCGGACGCCGGGGCGAAGACGGTGTGGTGGTGGTTACCAGTCGGCTGTCGGTCGAGATGGTGCAAAAGGCGGCCATGCTGGGCGCGCCGATCCTGTTGGCGATTTCCGCGCCAACCGCGCTAGCCATCCGCACTGCGCAGGCGGCGGGCATGACCCTGATCGGCATTGCCCGTGGCGATGATTTTGAAGTGTTCACTCGTCCTGACCGCATAATATCCGGGGTTTCCGCCGATGTCGCATGACCATATTGCTGAAAAACTGATCCGCATGGCCAATCAGATCGCCCAGTTCTTCAACACGCAGCCGGAGCATGAGCGGGTGCAGGGCGTGGCGACCCATATCAACAAGTTCTGGGAACCGCGCATGCGCCGTCAGTTTTTCGAGATGATCGATACCGGTCGAGATGGATTTGACCCGCTGGTGATCGAGGCGGCGAAACTGATCAAGCGTCCAGTGGATAATAGTGCCGAGGCCTTTGGCATGGCGGGGCGCGGCACAGCTTGAGTCTGACCGAACGGGCGACGGCCTAGTGTGCATGGCGCCAAATAGTCTAAAGATTTTAACAGGTTGATTAGGGCCCTATCTGGCCATTCGACAGACGCGCTATGTGTGGCGGTGGCAGTTGCGCTGTCTGCTACAGATAGTGCTGGGAATAGACAAGCCAACCAGTGTCGTGATGCATTCACTTGGTTCATGCCATCATGCACTGGTTTTTTGTTTGAGCAACGACTTCTCCAAATTTGGCTGGTGCCTCCATTTGGATAGAAGCACGAGGAGGGATATTTATGGCAGTTACGAATGCGCCGGGGACAGCGCTGTCATCATCTGCCGGTTTGCTTGATCGGGAACGGATCATCGCAAAACCGGGTTTTAATCGCTGGCTGGTGCCACCAGCAGCGCTTGCCATTCATCTTTGCATCGGCATGGCCTATGGTTTTAGCGTCTTCTGGCTGCCGCTCAGTAAGGCATTGGGCACCACGGTGCCTGCAAGCTGCGCTGGTCTGTCACTTGTCGGCGCGCTGTTCACCACCGAATGCAATTGGCGCGTCGCCGATCTCGGCTGGATCTACACATTGTTCTTCGTGCTGCTCGGCTGTTCCGCAGCGCTTTGGGGTGGATGGCTGGAGCGGGTTGGCCCGCGCCGTGCCGGGTTTGTTTCGGCCTGCTGCTGGTGCGGCGGCATTCTCGTCGCGGCGCTGGGGGTTTTCACCCATCAACTGTGGCTGATGTGGATCGGTGCGGGCGTGATCGGCGGCATCGGGCTTGGTCTCGGCTATATTTCTCCGGTGTCTACGCTGATCAAATGGTTTCCCGACCGGCGCGGCATGGCGACCGGCATGGCAATCATGGGCTTTGGCGGCGGGGCGATGATCGGTGCGCCGCTTGCCAACCTACTGATGGGCGTGTTCCGTTCCGATGCCGGGCCGGGCGTCTGGCAGACGTTCGTAGTCATGGCTGCCATCTATTTCGTCTTCATGATGGGCGGCGCTTTCGGTTACCGCATTCCCCCGGCTGGCTGGCGTCCAGAAGGTTGGACCCCGCCTGTTGCCAAGAGCAGCATGATTACCCATCGCCACGTGCATCTGCGTGATGCTCACAAGACCCCGCAATTCTGGCTGATCTGGGCTGTGCTCTGCCTGAATGTTTCGGCGGGTATCGGAGTGATCGGCATGGCCTCGCCCATGCTGCAGGAAATTTTCGCCGGCTCGCTGATCGGTCTGCCGGACCTGACATTCTCGCAACTGGATACCGCGCAAAAGGCACAGATTGCCGCCATCGCTGCCGGATTTACCGGATTGTTGTCGCTGTTCAACATTGGCGGACGGTTTTTCTGGGCGTCGATGTCGGACAAGATCGGGCGCAAGAACACCTATTACTGTTTTTTCCTGCTCGGCATCCTGCTGTATGCGATAGCACCGACCTTGGCGGGTCTGGGCTCCAAGGCGCTATTCGTTCTGGCGTTTGGCGTCATCCTGTCGATGTATGGCGGCGGGTTTGCCACCATTCCGGCCTATCTCGCCGATATTTTCGGAACGCAATTCGTGGGCGCCATTCATGGCCGGTTGCTGACGGCCTGGGCAACGGCGGGCATCGTCGGTCCTGTCGTGGTCAACTATATCCGCGAAGCCCAGATTGCTGCCGGGATTTCCCCCGGTCCCGCACTTTATACCGGCACGATGTATATCCTGGCCGGCATGCTGGCGCTCGGCCTTGTCGCCAATGCCTTGATCCGTCCATTGCCGGAGAAATGGTTCATGTCGGATGACGAGGTTGCCGCCCTTCAGGCCAAGACTGCCGCTGCCAGTGCTGGCCCGACCGGCTCGTTCGGCATTGGCAAGGGTGGTTTCGACGCCAAGGCGGCACTTGCCTGGGCCGTTGTCGGCATTCCCTTGCTCTGGGGTGTTTGGGTCACTCTGCGCAGCACGCTGGTGCTGTTTGGCTAACCAACCTTGCCATGCCGCCCTGCTTAGGCAGGGCGGCATTTCGCATAACAGAACAAAAAGCACCAAAACAAAAAAAGCGGCCCGATGAGGCCGCTTTCGATACTATTGGTTTTTAATGATCAGGCCGCCAGCTCTTCCAGCTCGCTGCCCTTGAACATTTTGGAAAGGTTCAGGAAGCAGATCATACCGTTTTCATTGGCGATGATGCCTTCGGAAAACGTCTTGTCGAAAGAGGCCGAAACTTCAGGTACCGGCTGAACCTGGCTGGAGGGGATGGTCAGGATGTCGGACACCCGGTCGACCAGCATGCCGATGACCATATTGTGCACTTCAGCGACGACAATGGCGGAGCGCTCATTGGCAACCGTGCTCTTCATGCCGAGCTTGTAGGCAAGATCAATGATCGGAATGACTGAACCGCGCAGGTTCATCACACCGATCACATCGGCTGGTGCATGCGGAATGGGCGTGGAAGGCGCCCAGCCGCGGATTTCCCGGATTGTGGTGGTCTTGACGCAGAACTCCTGGTCATGCAGGCGAAACGCGATGATTTCGAGGTTTTCACCGCCGAAGCTGGTAGGGGTAATAGGTGTTGCCATGATATCCGTCCCGCCTGTCTTTCGCCCTCCGCTTCCTGTAAACAGGTTACCCGCCGGGGCTGTATTGCGATCATTAGTCTGATGTTCGTCCATGCGATGCGTAGCGATTGCCGCTACGCCGCATATTTGTCATGGCTCATCCTAGCGGAAGAATGTTTCTCAAATCTAAATTGTTCGAGCAGGTTGCGCAGGTTTTCGGTTTGCTGGGCGAGACCATGGCTCGCCGCCGAGCTTTCTTCCACCATGGCGGCATTTTGCTGGGTATTCTGGTCCATGGTGTTGACGGCCTTGTTGATTTCTCTAAGGCCGGTTGCCTGTTCCCGAGACGCTTCGACAATGGCGCCGATATTGCGGTTGACCTCCTGAACTTCCGCCAGGATCGTCGTCAGCGCCTTGCCGGTTTCACCCACCAGCGACACGCCGGTTTCGACCTGGCTGGTCGACGTGGTAATCAGCAGCTTGATTTCCTTGGCGGCCTTGGCAGAGCGTTGTGCCAGTTCGCGTACTTCCTGGGCAACGACGGCAAAGCCTTTGCCTGCCTCGCCCGCGCGGGCGGCTTCAACTCCGGCATTCAGCGCCAGAAGGTTGGTCTGGAAGGCGATATCGTCAATCACGCCAATGATGTTTGAAATCTCATTGGAGGAGTTTTCAATCTGGCCCATGGCGTCAATGGCGTTGCGAACCACCTGGCTGGAGGCTTCAGCCTGGGCCTTGGTGCGCGCAACGAGATTGGCGGCTTCTGCTGCCCGCTTTGCGCTGTCGGTGACCGTCTGGGTTACTTCCTCAAGGGCTGCGGCGGTTTCCTCGACAGAGGCAGCCTGCTGCTCGGTGCGGCGGGAAAGATCGTCAGAAGCAGATTTGATCTGGTTGGTTCCAGCGGCGATTGCGTTGGCGTTCATGGCCACGGTTCGCATCGCGGTTGTCAGTTTTTCCATGGCATTGTTGAGGTCCATCCGGATTTGGTCGAGGCCTGACACAAAAGGCCGCTCCAGCGTCACCGTTAGGTCGCCATCCGAAAGAGCCTGCAAAGCGTGCCCGATTTCCTGTACGCACCGCACCCGGTCAGTGACATCGGTGGCGAATTTCACCACCTTGATTACCCTGCCGTCGGCATCAAAGATCGGGTTATAGGAGGCTTGAATCCATGTCACCTTGCCGCCTTTGCCGATGCGCTTGAACTCTTCTGCGATGAACTCGCCATTGCTGAGTTTTTCCCAAAACAGCTTGTAGTCGCGGCTCGCGGTATAGGAAGGCTCGCAGAACATCGAATGATGCTTGCCCTGGATCTCGGCCAAGCTATATCCCAGCACTTTCAGGAAGTTTTCGTTGGCAGTAAGAATCTCTCCGGTCTTGGTAAATTCAATGACTGCCTGAGCGCGTGAAATCGCAGCCATTTTGCCGCGGTCTTCCAGGGTCTGCAACTGGGCAGCGGTGACATCAGTTGCGATCTTGACCACCTTGTAAGGCTTGCCTCTGGAATTGCAGACCGGATTATAGGAGCCGTTGATCCAGACTTCCTGACCTGCCTTGTTGATCCGCTTGAAGGTAGCCGTTTCCGATTGTCCGTCTGCAAGCTTTTTCCAGAATGCCTTGTATGGCGCAGAGGACACATAGGAGGGATCACAAAACAGCGCATGCTTGCGCCCTTTGAGTTCCTCGGGCCGATACCCCATCAAACGACAGAAGACGTCGTTGGTGGTGATAATCGTGCCTTCGAGATCGAACTCGATCACGGCCTGCGATTTTGCAAGCGCCGACAGAATGTTTTCTGCATCTGAACCGAAACCCAGCATCGTTCTTCCTCTGTGTCCTGTAGCAGGCGTGTCCTGTTGGGGCATTCCCTGATGACGCCGCGGTGCTTGTATTTCTCGAACCATACCAACGCTCGAAGATGTGAATCGCATCCTCGCCTTGGGGAGTTGCAGGTTGAATACGAAAATCATTTTCAATGACTGTTCGTATAATTCTTCAGTGTGATCGATTTTTTAGATCCAAGGGCCTATGCATAACGCCGAACCGTATTGGCTCGTGTGACGTCAAGTAAGGAGAGCAATCTCACATGCTTTGTTGTGTGATCGATGGCTTTGTTGTGTGATCGATGGCCTTGCCTTGGCTTAACCCCTATATTCATACAGATATTTTATTAAAAAATAGCTATTCAAGCTTTCCTTTGAATAGCGTCGACACCTCTGGTCTTTTAGGGCCGTTAAGGACACTGGACTTCGGGAGCTTCTCAGGCTGAATTTTACCGAGAGTTCGCTGTACAATTTCTTAAGTCCTCGCCGTATTTAACGAGAAAACGATCCAGAGTGTAAAAAATATTTAGTCGAGATTTATGCCTGCGATAAAGCGCTGGCGATCCATGGTCTTGTTTGTCCGTAATTCCCTGAACTACCTCGATTTGAGAAATTCTAAAGTAAATTCAGGGTGTTGTGCATCGCGCGCTTATAAGGCTACGATGCCATGCAGCGAGTAGACCGCGCCTTGAACCTATCGGAGACGTTTTGAGTCTGACGGTCTCTAGTATTCCTTCTCATAGAATACGCCGCCGCCGCTCGATCCACTGGCGCCTGCTTCACCTTTCAGCTTGAAGCCACGACCGACATCCAGGTTGATCACGGCTTTGCTGCCGGTGCTGCCCTGCTGGAATTCAAGATAGGTTTTGTCGTTCAGGTATTTTCCGGCGCTGAACTGGGTATTGCCCTTGGAATCGGTGCTGATGTCGAGATCGTCGACGCCAACGGCGCTGCGAAGACTGTTGAACAGCGATGTCGAATTACCACCGCCCAACTGACCGACGGCATCCGCCAATTGAGCAATTTGCAGTGGCGACAGTTTCGCCATCGACTGGCCGAAAATAAGCTGTGCCAGGACCTCGTCCTGCGGCAGGGCGGGGGCGGAGGAAAAACTGATATCCGGGTCGGTTGCCACGCCGGATACCTTGGCTGTCAGCGTCGTGCTGCCTGATGTGCTGGTAGCCTCGAAGTCGACAACCGGGATAAGGCCACCGCTGAAGGTGATTTTGCCTGAGCTGAAATCCAGCCGCTTGGTGAGAATGACCATCCGGCCCCGCCGCATGGTGAAGGCGCCCGAGACTTGCGGTGCTGCGATACTGCCCTTGATGGTCACGGTGCCGTTCAGTTCGGCGTCGATCCCGCGTCCGCGCACGAAGATTTGCGAGGGAGCCGCGATTTGCAGGTCGAGCAGAACCGGCGAGTTGCTGCCGTCCCCCGTTTTCTCCGGATTGAGAATTGCCGTCTGGCGGCGCACGTCGGCGGGGGCGTTCTTGTGCTTGATGTCGAGTTGGGCAATCGATCCCGGCAGCCGGGAGGGAATGGTGATCGATGTCTTGTCGAGCGTCAGCTTGCCGGACAGGGTCGGTCCATCCATCAAGGGGCCTTTCAACCCCATGGTGCCGTTGACGGTCGCGGTGACCAGCGTACCATCGATATAGATGGCGTTGTCGAGCTTGATTGTAAGGTCGCTGGGCAATCCCTGAGCTTTCAGGTCGATCGTGCCGGTCGCCGACACCCTGCCTCCGGCGGAAATCCTGCCGGTTGCGGAGTTGATCCGGGCCTGATCGCCGGTCAAGGCAATGTCCACGGCCAATTGCTCAAGAGCGATATTGTGCTTCACATCAATCAGCCGGGCCTTGGCCGTGCTGATGGTGCCGGATAAAGCCGGGGATGACAGGGTGCCGCCAATGCGGATATCGCCATTGGCATTGCCTTCCGCCGTCAATCCTTGCTTGGTCAACAGGCCCTGCAAGGCGCTGAGCGGCAGATTGGCCTTGAATGCCATATTGATGGGCTTGTCACCTTCAAGGGACAACGAGCCGCCGCCCGTGACATTCAGGCCGCCGCCACCGGACACGCGGCTGTCCACGGACAGGCGGTTTTCGGCAAAGGTGCCGGAGGCTGCAATCGCCAGAGGCGGCAGGCCGGCGGCCTGCATCTGCGTGACACTGGCATCATCGAGGCGCAGGTCATAAGCGATCTTCGGAGCGGATGTGCTGCCGGTGGCGGTGATCTTGCCGGAGAGTGTGCCGCTAGCGCCAAGGTTGGCAGAGAGTGTATTGGCAAGCGAGGCGGGGAGCGCGTTGATCTGCGCTGTCATATCCAAAACCGCGCCTGCCTTGCCAGCGACCGTGATTGTGCCGCTGCCCGCCTTGATGGTCAGCGTCTCGATTGTCGCCGTGCCATTTTCCACGGTGATATCAGTGGGCCGGGCTAGCGTTACGGCGATGCCGCGTGGGCTGATTGCAAAATCCTGCAGGGCAATGCCGATACTATTGCCATCCTGCTGCACCAGCGCTTTTCCGGTCAAAGGTGCATTGTCATATCGTCCCGATAGGTTGATATCGGTGCGGGTTCCTCTCCGGTCGAACTGAAGCGCCAACTGTTCCACAAGAGCAGAGCCGGTGGAGATCCGGTCCGCCTTCACCATGCCCTGCAAGGCCAGCGATTGGAGGTCGTTGGTGGTGACATCGACCGATGGCTGGGCGATTGTTGTCGTGCCCTGGCGAATGGCGGTGCCATTGGCCTTGATCCGGGCGGCAATCTTGCCATTGGCCTCATCCAGTCTGATGGAGCCTTTCAGATCGCCCGATGCGGTCTGTCCGCCAAGGGCGGCCAGCAGGCCCAGATCGGGAAAGTCAAAATCGACAGAACCGCTGGGAAGACGCGCACGGGAAAAGTTCAGGGCGCCCTTCAAGCTGTTGTCACCCACCGTCAAACTCAGATCCGGCAGGGAGATGATGCCGTCTTTGGAGGTGAGGTTGAGGTTGGAGCGCACCGGCTTGCCATCCAGCGCGCCTTGCGCGGTCAGCGTCGCAGAAGGCGCGCCGCGTGTCAGGTCGGCTTTCGCCGCCATGGAAAAACCAGTGAGGGCGCGGCCGGCAAGCTTTGCTGCGTCGATGGTGATCGTGCCATTGGTCTGCAAGGCACTGACAGGACCATTGGCCTGGAGGTCGAACGCCGCCTTGCCCGATGCATTGGCCTGCAAGATGCTGAGATCAGTGACTGTTCCCGAGAGAGTGGCGGCGAGCTGCTGTCTGGCAAAAGACAGTTTGCCCGAAGCGTTCAGCAGTCGTGTTTCCAGTGTAAAGCCTGGAATGACAATTCCATCACCTGCGGAATAGCGTGCCTCGCCGGAAAGCTTCACCATATTGGTTTGCTCCGTGCCACCAGGCGTTCCCACCAGCTTTTCCGTCACGGCCTGTGGCAGGGCTTCAGGCCGGGCAAACAGTAAATACTCCGCCTCCACGGCCTTGCTGGCGAGGGTATAGGTGGCCGTCACGCTGCCACCAAGCGCCGGGCTTTCGATGGTAAGCGGTTGGGCGGTGATCTGCTGAGGGCTGACCGCAATCGGGGCCTTGAGGGTCAGCGGCGCCTTTATGGCGCGCGCCTGCGTCGGGTCCGTCAGCTGCGCCTGCTGCACGGTCAGTATGGTATCGATGCTGCCGGAACGGGTTGTCAGGTTGAAAGCCGGAGCGCTTGCCTTAAGAGCAATGCCGCCAAACGTGCCCTGCGGCAGTGCCAGGCTCTCCAGCGATGCGGTCGTTTCAAGCTTTGCCGCTTCGGCAGCCCCGGTCAGGCTGAATGTCAGGCCGGAGACTTGGGCGGCGAGGGTGCCATCTTCCAGCGGCCAACGGATCGCGGCTGGGCCATTCTTGCCGGTCAGTGTGGCATGAAGGGAATTTTCGCCTTTCGGCGTATAGGTGCCGCTGGCGGCAAGCGACAGGCTGCCGGTCTCGACGCTGCCTTTTTCCACGCTCAAGGCACCGTCATCGGAAAGACGCGCGGCAATATCGATCATCGTCTTGCCAGCAAACAGGTCGCGAAGATTGGCGGGCAACAGGCTATCGAAGGCACCGGCACCATTGATGGCCACATGCCGACCGTCCGCAGCCAGTCTATGGGTGGTGGTGATGTCTAATCGCGGTGTACCGTCGAGCGTTGCCGTCAGCGATCCCTTCCAGTCGTTGATCGGACCGCCGCCCTTGACCGTGATGGCAAGCGCCGGATCATCCGGCAATTGCAGCAGGTTGGCGAGGATTCCGCCCTTCGGCTCCTGCAGGGTGGCATCAACATCCAGCCGGTTCTGCTGCGGCGCGTAGGCGAGCTGGGCCGACAGGTTTGCCTGCGGCAGATCTGCACGGCTCACTGTCAGCTGCGAGGTGATGGCTTGCGGGTTCGCCGCACTACCTCTCTGGGCCTCGACATTGCCGTCCAAAGCCAGTTTGGCCGCAGTGCCGATCAGCGGTTGTTCCAGCCGGATTTCCGGCACGGACACCCGCTCGACCCTGACATCCACCGGCAGGCTGAAGCCATTGCTGCTGGAGGTTTCTGCCGTCGTCTCCACGGTCGGCAAGGGCTTGCGGGCCAGGGTCAGGGAGGCGGCCTTGATCTGCGAGGCCTCAAAACGGCGTGACATCAGCGCCAGCGGCGACCAGTCGATGGAGAGATCCTGAATTCGGCCATAAGCACCGTTCGCGTCGGAAACGGTGATTGTGTCCACCCGCAAATGACCGTCCAGCAGGCCGCTGATCCCGTCCACGCCGATGATCCGATTTGGCTTCGACACCAGTGAGGCGACGAAATCGCCGATGAAGCGGCTGCCGAACTGCGTCGTGCCGATCAGCGTCAGCGCCACGACCAGCATCGCAGCCAGCACCAGCAAACCATAGGCGAGGATGCGGCCAAGGCCTGAGAATAGGGTTTTGAGTGCGCTCACTGTCTGTTCCGACCTTCTTCTGTCCCGAAAGGCTACTTCTTCGTCAGAAACTTTGTCCAATACCGACATATATGCCGTATTTGTCGCCGTCGGGATAGGGATTGAGCGGCACGGCCACATCCAGTCGGATCGGGCCGAACGGCGTCGCATAGCGCAGGCCGATGCCCGCGCCTGCCTTGATATCGGAGAAATCGGGCACATGCCCACTGGACACGGTGCCGACGTCGAAGAACGGCACCAGGCCAATCGTTTCGGTAATACCGATGCGCGTTTCCAGTGAGGCTGTCATGTAGGAAAGCCCGCCGGTGGCGTCATCCGCGCTGTTTCTGGGCGAAATGCTCTGATAGCCATAGCCGCGCACCGAGCCGCCGCCGCCAGCGAAGAACCGTCTTGTTGCCGGAATATCGGCAAGACTGCCAGTGCCGAACAAAGTCCCTACCGCAAGTTTGCCCGCCAGCACCACCCGGTCTTCCGCGCCAAGCCCGTAATAGCCGGAAATCGACCCTTCGAAATTGGAAAATACGGTACTGCCGAAGAATTCATAGCTTGGCGCGGCACTGAGCGTGGCGCGGTAGCCTGTGGTCGGGTTCATCTTGTTGTCGCGGGTATCGCGCACGTAATCGAGAGGCACGGAAAAGGTCAGATAATCGTTTCGGCCAAAGGCATCATCGATCCGGGCATATTCCAGCGCGGTTGCTGCCGAGACCGTGTCATAATCATTCAATTCGTAGGCATAGCCCAGCTTGCCGGTGATGGTGTCGGCATCATAGGAATCGGTGCTGAGTGTTGCCGCCTTGATCGACGCTTCCAATGTACCGGATGGCAGGAGAAAACCCGGCTTGGTAAAGGTGATCCCAGCGGAATAATCGAAATCCGTCGCATCGGTTCTCTCGCCAATACCACTGACGGTGCCTTCGATCCGGACGGATTCCGCCTGGCCAAACAGGTTGCGGTGGCCCCAATAGCCCTGCAATCCCGCGCCGTCGATGGTGTCATAGGTTGCGCCGGCCCCGAAATAACGGAATTTGCCTTCCGAGGCGGTGATATTCAGAGGGATGGCACCTTGCGGGTTGAGTGTGTCGGCTTGCGTCACAGTCACGCTGGAGAAGACGTTCAGTTTGCGCAAGCGGTCGGAGGCCTTGCGCAGATCTTCCGGCGAATAGGGCTGACCGGCCTTGAGCCGTGAATATTTCTGCACGAAACCAGGATCAATGGCCTTGGTGCCGGAGACCCTAACCGGACCGAGGGGCGCGACAGGCCCTGCGGATATACCAATGGTCACATCAACCTGGTTATTGCGATGGTCGGCCACCACCTGCCGTTCGGAAATGCGGGCAAGAGGACGGCTTTGCGCTTTGAGATCATCGGCCATCTTGTTGGCGGCCTTGATAATTGCCAGAGACCCGGCAGGCTTGCCCGCCACCAGATCATAGGCGGTTGGATCGAGCTTTGCGGCATCGCCGGTCAACGTTACCTTGCCGAGCGTAAAGACCGGGCCGGGCTCGACCTCTATTTTGACCGGCACGGGTTTCGTGCGAGGAAATTCAGGATTGGGGGGCAGGCTATCCAGGGGCGTGCCATTGACCGTTATGGTAATGACGCCGCCGTAATAGGAGTGTTCGTAAAGTGTCGCCAGCAGCCGTTCCCGGTCCTCGCGGGCCTTGATGACCACGCCAAGATCGCCGGAGACCGGCTTGTCCTTCTCCTGGATCAGCTGCGAGCTTTGCTCCAGCGCATCTTTCAGGTCGCCGGAAGCATCTTTCGCATCGCGATTGACTGAAGCTTCTTTCGACTGGAGATCGACAGAATAACGCACGGGATCGACGACATCCGTTTTGCCTTCATCGCGGCCCCACAGGGTTATCCCGAAAATCTTGAAGGCATAGGCGTCAACGGGAAACGACAAGGCTGCCGCACCCACGACGACACATGCCAGAGCGGTGCCTGACGTCCGAAACGCTTTACTGACATTCGGCAATGTCACCCTACTCGGTTTAAACAGTGTCTGAAGTCCTCAATCTGGCTGGAGCAAAACCATCCCGCACCCCTTGCTCCGAAATCGCTATTCCCATCCGCGATTATAGCCGGAAAAGTTCATCGGTGAACTTTTCCGGTATTCTTATTGCCACCGCCGGATCTGACCGAGAACGGCTGGGTCCGGCGGTGGCTGGATATCAGTAGCCGCGTGGGCAATTGTCGACGTAGCGACGGCCGTAGCGGTCACGATAGTAGCACTGGCCCGGCTGCTCGTTGACGCGTCCGATGATGGCGCCCGCTACGCCACCCACGGCAGCACCAACCGCGGCACCGCGGACATTGCCAGTTGCGACGCCGCCGATGATGGCGCCCGACGCTGCGCCAATGCCGGCGCCCTTTTCGGTTTCCGTGCAACCGGCGACTGCCAGGCCTGCCAGAATGAGTATAATTGCCTTTTTCATGTCCATCTCCGTATTGGATTTATCCGGATACCAAGGTCTCGCCGATCGTTCTTTTCCTGGCCAGATTTGGGTCTTCCGGCGCGTCCGCCCCTGCGCTGATATTTTGTTATGCAGCATTATTTGTCGTCTTTTGACGCATTTCCTGCCGATTGTTGTCCATTGCTGGCCAATTGCTGGAATCCCAACATTGCCAAAACATATAGCGAGAGCGCCGAATGTCCACCGGAAACACTCTGTTTTTTAAGGTGTCTCTCAAAGCGATTGTCAGCATGGACGATTTTTTTCGCGATAGGCGACTTATGGCAATGATCACTGAAGATAGTCGCTCATATTCCGGTTGTGAATACCGCTAATTTGCAATTGCCGACATAGCTGAGGACGATGGGTGGTAACCCATATTAAAGTTATTTTGTTTTAGTTTATTCTATAATAAATGTCTGCTGTGTTCGGGTTCACTCTCGCCGTCTGCGTCTTCAAGCTTGACACAGATCAAGTCTGTTTGGATCCGTATCGGCTAGTGAATGAACATGCGGCCTGCGGCGATGGGGGAGATCGATCGTCGGGCAGCGATGGTGGCAGTGGTTATCGAACCCCGCATCAGCGCCGGTGCCTTTTGTCGCAGTTTAGAATCACTTTAAGGGGTTGACCGCTGCCCCGAACGATCTCAAAAGAGATCCAGGAAGATTGGAGCAGGCGCAATGGATTTTGAAGCGTTTTTCAAGAGCGAACTGGATGGCCTGCACGAAGAAGGCCGTTACCGGGTTTTTGCCGATCTTGAGCGCCAGCGCGGCAATTTTCCACGTGCCACCCGCTACACGGAAAACGGTCAGCATGACGTGACCGTCTGGTGTTCGAACGACTACCTGGGCATGGGCCAGAACGAACAGGTCGTCGAGGCGATGAAAAACGCCATCGATCACTGTGGCGCGGGTGCTGGAGGCACCCGCAATATTTCCGGCACCAATCACTATCATGTTCTGCTGGAGCAGGAACTGGCCGACTTGCATGGCAAGGAACAGGCGCTGATTTTCACGTCAGGCTATATTTCCAACTGGGCGACGCTCGGTACGCTTGGGCAGAAAATCCCTGGCCTGATCATCTTTTCCGATGCCCTGAACCATGCCTCGATGATCGAAGGCATCCGCTATGCGAAATGCGAACGGGTGATCTGGAAGCATAACGACGTCAAGGATCTGGAAGCCAAGCTGAAGGCCGCCGATCCCAAGGCACCGAAGCTGATCGCCTTTGAGAGCGTCTATTCGATGGATGGCGATATCGCGCCGATCAGGGAAATCTGCGATCTGGCTGACCGCTACGGCGCCATGACCTATCTGGACGAAGTGCATGCGGTCGGCATGTACGGGCCGCGCGGCGGCGGCGTTGCCGAGCGTGAAGGCATCATGGACCGTCTGACGATCATCGAAGGCACGCTTGGCAAGGCATTTGGGGTGATGGGCGGCTATATCACCGCCTCGACCGCCTTGTGTGATTTCGTCCGTTCGTTTGCGTCAGGTTTTATCTTTACGACAGCTTTGCCACCGTCGCTGGCTGCCGGTGCAGTTGCGTCGATCCGGCATTTGAAGTCCAGCCAGATCGAGCGTTTCGCCCATCAGGAACGGGTACGCCGGTTGCGGTCGCTTCTGGATGCGCGCGGTATTCCTCATATGCCCAATCCCAGCCATATCGTGCCGGTCCTGGTTGGCGATGCCGCCAAATGCAAATGGATCTCCGATATCCTGCTCGACAATTTCAATATCTATGTGCAGCCCATCAATTACCCGACAGTGCCGAAGAAAACCGAGCGCCTGCGCATCACCCCAACGCCGTTGCATAGCGATGCCGATGTCGATCATCTGGTCGGCGCCCTGCATCAGCTCTGGTCGAGATGTGCGCTGGCGCGGGCTGTCGCCTGATTTTTCCATTTCACTCTTGCGCAGGTTGTGCGGGTCATGGTCACATGGCCCGCATTTTGTTTTAGGGGAGGGATGGGATGTCGATTGTCGAGCGGGTCAACCGCGTGCTGGAAGAGGCTGTGTCAAGCGAGGCTCTGGTTGGGGCGGTGGTCATGGTGTTCAGGCACGGACAGCCCCTGCTGCGGCGGGCCATTGGCTATGCGGATCGGGAAGCGCGTATTCCAATGCAGTTCGATAGGATTTTTCGTTTCGCATCCGTCACAAAACCATTTGTCGCGGTCACGGCACTCACTCTGGTCGACAAGGGATTGCTGGGGCTTGACGATCTGGTGGCTGATCATCTTCCCTGGTTCCGGCCCAAGACGCCAGCCGGCACCTTCGCCGCCATCACGGTGCGTCATCTGCTCACTCACACATCGGGTCTGACCTATGATCCGGCGCTGCAAAGGCTGCCGCGGGAGCGGGCCATCAATCTCGGTCTTCTCGATACGGATCTGACGGTTGAGGAAAATTTCAGCCGCCATAATGCCATTCCGCTGGCTTTTGCCCCTGGCGAGCGTTGGGGCTATTCTATCGCCACGGATCTGCTGGGCGCAGTTGTTGCCAAGGTGCATGGTGCGAGCCGTGCAGGGGAGCAGGACGAAGATGATGGGGCAGCAGCTCCGGTTCCTGGCGCAACAAGCAAGACGGCATTCGCCCAGTATTTCGGCTCTATCGAAGGCAGAAACCTGCTGGAGGCGGCGGTGGTCGAGCATGTCTGCGACCCCTTGCGGCTGACGGATGCTCGTTTCCATGTGAGGGATATGGCGCGGCTTGCGGTTCCGTATCGGGACGGCGAACAAAGGGCCGAGCGGATGGAGGAGCGATGGAAGGCTGCGGCTCCATGGGGCGGCGAGGGGCCGGCTTTTTCCCCCTCGCGGATTTTCAATCCCCGTGCCTTCCAGTCCGGTGGTGGAGGAATGGCCGGTACAGCGCTGGATGTCCTGACGCTGCTTGAAACCATTCGTACTGGCGGCGGTGGACTGATGTCACCCGAGCTTGCGCAAATGTGTCTCTCCAACCAGATCGGCGATCTCCCCATGGGGCTTCCCGGCAAGCGCTTCAGCTTTCTCGGTGCTGTCATCACCGATTCCGCCGCAGCGGCCACCGCCTTGCCGCCGGGCGCGGTGCAATGGGGTGGTGTCTATGGCAATACCTGGTTCATCGTTCCCGAGGCCGGTTTGACCGTGGTCAGCCTGAGCAATACGGCATTGGAAGGCTGTGATGGCACGTATGTCGAGCGCTTGCGTGCCGCGGTATGTGCGGCTGCATAGGTCCTGAAGCCGTAATCGGCTCAAGAAAAATTATGCAGCAGATTTAAAGAGTTGCAGCATTCTGGATTACCGCATGCGGCCTTGGTTCAGGATGACCTCCTGGGCACGGCGTCGTGCCTGCGCATCGGCGGCAAAGACATCGGCAATCACGGTCGCTGGTGCCAAGCTCATGAGATGATCCATAACATCCTCGACCACATCGGCCATGTCGAGAAAACCGATTTTTTCCTCGACAAAAGCCTCAAAGGCACATTCCTCGGCGGCGTTCAACACGGCGCCCTGCAAGCCGCCGCGCTCAAGCGCCGTACGGGCGAGACGGATGGCCGGAAAGCGGTCCAGGTCCGGCGCTTCGAAATCCAGCCGCGCCAGCTTGGTGAAATCCAACCGGTCCACATCCAGCGCCGCGCGTTTCGGATAGCTCAGCGCATAACCGATGGCGGTTCGCATATCCGGCACGCCAAGCTGGGCCAGTACCGAGCCGTCACTATAGCCCACCATGGAGTGAACGATAGACTGCGGATGGACGATAACCTCGATCTGGTCGGGTGTCAGATCGAACAGGTGCTTTGCCTCGATCATCTCCAGCGCCTTGTTGAACATCGAGGCGCTGCCAATCGACACCTTCAGTCCCATGGACCAATTTGGATGGGCGCGGGCGGTTTGAACACTCACATCGGCCATCTGCTGGCGGGTGAAGGTGCGAAATGGCCCGCCCGAGGCGGTCAACACGATGCGCTCCAGTGTGTCGCGGTGATTTTCGTCCAGGCATTGGAAAATCGCCGAATGCTCACTATCGACGGGGATAATCTTGCCGCCGCCCTTGCGTACCGTCTCGATGAACAATTCGCCTGCCGAAACAAGGCATTCCTTATTGGCCAGCGCGATATCGGCGCCGCGTGCGGCGGCGGTCAAGGTCGGCTGCAAACCGGCGGTGCCGACAATGGCGGCCATCACCCAGTCGGCCTCAAGGCATGCTGCTTCCTGTAACCCGCTGCTGCCGGCTGCAACGTCGATACCGCTGCCCGACAACAGGTCTTTCAAGGCAATATATTGATTTTCGTCGGAGGTAACCGCCAGCTTTGCGCCTGTCAGCAATGCCTGCTCCGCCAGAAGCGCGACATTGCCGTGCCCTGTCAGGGCCATGATATCGAAGCGATCGCGCCCGCCCATTTGTCTGATCACATCAAGTGTGTTGGTTCCGATAGAGCCGGTCGACCCCAGAATGGTGAGGCGGCGGGGCTGGGACGTGGCGGTATTCATAGATATATCCGGCAATTGCACCTGTTCCCCATGCGTCTACAGGGGAATGGGCAGGGCGGCAAGCTTCAAGCCGATGGCGTGCGTTGGTGGACCGTGAAAGGCCCCTTGAGGGCTGCGGACGATTTGATACGGCACAGCCAGCCCCTACCTATCCTTAGAAGGATATGGACCAGATATCTGGGCAATTTTTCGATTGAAGATGATAAATCCAGCAGTTTTACTAGGTTGGACTGCTCTTCATGCGTGGGTTAAACGCATGGTATGTCAGAATGTCGGCTTTGTCGCGACCGCCAACTTGCCTCGCTCATTCAGCGATACAACCACTATCGTGCTTGCTGCAATCAGCGCAGCCCCTATTACTAGAACAATCATTGCCCACCTTTTCGACCTTCATGCCGCTTGGTGCCACATTAGCACAACTTAACCTTGCTCCAAGCTTGATTTCACGTTTAGGCCTTCACAAATAGATTCAAATTTTAAGAATTTGGCAGTAAAGTTGAGCATTGAATAAACATTAACCTCCAATCAACGAATTAACCATAAAGATTGTAGGACACGGAGGAATGGGCGCGTTGCGCGTCCCACCCGGCATGATGCCAGTCCCACCGTACCGGTTCCGATCCGGTATCTCCAGTACAGAGCGGTTCTCAAGGTTATGCGGCGTATAGCGTATCCATGCGGACGATTTAACAGGTGATGGCGGTCAGTTCCTGGTTCGACAGGGCCGACCCCGCGGGGATTGGCAATTGGTTCAGCACGCTGAGGCAGAACGGACAGGTGGATCGCAGGCTGGCAGCTTGCGGGACCGGCTGAATTTTGCCGGACTGGACCAGGATGCTTGCAGTCTTTTGCGCCGCCACCGGGTCGGGCTGGAGCCTGAGGTGGAAACGGGTCTGCGCGCGTTTTTTCGCAAGCTGCAGACGGCACCCGATGCGGCCCGTCAGTTTACCGGCGAGAGGCAGATCGACCGCCTCCATGATCTCTATGTTTCCCACTGGGAAGTAATGACCGACGCGCGTTTCGATGCGCTCTATGCCGAACGTGTCAAGGTGCTGGCTGATAGCCAGAGCCGGATGGGGCTCGACCCCCGTTGGCAGATTGCCGGCCATGCCGTTGTTCTGGAGGGCCTGGTCAGTTCCGTCTTCGCCGATCTTGCCAATCGCGGCTTCATGCCGTCCTCGCGCAAGCGAGCCGCCGAATTGCAGGCGCTGGTCAGTGCGCTCATTCGTCTGGTCATGGTGGATGTGGAAATTGCCGTTTCCCTGCGCTTCAACGAATTGCGCCTCAAGCATCATCGCGACATGGCCGACCTGCGGCGCAAGGAGCGCGCCAGCGTCACGGATCTGTTTCAGGGCGCATTCACGGCGCTGTCGCAGGGCGATCTGTCCAGCCGGTTGAACACGGATGTCCCGGAGGAATACCAGGATCTCGTGTCGAGTTTCAATGGCGCGATGGAGAGCATTTGCGCTGCGGTTTCCGTTATGGACGCCAGCCGCCGCACAGCGGAAGAGGTCAGCGCCGCCCTTGGTGAGCAAGGGGCCGCGCTGGGTGTGCGGGCCGATGAAGCAGCGGCGGACCTTGATGCGGCAAGCGCCAGCCTGCGGCAGGTGACCGAAACGGTCAGCCATAACGCGGCGCAGTCGAAACTCACCGAGCAGGCTGTCGAGATGACCGTCAAGGCGGTTGAAGCGAGCGGCGAGGTGGTTGGCAAGGCCATCGCCGCCATGGCGGATATCGAAACCTCTGCCGAGCAGATCGGCCATATTATCGGCTCCATCGATGAAATTGCCTTTCAGACCAATCTTCTGGCCTTGAACGCCGGGATCGAGGCGGCCCGTGCCGGTGATTCCGGTCGGGGCTTTGCCGTCGTTGCCCAGGAAGTGCGGGCCTTGGCCCAGCGTTCCGCCGACAGTGCGCGGGAAATCAAGGCCCTGGTTGCGGCCACCAAACATCAGGTCGAAGCCGGGGTGGAGATGGTCAATCGCACCCAGGATGCGATTTCCAGCATCGTCACGCAGGTCGTCGATATCAATCGATCGGTCTCGGTGATGGCGGGCGAAACGGCCAAACAGGCCGCAGCCCTGGATAGCGTCGCTTGTGTGCTGGAAGCCCAGGGCGAAACATCGCGTGCAAGCGCGCAGTTGTCACGCCAGGCGGCGGATGACAGTGCCGACCTGCATACGGTGATCGTCGAGCTTGGCAAGACCGTGCGGCAATTCACCATTGAGCGCACCCAATATCATGGCAGCCAGACCAACCCGTCGAACGGTTACCCGGTACCATCAGCGCAAGCGGCAGAGCTGCCGATGGTGGCTTTTTCCGAGGACTTCGGGGGGCACGATTTTTTAGTGCCGATTCGGGCAGGAGGCCTTTCGATGTGAGCGGTTTATTTACCTACCTCTTATACAACGGAGGAAGGTTCGGGATGAAACGGCTTTTCGTGCCGGAGAAGCGCTTAGGTTTTGAACTCTCATAACCCTTATGGGGCGGTCGATAGAAACGGTAGGGAAACAGTCTATGGCGAGCAAGAAAGGCGCATCGGCGCAGCTTAAGCTGGCATCGGTGCTCGACTTGAATGAAGCGTCTCAGCTCAAGGACAAGCTTCTGTCCATGCGGGGAGGAGCAATTGAAATCGACGCATCCGGTGTCGAGCGGATGGGAGCACTTTGCGCCCAGGTGCTCGTCTCGGGCGCGAAAACCTGGGAAGAAGACCAGAAAACCTTCTCGATAAAGAAGGCGTCAGACGCTTTCACCAAAACCATACAGCTCTTGGGCTTGAACAACGATCAACTGATCGCGGAGATCCGGCAATGAAGAAAAAAGTATTAACCGTGGATGACTCTAGAACCATCCGCAACATGCTTCTCGTGACCCTCAACAATGCGGGTTTCGAGACCATCCAGGCCGAAGACGGCGTCGAAGGTCTTGAAGTGCTTGAAGAGTGCAATCCCGACGTGATCGTTACCGATATCAACATGCCGCGCCTTGACGGTTTTGGTTTTATCGAGGGCGTACGCCGCAATGAAAAATACCGCGCCGTTCCGATCCTCGTTCTGACGACCGAAAGCGATGCTGAGAAGAAGAACCGTGCGCGCCAGGCCGGCGCTACCGGCTGGATCGTCAAGCCATTCGATCCGACGAAACTGATCGATGCGATTGAACGTGTAACCGCCTAACGGGGTCTGACTTCGATGGATATGAACGAAATCAAAGAGATCTTTTTCCAGGAATGCGAGGAACAGCTCGCGGAACTGGAATCCGGTCTTCTGAAAATGAACGATGGGGATCGTGACCCGGAGACGGTGAATGCTGTTTTCCGAGCTGTTCATTCCATCAAAGGAGGCGCAGGCGCGTTCGGTCTCGACGATCTCGTTGCCTTCGCTCACGTTTTTGAGACCACCCTTGATTGCGTTCGATCCAATAAGCTGGAACCGGGCATTGAAGTCATGAAGGTCATGCTCAAGTCGGCCGACGTGCTCGCCGACCTGACCAATGCTTCTCGTGACGGTGGCAGCGTCGATCCTTCGCGTTCAAGCGGCCTTGTCAAGGAACTGGAAGCGCTTGCCAAGGGTGAAATGCCTTCGTCATCCGCCACAGCACCGGCACCTGCGCCAAAGGCGGCTGCCAAGCCTGCGCCTGCGCCAGCAGCAACGGATGATAGCGGTTTTGCACCCGTTCCATTCTCCTTTGACGATTTTGCCGACGAAGAGCCGCCCATTGTGTCTCCTCCGCTTGAAGTGACCTTCAAGCCGCGCCGGGATCTCTATGCCAAGGGCAATGACGCCACGCTCTTGCTGCGCGATCTGTCGCGCATCGGCGAAGTCAGCCTGAACTGTAATGTAAGCGCCGTTCCGACGCTTGAATCCATGGATCCTGAGGAGGCTTACTTCTCCTGGAAAATCCTGGTGAAGAGCGAAAAAGGCGAAGAAGGCGTTCGGACTGTTTTCGAGTTTGCCGAATGGGATTGCGAACTGGAAATCAAGGAGCAGGAAGCGACTGCTGCTGAAGGAAGCGATGAGCTGCCGATGGTACCGGTGCCGTTCGATCTGTCCGCGCTGGACGACGACAGCGGCGCTGAAGAGGCTGACGATAGCTCGGCTGACTTGATTGCCGAGGCCGTGGAAGCCGCCGATACCGCAACCAAGGTGGTCAGTGCCGTTAGGGAGAAGAGAGAATCTCCAGCCGCTGCTGCTGCCGCTGCCGCTGCCGCCGCGCAAAACCAGTCCGCAGCTTCGGCTGCCGGGCAAACGATCCGCGTCGATCTCGATCGCGTCGACCGCCTGATCAACCTGGTGGGCGAGCTTGTCATCAACCAGGCCATGCTGTCGCAGAGCGTCATCGAAAATGACACCAACGGCACGTCGTCGATCAATATGGGCCTCGAAGAGCTGCAACAGCTCACCCGCGAGATCCAGGATTCGGTGATGGCGATCCGTGCTCAGCCGGTCAAGCCGGTGTTCCAGCGCATGTCGCGTATCGTCCGCGAAGTCGCTGATATGGTTGGAAAATCGATCCGCCTGGTCACCGAAGGTGAAAACACCGAAGTGGACAAGACGGTCATCGACAAGCTGGCCGAGCCGCTGACACACATGATCCGAAATGCCGTTGACCATGGTATCGAAACCCCTGAAAAGCGCACTGCCGCAGGCAAGAACCCGGAAGGCACGGTCAAGCTGACGGCAAAGCACCGGTCTGGCCGTATCGTGATCGAACTGGTCGACGATGGCGCCGGTATCAACCGCGAGCGGGTCCGTCAGAAGGCAATCGACAACGATATCATCGCTGCCGACGCCAATCTGTCCGACGAGGAAATCGACAATCTGATTTTCATGCCGGGCTTTTCCACGGCGGACAAGATTTCCGACATTTCCGGCCGCGGCGTTGGCATGGACGTGGTCAAGCGGTCCATCCAGGCATTGGGCGGGCGCATCTCCATCAGCTCGCGCCCCGGTCAGGGCTCGACTTTCACCATGAGCTTGCCGCTGACACTGGCGGTTCTGGATGGCATGGTCGTCACCGTTGCTGGCCAGACGCTTGTCGTTCCCTTGACGGCCATCGTTGAAACCTTGCAGCCGGAAGCCCAGAATATCCATTCCTTCGGGGCTAACCAGCGGCTGATTTCGATCCGTAACAGCTTCTGCCCATTGGTGGATGTCGGTCGGATCCTGAACTTCCGCTCTGCCCAGGCCAACCCGATCGATGGTGTTGCTCTGTTGGTTGAATCGGAAGGTGGCGGTCAGCGCGCCTTGATGGTCGATGCCATCCAGGGTCAGCGTCAGGTGGTCATCAAGAGCCTCGAGGCCAACTATACTCATGTGCCCGGTATCGCCGCGGCAACTATTCTGGGCGATGGCCGCGTGGCTCTGATCCTGGATGTGGATGCTGTCGTTGCTGCTTCGCGCGGTCAGTCTCTCAAGCAGGAAATGTCGTTAGCCGTCGCAGGATAGTCCAATGTCGAATGCGGTCGAAAATCTGGTTCAGGGGAATCGCGAGTTGATCGCGTTCCGTGTCGGTAATCAGGAGTTTTGTGTCAACATCATGCAGGTGCGGGAAATCCGTGGATGGACCCCCGCAACGCCGTTACCACAGTCTCCTCATTACGTGATGGGCGTGATCAACCTGCGTGGTGCTGTCCTGCCGATCGTCGATCTGGCGATCCGGCTCGGGCTGAAGCGAACAGAGCCGACCGTTCGGCATGTGATTATCGTGGTCCAGATCAGGACCAAGGTCGTCGGCCTGCTGGTGGATGCCGTGTCGGACGTACTGAGCGTAACAGATGATGCGATCCAACCGACGCCTGAGGTCTCGTCTGATCTCGAGCGCCAATATGCAAGGGGCATCCTCGCCATTGACAAACGGATGATCTGTTTGATTGAGCTGGCGGGCCTTTTCTCTGAAACTGAAAGCGAAGCGGCATGACATCGACCTTTTCTGCGCATAGCCGGCAATCGGACGACGAGATCATGGCCAGTGGCGAATACCCGTTGACCCGTCGCGATCTCAACGAAATTGCTGCGATGATCTATGCCGATGCCGGGATTGCGCTGAACGATTCCAAGGCTTCCCTTGTCTATTCGAGACTGTCGAAGCATATTCGCAATCTTGGATTGCGTGGCTTTCGGGAGTATTGCGCGCTCGTGTCGTCCCAGGAGGGGGCCGGGGCGCGACGTGAAATGTTGTCGCATCTGACAACGAATTTCACCCGGTTCTTTCGCGAAAACCATCATTTCGATCATTTGCGCACCGAGGTTCTGCCGGGGTTGATCAACCGCGCCAAGGCTGGCGGTCGCGTGCGGATCTGGTCTGCCGCCTGTTCTGATGGGCAGGAGCCCTATTCCATCGCCTTGACGGTCCTGTCCTTGATGCCGAATGCCGCCGACTACGATTTCAGGATCTTGGCAACGGATATCGATCCGAAGATCCTGGCGCTGGCTCGTGCCGGAGCTTATGACGAAACAGCGCTGGAAACCGTGAGCCCGGCGATGCGCAAGCAATGGTTCCGCGATGTCGATGTCGGTGGACGCCGGAAATTCCAGGTCGATGACCGGGTCAAGAAGCTGATCACCTTCAACGAGCTGAATCTGATGGCGCAATGGCCGATCAAAGGACCGTTCGACGTGATCTTTTGCCGCAATGTGGTGATCTATTTCGATGAGCCCACCCAGGTGAAGATCTGGTCGCGGTTTGCCGGGCTGCTGCCGGAGGGCGGTCATCTTTATATTGGCCACTCCGAGCGGGTGTCGGGCGATCCGAAGAACCTTTTCGATAATATCGGTATCACCACCTATAAATATACCGGCAAGACCGGAGGGCGCAAAGCATGATATCAGCCGCTCGCGTTCTTGTCGTCGATGACAGCCCAACCATGCGGGGACTGATCACCGCCGTTCTCAATTCCGATCCGGAAGTCAGCGTCGTTGGTCAGGCCAAGGATGCCATGGAGGCCCGCGCCGCCATCAAGCAGTTGAACCCGGATGTGGTGACGCTCGATATTGAAATGCCAAACATGAACGGTTTGGAATTTCTCGAAAAGATCATGCGGCTGCGGCCGATGCCTGTCATCATGGTTTCGACCATGACCCATCGCGGAGCTGAAGCGACTCTGGCTGCCTTGGAAATTGGCGCATTCGACTGTGTCGGCAAGCCGATGCCGGGCGAGGCCCGTCCGTTCGGCGATCTTGCCGAGAAGGTCAAGGCGGCGGCCCGCTCGCAGCGCCGGCAGATCATGCAGGCGGCGCCGGTTGCCACACCTGCGGCCGATTTTCGGGTGGGCCGCAAGATCGTGGCAATCGGTTCCTCGACAGGGGGGGTCGAAGCGCTGATTGCCGTGTTGCAGAAATTTCCGCCCAATTGTCCGCCGACGGTCATTACCCAACACATGCCGCCGACGTTTACCAAGAGTTTTGCGGAGCGGTTGAACCGGCTCTGCGCTCCCGTGGTGGAGGAAGCAACCGACGGTGCCAGATTGCAGATCGGCAAGATCTATCTGGCCCCTGGTGGAGAACGGCATCTGCAAGTGGTGAACGCATCCGCTCCCAGTTGCCGTTTGCTGGAAACGCCCCCGGTCAACGGGCATCGACCATCGGTTGATGTTCTCTTTGATTCGGTGGCGGAATTGGCTGGACGCAATGCCGTTGGCGTCATACTGACAGGTATGGGGCGCGATGGAGCGTCTGGATTGCTCAAGATGCGAAGTGCAGGCGCACGGACCATTGGGCAGAACGAAAAGACCTGTGTGGTCTATGGTATGCCTCGCGTTGCCCATGAACTGGGTGCCGTCGAGCATCAATTGCCGCTTGGCTCAATCGGCGAAGAAATTCTCAAACTCACGGCCGCACGGAAAGAAGGTTATGAATAATGTCAATAGCTGAAAAAATTAAGGTCCTGATAGTGGACGACCAGGTGACCAGCCGATTACTTTTGAGCGACGCACTGACTCAGCTGGGTTTCAAGCAGATCACGGCTGCCGGCGACGGTGAGCAGGGGATGAAGATCATGGCTCAACAGCCTCATCATCTGGTGATCTCCGACTTCAACATGCCGAAGATGGATGGTCTCGGCCTTCTCCAGGCTGTTCGCGCCAATCCTGCCACCAAGAAGGCAGCGTTCATCATTCTGACTGCGCAAGGGGATCGGGCGCTGGTGCAGAAGGCGGCGCAATTGGGTGCCAATAACGTCCTCGCCAAGCCGTTTACCATCGAAAAGATGAAGGCGGCCATTGAAGCTGTTTTCGGAGCATTAAAATGAGTGACGAAGCTGCGGCTCGCAGGGTCCATATTATTCAAGGTGAATACAAGGTTGTCAGCGACCCGAATGTGGTGCTTTCAACTATCCTGGGTTCCTGCGTGGCTGCATGCATACGTGATCCCATTGCCGGTGTCGGCGGTATGAACCATTTCCTCCTGCCGGGCTCTGCCAATCCCGGCATGGGAGGCGGGGATGCCACGCGCTATGGCGTCCATCTGATGGAATTGCTGATCAACGGCCTCTTGAAAAAGGGCGCGCGGCGCGATCGTCTGGAAGCCAAGATTTTCGGAGGCGCCAAGACGATTGCGACGTTCTCGAATGTCGGCGAACAGAATGCTGCCTTCGCTGCGCAGTTTCTGAAAGACGAAGGCATCAAGGTGGTTGGCTCTTCCACGGGCGGCGAGCATGGCCGCAAGCTGGAGTTCTGGCCGATCAGCGGTCGTGCCCGCCAGTATCCTCTGACAGGAGCGGAAACGCAAAAGACCGTGGCCATGGAACAGCGGCCGGTCAAAGTGCAAAAGCCGGTGGAAAGCTCGATCGAGTTTTTCTAATGGTTCCGTTCTTTTTCGGGCAATCCATATTGATGAAGGTTGCGTAACTATTTTTAAGGACAATCTAAGGTATGTGATGCGGCTGGCGGCACGATGTATTCGAGCAAGGCTGGCATGAAATGAATGACCATCCGAACGCTGTTTGAGGTTTCGGATGAGTGGAATGGACAACCCCTCGCTCGTTTATACAAGCTCAGGGCGGGACTGAATAAAAAGCATAAATGGAGCTTGCCGCGTGGCTTTTGTCTGTGGTGGGTTCCGGGAGAACAGAACTGCGAAGCCTGAGTCAGTATTGGAGGCCACGAGCGTGGAAGAATCACTACCTGAAATTCTGATGCGTGTTGTGACGGAACTTCACGACGTTGCCTATCTGATCGAGCGGGTCGAGCCGCAATTGCTGGAATTGGGTGGATCAAAGGCGTTGGAATCGGCTGAAACGCTGAAAGTCTTGCAAGGTATCGATCTCGCCGTGCAGAAATCGCGCGGGTTGGCCGAATTTATCGATACTATTACGGCGGATGTTTCCGACGACTGGAAAGTGGACATGACGACGGCGCTCAGCCTCGTCAAGCTTGCCGAAATGCAGAAGGCACTGGGCGATGGCCTGCGTCATGGTCATTCGCAGCCGCTCAGCAAAGCTGCGGGCGATTTCGACTTTTTCTGACCCCTGCCAGCCCCGAGAGAACATTTCCAGTAAGGGTGCGAGGCGGTTTTTGTCCGCAAACACATAAAAATAAACAGAAAGACTTTTTTGTAATTCCGTAAATGCATAAATGCCAAAGTGTTCCGATCGCTCCTTTGTGGGGCGATCTTCGTTTTGGGACATTCGTTTCCGCACATCATGCTTGGTTCACAGGCTTGAGGAAACGCTCGCACAAGCTTCGCGTTCTAGGGTGACACTAGGCCAAAAGCCGTAACCTCATGTTTGACGGTGCGAGACAGAATGAATCTGTTCAATCAACTACTCCAGGTCTTCAAGAACCTTTCGTCCTTGGGACCTACAAAACTATGGACCCTTGCGGGTGTTGGCGTCGTTTCGGTGGCGCTGGTTATCGGTGCGGCGTTTTTTATCAATAAGCCTGCCTTTGAGACCCTTTACGTCGGCCTCGAAGCGACAGACGTCAATCAAATCAGTATTGCGCTGGCTGAAGCGGGCGTCGGTTTCCAGACTGGCGCCGATGGCAAAAGCATTCAGGTCCAGGCCGGCATGACCGGCAAGGCCCGTTTGTTGCTGGCCGAACGCGGCCTGCCAAATAGCACCAATGCTGGTTACGAACTGTTCGATAATGTCGGCTCCCTGGGTCTGACATCCTTCATGCAGGAAGTGACCCGGGTGCGCGCCCTTGAGGGCGAGATTGCCAGGACGATCCAGCAGATCAACGGTATTGCGGCGGCACGCGTGCATATCGTCATGCCGGATGTCGGGAATTTCCGGCGCGGCGCGCAAAAGCCAACGGCTTCGGTGATGATCAGAGCCGGTTCCGATGCCGGTCGTAAATCCGCAGCTTCGATCCGCCATCTGGTAGCATCTGCTGTGCCGGGTCTTGAAGTCGATGATGTCACCATTCTGGATTCGACCGGCCAGTTGCTGGCATCGGGCGATGAGACGGGCGGCACTGCAAACCGGAATCTCGGCGTTGCCCAGTCGGTTCAGCAGGAAATCGAATCGAATATCGACAAGGCGCTCGCACCTTTCCTCGGTATGGACAATTTCCGTTCCAGCGTCACGGCGCAGTTGAATACCGACCAGCAGCAGATCCAGGAAACGGTTTACGATCCCGAATCCAAGGTCGAACGCTCGACCCGCACCACCAAGGAAGCACAGAAATCGCAGCAGCGGCAATCCGATACCGCAGCGACCGTGGAGCAGAATATTCCGCAGGCAGCGCCGCAAGCGGGCGGTGCCGGTCCTGAATCGTCCGACCAGCAGGACAAGAAGGAAGAGCAGACCAACTACGAAATCAACAGCAAGACGATTGCCACCGTCAAGAATGGCTACACGCTGGACAAGCTTTCCGTGGCCGTTGTGGTCAACAAGCAGCGTATCGCCACCATGGTCGGCGAGCCGGTCGATCAGGCCAAGATCGATGCCTATCTGGCGGAAATGCAGAAAATCGTCAAATCGGCTGCCGGGCTCGATGACAAGCGCGGCGACGTGGTAACGCTGACGGCGATGGACTTCCTGGAGAACCAGCTGCTGAGCGAGGCTCCAACCGGACCCGGTGTGATGGAAATCCTCAGCCGCAACATGGCGGGTATTATCAACTCGCTTGCCTTCCTCGCAGTTGCCTTCCTTGTTGTCTGGATGGGCATTCGGCCAATGGTACGCTCGATGGGCGGCGGCGGGACTGCGGCGCTTGAGGGTGGCAGCGACGCTGTTGCCGGACTGGAACTGCCAGACTTCTCGCCCGGTCTTGATGCTGGTGCCGGTGGTGGCCTGATGGATGGCTTTGGATCCGACTTCGGCTTTGATAGCGCCGATGATGTCCTTGCCCTCGACAATGACCCGAATGGCGGCTTTAACCGCCGCGTCAAGGAAGGACCGGAACGGCGCCTGGCGCGTATGGTGGAAATCTCGGAAGAGCGCGCTGCCAAGATCCTGCGCAAATGGGCGGTCGAGAACGCAGCCTGATCCTTCAACCCAATCGAATAGGAGAGCTGCGCTGGCTAAAGTTGGCGCAGCTTTTTTGTATGGTGCGGATAAGCCACACCTTCTGTGCTAAACCCCGTAGCGTTTAGAAGTTATTTACATACAATAACATTATGGTGATTCGGCATGTTTCGAATGACGCGCTTAACCACGGAATGGGCGGCTTCCATGGCAAAGCATAGTGAGAGGTCGCCGTTCGTCCCTTGAAAGGGGAGCCTTATGAGTGTCGAACTCCTTGAGCCTGGGGGCTATCAAGGGATCCGTAGCCAGAAGACGGCGAACAGGCCTGAAGGCCCCAGGTTGCGTGATGCGATGATCCGGCAGCTTTCCTCGGCAGCGTCCTCAGGAAAGCTTCGGGTGGCGATGCATATCCTGACCGACTATGCCGGAGCCTCACACTATCTCCTGGCGCGCTACGACCTTATTCAGGAACATGGGCTGGATTTCGTGGTGACGGCGGACTGGCCGTTCGATCTGGCACGTGGGGTTGCCACGGAATTGTCGGCTGCCTGTTCGCGGGCCACCGAGCTTGAAAAATGCCTGGGCTTGCTGCAAGCAAAATTCGTGCTCCTGCCTGACGACCTAGAACTGCCCTTAGGGGCCAGCCGTCAATATTGCTCAGTGATGTTCAATGTCGGTCGTACACGACTGGCGCTGGTCATGCTTCTTCCGGACGGATTCGTAATTTCGCCGGACCGGTTGCGCGACGTGGGTTTGCTGGCAGCCTATTGCGTCAGCCTGTCGACGGGACGGTCGCAGAAAGCGGATCGTGACTTCGAACTGACGGAACGCGAATTGGAATGCCTGTTTTGGATTGCCGAGGGCAAGACAAGCGATGAAATTGCCACGATTCTTGGTATTTCCCGCAATACGATCAATAATTACATCACCAGTGTGATGCGCAAGACCGCTACGAAAACTCGCTCTGAAGCGATTGCCTATGCGGTTCGCAACAATCTGGTCTAAACGCCGACGGCCCTTCAACGTGACGGTTGGCATTCTACTTCAGGATATCTCAAGTTTTTGATGTCTTGAGATATCCAAAATCCCTTCAAGGCGGGGATGCATTCGCATCTTCAAGCGTTGGTATGAAAGGCAGCCATGGCGTTCAATGCAGACATGTCGAGCGGCAGGACAGGATCGGCGGCAGATCTGAAAGCCCGGCTGGCTGCAAACCGGGGGGATATTTTTCCTCGGCTGATTGCCATGCAGAAGGCGATCAACGCCCGCAGCTTTGCTGTGTTCCGGGTGGCGGGTTCAGGCCTGCCGCGCAAACGCATGTTGCAATGCGAATGTGAGAGCTGGGCGGCAAGCGGCATGGTCGGCAGCTATAGCGATGCATTTGTGTCCTGCTATGGTGAACTTTTGCTGAGCCATATCGACGATTTGCTGCTGCCTTTGATGTGGAATGCCAAGGACAACGACACATTCTGTATCAGCAGTGAGTTTGGGGCTTTCGTATCGCGCCTGCCCGCTGGCAATCTGCCGTTTTCGGGGGTTGCTTTTCCGGTCCGGCTGGGTGCTGTCGGCAATGGCTATGTCATTTTCGCATTGAACGGATCTGAGGATCTCGACAGCGATGTGATGATCGATATGCATAATCGCAGCTGCAAGCTGATGATGGATATTCTATCCCTGAGCGAGCGCAAAGTAGCGCCATCCGAGGCGTTGAGCGACCGGGAAATCGCCTGCCTGCAATTGGCGGGCGATGGGCGGATCAGCGAAGAAATTGCCGAAAATCTTGGCCTCTCGGTCCATACCGTCAATGCTTACCTGGGCTCGGCGACGATCAAGCTTGATTCGGTCAACCGTATCCAGGCAATCGCCAAGGCTATCAGGCTCGGCTATATCAACTGAGCTTCTGAATAGATTTTCCTGTCTGGCAGAAATTTCTGAATGGGTTTGTCGGAAAGCGCTACCGAAGCGCAATCACTCAGGCTGTTTGGCTTCCAGGAGCCATTCGCGCCAGATGGCCACCAGGATCGCCATCAGCACCGGGCCGACGAACAGGCCGAGCATGCCCATGGTCTTGACGCCGCCGATCAGGCCGAAAAATGTTGGCAGGAAGGGGAGTTTGATCGGTCCGCCCACCAGTCTTGGCCGCAATGTCTTGTCGACAATGAAAAGCTCCACGGTTCCCCATGCCAGCAATCCAACCCCTGCAATGGTCGAGCCGCTGGCAACCAGATAGATCGAGACCAGGGTGAAGGACAGCGGCGCGCCACCGGGAATGAGCGCCATGAAACCGGTGATGATGCCCAGCGTCACAGGGGAAGGCACACCGGCGATCCAATAGGCGAGGCCAAGCACGATACCTTCGCCGACAGCAATGATCGTCATGCCGGTCACCGTGGAACTAATCGTCATCGGAACCAGCCGCGACACCCGTTCCCAGCGCCCGGGCAGGATGCGCTCGCCGACGATATCCACTTGCGCGACAATACGCTCCCCGTCGCGATAGACGAAAAACAGGGCGATCAGCATGAAAAGCAAGGTGAGAAAGCTGTGGAACGCCGAGGAGCCGACCACCAGCAGGCCACGGTAAATCGTGCCGATATTGGCGCCGCTGATCAGTTGCACCAATTCGCCAAGCGCGCCGGGATGGCCGACATATTGATCCCAATGCTCGGAAAGCCAGGAACCGGCCAAGGGGACCTGAATTAACCACTGCGGTACTGGCGCGCCGACTTCATTGGCCCTCAAGGCCCAGACGCCCCAGCTTTTCACCTCATCCACGGCATAGATACCAGCCAGCGAGATGGGAACGACAATGAAGGAGACTACAAGAATGATGGCAATCGTCGCACCAATCGTCCTGTTGCCACGGGCAAGGCCGAGGATGCGCCGATAGATCGGCCAGCTTGCAAAGCCGATCACCATGGCGGCCAGCAGGGGTACGATGAAACCGTAGAAAAAATAGGCGCTGGCCATCAAAACGGCCAGCAGCAGCCAGCGCGCCGCCGAGGTTGGGGCAACCAGCGCATAGCGCTCTGCGGCAGCACGACGTACAGGAACGGCGGGGGGTGTCACGACGCTATCGTTTTTCGCAGTTCTCACGGTCACCTGTACACTCCGAAGTCCAAAAGCCTCTCTGAAGCATGATAACTTCAGCATGAGCCGACGCGCGTCCGCGCTCCGTCGATCGATAGTAGTTCCTAATTCCAAAAAGCTTGTGAAAATATGGCGGCCGCACTGCAAATTATCGTTTATTTTGCTTTTGGCTTAAAAATGGTGATTCCGACGCGATTCGAACGCGTGACCCTCAGATTAGGAATCTGATGCTCTATCCTGCTGAGCTACGGAACCACTGCCTATCTCCATACAAAAACCCGTTCGTGAAGCCAAGCCTTTTCCTTGCGATATCTCAATCCGCCAGCCGCTGTTCGGCAAGCCTGACCCAGTAGGAAATGCCGTAGGCGATGGCTTCGTCGTTGAAATCATAGGCCGGGTTGTGAAGGCCCGCCGTATTGCCATTGCCGATCATGATATAGGCACCGGGCCTCGCCTTCAGCATGAAGGCGAAATCTTCCCCGGCCATGGAGGGGTCGACGTCGGTGTTCACATTGCCTTCGCCGACGATATCGATGGCGGCGCGGGCGGCATTGTCGGTTTCTTGAGGATGATTGGCCGTGACCGGGCAGGGGCGCTCATAGATCACTTCGGCTTCCGCTCCATGGGCGCTGGCGATGCCAGCGACGATTTCGCGGATCCGGCGCTCTGCCATGTCCTGCGTTTCGTCGTCATGGGTGCGAACGGTACCGGTCAGTTCGGCCTGCTCGGGAATGATGTTGTGGGTCGTTCCCGCCTGAAAGCGGGTGACGGAAACGACGACTGAGCGCACCGGATTGGCGCTGCGCGCCGCGATCAATTGTAGATTGGTGACGATCTGGGCGCCGATGGCAATCGGATCGATGGCGCGGTGCGGTTCGGCAGCGTGGCCGCCACGGCCCTTGATGGTGATGAAGAATTTGTCCGGAGCGGCCATGATCCCGCCCTTGCGGATCGCGAAGGTGCCAACCGGCATGCCGGGCATGTTGTGCATGCCATAGACTTCGGCGATGTCGAAGCGCTCCATCAGGCCATCTTCCACCATGGCCAGCGCGCCTGCTCCACCTTCTTCGGCGGGCTGGAAAATCACGGCGACTGAGCCGTTGAAATTGCGGTTTTCCGCCAGATATTTTGCGGCACCCAGCAGCATGGCGGTATGGCCATCATGGCCACAGGCATGCATGCGGCCATCGGTTTTCGATGCCCAGGCTTTGCCGGTGATTTCTTGAAGGGGCAGGGCATCCATGTCGGCGCGAAGGCCGATCACCCGGCTGCCATCGCCGCGTCCCTTGATCAGGCCAACGACGCCGGTGCGTCCTAAACCCGTGACCACCTCGTCGACGCCGAATTCCTTCAGTTTTTCTGTGACAAAGGCAGCCGTCTCATGGACGTCATACAGAATTTCCGGATTCTGGTGCAGATGATGGCGCCATTGCCGGACATCGGCTTCCAATTCTGCGGCGCGGTTCAAGATTGGCATCGGTTTTCCTGATCACATGCGTTTGAACCGGGCAGGTCCGGCTCATTTATCACTCGGTTGCAATTGACGTTGCTGATGGGCTTTGCCATTGGTTCGACATATAGGACATATGGTTGCCCGATGCGAGAGACATTCAGGGTGGTCTGTCCAGTTTCCGGAAGGAGAAGTCATTGTCCGTGCTGCCTCGCCAGATCCGGCGCGCCTTTGTTGCCGTTGCCCTGTGTGCCGCCATGCTGCCGTCTACGGTCGCCGCTAACCCCGTGCTGGTGGTGGATGTCAACTCCCTGACGGTGCTGGAGCATCAGGATAGTTTCAAGAAATGGTATCCGGCCTCGCTGACCAAGCTGATGACGGCCTATACCACGTTCAGGGCGCTGAGAGCCGGTGAAGTGCGCCTGGACAGCGTGGTGACACTGAGTGCCTTTGCAGCGTCGCAAGCGCCGAGCAAAATGTTCTTCAAGCCCGGCTCGAAAATGACGCTGGACGATGCCCTGAAGATGATGCTGGTGAAATCTGCCAATGACATCGCCGTGGCCGTGGCAGAAAATGTCGGCGGCAGCCAGGCGGCGTTTGTTGCCCGGATGAATGCCGAGGCCGCCCGGCTCGGCATGACATCCAGCCATTTCGTCAATCCGAATGGATTGCCAGCTCCCGGCCAATATTCCACGGCCCGCGATCTTGCGGTGCTGGCCGTGACCATTCGTCGCGAATTTCCTGAATATGCGGGCTATTTCAAGATCGAAGCGATTGATACCGGCAAAAAGGTCTATCCCAATGTCAACATGCTGGTCGGCCGTTTCGATGGGGTCGATGGCATGAAGACCGGTTATATCTGTGCCTCCGGTTTCAATCAGATCACCTCTGCGACCCGCAATGGCCGTACGCTGATCACCGTGGTGATGGGCGCTGACAGCCTGGCGGCACGCGCCGATATTTCCGCCAATCTGCTCCAGAAATATTTCGATCGACCCAATGCACAGGGATCGCGCCTTTCGGCGCTGGGGCCTGACAGCGTTGACGGTTTGAATGCGGTGAACGACGTGTCTGCCGAAATGTGCTCCACTGAGGCACGCAAGCGGCGCAGCGAAACCCGCGACGAGACTGGCCGGATGAAGCTGCAATCGCCCTATATCCACGAAATGGCCGCACCGCCTGTGCCGGTCTTTGCAGGCATCATCCCCGGCAGCGAGCCGCCGGATCCGCCACCGGCGGCTTCGGGTGCCAAACAGCAGCAGATGGGCGACGTTCCGCGCCCCACGCCGCGCCCGCAAATGTAACGCGGAGAGCCATTGAACGTGGCAATCCGTGTTCTCTTTAATATCTCAAGCCTTTGATGCATTTTGACATTCGAAATTTTTTCAAGGCGAGGATGCGTGAGCATCTTCGAGCCTTGGTATAAGAAGAGGTCATGACCATGGTTGCCCTTGCCGACCGCATTCCTGTTTCTATCCTGACCGGCTTTCTCGGCGCAGGAAAATCCACGCTGCTGAACCGGCTGCTGAAAGATCCCGCCATGCGGGACGCGGCGGTGATCATCAATGAATTCGGTGAAGTGGGGATCGATCACCTTTTGGTGGAAGCCTCCAGCGATTCCATCGTCCAGCTTTCGGATGGCTGCCTGTGCTGCACGGTGCGTGGTGAATTGATCGATACGCTGGCTGAGCTGGTCGATGCCTTGCAGACCGGGCGGATCAAGACCTTGTCGCGGGTGGTGATCGAAACCACCGGATTGGCGGATCCCGCGCCGGTGATGCAGTCGGTGATGGGGCATCCTGTCCTGTCGCAGTCTTTTCAGCTGGAGGGGCTGGTCACCGTGATCGATGCCGTCAATGGCGAGAGAACGCTGGACAGTTACAGCGAAGCTGTGCGGCAGGTGGCGGTGGCCGACCGGCTGGTGATGACCAAGGCCAGCCTTGCTGAGGACGGTGCTGTCGCAAGGTTGAAAAGCCGGATTGCCGGGCTGAACCCCCGCGCGGTTGTTGTCGATGCGGAAACATCGGCTGCCGGGGAAGCTGTCATCCTGAACAACGGTCTTTATGATCCGGCGACAAAAATGCCTGACGTGGCGCGGTGGTTGCAGGAAGAGCAACAGTCGGAGGATCATCGTCACCACGACCACGACCACGACCACGACCACGACCACGACCACGACCATCATCATCATTCCCACCATCACCATGACAATGTCACACGTCACGGTGCCACGATCCGCTCCTTCTCTATCCTGCATGACGATCCGGTTGATCCGGCGGCGCTTCATATGTTCATCGACCTGCTGCGGTCGGCTCATGGCGAAAAAATGCTGCGGATGAAGGCGGTAGTTGGGCTGAAGGACGATCCGGAGCGTCCGGTTGTCATTCATGGTGTGCAATCGATCTTTCATCCGCCGCACCGGCTGGCAGCCTGGCCAGACCCCTCCGACCGCCGGAGCCGGTTGGTGATGATTACTGACGGGCTGGACGAAGCCTATGTGCGGGATCTGTTTGATGCCTTCACGGGTAAAGTGGCGATCGATCGACCGGATCGGAAGGCTCTGGAAGACAATCCACTCGCTGTCCCGGGCATGACGTTCTGATCGGGCAAAGCTGCTTGCGTCACGAGGCAGCTTTTTTCAGGCGCTGTTTTATCGGTTGGGCATCTGGTCAGGCTTGCCGATCACAAACCGATGACCGCTGCCTGATGCCTCGCTGGACAGCAGGGTATATCCATCTTCCCGGCAGAAATGCGGGATATCGATGATTGCCAGAGGATCGGTCGTTTCGATGGTTAGCTGGCTACCGGCTGCCATCCGGGAGAGATGTTTTCGCGATTTCAGCACGGGAAGCGGGCATTTCAGCCCTTTGAGGTCCAGGATGTCTTCGGGCTCCGGGGTCAACTCCGGGGTCACCGGGCGGCCCAGAATTTCCAGAAGGGTTTTGCCGCTGGCTCAGAGGCTGCATCCATGGCCACCATGCTGGACTGCGGCGGCGGCGGCGCGACCGGGTTCGGCACGGGAACCGGGCCGGTGGCGGGGAGGGCGACAGTTGCCGTCTGGGTTGGGTCGATGTTGGCCGGAGCGCCAGGACTCACAGCACCAGCACTCGGAGTGCCAGAGCTCACAGTGCTTGCCGTCTGCGGATCGCTTGGCGCGCCATAGCGACCGGTCTTGGCGGAATTGTCCAGCGATGCGAACAGCGGGGCGGCTGTCGCTGCGGTTTTCCGTGGGCTGATGACCGGATTGGCCGGATCGGCGACCTCGGACAATTTCAACAGCTTGCCAGCCTTCAGCGCCGAGCCTGTCGGAGCATAGGCCAGATCGCGGCCTTTCTTCAGGTCGGCAACCAGAGCCTTGCGTTCGGCTTCGCTTGGATCGTACCAGACCTTGTCCTCATATTTCTTCATGGCCTTGGCATAGTCGCGGCTATAGGCGGAATTATAGGAGGCAAGCGCGGCCGACAATTGCGGTGGCGTGCTCATCGGTGGGCAGGCGCCCGCCGGGTTCAGGCTTTTGCCTGCTTCGACCTGCTGGTTGAATACATATTTCTTGTCGCAAACCCCAACCTGCGGCGGTTGTTTGGTGACTTCAAACTGGTCGTAACCGGCCTTCAGCATCTGCCAGAACGGCATGTGGGTGCTGTAGCGATGCCGGGCCATGTTTTCGGCGGTCATGCGGAACGGAAAGGCTTGTAATTGTACAGTCTGCTGGCCACCACGAAATGCATCACGCGCAAAGGCATAGATTTCCAGGATCTGGGCATCCGTCATCGAATAGCAGCCGGAGGACGAGCAGGCCCCATGGATCATCAGATTGGTGCCGTTGCGATTGTTGACGGCATCGTATTTGTTGGGAAAGCCCGTGTTGATCGCCAGGTAATATTTTGAATAGGGATTGAGATTGGCGGGCGTCAGGGCATAGAAACCCTCCGGCGCCTGCCGGTCGCCTTCCTTCTCTTTTGGTCCCAGTTTCCCGGACCAGGCGCAGATCTGGTAATCGGCGATTTTCTCGAAACGGCCGTCAGTCTTGGCCTTCCAGATTTCCAGAACGCCTTCTTCCTTGAAAATCCGGATGGCAATCGGCGAATTGCGCTCCATGCCCTTGGCCTTCATCGAGGCAAGGATTTCAGGCGGCAGCGGCTGCTCTACCTTGTTGGACACATTGTCCGGCATCTTCTTTTCGCTGACGCTATCCAAGGTGTCGTTGCACCCTGCCAGAAGCAGGGTGGTGGCGATCAGCAGGGCGGCGTTTGAAATGCGCATTGTCGAGCTCAACTGGGTCTCATTGGGGCGAAGGCATTATATAAGAACAAGGATGCGTGAGTATGTCCTTATCATGGGACGACGAAGCATTGATCATCCAGGCGGGACCATATCAAGTCGGAGCCTGTCGATCCAGTCTCGATCCTTGCCCGAATATGGTTTCTAAAGTGTGAATAAGTGCCGATCGCCCATGACGCACACTCCATGTCTCGCCTGAATTGCCGAGGCTGGAATATCCGCTTAAACCGACAGCCCTTGATTATGGCTGTCGGTTTAAGGCCCGATTGAAACATTTATGCGGCAAATCGCCTGCTAGATTGCATGGCCTTGCAAAAGGAACGACGCGCTCGGCGGTTTACAGATTACGGCCGATATCGAGGAATTTCTGGCGCCGCGCCGCGCGCAGTTCCGCCCCGCTTTGGCCAGACATATCCTTCAGTGCCGCCGCGATGGTTTCCCCGGTACGATCGATAACCGTTTCGGGATTGCGATGGGCGCCACCAACCGGTTCGGGAATGATGTCGTCGATAATGCCGAAACCCTTCAGGTCTTCCGCAGTGATCTTCATATTGGTGGCGGCTTCCTTGGCGCGGGTGCTGTCGCGCCATAGAATCGAGGCCGCACCCTCAGGCGAAATCACTGAATAGATGGCGTGTTGCAGCATGTAGACGCGGTTGCCGGTGGCAATGGCAATGGCGCCGCCTGAGCCGCCTTCGCCGATGACGACTGATATCAACGGGGCCTTCAGGTTAAGGCACATTTCCGTCGAGCGGGCGATGGCTTCGGCCTGGCCGCGCTCTTCAGCACCGACGCCCGGATAGGCGCCAGCAGTATCGACCAGCGAAATCACCGGCAGACCGAAACGGTCGGCCATTTCCATGACGCGGATCGCCTTGCGATAGCCTTCAGGCCGGGGGCTGCCGAAATTGTGCTTCAGGCGCGATTTGGTGTCGCTGCCTTTTTCCTGGCCGATAATCGCAACCGGGATACCCCGGAAACGGGCGAGTCCAGCCTGGATGGCTGCGTCCTCGGCAAATTTGCGGTCGCCAGCCAGCGGCGTGAAATCGGTAAACAGGCGCGAGGCGTAATCGACGAAATGCGGACGCTGCGGATGGCGGGCCACCTGGGTTTTTTGCCAGGCATTCAGCTTGGAATAAATCTCTTCCATGGCTTCGCGCACGCGGACTTCCAGACGACCGATCTCTTCCGAGGTGTCGATGCTTTCATCCTCACTCTTCAGCTTCTTCAACTCGTGAATCTTGCCTTCGAGGTCGGAAATAGGCTTTTCGAAATCGAGATAGTTGATCATCAGGTCCGTTCCGATCCGTTACTCTATCCTGCTTTACGATGTTGGCTGAGAGGCGGCCATCGTAATTTCTGACTATATGTCTGATCTCACCACCCATCCTTGATGGTGTGAAACCGTAAATGTCGTCGCAATGCTTGGCCGCATGTCTGTCTTGCAGACAATTTCCGTGCCAACCAAAGGGGCTTAGCACATCGCCTAGCCGGGCTTCTAATCGTGGTTTTTCCTATGTTTTGCAAGAGGGTGATGTGTCTCAACCAGAATCTGGAGCCTTTCTTCGAGCACATGCGTGTAGATTTGCGTCGTCGAAATGTCGCTATGTCCCAGTAATTCTTGCACAACCCGTAGATCCGCGCCGTTTTCAAGCAAATGGCTGGCAAAAGCATGCCTGAGCACATGTGGGGACACTGCATCGCCGCTGAGACCGGCGCGAATGGCCAGATCCTTCAATTCCCGCGCGAAAACCTGTCTGGGCAGATAGCCTTCGCGGCTGGCGGCGGGAAACAGGAAGCCAATGCCCGATGATTTTCCCAGTTTCGATACTGTTTGTTTCGATGCTGTTTTTTTCGATGGTGGTTTTTCTGCCTGTTCGATTTCCTTGGCCTGCGCGTAAGCCTGCATGGCAGCGATGGCCGAGCGCGATAGCGGCACCAGCCGCTCCTTGCTGCCCTTGCCGCGGACCACCAGGAACCGGCCCTCCTGCGCAAGGACATTGGCCGGGAGGGAGACCAGTTCGCTGACACGCATGCCCGTCGCATAGAGAAGTTCCAGCAGCGCTAAGCGCCGCAGCCTTTGCAGGCGATCGGGGCCTTCCAACGCCGCCTCGGCCTGGGCCAGGGATAGGAGCTTGTCGACATCGGCAATCGAAAGGGTCTTGGGCAGAGGCCGGCCCTTTTTCGGAGTATCGAGGATCGAGGTCGGATCGTCGCCGCGCAGTCCCTCGGCATAGAGAAACTTGTAGAATTGCCGAAGCGCCGACAGACGGCGGGCTTGGGACGAGGCTTCGAAACCGCGATGGCCAAGATCGGACATATAGGCGGACAGATCGTCGCTGGTGGCGGCCATGACGCTGACCTGGCGCGTGGCCAGAAAGCCATGCAGATCTTCCAGATCCCGTTCATAGGAAGAGAGTGTGTTGCCCGCTGCACCGCGCTCGGCACTCATCATCTCAAGGAAAGCTTCGATGCGGGCGTGGCCGAGATCAACCATGGATGCTGTCGTTTCTATCGTTTGGTGTGTGTGCCGTCACGGTGATGGCTGCTGGGGCTTGATCTGCGCAGCAGGAATGGCTGCGGTGATCTCCCGCTGCCCGGGTTCCACGAAGATGACCAGCGCCCACATCGCTGCATAGATCATGGCCGCCACGGTGGCGATGACAAACAGGAAACGGAACAAGGTGGGCATGATGACGGCCTCCGGCTTTAAAAGCCATGCTGTGCAGTGCCGTGCTTCCCGGAAGAAGCAGTCGAGGTTGCTGTAACACTTTGGGTTCTCTTGGTGTCGTTTATCTCTTCGGGAAAGAACAGCTCTGCTTTTCCCTCAGTGCAACACACATCAGCAATATCGGCTGGAGCCGTTCCTGTTTCAAGATCGAACATGGCAGGTTTTGCCTAATAACTCCGTAAACCCTTGGGAGTTAAGGGAGGCAATAGGCCATGCGGGTGATTGTTTCTTGTCGGCATGTGCGTCAAGTGCTTGACGTGGCCCCGGCATTTGTCAATAGGGTGGTAAACCTGTTGCGAAAAGGCTGATGACCCACTCGATGCCCCATGCTGTTCTACCTCTTGCTGAGCGTGCCCGCTCGGTGCTCGGGCGTCGAAACCTGATTTTCGTCGGCCTGATGGGGGCTGGAAAATCCGCGATCGGGCGTCTCGTGGCCCAGCAACTGAACCTGCCTTTCATCGATACCGATACCGAGATCGAGCGGGTCTCGCGCATGACGATCAGTGAATTGTTCGCGGCCTATGGCGAGACGGAATTCCGGGCGCTGGAAACCCGGGTGATCCGGCGGCTGCTCAGGTCCGGGCCGAAAGTCGTCTCGACCGGCGGCGGCGCCTTCATCAATGACCGGACCCGCAGGCAGATTGAGCGCGGGGGTATTTCCATCTGGCTGAAAGCCGATCTGGATGTGTTGTGGGAGCGGGTCAACAAGCGCGATCATCGCCCGCTGTTGAAAACCGAACACCCGAAACAGACGCTGGAAAAGCTGATGCTGGAGCGCTACCCGATCTATCAGCGTGCCGATATTACCGTATTGTCGCGCGATGGGCGTAAGGAAGCCATTTCCGCTGAGGTTATGGACGCGGTGATCGCCTATGTCAGCAAAGGCAGGAGCAAGCGATGAGCATAGATCAGGCATCCGAACGCCCGCAATCTTCAGAGCGCCTTGTCCATGTGCCGCTTGGTGAGCGCGCCTATGATATTTTGATCGGCGACGGCCTGATCGGGCGGGCGGGCGGCGAGATTTCCACCCGTATCAAGGGTCGCAAGGCAGCCATCGTCACCGACGAGAATGTCGGGGCGCTTTACCACGGCGCGCTAATGGACAGCCTGGAGGCGGACGGCTTTGAAGCCGTCTCGCTGACCCTGCCTGCCGGTGAAAAGACCAAGAGCTTTGAGCACCTGACCAAGGTTTGCGACGTGCTGCTGGAAGCGCGCATCGAGCGCAACGATGTCGTCATCGCCCTTGGCGGCGGCGTCATCGGCGATCTCACCGGCTTTGCGGCGGGCATCGTTCGGCGCGGGGTGCGGTTCGTGCAGATCCCGACCTCGCTATTGTCACAGGTCGATAGTTCCGTCGGCGGCAAGACTGGTATCAATGCCAGGCAGGGTAAGAATCTGGTCGGTATCTTCAATCAGCCGGATCTGGTTCTGGCCGATACGGCGGTACTGAATACGTTGAGCGAACGGGAATTTCGTGCCGGCTATGCCGAAGTGGCGAAATACGGCCTGATCGACAAGCCGGAGTTTTTCGACTGGCTGGAGCGCAACTGGCGCGAGGTGTTTGCCGGTGGAGCAGCCCGCACGCAGGCGATTGCACTGTCCTGCCAGGCCAAGGCCGATGTGGTCGTGGCTGATGAGCGCGAACATGGCCGCCGGGCCTTGCTAAATCTCGGCCACACCTTCGGCCACGCGCTGGAAGCGGCCACGGGTTATGACAGTCGCCGTCTCGTGCATGGAGAAGGCGTTGCCATCGGCATGGTACTGGCCCATGAATTCTCGGCCCGACTCAATCTGGCGAGCCCTGACGATGCCAAGCGGGTCGAGCGCCATTTGAAAGAGGTTGGATTACCCACCAGGATCGCCGAGATTCCCGGTGATATGCCGCCTGCTGAAGAGCTGATGAAGGCCATTGCCCAGGACAAGAAGGTCAAGGGCGGTCAATTGACCTTCATTCTCACCCGCGGGATCGGACAGTCTTTCGTGGCCGACGATGTGCCGTCCTCGGAAGTGCTGAGTTTTCTACAACACAATCTGCCCGGCTGATCTTACCAGCGTGTTGCCTCACCGGGCGCTGATGGTTCGATGGCCAGCGCATGCAGCCCGGCATCCAGTTCCGGCTTGAGCAGGTCGGTAACGGCCCGGTGCCGGGCCAGGCGGCTAAGGCCGGTAAAACTGCCTGAGACAATGCGCACCCGCATATGGGTTTCACCAGTGCCGGTTATATCAGGTTGATGGCCGGCATGGTGGTGGCTCTCATCGATCACCAGCAAACGCTCGGGCTGGAAGGCCTGTGTCAATTTCTGCTCTATCGTCTGGCGAAGTGACATCTGGTGGCTCTGCATACGGTGGCGTCCAATTCTGCTGACCAATTCGGGCGTTTTGAGAAAAGCCTCCAAATGGCCAAGAACAATATGATTTGTCAATTCTTGTTGTGAGACGGGGAAAGCCTCATAATTTGCCAATGAAACTCGACTCAAAATATTTCGACAAGATCCGCACGCGCCGCAAGAAGGACGCGGAGCCGGAGCCGCCTGTCACCACCTGTCAGTGGGACGGTTGCGAGCGTCCAGGCGTGCACCGTGCACCGGTGGGTCGCAATGCCGAAGGCAAGTTTTTCCTGTTCTGCTTCGAGCATGTGAAGGAATATAACAAGGGTTACAATTACTTCTCCGGCCTCTCCGACAGCGAGATTGCCCGCTACCAGAAGGAGGCGATCACCGGTCATCGTCCAACCTGGACGGTCGGTGTCAACAAGGCCGCCAAGGGATCGCCCATTCATTCCACCCAGCGCTCCGGCTCGGCCACGGCGCAGGCGCGGATGAGGGACCCTTTCGGCTTCGTCTCCCAAGGGCGCGGCAATGCGTCGCGGTTTGAGCCGCAGGCGCGAAAACTGAAGACGCTGGAAGCAAAAGCCTTCGATGCCCTGGGGTTGACGGGCGCTGCCACCGCACAAGATATCAAGAGGCGCTATAAAGAGCTTGTCAAAAAACATCATCCAGATGCAAATGGCGGAGACAGAGGTTCTGAAGAGCGTTTTCGGGCTGTTATTCAGGCCTATCAATTGTTAAAGCAGGCGGGTTTCTGTTAATCGAAGACTATATCCGATTGCGTATGCGACCTGATTGTATGCGACCTTGATTGTATGCGCTGGGAGATGCCGCCCGGCTTGGAGAGACGATGAGCAAAATTGACCTTGATATCGCCAACCTGCCCGACACGACAGTTTCCGTCCGGGAGGTGTTCGGCATCGACAGCGACATTCGCGTGCCTGCCTATTCGAAGGGCGATTCCTATGTGCCGGATCTCGATCCCGACTATCTGTTCGACCGGGAAACCACGCTGGCCATCCTTGCCGGTTTTGCTCACAACCGCCGCGTCATGGTGTCCGGTTTTCACGGTACGGGCAAATCCACCCATATCGAGCAGGTCGCTGCCCGGCTGAACTGGCCCTGCGTGCGCGTCAATCTCGACAGCCATGTCAGCCGTATCGACCTGGTCGGCAAGGATGCTATCGTCTTGAAGGACGGCAAGCAGATCACCGAATTCAAGGACGGCATCCTGCCCTGGGCCTATCAGCACAATGTGGCGCTGGTGTTCGACGAGTATGATGCCGGTCGCCCGGACGTGATGTTCGTTATCCAGCGGGTGCTGGAATCCTCTGGCCGCCTGACCCTGCTCGACCAGAGCCGCGTTATCCGCCCACATCCCGCTTTCCGGCTGTTTGCGACGGCCAATACGGTTGGACTTGGCGACACGACCGGCCTTTATCACGGTACCCAGCAGATCAACCAGGCACAGATGGACCGTTGGTCGATCGTCACCACGCTGAACTATCTGCCGCATCAAAAGGAAGTCGATATCGTCCTGGCCAAGGTCAAGGGCTTTGCCGCCACCCAGAGCGGCCCCGATAATGTAGCCAAGATGGTGCGGCTGGCCGATCTGACCCGGTCAGCCTTCATCAATGGCGATCTTTCGACCGTGATGAGCCCGCGTACCGTGATCACCTGGGCCGAAAATGCCGAGATTTTCGGCGATATCGGCTTTGCCTTCCGCGTCACCTTCCTCAACAAATGCGACGAGCTGGAACGGACCCTGGTGGCCGAGCAATACCAGCGCGCTTTTGGCATTGAACTCAAGGAAAGTGCTGCCAACATCGTTCTTGGCGCCTGAAAAGAGACTTAAGGAACATGGCAGGTCGCGGCGATAATTCCCAGGCGAAACCCGGCACAGCGGTTGATACCGAACCGTTGCGTCGGGCGATTACCGGCTGCGTGCGGTCGATTGCGGGCGATGCCAATGTCGAAGTAGCTTTTGCCAACGATCGTCCGGGCATTGCTGGCGACCGCATTCGTCTGCCGGAAATTTCCAAGCGACCGACCGCCCACGACCTGGCGGTGACGCGAGGTCTTGGCGATTCGATGGCGCTGCGGCTTGCCTGCCATGACCAAAAAGTCCATGCCTCGATGGCACCGGAGGGGCAGGATGCCCGTTCGGTGTTTGATGCGGTCGAACAGGCCCGGGTGGAATCGATTGGTGCCTTGCGGATGACCGGTGTTGCCGCCAATCTGAAATCGATGACCTCGGAAAAATATGCCAAGGCCAATTTTTCCGGCATCGAGCGGCGCGAGGATGCTCCCCTGTCGGAAGCGGTGGCGATGATGGTCCGAGAGGCGCTGACCGGTCAAAAGCCACCGGAAAGTGCCGGTAAGGTGCTGGATCTCTGGCGCTCGTTCATCGAGGAAAAGGCCAGCAGCGATTTTTCCAATCTGGCCAATGTGATCGAGGATCAACAGGCCTTTGCCCGCGTCGTGCGGCATATGCTGTCGTCCATGGAAATGGCCGAGGATTTCGGCGAGGACCCGGAACAGGCCGAGCAGGAAGAGACATCCGAAGAAGACCAGCAGCGCAGCGGCGAGGAAGAGCAGGAAAATTCCGAGGAGGACGCTGGCTCTGAAAGCGCGCCCGCCGATGAAAGCGAATCTGCCGAAGAGCAGATGGACGACGGCGAGATGGACGGTGCGGAAATTTCCGACGACGACATGTCCGAGGAAGGCGACGAGGACAGCGAGACTCCCGGTGAAATGCGCCGTCCGGCCAGCCCGTTCGACGATTTCAATGAAAAAGTCGATTACAAAATGTTTACCGAGGCCTTCGATGAAGAGACCTCGGCGGAAGAGCTGTGCGATGAAGCCGAACTTGACCGGTTGCGCGCCTTTCTCGACAAGCAGCTTGCCCATCTCCAGGGCGCGGTCGGTCGTCTGGCCAACCGTTTGCAGCGCCGGTTGATGGCGCAGCAGAACCGGTCCTGGGATTTCGATCTGGAAGAGGGCTATCTCGATCCGGCCCGGTTGACCCGGCTGATCATCGATCCGATGCAGCCGCTATCGTTCAAGCGGGAAAAGGACACCCAGTTCCGCGATACGGTGGTGACGCTGGTGATCGACAATTCCGGCTCGATGCGCGGCCGTCCGATTACGGTTGCCGCCACTTGCGCCGATATTCTAGCTCGCACGCTGGAGCGCTGCGGCGTCAAGGTGGAAATCCTCGGCTTCACCACCAAGGCCTGGAAGGGCGGCCAGAGCCGCGAGCAATGGCTGGCCAGCGGCAAACCGCCGACGCCGGGCCGCCTCAACGACCTGCGCCATATCGTCTATAAATCGGCGGATGCGCCGTGGCGGCGGGCACGGCGTAATCTCGGCCTGATGATGCGCGAAGGCCTGCTCAAGGAAAATATCGACGGTGAAGCGCTGATTTGGGCGCATAACCGGCTGTTGGCGCGGCGCGAGCAGCGCAAGATCATGATGATGATTTCTGATGGTGCGCCGGTGGACGATTCGACGCTGTCGGTTAATCCCGGCAATTATCTGGAACGGCATTTGCGCGCTGTGATCGAGCAGATCGAGACCCGGTCTCCGGTCGAATTGCTGGCGATCGGCATCGGCCATGACGTCACCCGCTACTATCGCCGCGCCGTGACCATTGTCGATGCGGATGAATTGGCCGGTGCGATGACCGAGCAATTGGCTGGCCTCTTCGAAGACAAGCCCACTAAGGGTGCCCGTGGCGGTTCGTTCCGCCGCGCCAGCTGAGTGCGCGTGATCCGTTGCTAATCACCTCTCGCAAAGCCTTGCTCGCCTTCTGCTGCGGCTCCGCACTGCTTTTGGCAGCATCTCAGGCCGTTGGTGAGTCTGCGGCGGTGAGTAGCCGCAAAATTGAATATTTCAATCCGGCCTCGGACCAGACCGTGTTCGGCAAGCTGGAATTTCTCGGTGGGCTGGACCTGACATCCTCAGACAGTCTGTTCGGGGCATGGTCTTCGATCCGGTTTCGACCGGATGGCAAGCGTTTCATTGGTGTGCTGGATACCGGTCACTGGATTTCAGGTGAAATCAAACGAGATGAAAAGGGCCGCCTTTCCGGTATCGATGGCGTCTCTTTGGCTCCGATGCTGGACCGCGAAGGCCGCAACAATGCGCCGAAACGGGCGATGGACGCCGAGAGCCTGGCAATCCGTGGCGATAAGATCTATGTGGGCTTTGAGCAGCGCCATCGGATCGATCAATATCCCCTCGACGGATTTGAAACGGCCAAGCCGGAAAAAAGCTTGCCATTGCCCTTTCCCAAAAAGGTCCTGGAGAGCAATCGCAGCCTGGAAATGCTGACGGCATCGCCTGCGCAAGGACCGCTTGCCGGTGGTCTTGTGACGATCACCGAGGAGAGCCTGGACATCAATGGCAATCTCTATGCTGGCGTGGTCGATGGTCCGCATCCGGGTGGCTTCAAGCTGGTGCGCCGTGATGATTTCGACGTGACCGATGGCGCCTGGTTGCCGGATGGTGATCTGCTGCTATTGGAGCGCCGGTTCCGGTTTCCAAGCGGGCTCGGCATGCGCATCGTGCGCGTCAAGGGCGACAGCATCAAGCCGGGCGCTCTGGTGGATGGAGAGATCCTGCTCGACGCCGATCAAAGCTTCCAGATCGACAATATGGAAGGCCTGGATGTGGTGGACATGGGCAATGGCGACCTTCGCCTGATCCTGGTCTCCGACGACAACCACTTCATGCTGCAACGGACGCTGATGCTGGAGTTCCGGCTACAGCCGTAAGGCAGCAGAGGTCAAACCCGCGCAAGCTGGTAGGGCTTCAGCCTGTTCATCAATGCCCCATAGGGCAAAAGCATAATCAAGCCGACCAGCATTTTCACGGTAAAATCACCGATGGCCCAAGAGATCCAGCGGGGGATTTCAGGGGAAAACGCACCAAGCAATGGCGCCCAGCTTATCGCAAAATCATCATTCGGACCAATGAAGCCAAAGACCGGTGCAAAAGACAGCGAGAAGAAAATCACCGTATCGAGTACCGAGCCGAACAGTGAACCGGCCAGCGGTGCTTTCCACCAGTCCTGCTGGCGCAGCCAGTTGAAGACGCTGATGTCAAGCAATTGTCCGACCAGATAGGCGGTGCCTGAGGCAATGGCGATGCGTGGTTGTCCGGTGACGAAGGACAGTGCCACGCCCACAAGAAAACCGACAAACACCACTTTACGCGCCGTGGAGGGGCCAAACTGGCGATTGGTGAGGTCGGTGACCAGAAAGGCGACCGGATAGGTAAAGGCGCCATAGGTCAAGAGGTCGCCGAGTTGCACGCCCGCCAATTGGCCCGACAGTGGAAACTGCACGAGGATGTTGGAGGCGACCACGACTAAGGTCATGAGCATGCTGTAGACGAGGATGTGACGTGTGATCCGCATTTTTTTATCCTGGGAGATGCCACCAGCTATAGCTCAGTCCACATTCGGACCGGCCATAACAAGAAAGGGTCGATACTTGCCGCTGTGCCAAAGACTTTGGCGAGAAACGGCGCAAGCGAAAAGGCTCGAACGTTTTACCGTTCAAGCCCGTTCGTTATGTCAATGCTGTGGCTGCCTGATATCAGGCGGCGACTGCGGTCTTCTTGACGATCTGGCGGCGCAGCAGACGAGCGCGCATGCTCAGTTCGGTTTCATTTGCCTTCAAAAGGAAGGCATCCAGGCCACCGCGATGCTCGACGGAACGAAGAGCAGCAGCAGAGACGCGCAGACGGTAACGCTGGCCGAGGGCATCGGAAATCAGCGTAACATCGCACAGGTTCGGAAGGAACTTGCGGCGGGTCTTGTTGTTGGCATGGCTTACATTATTACCCGACTGGACGCCCTTGCCGGTCAATTCGCAACTGCGGGACATGATGCACCTATTCTTATTGGCAGTCGGAAAGCTTTCCGGGCAATAACCCAGGGCGCAATCCAACGCGGTCTGATTGGAAAGTTGCGGTTCTATAGTCAGCTGAAGCCGCCCCGTCAAGACAAACCTTGGCAAAAGGGCGGATTTATCGACGCTTCGGCTATGGTCTTGCCATAGTGAACGCCATAAATGAAGGGGTAACAGACATTGGAGCCATGGTGTCGCAATGCATTTTAAGCTTGTTCGTAAACTGTCTTTTCTGCTGGTCGCCCCTGTGGTGCTTGGTGCTACGCTGGTCTGCGCCAGCGGCTCTGCCTTTGCAGGTGAGACCTATCGCAATGAATATCGCGTCACCCTGCTTGGTCTGTCTATTGCCCGGGCGACTTTCGTTACCGAGGTCACACGTCCCGGCTACACCATTACCGGCACGATTTCGTCGGCGGGCATTGCCAATGTCTTCACCAGTCTCGATGCAAAGACCAAGGTGACGGGACTGGTGGCTGATGACAAGCATTTGCAGGCCAGCAATTACAATCTGGTCTATACGCGGGGCAAACGGACGCGGGTCTATGACGTGCGTTATGCGGGCGGCAATGTGGTCTCCACGACCATCACCCCTGAACCGAACCGCAACAAGGACCGCTGGATACCAGTGAGTGCCGGGGATCTTCGCTCGGTGCTCGATCCGGTCGGTGGGCTGACCTTGCCCGACGATGGCAAGATCTGCTCGAGGACCCTGCCGATTTTCGATGGTGAAAGCCGCTTGGATCTGGTGATGTCGCCCAAGGGCAAGAACAAGTTTACCGCTGGCAATGTGTCGGGCGAGGCAATCGTCTGCTCCGTGCGCTATGTGCCGAAATCCGGCTTCAACAAGGGTCGTAGCGATATCGAATATCTGCGCAGCGCCAACGATATGGAAATCTGGTTTGCCAAGACCGGAACCATGACCTTATATGCCCCTGTCTATGCGCGGGTGCCAACGCGGGTGGGAACGCTGTCGATCACAGCGACCCGATTTGGGGCCTGATCAGCACTAAAATAATTGAGGGGCGGATGAAAGTTCGGGCAACGCTGATCGGGTTTTCGGCCATACTGATGTGGTCTTTTCTGGCGCTGTTTACGGCAGCGTCCGGCACCATGCCGCCCTTCCAGCTCTCGGCCATCTGCTTTGCCATCGGCAGTCTTCCCGGCATTGCGACTTTCATTATACGTCCGGAGCGGCTGACATTGCTGAAACAGCCGGCCAAGGTCTGGTTGGTCGGGATTGCCGGCCTGTTCGGCTATCATTTCCTCTATTTCACGGCACTGAGAAATGCCCCTGCCGTGGAAGCCGGGCTGATTGCCTATCTCTGGCCGTTGCTGATCGTGTTCGGATCGGCGCTGCTGCCGGGGGAAAGGTTGCGCTGGTATCATATGGCGGGTGCGATTGCCGGGCTATGCGGCACCGTGCTGATCATCGGCAAAAACGGCCTGTCGTTCGATCCGGCCTATGCGATGGGCTATGGGGCGGCCCTGCTTTGCGCCTTGACGTGGTCCAGCTACTCGCTGGTCACGCGCCGGTCCGATGCGGTTTCCACGGATGTGGTGACCGGCTTCTGCCTCGCTACTGCACTGCTGTCGCTGGTGTGTCACCTCTGGCTTGAAACGTCGGTCTGGCCGGATAGCGCCAGTCAGTGGCTTGCTGTGGCGGGTCTTGGGTTGTTTCCCGTCGGTGCGGCCTTTTACGCCTGGGATTACGGCGTCAAGAACGGTGACATCCAGATCCTGGGGGCAGCGTCCTACGCCGCCCCGCTGCTATCGACGCTGGTGCTGCTGGTTTTCGGTTTTGGTGAGGCAAACCTGCGCATTCTTGGTGCTTGCGTGCTGATCACGGGTGGTGCGGCGCTGGCTGCAAGCGGCATGTTTCGCCGCAAGACAGCCATCGAAGACGCGGCTTGACGATTACCTGCCGGGCATCATCTTCATCAACACGCCGTCCTTCAGCACGGTATGATGGAAAATCGCCGCAACTGCATGCAATGTGGCCGCGCCGATGATGATCCAGGCAAGCAGAGAATGCATGTCGCCGAGCAGATGGCGATAATCCGGCGATATACCGATGAGATCGGGAATGGAAAACAGCCCGAAGAAGTCCACCGGTTTTCCCTGCGACCAGCGCCATAGAAAGCCAAGGGAAATCTGTGCGGCAAGCCCGAAATAGAGCAGATAATGCACCGCCTTGGCCATCAGGCCCAAAACGCCTTTTTCTTCTTCCGGCAGGGTTTTGAGACTGGCCATCCGCCAGACAAGCCGCAGCACAAACACAGCGAAAAGTATGATTCCGGCACCATAATGCAGCGCCTTCAGGCCATTGCGAAGCGCACCGCCTTTTTCCGTAAATTCCCAGATTTCTGCCGAGAGAAACAGGGCAAGCACCAACAACGCCGTTACCCAGTGCAGCCAGATCATGCCGCTATTGTAGCGCGTGGAGCGCGGTACGGTCGAATCAACAGGGATATTCATCGTCATGGTGCCACTCCAAAAAATCGGATTTTGCAGCGCAACAAAACGTTTTATGCTGACAGGCGCCTGAAGCCCACCGGTATGCCTGGTTATCGAAGTGGCTGACCCGGTTTCCAGCCTGGAGGGGCCATTTCGAAAGTGTCGAAGGTAAAGCCAGGCGCGACTGTGCAGCCCACCAGAGTATAATCCCCTAGGCTTTCCGCCGCCTGCCAACTGAGCGCTGGAATGACGGCCTGGGGGCGCTCGCCGCGCACAAGGTCCGTGCCCAGAACCAGCGTTTCCACCGTCATGCCATCGTCGCAGCGATAGAGCGCCAGCGGCGCGCCCGCATAATAATGCCAGATCTCGGCGGCATCCTTCACCCGATGCCAATGCGACCGCTGGCCTGCTTTCAGCAGATAGTAGATGGCCGTGGAATGGCCACGCGCTCCACCTTTGCCGTCGCGGAAGGTTTCGCTGTACCAGCCACCTTCAGGGTGGGGCTGCATGGCCAGCGCTGCAATGATCTCATCGGCATCGGCCATCAGAAATTGTCCTTGCGCTTGCGGATTTCGGCAAACACCTCTTCATTGCTCTTGCTTTCCATCACCAGGTTGCGGCGGATTTTTGGATCGGCCACCCGCAGGAACGGGTTGGTTTCCTTTTCCAGAGACATGGTGGTGGGAATGGTGAACTGCCCTTGCGCCCGCATCGCCTCGATGTCGCGGGCGCGGGCTTGAAGCCGCTCATTGTCCGGGTCGATGGTCAGGGCGAAACGGGCATTGGAAAGCGTGTATTCGTGGCCGAAATAAATAGCGGTTTCATCCGGCAGCACGGCCAGCTTTTGCAGGGAATGCCACATGTCGGCTGCGGGCCGCTCAAACAGCCGTCCGCAGCCAAGTGCAAACAGCGTGTCGGCGGCAAACAGCAGTTTGGCGTCTGGAAAATGATAGCAGACATGGCCTGCCGTGTGGCCCGGCGTTTCAATCACCTGGACCCGGTGCGGCCCGAACAGAAATTCGTCGCCATCGCTTACGGAACGGTCGAGACCCGGAATGGCGACAGCCTCGTTGACCGGACCGATGATCTCGCAGCCATACCGATTCTTCAGGGCCAGATTGGCCTCGACATGGTCGTTGTGGTGATGGGTGGTGAAAATATGGCTGATCTGCCAGCCTCGTTTTTCGGCAGCCGCCACAATCGGCCCTTCCTCCGGCGCATCGATGCAAGCGGTCAAGCCGGTTTCGAGGCAATGAACCAGCACGCCGTAATTGTCGGTACGGCAAGGGAAAATTTCGATTTCCGGGTTTTTCATCGGGCAGGCCCTCTGGCTTGGAAGTGGTAATTGCAAGGTGGTTTACGAAGAATCTAGTGCCTGGGGCCTTGATGTCCAACAGCCTGCTGCTAACAATTGTGCCATGCATGTGGATATAGTCGATCTTCGTCAGTTCTATCACACCATGCTTGGCCATGCCGCCGAGCAATCCATTACCATGGCGCTGTCGTCGCTCTGGGCGCGGCTGCCGGAGGAGCGGCTGGTGGGGCTGGGCTATTCGGTGCCGTATCTGGATCGGTTTCGGGCCGATACCGAGCGCACCTTCGCCTTCATGCCGGCGGGACAGGGCGCGGTGAACTGGCCGCCGGGCGAGCTTTCGGCCACGTCACTGGTGTTCGATGAGGAATTACCGCTGCCTGACAGTTCCATCGATCGGGTGTTGATGGTCCATTCCCTTGAATTTGCCGAGAATCCGCGCGAGACGCTCAAGGAAATCTGGCGGGTTCTGGCACCGGGCGGTCGGCTGGTCATGGTGGTGCCCAATCGCCGTGGGGTCTGGGCGCGGATGGAGCATACGCCTTTTGGCTCCGGTCGCCCCTATTCTCGGGGTCAGTTGACGGCGCTGCTGCGCGAGACCAATTTTACGCCGGGAGCCAGCACCGAGGCATTGTTTTTCCCTCCATCCAAGCTCAGAACCATGTTGAAAATGCATAGTGCCTTCGAGCGCTTCGGTCGCATGCTGTCACCGGCTTTTGCTGGCGTTATCGTTGTCGAGGCGCAAAAGCGGCTCTATCAGGGGTTGCCGGTCGCCATGCGCGCATCGCGCCGGGTATTTGCTCCGGTTTTGAGCCCGCAAGGCGTGCCAACCACACGCCAAACCCTGTTGCCGCCCTCGACAAAATAGAGGTTCCGGGCTACTGCATACCTATTTGAGCAGCCTGTTTGAACCGCATCAGGTTCAAGACCAAAAACCAGGAAATCACGTCAATGAGCAGCACCATGAACCAGCCCGTTCCACGTCCGGGAATCCTTGATATTGCCGCCTATGTTCCCGGCAAAGAACACGCACCGGGCGTTGCAAAAGTGTTCAAGCTCTCATCGAATGAAACGCCGCTGGGGCCAAGCCCGAAAGCCATCGAGGCTTTCAAGGCGGGCGCCGCCAATCTGGAGCTTTATCCCGATGGCCAGGCCGTGAAGCTGCGCGAGGCGATTGCCAGTGCGCACGGGCTGAACGCGGCCAATATTCTCTGCGGCAATGGTTCGGACGAGCTGCTCGGCCTGCTCTGCCATGTCTACCTGGGCACGGGCGATGAGGCTGTTATCACCGAGCATGGTTTCCTGGTCTACCGTATTCAGATCATGGCGGCAGGTGCAACGCCGGTCACGGTCAAGGAGCAGGATTACCGCGTCGATGTCGATGCCATTCTTGCGGCGGTGACCGACAAGACACGGATGGTGTTCATCGCCAATCCCGGCAATCCGACGGGGACCTATGTGCCGGGTGCCGATATTCGCCGTCTGGTTGCTGGCCTGCCGAAACATGTGCTGCTGGTGCTGGATGCGGCCTATGCCGAATATGTTCGCCGTAACGATTACGAAGCCGGGCTGGAAATCGTTTCTGAAAACCGCAATGTGGTGATGACCCGCACCTTCTCTAAAATCCACGGGCTGGCAGCGCTGCGGATCGGCTGGATGTATGGTCCGGCTGCCATTCTCGATGCCCTGAACCGGGTGCGCGGACCGTTCAACATGAATGCCCCGGCGATTTCGGCGGGGGCTGCTGCCATTCTTGACCGTGATTTTGCCGATAAGGCTGTGGATTTCAATCTCGAGTGGCTGGACCGGTTGACGGAAGCCTTCGAGGGGATCGGCCTGAAGGTTACGCCGTCGGTCACCAATTTCCTGCTCATCCATTTTCCCGATGTTGATGGCAAGCGGGCGCCGGAGGCCGATGACTTCCTGACCAGCCGTGGCTACATCCTGCGGGCGGTCAAGGGATATGGCTTTGCCAATTCCCTGCGCATGTCAATCGGCACGCCGGAGGCCAATCTTGGCGTGATGGATGCCCTGACCGAATTTATGGGCAAGCCGTGATGGCCAGCATTCAGTTTGACCGGATTGCCCTGATCGGCATCGGCCTGATCGGCTCTTCCATTGCCCGTGATGTGCGTGCGCTTGGCCTGGCGCGCGAGATCGTCGTCTCAACCCGCTCAGTGGATACTTTGCGGCGAGCCGAGGAATTGCAGCTTGGGGATCGCTATACGACGTCGGCTGCCGAGGCGGTTGCAGGGGCCGATCTGGTGATCGTTTCTGTACCGGTCGGGGCGTCCGAAGCGGTGGCCATCCAGATTGCGTCGCATCTTGCGCCGGGAGCTATCGTCACAGACGTGGGGTCCACCAAAGCCTCTGTCATTGCGCAAATGGCGCCGCATATGCCGGATCATGTGCATTTCATTCCGGGCCATCCGCTGGCTGGTACGGAGAAATCCGGCCCCGATGCCGGTTTTGTCGGTCTGTTCAATGGACGTTGGTGCATTTTCACACCGCTGGAAAATACGGATCAGCAGGCGATTGCCCGGCTCAAGAGCTTTTGGGAAGCGCTGGGCTCGCGTGTCGATGAAATGGACCCGCTGCACCATGACAAGGTATTGGCGATCGTTTCGCATCTTCCCCATATCATCGCCTATAATATCGTCGGCACTGCGGATGATCTCGAAGCCGTGACGGAATCGGAAGTCATCAAATATTCGGCCTCCGGTTTTCGCGATTTTACCCGTCTGGCGGCGTCCGATCCCACCATGTGGCGCGATGTCTGCCTGCACAACAAGGATGCCATTCTGGAAATGCTGGCGCGGTTTTCAGAAGACCTCGCCTATCTGCAACGGGCGATCCGTTGGGGGGAGGGCGATAAACTGTTTGAGCTGTTCACCCGCACCCGCACAATACGCCGCTCGATCATCGACGCGGGCCAGGATGTGGACGTGCCGGATTTCGGGCGTCATGGGCTGGATGGCAAGACGAACGGATAGACCGTCTGGCGCCCGGTTCAGATCGGCGGGATATTGCCAAGCGGGATGAAGCCCAGAACCACGACGCCATTGGTGATCTGAAGTGTCACCTGGCCCTTATTCTGGCCAAGGAAAACCGCTTTCAATCCCTTGGCAGCCATCCGGGCGATGTCCTTGGTTTCGGGATAGGCGGCAATCACCAGGTCCCGCCAGGCATCAACCTTGCCAATTTCCAGCTTGAGCGTGCCGTTAGCAAGGCCTGCGTTATCGATGGAAATCGGTCCACTGGCAGTAATCGTGCGGCCTTGGCCCATATCGATCTGCAGATTGCGGATGTCGCCGCTTAGACCCCGCAATTGTATGGGTTCCGGATGTTCGATATCGAGGGCCCCTGCCTGGGCGAGTAATTTCACATCCAACTGTGCGGCCATGGGCGGCAGATCGGGGTTGCGGTCGTCCTGGCCAAAATCCAAGCCGGTCAAGCGGGCGGTTCCCACGAGGTCCTCGCCATCGCGTTGCAGCCGCGTCCGGCTCTCAGTGGCATCGATCCTCAGAACCCGGCCGGAGAGCGCGTCGGTCAGGTTGGCCTGCAATTTCTGGATCACGCTTGCTGACGAATCGACGCCGTTCATGCCCAGCGACAAGGTGGAGCGAAAGCTGTCCCATTGAAAAGCACCGGCAAGCCCAGTGGAGGTTTGCAGAATGGCTGGCCCGTCGATTTCCCATTTGATTCTGCCGGGCCGGAAAATTTCTGCCGACGACCGGAAGGCGCCTGATGATCCGGTAATGCCATTGCGGTGATCGTTGACCGAAACTTTGGTGCAATTCAACCCGATATGCAGCGGAAAGCCACTCATCCGCATTCCGGGGCAATCGAGGGCAGAAGCCAGTGGATTATCACCGTCAAAGGCATGTTCGAGTTTTGTCGTGGCGTAATTGGCAGCGGCGAACCAGCCTGCGGTGTAGACGATACCGAGCAGGACAAGCACAATGCCCACCAAGAGAACTCGCGATCTCTTCCGGGGTCTCTTCGTCCGGCTGGACATGGCCATGCGCTTCTCCAATTGTCTTCCATTTTGCTCAGCGGTCACCGAGGCGACTTTTGAGGCACCAGAGCCGAGCACCGTTTATCAGTGCAAAGACTGCTGTAAAAATTCATTTCTGCTGGATAATTTCAACCCAAACCTATCAAAATTCGGGAATGAGACAGCAGGAGCCAGCATTATGACCAGCGATATGGACGAATTTTGGGTGTTTGGCTACGGGTCTTTGATGTGGAATCCCGGCTTTGTCCATGAAGAACGGCAGGCTGCCAGGGCCCATGGGTTTCGCCGCTCGCTTTGCGTTCGATCTTTCGTGCATCGCGGTACCGAACAGGCACCCGGCCTGGTTCTGGGGCTGGATCGTGGCGGTTCCTGCCATGGTGTGGCTTTTCGTGTTAGTCCGTCGTCATGGCCGCAAACGCTCGACTATTTGCGGGCGCGGGAACTGGTGACGCAGGTCTATCAGGAAAAAACGCTGCGGTTGCAACTGTCTGATGGGCGCCGGGTGCTTGGCACTGGCTACGTGGTGGACCGAAACCACCGCCAATATGCGGGAGCGGTTACCGTTGAGGAGGCGGTACAGGTTACCGCGCAGGCCAGTGGCCAGTCGGGTGATAACCGGGCCTATGTCGAAAATACCGTAGAACACCTGCGCAGCATGGGCATCCGCGATCATTGGCTGGAGCAGGTGGTCAAGGGGCTGAACAAACCGACGCTATGAGGGGTTCTTGGCCTGTTCCTGCGCTCTCATGGTTTCAAGACGGTGTTTGGCGGTCGGCGGCAGTGGGAGATCCGGATTGGTCTGGGCCGCCTCCAGCAGCAGTGCGTCGCTGGCCGCCTCCAACTGGCGGGTCAATACTTCAAAAAATGCATCGGGCTTCATTCCCGGCTGGATGGGGGGAAGGATACGAATCTTGTAATGCCCGGGATAGCGCATCAGGCTGCGCCGCGGCCAGAACAGACCGGCATGCATGGCAACCGGCACGACCGGCACTTTGAGATCGCGGTAAAGCCGGGCGATGCCGAATTTATATTCAGGATCGGCGCCGGGCGGGCGTCTTGTCCCCTCAGGGTAAATGACCAATTGGCGGCCGTTGCGCACTTCCACGGCGGCACGCTGCATGACCTTGACCATTTCCTTGCCACGTCCACCGCGATTGACCGGGATCATGTTCTGTTTGGCGGCATACCAGCCGAAGAACGGAATCCACATCAATTCCCGCTTGAGAATAAAGACCGGATCATCCAGCCAGGGCAGAAGCGCATAGGTATCCCAGAAGGATTGGTGCTTTGGTGCGAGGATGTAGCCGGAGTCTGGGATATTCTCCAGGCCTTCAATTTCGAATGTCGTGCCGACCACGGTTTTCATCAGCCAATGACTGAACCGCGCCCATGTCTTGGGGACGGAATATGCGATTTTGCGCGGCAAGATGAAATAGATCGGTGCGGCCAAGACCATCCAGAGGATCAGGCAGGCATAGAACAGCACGTTGAAAACATGGGACCGCAAAGCAAGCATGAAGATATTCCGCCGACAGATGGCCCTGCCTATACGAATTTTCCAATCAGCGGAAGATGGTTAGGTATCGCAGGTCTGATTAGCTTTGGGAGGATTGTTGTGGTGCACTGCCAGACGTGCGAAGCCCCTGCCAATTGTCCCAGCCGCCGAGATCGCGGGTATAGGCAATGAGGATCTTGGCATATTCCGACAGCAGCGTGCGCAGCGCATTGGGATCGGCATACCAGGCCCTGGTGCGCAAATCGGCTGTGACGACCGGATAGGGAATGAACTGGGTTTGATGGTCTGTACGGCGCAGTTCCATCAGGCTGCGGCGCATATGGTAATTGCTGGTGACGACCAGAACCGAGGAAAAGCCCTTGTCGTGGATCCACTGGGCGGTTTCATTGGCATTGCCGATGGTGTCGATGGCGCGGTAGCCCATATCCACGCAGCAGGCAAATAGATCCGGTGAGCTTTGCGTCATCCTGCGAATGGTTGCGGGCGATGTGGATGGATGGACACCGGAAATCAACAGCCGCCGTCCCGATCCCTTGCGCAACAGGTCGACAGCCTGGTCGATGCGCTGATAGCCCCCCGTCAGGACGACAATGGCATCAGCCTTGGGCTCAGCAGGTGGCATCATCGCGGTGACGTCATCGGCGAAATGCAGGAAACCGGCGACAAGACAGGCCATCAGCAAAAGAATAGCATAGCCGCCATAGCGTAGCAGGCGGCGCAGCGGTGCTTGCCGATGGAATAGTTTGGCGGTCCGGCTGCCTTGATCCTGGTCAGGGTCTGCTTGGCGCATTGTCATTGCTCGTGCGTAATGGAACTGCATCGAGGATGCTGGTGCATCCCCGCATCAAGGACGGATAAATAGATCATTCGGGCGGCAACCCGCCGCTGCGGCTGGGGTCCGACCTGATCTGGTCGATTTCATAGATGGCGCGCATGACAGTCAACCTGGCCGTGACCGTTGTCAGCAGAGCAATAACGATCATCGTGGCGAAAATACCGAGATAGCCGGAAAAGCCGATTTCGAACCGGCCAAACATGGCGGTGGCTTGATCGGTTTGCGGCGTGGCGAGCGTATTGTCCTGCCAGATGCTGGCTAGCGCGAACAGGCTGGCTGCGGCAAGTCCGCCAGCTGCGGAGCCCTTCAGGCTGATCTTCAGAAAATGCTTCTGAAATTCCCGTGCCACAAACAGGCTTTCGGCACCGACGAAATGCAGGACCTCGATAATATGCCGATTGCCGGACAAGGCGCCGCGCGTTGCAAAAATCACCGTCAGCACCATGGCGGTAAACACCAGGATCAGCAGGCCAAAGCCAATCAGCACCGTGGTGCGGGCCATCGATACCAGGCGATCCACCCAGGTGCGGTGATCATCCAGCGAGGCCTGGGGGATCTGCGAGGTCAAAAGATCGCGCATGGCGGCGAAGTCAGGCGGATTGTTCTCGTCAATGGTGACAATGACCAGCCGAGGCACCGGAAGGTCGTTGATATCCAGTCCGGTGCCGAGCCATGGCTCCAGCAGGCGGGCCGTTGCGGCCTCATCGACGATTTGTCCGGTCTTGGTGCCGACGAAGGTCAGCGCCAGGTCCTTGGCCTTCGTCAAGGCCTCATCCATGTTGACAGTGTCGTCCGGCTTGATCTGGATCGTCACCTCGCGGGAGATCTGGCTTTGCCAGCTGGACGCCGTTCCCCGGACAATCGACACCGCGCCGAGCGTCAGGCAGGCCAGGAACGCCATGATGGCAATCACCACCATCAGCGCATTGCCCTGGATGTTGGAGGGCGGCAGGATGGCGCCGGTGGGGCGCACCTGCATTTCCACCCGCCTTTGCGCCTTTGCTCGCTCCGGCGGCGGGGTCTTGGCCAGCGGTGGGGTCACGGGTATTTTTTTCGGCTGCGGTGGCAGGGATTTGCGGTCATTCATAAATATCGAGCCGCCCTTCCGTCAGGATCATCCGCCGGGCATCGACCTGGTCCATCAGGGCCAGATCGTGGGTGGCGATCACCACGGCAGTGCCCAGCCGGTTCAGCTCCAGAAACAGGCTGAGCAGGCGGCGCGCCATCGGTGGATCGACATTGCCGGTCGGCTCATCGGCCAGCAGCACTTCGGGCCGGTCGATCAGGGCTCTGGCAATCGCAACGCGCTGCTTTTCCCCGCCCGACAGGATTGGCGGCAGAACGTTGATACGCTCGCCCAGCCCCACCCATTTCAACAGTTCCAGCACATCCTGCTTATAGCTCGCCTCATCCTTGCCGCGCACCCGTAGCGGCAAGGCGACATTTTCATAGGTCGTCAGATGGTCGAGCAATTGGAAATCCTGGAAGACGATGCCGACCCGGCGGCGCAGCAAGGGCAATTCATTGCGCGGAATCTGGGTAATATCACGACCGAAACTGCGAATCAGGCCACGTGTCGGTTTCAGCGACATGAACAGCAGGCGCAAAAGCGTGGTCTTGCCAGCGCCCGACGGCCCGGTCAGGAACTGGAAGGAGCGCTTTGGGATGTCAAAGGTCAGGTCGCGGAGGATTTCAGGCCCCATCCCATATCGCAGGCCGACATTTTCGAAGTGGATCAATGGATAAACCCGGGCTTGAGCCTGTTGACGACTGCTCAGTTCTTAACGGTTCCGGTTACCATTTGGTAAACGCCGCGATGTTACGGCGCCAATCCGGCGATTTTTTACAAATCATTAACCATTCGAATTTACGACTTGGATGGATTGGTTTCAATGCCCCTTCGTATTCTATCGCATCTGGCTGGTGCGAAGCTTTCGATCAAGGGCGATTCATCTCTGTTGAAGGCAAGCCGGACTTGGTTCTTTTCATCCAATGTCTGGACCTGCTGTGGCGAGGGTTCCATGAACGCATTCCGTTTTCGGCCTAAATATGTCGAACCCGATATCGATCTCTTGCCGCCCGAGCGGCCCTATCGTCCCATGCCACGTCCCGGCTTTCGGCTGGCGGAAGATGTGAGCGATGCGAAATTCGTCACGGTCGGTGATCCCGTCGGCGTACTTCGAAGCCGAATTCAGGCGGAGATGAACACCCGATACCGGCCACAGGCGCCGGCAGCGCAGGGCTTGCTGCACGCTCTGGTCAATTATACGGTCCGGCATGTCGTCCTGTTGGAAAATCGCCTGGGGCAGCTATCGGAACGGTCTTTCACCTCGTTGATAGCAGCCCTTGCCGTGCTGATGTTTTTCAGCGCCGGTGGTTTTTGCCTGATTGGCGGCACCGAGGCGGTCCCCGCCAGAAACCCGCTCGACATTACCCATGTCAGTCTGACACCGCAAAATTCCGGTGGCATGCCGGTTCTGCTGGTCAATGCGATTGTGGAGAATCATGCCGCGACGACGCAGGCCCTGCCGGATATCCGGGCGGATCTCTATTCGGATGGCCGTCTCATTGCCTCCACACTGATTACCCCACCTGCGCCGGAAATCGGCGTCGGCCATAGTCGCGGTATTGCCGCTCGGCTGCGCCATCCCGGTGGAAAAAACCCGGAACTCAAGCTTTCCTTTGCACCTAAGGATGCCTCGCAATCCTGATTGTGCTATCGGCAGGGTGAAAGAAAAACCTGTCGCCTGAAGATCGGCAGCGAAATCCTGGAGACTCCATGCCTGTCGTTCGCGGAAAAAATATCGAGCCTTTGTTCACAGCCGAACAGATCGCCGCCCGCAATATCGAGATCGCCAAGGCGATTGTCGACGGTCCTTCCGAGGATCTTCTGGTGATTTCGATCTTGAAAGGCTCGTTCATTTTCGCCGCTGACCTGATCCGGGCGCTGCATCATGTCGGCATTGCGCCTGAGGTGGAGTTCATCACCCTGTCCAGCTACGGCACCGGCACTGTGTCCCAGGGGGTGAAGATCCTCAAGGATATCGACAGCGATGTCCGTGGCCGCAATGTTCTGCTGATCGACGACATCCTGGAATCGGGACGGACCCTGCTGTTTGCCCGCACATTGATGTATGAACGCGGTGCTGCCAATGTCACCATTGCCGTGTTGCTCGACAAGAAGGTCAAACGCCAGGAAGTGTGCGAGGCTGATTATGTCGGTTTCGAATGCCCGGATTATTTTGTCGTCGGCTATGGCATGGATGTCGCCCACGCTTTCCGCGAATTGCCGTTTGTTGGTGTTGTTACCGGCGATGCAGCGTCGTAATTTTCGATAAAACATAGTTATTACAAGCATTTACGGTGTGAATGCTTTATTGCGGCGGGCGTCTCGAAGCGGGAAGGTGTCGCATTCAACAGGTAGAAACTATTAACCATCCTCTCGTCTTGGCTGCCGGTTGTTTACCTCTCGCAAAGGAAAAACTGGTGATTTGCATGGGCAATGACAGCGCCACGCATCCTCTATGATTCGGGGATGGTGCTGTAGCGGCGCGGATGCGTGAGCATCCTCAAGCCTCGGTACAACATGCCGCATGATGACAGCCGTCGATCGGGTCCGATTGAATGGTGATGTGGCAGGCTTCAAGATGGGAATGCGGATATGGCCAAGATACTGATTACCGAAGACGAGGATGCTCTGCGGTCCTTCGTTGCCCGGGCGTTGCGGCTCGACGGACATGAAACCCATGAGGCGGCTGATGGCGCCGAGGGTCTCGAAATGCTGGCCACCAGCAATTTCGACCTGTTGCTTTCGGATATCCGCATGCCGGTCATGGATGGTATCGAACTGGCGCATCGCGCCCATTCGGATTTTCCGGGCCTGAAAATTCTGCTGATGACCGGCTATGCCGAACAGCGCGAACGGGCTGACGATCTGCTCGAAAAAATCATCGATGTCGTGCCAAAGCCGTTCGCGCTTCCAGATATTCGCAAGGCCGTAGCACAGGCTTTGACGGCCTGACGGGTTTCGGTTGATTTGCGACGTTTGCCCGGTACGGGTTGCAGATCCGTTCGGCGCTTGGCGTCGTGGACGTGAAGGGCGCGAGCGCCGCTCCCCGCCCTTCCATTACATGTCCAGCAAGCGCTCCAGATAACGGCGCTCTACCTCCGGGCTGGCATTATTACCCAGCTTGTTGCGGATCGCGTCGAGGATTTCGCGGGCGCGTTGCACGTCGATTTCGTCAGGGACTTTGACCCGTTCGCCAAAATCCGGCCCGGTGGTTGACCGTGGCCGCCCCAGCGGGTCGCGCCCGCCCTGATTGCCTTCCGCCATGCCTTGCCCCTGGCCCTGACCTTGACCCTGGCCGGGCTGCATGGCCTGCATCATTTGGTTCATCATATCGCGCGCCCCTTGGCGCAAGGCTTCCAGCGCCCGGCCCTGGCCCTGCACAGCCCGGTCACCCTGGCTCTTGCCGAGTGCTTCACCCGCGCCCTGCATTTCCCGGCCCGCCTGGCCGAAATTTTCTCCAGGTTTGATACCGAGCTTGCCAAGTCCGTCCTGGACGCCCTTCAACTGCTTGCCAAGCGCATCCTGCTGCTGGCGCAATTGTTTGAGTGCTTCACGCAGTTGCTCGGCGGTCATCTGATCCGGTGAGGAGGGATTTTTGCCAGCGCTGTCTTTATTCTGGTTGCCGTCCGGGTTTTGGCCCTGATCCTGGTTCTGCTGGCCATCTGGCGTCGGACCGGTCGGCGGATTGTCCTGGGTCATGCCGTCACCATCTTCGGGCTGAAGGTCATCGCCCATCTGCGACCGGCTCTGTAATTCCTGGTCCAGTTTGAAGGTCTGATCCATCAGCTTCTGCTGGTCCTGCATGATCTGGCCGAGTTTGTCGATCTGCTTGCGCGCTTCGCTGGTCTGCTGTTGCTGCTGCGGATTGGAACGTTGCGGGCGTCCGGCCTGAAGATTGTTCATCATCCGTTGCATCTCCTGCAACATCTGGCGGGCGGCATCCTTGTTGCCGGAGCGGGCCAGGTTCTCGATCTGGTTCATCATGTTTTCCAGATCGCGCTGGGTCAGCATTTTCTGAGCGCTCTGCTGGTTCTGCTGGCCGTTTTGCGGCTGCTGCCGTTCTGCAAGAGCCTTCATATAGTCCTGCATCGCCTGACGGACCTCGTCCATCAGCTTCTTGATCTCGGCATCGGGCGCATTACGCTCCAGCGCTTCCGACAGCTTCTGCTGCGCCTCGCTGAGCTTGCGCTCAGTCAGAGACACATCACCATCATCGATGCCAAGCGCGATTTCCCAGAGGTAATCTGCCGTGTCTTTCAAGGCTTCGGTGGTGCTCGCCATCTGCATGCGGGCATGGGCCGAGGAAATCAGCAGGTAATGGGAAAGCTGCGGAATGGTTTCATCGGCGCGCAGCGTCAGTGCTTCGTTGAGCGCCACGGCGCGGGGCATCTGCCGCGTGTCCAGCGCAAAGACCTGGCGCTGTTCGGCCACGGCGGCGGCGAGCGGTTCGGAGAAATTGCGGCCCGGCAGGATCATCTCATGGGCTGGGCTGCGGCCCTCCTGGCCCAATCCGTCCTTGGCAATCAGCGTGATCCTCACCTTCTTTCCAGCCAGCGGATGTTCGGTCAGGTTGCGGCTCGACATGCTCTTGATGTCGCGGGCATTGCGGCTCGGCAGGTCCAGCTTGAATTCAGGGAGGGGATAGAGCGGGCTGGCCTGTGGGGCGGCATCCACAGGGACGATCTCGGCGCGGGCTTCCAGCAACCCGTAATCGTCGCGGGCGGTAAAGCCGATTTCCAGCGCTCCGTTGACGGCACGTTTCGGAATGCCGTCAAAGGCGATGGTTGGGCCATGGTCGGGAATGACCTTCAGCGGCCATTGCCGGGTGCCGAGGTCCAGCGTGCCGCTTTCGCTCAGTGTCAGGGTCAATGTACGGGCGTTGTCCGTCTGGGCTGGCGTTGGCGTTGGCGTGGCTGACGAGACGGCTGCCAAGGAGCCGGGCGTGTTTTCCTGGTCGGCCTTGACCGGCTGGAAATCGACTGCCGCTGCCCCGGATGCCGGTTTGAAGTCTGCCTGTTCGTCTCCGGTGCTGCCGGTCAACCGTACAGTGACCACCGATTGGCTGGGAACGGCGATATCCTGGGTGCCATCGCCATTGCGTCCCGTGAGGAAAACAGGGGGACGGCCCGTATAGCCCGGCGGGGTAATCCAGGCATCGATGCGCAGGGTAGGGGCGTTGTCGTCCCTGTCTTGCAGCAGAAAGGCATCGGTGAGACGGCCAGCGCCATTCGAGCCGGAATAGGCAAAGGCCACCGCCAAAAGTAGAGCGGGCAAGGCGCGCAGGCCGAAGCGGTCGAAGCGGGCGATATCAGGCTTTGGTCGTCCGGCATCGAGCGTGGCGATCCGGGTTGCCATGCGCCGTTGATGCTCATGCCAGAGGGCGCGAGCAAAAGGCGTGTCGAAGGCCGGTTCCTCACCCTGTACGCCGATGGGTTGATGCGTCAGATGATTGCGCTCTTCCAGCAACCGGTCTGCTTCGCCAATGTGCGGCCAGCGCAGACGGGCCAGGGGCAAAAGCGAGGCGAGAAAGCCGAAGACCAGCAGAAAAACCAGCGGCCAGCGCAGATAGCTGGGTGCCTCGCGGAAAAAGCCGAGCCAAGCCAGCGACAGGAAAATAGCGGCAATCGAGGCTGGAAGCAGCAGCAGGGGCAGCAACCGCTCACAAAACAGCACGAGCCTTGCCGTCCAGCGGTTCACGGCCAGACTGCGGGCCAGCTTTTGATCGCTGTTCAAAGCCCCTTGGCTCTTTTTCGTGCCGGAAGCGGTCATGGGCAGTCTCCGGTTTCCTGTCATCACCACGCATAAAACTTGAAGCGCAACCAATACGGTTCATCACAGCATTGACGTGTCAGGATAGCATTGTTTGTGGCGAAGACGAGGGGCAGGCCCGGTGCAGGGGTGGTTTTTTCAGCCATTCGGGTAAATTGTGAACGCGATCTCCTGAAAAGACGGCGTGTTCAGGATGCCAGCCAATCGGGCAGGCTGTCCAACCGGATCATATCCTCATAGCTCGGCCTTGGCCGGATCACGTGGAATTGGTTGCCCTTGACCAGCACTTCCGGGACAAGCCGTCTCGTATTGTACGTGCTCGATTGTACGGCGCCATAAGCCCCTGCCGAGCCGATGGCGATCAGGTCGCCGGGCCTTGGCATGCTCATTTCGCGGTCGAGCGCCAGATAATCGCCGGTTTCGCAGACCGGCCCGACCACATCGGCGCGGATGCGCGGGGCGCTGGCCGCAGACAGCAGCACCGGGCGAAGCTCGTGATGGGCGTCATAGAGCGTCGGGCGGATCAGGTCGTTCATGGCGGCATCGACGATGACGAAGGTCTTGTTGCCGCCGTCCTTCACATAGATCACTTCGGTCACCAGAATACCGGCATTGCCGACGATCAGCCGACCTGGCTCGGCCACGATCCGGCAGTCCAGCGAGGCCAATTGCTGCTTGACGATGGCCGCATAGGCCGCCGGGTCGGGCGGCGGATTGTTGTCGTCTTTGTAGGGAATGCCAAGCCCACCGCCGACATCGACGTGATCGATGACATGACCTTCGGCCCTTAGCGTGGTTACCAGGTCGCGCAACAGCTTGAAGGCCTCGGCAAACGGCTGGAGATCAGTGATCTGGCTGCCGATATGCATGTCGATCCCGGTGACCTTGATACCCTCGAGGCTGGCGGCACGGGCATACACGGCGCGGGCGCGCTCATAGGAAATGCCGAATTTGTTTTCTTTCCGACCGGTGGAAATCTTCGCATGGGTGCCAGCATCAACATCGGGGTTGATGCGGAAGGAGACATGCGCCGTCTTGCCGGCTTTCAGCGCTCTTTGATTGAGGATGTCCAGTTCGGGTTCGGATTCGACATTGAAGCAGTAAATCCCGACCTCCAGCCCCAGATCCATTTCCGACAGCGTCTTGCCGACGCCGGAAAACAGGATGCGGTTGGGGGGAATGCCAGCTGCCAGCGCCCGGCGCAATTCGCCTTCGGAGACCACATCGACGCCCGCGCCCAATTGCCCTAGGGTTTTCAGCACCGCCTGGTTGGAATTGGCCTTGACCGCGTAGCAAACCATGGAATCGACGCCGTCGAAGGCCTCGGAAAACACCCGGTAATGGCGTTCCAGCGTTGCGGTGGAGTAGCAATAGAAGGGTGTGCCGACCGCCTTGGCGATCTCTGGAACGGACACATCCTCGGCATGGAGAATGCCATCGCGATACTGGAAATGGTTCACGGTGCGCCTATCACAGAAGCGGATCGAGGAAGAATTTCTTCTCCGGTGCCTTGGTCTGGGTTGGCGCGTCCGCCTTGTTCTGCTGGGCAACCGGCGTGCTCGGCTTGTCCAGATCGCCCTTGCGGCCACAGCCGGTGACCAGAACGCTGGCGGCACCGAGCAGGGCAGCGGAAATCATCAGTCTTCGATAGCAAACAGCCATAATATCCTGTCCAACGTAGTGGTGGGCCTATGTCTAGCCAAAAACCGGGCTCTATGCATCCCGATTTTTGTGATGGATCGATCGGGTTTGACGATCAGTTGCGGCTGCGCCACCATTTGATCTGCTTGCGCACCTCGTCCGGTGCCGTGCCGCCATAGCTTTTCCGGCTGGCAACCGAGGCTTCCACCGTCAGGACCGAATAGATATCGGCGGTGATGGCGGTATGAATGGCCTGCAAGTCTTCAAGCGGCAGATCGGCAAGATCGCAGCCTTTTTCCTCCGCGAGGGCGACAACCCGGCCCGTGACGTGATGGGCATCGCGGAAGGGAAGCCCTGCCTCGCGCACCAGCCAGTCCGCCAGATCGGTGGCAGTGGAAAAACCGGAGCCAGCCGCGGCCTTCATCCGGTCGGCCCGCACAGTCATGTCGCGGATCATCCCGGTCATGGCGGCCAGCGCCAGTTCCAGGCTTTCCGCAGCGTCGAAGACCTGTTCCTTGTCTTCCTGCATGTCCTTGGAATAGGCGAGCGGCAGACCCTTCATGATCGTCAAAAGCGCAATCAGCGAGCCGTTGATCCGGCCCGTCTTGGCGCGCACCAGTTCGGCGGCGTCCGGGTTCTTCTTCTGCGGCATGATCGAGGAGCCGGTCGAAAAGGCATCCGAGAGCCGGATAAAGCCGAATTGCGGCGTCGACCAGATGACGATTTCTTCCGCAAGCCGCGACAGATGCACCGCCGAAATGGCGGCAATCGACAGGAATTCCAGCGCGAAATCGCGGTCTGATACGGTATCGATGGAGTTGCGGGTCGGTTCCCGGAAACCGAGTGCCTTGGCGGTCATGTGGCGGTCGATGGCATAGCCGGTGCCGGCAAGAGCGGCAGCGCCGATTGGGCTTTCATCCAGATGCTCGATAGCGTGGCGCACCCGCTGGCGATCCCGGCCGAACATTTCCACATAGGCCATGCAGTGATGACCAAAGGTGACTGGCTGGGCCGTCTGCAAATGGGTAAAGCCGGGCATGACGGTGTCGGCATGTTCTTCGGCGCGGTCGAGAAAGGCGCCGATCAGGTCGGTCAACAGGCTTTCGGCTTTTTGCAGCTCTTCCTTGACCCAGAGGCGGAAATCCAGCGCTACCTGGTCGTTGCGCGAGCGGGCGGTGTGCAGGCGACCTGCGGCGGGACCGATCAGGTCGGCCAGCCGCGCCTCGATATTCATGTGAATGTCTTCGAGCTTGCGGGAGAAGGTGAATTGTCCGGCTTCGATCTCTGACAAAATCGTGTTCAGCCCGGTGACGATCTTGTCTTTGTCTTCGCCGGAAATAATGCCTTGATGCGCCAGCATGGTGGCATGAGCAATCGAGCCGCGGATATCCTGGGCATAGAGCTTCTTGTCGAAACCGATCGAGGCGTTTATCTCCTCCATGATGGCCGCAGGGCCGGAGGCAAAACGGCCGCCCCACATCTGGTTGGAGGATGTCGTGTCTTTGGTGTCCTCGGCCATGCTCAATAGATCCTGGAGACGTCGATGACGAAAAAAAGACCGCTGGGACTTCCTTCCGCCAAGCTGATTGCGTTTGCGGCGATTGCCGGTGTGTTGGCCGGCGCGGTTGCGGTATACGTGAAGGAGACGGGGTCTGGCAATGGCTCTGAAATCGCTGCCGCCCAAGGGTGTGAGACGGCGGCACAGGCGATCAAGACGCTTGACCCGCTGATCAAGGGCCAGGTTGCCGCCGTGGTGGCGGCCAATCCGCCACGCCCGATTACCGGTCTCACCTTCAAGGATGCCAGTGGCGCCGACAAGAGCCTCCAGGATTTCAAAGGCAAGCCGCTGCTGGTCAATCTCTGGGCGACCTGGTGCCTGCCCTGCCGGGAGGAAATGCCCGCCCTCAATCGTCTGCAACAGACCAAGGGCGGTGATGCATTCGAAGTCGTGGCGATCAATATCGACAGCGGCAGCGACGAAAAGCCGAAAGCCTTTCTCAGCGACAACGGTATCGATCATCTCGGCTTTTACCGTGACAGTTCCATGGGCGTCTTCAATGCGCTGAAAAAACAGGGCCTGGCTTTCGGCCTGCCGGTGACGCTGGTTCTCGATGGCAAGGGTTGCCTGCTCGGTTCCATGAATGGTCCTGCCGTATGGGACAGTGAGGATGCCAAAACCCTGATCGATAAAATAATGTCTCTTTGAAAAGCTGGTAAAGATGGAAAGGGGGACGACATGTTGAAAATCTGGGGTCGGGCAAATTCGACCAACGTCAAGAAGATCTTATGGGTCGCGGAAGAGCTGGATCTTGTTTATCAGAGGATAGACGCAGGCGGCGCTTTTGGCGTCGTCAACGATCCCGCATTTCGCGCCATGAACCCCAACGGGCTGGTGCCTGTGCTGGAAGACGGCGATGTGGTGCTGTGGGAATCCAACACTATTCTCCGGTATCTCGCGGCTCGGTATGGCGATGCTGCGTTCAATCCGGTTGATCCGGTCGCCCGCGCGCAGGCGGAAAAGTGGATGGACTGGGTGACATCGACCATTGCCACACCCTTTCGGGATGTGTTCTGGGGCATGATCAGAACACCGGCAGCAGACCGCGATATGGGGAAAATCGAAGCGGCGGCCAAGGTTGTGGCCGGGCATCTTTCCGTCGTCGATACGGTGCTGGCCAAACAGGATTATCTGTCCGGCGAGACATTCGGTGTCGGCGATGTTCCGCTCGGATGCTTCATCTATGCATGGTTTGAAATGCCGATTGCCCGACCGGACCATCCACATCTGGCCGCATGGTATGAGCGGCTGAAAAGCCGCCCCTCCTATCAAAACGCGGTGATGAAGCCGCTGAGCTGAATGCCCTTGGATTACCGCGTCGGAACCGGGATTTCGCCGCGGTAATCATAGAAGCCCCGGCCGGATTTGCGGCCAAGCCATCCGGCCTCGACATATTTGACCAGCAGCGGGCAGGGGCGATATTTGCTGTCGGCCAGGCCGTCATGCAGAACCTGCATGATCGACAGGCAGGTATCGAGGCCGATGAAATCGGCGAGCTGCAAGGGCCCCATCGGATGATTGGCACCGAGCTTCATCGCCGTATCGATGGCCTCGACCGAGCCGACACCTTCATAGAGCGTATAGATCGCCTCGTTGATCATCGGCAGCAGGATGCGGTTGACGATGAAGGCGGGAAAATCCTCGGCGACGGTAATGGTCTTGTCCAGCGACCGTACAAAATCCTTGGCGGTCTCGAAGGTCTTTTCACCGGTGGCAATGCCGCGCACCAGCTCCACCAGCTTCATCACCGGCACCGGATTCATGAAATGGATGCCCATGAAGCGTTCCGGGCGATCCGTGGAGGCCGCAAGCCGGGTGATGGACAGCGACGAGGTATTGGTAGCGAGAAGTGCTTCCGGCTTCAGCACCGGGCAGATCTGGCCGAAAATCTTACGCTTGACGCTTTCATCCTCGGTGGCGGCCTCGATTACCAGATCCACCTGGGCGAGGTCCTGGACGTCGGTGACGCCGGAAATGCGGGCCAGCGCCGCCTTGCGTTCGCTATCCTCCATTTTGCCATTGGCAACCTGGCGCGCCATGTTACCGTTAATGGTGGCAAGCCCGGCTTCGATCCGCTCCTTACTCAGGTCATAAAGCGTGACATCATAGCCGGAGAGCGCCGATACATAGGCAATACCGCAGCCCATCTGTCCCGCGCCGACAATTCCAACATTCTTGATCATCACGTCTCCCATCCCTGCCTCGGGGCTTTATCAGCGCCCGCTTCCCATCTCGCTACCGGGCCTTAAGCCTGGCAAACCGTGACGCGCGCAGAGTGTGCCTACGGCTCATCCGGCGTGTCCTGGACGACAGTGATAAAGCCATGTATCGCCGTTTTCCAGCCCTGATCGCAGCCCGTTGCGTTATTCCTGCCGCCCCTTGGCCTCCGCCCCGGGATTATCTCGCTTCTGTCGGCGGAGCGGCCCGGCCTATCCCCAGCGCTTTAGGGTTATTTTAAGCCGCGACGATTAAAGTTGGCAAAAGGGTGGCGCGGCTTTTTCAGGTCACGCCATAAGGATGACTATAGCGCTCTGACGCATTCACTTTGGTCATGGTGTCGTACGCTCACATTTTGTTTATGCATCGATTGTTCAAACTCGGCTGAGGCCTCTGTTTTGATCGATGCACCAGGGGGGAAATCGCATGCGCATTGCGCGTAAGTTGCCATTATTTGTCTGTTTGATCACGATTCTGTCGATCGGAGCAGCCAGTTGGGCCACGTTGATTCAAAGCTCCACCCTGGTCAAAAAAGAAGTGATGCAGAAGCTGGAGGCGACGGCTGACGGTCGACGCAACGAGGCCAGGCTTTATTTCGAAAATCTGGTCACCAATCTGCGGGCTTTTTCCAGCGTCGCCACGACGGGGGAGGCCCTTTACAAGTTCAAGGCGGATTGGCGCTATCTGGGCGAAAAGCCACGCGATGCTCTTGTTGATCGCTACATCACTCAGAATCCCAATCCCGCCGGTCAGCGATTGCAGATGGAGTCGGCCCGTATCGACACCTATGATAGCAACCATGCAAAATTTCATCCGCTGCTGCGCATGGCTTTGCAGCAATACGGCTATGCGGATCTGTTCCTCATCGATCCGAAGGGTAATATCGTCTATTCGGTGCAGAAAAACGAGGAATATGCTGGCAATGTCGCTGATTCCTCGCTGAAAGACGGTCCTTTGGCCAAGGCCTATGCCCAGGTCGCCAAGAGCGATGACCGGCAATTCTATGCGCTGTCCGATTTTACCGCGTATGGTCCGTCCCGTCAGACGGTGGCTTTCCTGTCGACGCCGCTGTTCATGGGTGACATCAAGATGGGCGTGCTGGTCGTCGCCATTCCCTCGGAACGGCTGACCGCAATGTTTTCCAACCGGACAGGGCTTGGCGATACGGGTGAGACCATTCTCCTCGATTCCAATAGCATGATGGTCAATGATTCCGCGCTAACAGGTGAAAAGGATTCTCTTGTCACCAAGGTTGCCGCACCGATGTTGGGCGATGTTTTGAAGGGTGCCAAGGCCAGCGGCCAGATTGAAGGCTATCGCAATATGGTCAGCTATGCGGCAGCCATTCCCTTGTCCTTTGCCGGTCATAACTGGGCTGTCGTCGCGCTGATGAGCGAGAATGAGGCACTGGCCAATGTCGCGCATTTGCGTGATATCGTCCTGTTGATTGCCGCCGGTCTTCTGGTTCTGGCGATCACCGGCGCGGTTCTGTTTTCCCGCTCGCTGACCGGGCCGATCAACCAGTTGGTCGATAGCATGAAACGGCTGGCCGATGGCGATACCAGTGTGACGCTGGCCGGTGAGAACCGGGCCGATGAAATCGGCGACATGGTGCGGTCTGTGGCGATCTTCCGCGATGCGGCCATCGAAAAGGGCCGGTTGCAATCCGCCGCCGAACAGGATCGGCAGACGTCGGAAGCTGAGCGCCTGGCCCGCGAAGCCGCCCGCAACGAGGAAACCGCACGGCTTCAGCAGGCCGTCGATATTCTCGGCGCTGGTCTGCAACGGCTTGCTGCCGGAGACCTGACGACCACTATTGAGACGCCGTTCATGGAAGGCCTTGACCGGCTACGGACTGATTTCAACGATTCGATCCGGCGGTTGGCATCGACCGTGCGCCAACTGTCCGGCAGCACCGGCTCGATCAACGGCACCGCGACCGGAATGGTTTCGGCAACACATGACCTGTCGCGCCGCTCCGAGCAGCAGGCGGCGGCCATCGAGCAGACATCCGCCGTGATCAACCAGATCATGGAAGCCATCCGCACATCTACCGAGCGGGCTGAAAATGCGAGGCGCATGGTGGCGGATGCCAAGACCTCGACCGAACGCTCAGGAGCGATTGTCGGGTCGGCAATTGATGCCATGGGGCGGATCGAAGAGGCATCGCTGGCGATTTCGCAGATCATCAACGTGATTGACGAGATCGCCTTCCAGACCAATCTTCTGGCGTTGAACGCTGGCGTGGAAGCGGCCCGCGCGGGCGAAGCAGGCAAGGGCTTTGCGGTCGTGGCCCAGGAAGTGCGTGAATTGGCGCAGCGTTCCGCCAGGGCCGCCAAGGAAATCAAGGAACTGATCAGCAAGTCTGGCGAGGCGGTGAAAAGCGGTGTCGGTTTGGTGCGCAATACCGGCGACGCGCTGGGCGATATTGCCGGTCAGGTCGTACATATCAACGAGGAAATCTCGTTTATCGCCACGGCTGTCGGTGAACAATCGGAAAGCGTGCGGGAAATTTCCACGGCGATCCGCCAGATGGAAGAAACGACCCAGCAGAATTCCCAGATGGCTGACCGCACCAATTCCGACATGTCGCGGCTGACCAGCGATGCGGAAGCGCTGTCCAATCTGGTGTCGCAGTTCCGGGTGATGGATGGTGAGATCGTTCCCAACCCGGCAGCCTCTTCCTATCGTCCCGCGGCTTCGCAGCAACCGTCTGCCCCCAATACCCGTCAGGCCATCAGGCCAGCCGATCCGGCCAGCAGCCGTCCCGCCGCTTCGCCTGCCCGCGCCTTGATGGGCAAGCTGGCGACTGGGTTGAAGACCGGCACTGGCACGCCCGCCCCGAGCGGTGGCAACAATTGGGAAGAGTTCTGATCAGTCTCCACTGTCCCAAAATACCCCTGAAAAGCAAAAAGGCCGCGGAGATGCGGCCTTTTCCTTGTTTAGAGACTGTCAGGTTCATATTGAACCAGGCAGTCTCTAAGTTCTTTTGTTTTCGTTTGTCTTTTCGGGAAAACCGGATTCCACTTTTCCCTGACAAACTCTAAATTTCGTTGATCAAGGCGCGATCAAAGCGCCTTTTCAAACTCCGGCAGGGCCTCAAACAGGTCTGCGACGAGGCCGTAGTCTGCGACCTGGAAGATCGGGGCTTCCTCGTCCTTGTTGATGGCGACGATCACCTTGCTGTCCTTCATGCCGGCCAGATGCTGGATAGCACCGGAAATGCCGCAGGCGATGTAGAGCTGCGGTGCAACGACCTTGCCGGTCTGGCCAACCTGCCAATCGTTCGGCGCATAGCCTGCATCGACTGCGGCGCGCGAGGCGCCGACAGCGGCCCCCAGCTTGTCGGCCAGCGGTAGAATGACTTCCTTGAACTTCTCCGAGGAGCCAAGCGCTCGCCCGCCCGAGATGATGATCTTGGCGGATGTCAGTTCCGGGCGCTCCGACGACGACAGCGCATCCGAGACAAAGCTGGACAGGCCGGGATCGGCAACCGCTGCTACGGCCTCGACCGCAGCCGAGCCATCGGCAGCAGCGGCAGCAAAGGAGGCGGTGCGCACGGTGATGACCTTCTTGGCATCGCCCGACTGGACCGTCTGGATGGCATTGCCGGCATAGATCGGGCGCTTGAAGGTGTCGGCAGAGATCACTTCAACGATTTCCGAGATCTGCGCCACATCAAGCAGGGCGGCGACGCGCGGCGCGACATTCTTGCCGACCGAGGTGGCGGCAGTGATGATCGTATCGTAGGACGGTGCCAGCGACACGATCAAGGCTGCCAGCGGTTCGGCCAACTGGTTGCCAAGCTCGGCGCTATCGGCCAGCAGCACTTTCGAGACGCCGGACAGTTTGGCGGCGGCGTCTGCGGCGGGTTTGGCACCCGCGCCTGCGACGAGAACATGGATATCGCCGCCAATCTTGGCTGCTGCCGTCAGTGTTTTGGCGGTCTGTTCGGAAATGGTTGCGTTGTCGTGATCTGCCAGAAGAAGAATGGCCATTTTTCTATATCTCCCAATCCGAAATCAAAGCACGCCGGCTTCGTTCTTAAGCTTTTCGACCAGTTCGGCCACTGACTTGACCTTTATGCCCGCCTTGCGGCCACCCGGCTCCTCGGTCTTCAGCACCTTGAGACGTGGCGTGGTATCGACACCGAAATCGGCGGGCGTCTTCTTGTCGAGCGGCTTCTTCTTGGCTTTCATGATATTGGGCAGCGAGGCATAGCGCGGCTCGTTCAGGCGCAGGTCGGTGGTGATCACGGCTGGCAGTTTTACGGCAATGGTCTGCAAGCCGCCGTCGACTTCGCGGGTGACATTGGCCGAACCGTCGCCGATTTCCAGCTTGGAAGCAAAGGTGGCCTGCGCCCAGCCCAAGAGGGCTGCGAGCATCTGGCCCGTCTGGTTGCTGTCATCATCAATTGCCTGCTTGCCGACGATGACCAGGCCCGGGGCCTCGGCTTCAACGATGCCTTTGAGGATTTTGGCGACGGCCAGCGGCTCGACAGCATCCTCGGTTTCCACCAGAATGGCGCGATCCGCGCCCATGGCCAGCGCCGTGCGCAGGGTTTCTTCGGCCTTGGCCGGGCCGATGGAGACCACGACCACTTCCTCTGCCTTGCCCGCTTCTTTCAGGCGCAGCGCTTCCTCAACGGAAATTTCGTCGAACGGGTTCATCGACATTTTCACATTGGCAAGCTCGACGCCGGAGCCATCCGGCTTGACGCGGATCTTGACGTTATAATCGACGACGCGCTTGACGGGCACGAGAATCTTCATGGGGTCCTTCCTTGCTTCACGTTCTTGTGGGCCTTGCGCATGATGACATGCGGTGCCGCCACTGCTTGTTTCCTGCATCATTCCGTAGATCAGCGGTGATTTAGGGAATGATGCAGCCGCGTTTCCACTCTCTCTTCAATGCGATAGCCCCGTTTATCTGCCAGTCGAACCATCGGTGATCCGTTTCCAGGCAAACGCCAGACTGCGGCATTTTGCACGTCGGAGATTGTCAATTGGCGACATGGATACGCATTTTTTCCTCCATGACAACGGTGCCATTCATTCTTGCGATGCTCCTCCCGCAGACTGATGCTCCGAGGCCAGAATTACCTAACTTTTACGTTCACGTCAAATATTGCCTTTCATCCAACCAAAATCGGTTTTCTGCGCGATGCTCTTGCTACCGGTTTTTTCCCGGCACCCAGAGGACATCGGCCTTGCCAATCCCATTGGCATAGCGGGCGGCGACGAACAGGAAATCCGACAGGCGATTGACATATTTCAGCGCCGGTGCCGAGACGGCCTCGCCGGGGATCTGCATCAGATCGACCATGATCCGCTCGGCGCGCCTTGCAATGGTGCGGGCCAGATGCAGATTGGCGGAAGCTGGTGAGCCTGCGGGCAATACAAAGGATTTCAACGGTTCGAGATGGGCGTTCAGCGCATCGATTTCCTGCTCTATCCTGTCCACCTGGCTCTGGACGACGCGCAGGGGCTCCCATTCCAGTTTTTCGCCGGTATCGGGCGTGGCCAGATCAGCGCCGAGATCGAACAGGTCATTCTGAATGCGAAACAGCATGGCATCCAGCACCTCATCGGCTGTCGTATGCAGGCGGGCGACGCCGATGGCGCTGTTGGCCTCATCGATCGTGCCATAGGCATCGACACGCAGATCGTGCTTGAAGCGGCGCGGGCCGCAGACCAGCGCCGTGGTGCCGTCATCGCCGGTGCGGGTGTAGATTTTATTGAGTTTTACCATGGAACCATTCGTCTTGAGACAGCGGGTGGTACCCGCACTATTAGAGCTTGCCTTAGAGCCTGCTCAAGAATTGCTGCTGGCCAGCGGCGATTATTGGATAGGCTGCTAGGAAAAGTGGAGCATGACAGACGCTAGCGACCGCCGCCGGTGATCCATAAGGTCAGCATGATCAGCACAACGGCAATGGCTTGCAGCAGCACACGCATCTGCATCAGCTTGTTGGAGCGGTTGGCATCGCCGCCCTTCATCATGTTGAACAGCCCACGCACCAGAACCAGCGCGACAAGCCCCATGACGATAATGGCCAGAATGGTGGTGAATGAGGACATGATGCGCCGCTAACCTTGATGATGAATGTCTACCGATCAATCCAGCGCCCGCATCAGCCGATAGAAGAGATCGGACGGCATCAGCCGTTTGAGTGCGACGCCCTGTTTCGCCGGCTTCGTGACCAGATAATGTGGCCGTGGACGCTTCGCGGTCAAGGCGTGTTGCAGCACTTTATACACGGCATCCGGTCCAAGCTTGTGGCGGTTTTTCGGACCGGTGCCGTCAAGACGCGCCAATTGCCGCTGGTAATCTGCGGCATGGACCGAATTTTCCACGTCGATATTGCGTTTGATGGCCTCAAGGCAATTGGCGGTGAAGCGGCTTTCTATCGGACCCGGCTCGATCAGGCTGACCATGACGCCACTGCCGTCCAACTCCATCCGCAGGGTGAGCGACAGGCCCTCCAGGGCATATTTGGAGGCCGTATAGGCGCCGCGCCAGCGATAGGGAATGAGGCCGAGAATAGACGAGCATTGCACGATCCGGCCCGACCCTTGGGCGCGCATCACGGGCACGATCCGCCGCGTCAGGTCGTGCCAGCCGAACACATTGGTCTCGAACTGTTCACGAAGCGCCTCCGTTGGCAAATCTTCGACCGCACCTGCCTGGCCATAGGCACCATTGTTGAACAGGGCGTCCAGCCGCCCGCCGGTGCGCGACAACACGGTCTGCGTGAGGGCCGCGATACTTGCCGTGTCGCGGTAATCCATCAGCAGCGCTTCAAGGCCGTCATCCTCAAGCGATTTCAGATCTTCCACCTTGCGCACGGTGGCAAACACCCGCCAGCCATCCTGCTTCAGGGCGCGGGCGCAGTAGGCTCCAATGCCGGAGGAGCAGCCGGTGACGATAATGCTTTTCTGTGCAGCCATATGAGGTTTTCCTCTTACAAATACGATAGGGTCTCCCATATTCGACAGATATAGGCAATTGTGGCAGGCCGCTTGAGAAGCAGTCAGTGAAGAATGAACGGGAGACGGAATGCGGTCCTATCTGGGCAGGCTTTACAAGGTGGCCTTCGATGCGGTCTGGCATTTCACCGAGGACGATGGTTGGGCGATGGCGAGCCATGTGGCGCTGTCGATCCTGCTGGCCGTGTTTCCCTTCCTGATTTTCGGCACGGCGCTTGCCGGTCTTCTCGGTGCCAATACATTTGCACCAACCGCCATCCATTTCATCTTTGATACCTGGCCAGAGGAAATCGCCAAGCCGATTTCCGAGCAAGTGGTGCAGGTGCTGACCATTCCGCGCGGCCGGCTCTTGACGATTTCCGTGCTGGCGGCGGCCTATTTTGCCTCCAACGGGGTTGAAGCGCTGCGCACGGCACTGAACCGGGCCTACCGGGTCACGGAAACCCGGCCCTGGTATATTACCCGGCTTATCAGCCTCGGCTTTGTCATCATGGGGGTTGCCGCCTTCGCTGTGATCAGCGTGCTGCTGATCGCCGTGCCGATCGCGCTGCGCTTTGCCGAGCGGCAATTTCCGCTTTTGAAGGATTTCCTGGCGCTGGTCTCGAACTGGAGCGTGCTTGGTACGTTGATCCTGCTGACCATCGGCCTGACGATTTCGCATCTCTGGCTCCCGGCGGATCGGCGGCGTCTGATCGACGTTTTGCCCGGCATTTGTCTGACATTGCTGCTCTGGCTGCTGGGGGCGCTGGCCTTTGCCGCCTATCTCGCCACCTTTGCCAATTATGCCGCCACCTATGCCGGTCTGGCCTCGGTTATGGTGGTGATCATATTTCTCTACATGCTGGGTGTGCTGTTCTTGATCGGGGCGGAATTTAACGCGGCGCTGATGAAGTTTTCCAGGCCGCGCACGCGATCACGGCGAATGTCAGACCGCAATCCCCACCAGCCTACGGATGTCGAGGGGTGATAGCCCATCTGCGCGCAAATGCCGGAGCCCTGCCGATTGCAGGCTTTTCGACAGTTTGCGCCCATCCTCGCCCATCATCAGTCGATGGTGCGTATAGGCCGGAGCGGGCAGGCCAAGCAGGCTCTGCAACAGGCGGTGGACGGCGGTAGCCTGGTAGAGATCCTCGCCGCGCACCACATGGGTCACGCCCTGGAGCGCGTCATCGACCACCACCGACAGATGGTAGCTGGACGGTGCATCCCAGCGCCAGAGAATGACATCGCCCCAGATCGTCGGGTTGGCGTCGATCTGCCGCACCGTGTCGCCTTGTCTTTCCTCCCAATGTAGGGTGCCGCCAACCATGGAGAGGGCTTTGCCTGTATCCAGACGTAGGCTGTGGCGCTCGCCCCTGTCGATCCGTTGCTGCGCCAGTTGCCGGTCCATCTGCCGTTCGTCAGACGGATAATGCCAGGCCCCATCGGGGTCGCGGGGCCAGACCTTGCCTTGCGCCTCTGCTGTCTGCGCCTGCCGCTTGATCTCGGCGCGGCTGAGAAAAGCCGGATAGACCAGATCCATAGCCTGAAGCTTTGCCAAGGCTGCACGATAGGCGTCGATATGCTCGGACTGGCGGCGCACCGGCTTTTCCCATGTCATACCGAGCCAGGCAAGATCCTCGTAGATCGCCGCCTCGAACTCAGGCGTGCAGCGGTCGATGTCGATATCTTCGATCCGTAACAGCAGCCTACCACCGGCGGTCTCAGCCATATCCGCATTGATCAGTGCCGAAAGGGCATGGCCGAGATGAAGATAGCCATTTGGGCTCGGCGCAAAACGAAAGACTGGTTTTTGCGGAACGACTAAAGGAAACTGGAAATTGGACATGGTGTGTTTTGGCATGATTTGGCAGGTGAGGAAAAGAGATGGGCGAGACGATGCGTATTCGTAGCCAGGCGGATCTTGCCACCGGCCTTGAGGCCTTGCTTGGTATCGATCCCCGGCTGCATGCCATTGCCCGCGAAGCCGGACCTTTGCCGCTTCGGTTGACGGAACCGGGTTTCGAAGGGTTGGCCTTTATTATCGTCTCGCAAATGGTGTCGCGCGCCAGTGCTGATGCGATCTGGCGGCGGCTTTGTGGGGCGATGGGTATAGCCGACCCCGCCGCCTATCTGGCGCTGGGGGATGCAGCGCTTTCGCTGGGTCTTTCGCGCGCCAAACATGCCTGCCTGAGCGGTCTGGCCACTGCCGCCCAGGCCGGAGACATCGACCTCCTGGCAATCCTCGATCAGCCGGTGGAGGCGGGCATTGCTGAGCTGACCCGGCTGCGCGGCATTGGGCTGTGGACATCGGAAGTTTATCTGATGTTTTGTGGCGGTCACGCAGATGTGTTTCCAGCCGGTGATGTGGCGTTGCGGGCGGCTGTGGGGGATGGTCTTTGCCTTGCCGCGCGCCCGGACATCCGCGAAACCACCCGAATTGCACTGGCCTGGCGGCCATACCGCGCCATTGCGGCACGGTTGTTCTGGGCCTTTTATGCGGCGCGTTTACGACGCGAAGCGGCGCCGGTGCCGGTCTGATGGAGAATCAGTTCACTGCTTATTTATTGGGCTTCACAATCCTGTAACAGCAAGCCTAATATAGAGGGAGCAGATGCCGAATCGATCAGGAGAACGCCTTGACGATTGCAGTTTCGCCCCAGTCCTTGCCAGCGCTTGTGCTCAACGCTGATTATAGGCCACTGAGTTATTATCCCTTGTCGTTGTGGTCCTGGCAGGACGCGATCAAGGCGGTTTTCCTTGACCGTGTGAATATCATCGCCGAATACGATCATTCGGTCTGTTCACCCAGCTTTTCCATGCGGCTTCCCAGCGTGGTCAGCCTGAAAACCTATGTGCAGCCGACACGCAATCCCGCCTTCACACGCTTCAACGTGTTTCTGCGCGACAAGTTTCAGTGCCAATATTGCGGCTCGCCTGACGACCTGACCTTCGATCACGTCATTCCCCGCGCCCATGGTGGGGAAACCACCTGGCAGAATGTCGTGGCGGCGTGTTCGCCTTGTAATCTGCGCAAGGGATCGAAATTGCCGAAACAGGCCAATATGTTCCCGGCCCAGAAGCCCTATCAGCCAAGCGTGCAGGACCTGCATAATAATGGTCGGTCGTTTCCACCCAATTATCTGCATGAAAGCTGGGTGGATTATCTCTATTGGGATTCTGAATTGCAGCCTTAACAGTCCGTCCAATAATCGCCGCTGGCCGTCTGCAAATGGCAATTTCTGCGCTTGCCGAGCCTCACGTACCTTAAGTACGCTCCGTTCCGGTTCTCGAAATCACCATTTTCGCCAGGCCAGCTGCAATTCTTGAACAGACTGTAGCCTTATGTCCTTATGCGCCGTGCGCCCCAGAAGGCGATGGCGGCGAGAACGAGGCTGGTCAGGACATTCCAGCCGGCCAGTGACACGCCGAAAATCCTCAGCGCTGCTTCCGTGCAGGACGGCCCTTTGAAGCTGTTGAGCTGCGAGAGGATATCGCCGCTGCTGTTGAAGCCCGCGCCGCTGGTGGCCGAGCAGGCGCTTGGGCCCTCCCAGAAATGCCATTCAACGCCGGCATGGTAGACGCCAAGACCGGCGCTGACGATCATGATCAGGCCGAGAAGCAGGATCAGGCTTTTCGTGACTTTGGCGGGTAGGTTGATGATGGCGGCGATGACCGTCACCAGTCCGATTGCAGCGCCGATATAATAGGGCTTGCGCTGCAACAGGCAAAGCTCGCAGGGAATATAGCCGCCGAGATATTCAAAGGCCAAAGCCGAGCCGACGACCCCCGCCATGCCAAGGGTCAACAGGAGGGCAGGGGCAAGACCGGGCCGGGTGGACGAAAGCGTGGTCATGATGGTTCTCCGTTCCTCATCTTTCAATGGATAAGGAGGCGATAGGCGACGAACAGGGCGATCAGCACGACAGCGCCGATGGCAGCGATCAGGCCGAGGCGTTTTTCAATGAAATGGCGGATCGGCTCGCCATAGCGACGCAGCAGCCAGGCCAGCAAGAAAAACCGGCCTCCACGCGCGACGATGGCGGTCATGATGAACAGCCAGATATCCACATGCGCGACGCCCGACAGGATCGTAACCACCTTGATCGGCGGCAGATGAGCCAGACCGGAGGTGATCAGCAGCAGCACCACCGTCTCGTAATCGACCGACAGGCGCAGCTGGTCGAAGGCATCGGCCTTGCCGTAGAATTCCAGGATTGGCCGGGCAATGCTTTCATAGGCGTAATAGCCGAGAAACCAACCGGCTATGCCGCCCAAAACCGAGGTGATGGTGGCAATGGTGGCATAGCGCCAGACCTTTTCCGGCTTGGCCAGCGCCATGGGCAAGAACAGCACGTCGGCAGGCACAAGAAAGATCGAGCTTTCCACAAAGGAGATTGCCCCAAGCCAGGCTTCCGCGGATTTGCGGGCGGCAAGCGACATGGTCCAGTCGTAAAGGCGTCGCAGCATGATCGCTCCTTGGTCCTATGCAGAGGGTCTTTGCCATTGCGGCGCAGCATTCAAGATGACGAAAGACTGAATATCTGCCGTTCCGTCAAGTCTTTATGCGCAAAGCCCATGGGCTGTAAATGCGGCGAAAACAGCGATATCGCCCGGATGCCTGACTTTTGCGTGAAACCGCAAATTTGTAAAAAACCCGGTTGACCGCCCCCCCTTATTCCGTGTAGTTCGTCCTTCTACTCTAAGTGCCCCTTTGGCGGAATTGGTAGACGCGCCTGACTCAAAATCAGGTTCCGAGAGGAGTGCTGGTTCGATTCCGGCAAGGGGCACCATCAATATCATTGTTATATTGAAATCATTCAGAGTTTCAGGTGTTTTTGTCCCACCTTTTGCCGACGCTGGAATGCGTGGAATCAAACAGTTAATCCTCCAGATAATCATGATGGCCAGTGTTGTCGCTAAGCGGCCATGATTGCGACCGATAGCGGAAATCACTTGTGCTTTGCGCCTCCCGTGCCGGTCGTTCTCGCCACCTGCATTCGTTCGTGGGGGCTGTCGGTCTGCTGTTCGAGCAGTCACGTCCGGAATGCGGTCGATAGTGGAATTCGACAAAGATAGAACGCGCCAACATTGAGCCTCAGACAGCGCAATAGCTTTGCAAACATCCGCGGACGAGCACTTCCAGCGAACTCGTTTGGGTATCGCCGCTCCGATCTCCAACCGCCTCGGCATTTCGCCGCATGGTCGCAACAGAAGAGACCGAGTTCACGTTTTGAAATGAACGGTCACCGAAAATGAGTTCCCATTCGGTGCCAATGCGGGCATGTGTTTGTGAAAGCCCGTATGAGCCACTGCTCGACGACACACGAATCAAAGAGCTGACAGCATGGACACTCCGGTTTCACTAAATCGTCTTTCCGAGAACACGGTCTTTCGTAAGGGCGATGTTTTCGTACTCTTCGGCGAACTGTTCGGTCGCGGATACGCTACTGGATTGCTCGATGAAGCCAGGCGGGCAGGAATGGAGATTGTGGGGATCACTGTTGGGCGGCGCGACGAGAACAACGCGCTGCGACCGCTCGACGCCGAGGAACTGTCTTCGGCCGAGGCCCAGCTGGGCGGCAGGATCATCAACATACCTCTTATGGGGGGGTTCGATCTCGATGCGCCCGAAGACGGCTTAACTCCCACCGATCTCCTGGCAAAAATGACGCTTGAGAGCTGGGAACACGACAAGCTCGACTGGGACTATATCGCGCAATGCCGCGACATCGCCACTGCGCGTTTTACGGAGTCGCTTTCGAAAGTCATGACCGTTCTCGACGGAATGATCGCCGCTGGCCGCAATGTCTTCTTTGCCCACACAATGGCTGGAGGCATCCCGAAGGCGAAGGTATTCTTGGTCATCGCCAATCGAATCTACAAGGGGACCGGAAGTCGCCACATGTCGTCGCAGACCTTGCTCGACAGTGACATGGGAAAACTCATCCTGCAGAATTTTGACGAGGTTTCCGCAAACACCTTTCGCCATCTCATTGATTTCAGCGCGGCGATCCGCGAGCGCGTGGAAGCTTCGGGTGGTCAAGTCCGATATACGGCCTATGGTTACCACGGATCGTCAGTCCTCATTGACGGAAGCTATCGTTGGCAGACCTACACCAACTATACCCAAGGCTATGCGAAGATGCGGCTCGAAGGCATTGCAGAGCAAGCCTGGGCGAAAGGGATCAAGGCAACTGTCTATAATTGTCCCGAAATCCGGACCAATTCCTCCGATGTGTTCACGGGTATCGAGCTGCCCCTGATACCGCTGCTGCTTGCCTTGAAGAAAGAAAACGGTGGCAAATGGGCAGACGAACAGTGGCAGGCCTGCCAGCAGCTTCTGGCAGATGGCATAACCATGAAGGATGTGTTCCAGAAGATCGCCGACATGCAGGCCAGCGAGGTCATGCGTCCGTTCTATGATTTTTCGGCATGGCCCATGGCAAACAGCCAGTCACAGGCCGATTTGACCATCAGCACGTCCAACGGGATCACCCAGATGCATCGCAATAGCAAGGAGATGATCAGCGACCTCCTGAGCGGTCTCGTTGTGAAGGCAACCGGACAGCTGATTTTTGGCGAATCTTCAGACCCCTCCGGTCCCGTCCTATGGCTCAACCACGATATCGTGGCTCGGCGACTGAACGCTTCCCACCCGCATTCAAAGTCTCCCGCGCCTGGAATGGAATCTTCGCCCCTTGAGATGGTGTGACAGCTTCTTAAGCTTAATTTGAAAGCTGGGTGTTAGGCCATGAAGCGACGAATCTTGCGACAGGAACCGCCGCCCATTCTGGTCATTCACCATGCGGTAAGCGGTCCTGAAATCCGACGTTCGCGAGCACCCCACGTCATGGGCCCGGTCGTATGACACGGCAAAGAAGGCTATGATCTACGCATAGTTGACAAAAAAACGCCATCGTCGACGCACTGAAGTACCACATGTCGAGCGCATCGATATATTAAACTGCGAATTCAAGTTTGACGCCATTGGTATGTTGTACACGTTGTAGAAGATCGAGACGCCCGCTCCACTGCGATCGGGTAGCGCGTGGACCACTCCAGGGCGGCGCTCGTGTAAAGGATCCGCTCACCAAGGCGATGATAGCGTCCTGCACTGTTTGGTCTCGGCGGGTGAAACACTTGGTGAACTCTATCCGTCAGACCAGAGCGGTAGAATGTACCGGAAATCTTCTTGAATACGTCACGGGCTTCAGCCCTCGCGGCAGGTCTTACTCGCGGGGATCATTTCCACGTTTATGAAAGCCGCATGACGTCTGCTTCAGGCCAATAACGGAAGTCGGCGAACCGAGTTGCTCTGGCCGTTTTCGTCTTTTGCGCTCGAAAAGCAGTGAGACTGGAGACGGTCTCATTTCGGTCATTAGCGTCACAAATCGTCGATTCAAAAAGTCGTCATATATAAAGGTTACGGCAGCGTAGATGTTTGAGGAATGGCGGCGATGCATAGCGATCAAATAAACATCAACGCGGCGCACGTGAGAGATTTGATCGCTGACCAGTTTCCGCAGTTTCGAGGCGAAGAAATCATTGAACTGGAAACAGCAGGCACGGCCAATGCGATCTTTCGAATTGGTGCCAAGCACGCTGCCCGCTTTCCTCTGCGGATGATGGATACCGCCGAATGCACCCGTTTACTGGAAGCGGAAGCCAGAGCCAGCGCGGAATTCACCGAATGTTGCCTCTTTCCCAGTCCTAAGCCAGTCGGAATCGGGCGGCAAAGTTCTGACTATCCGCTGCCGTGGTGTGTACAAACTTGGATCGAGGGACAAATTTCTACGCCGACTGGACTATGCAACTCGCCTGTTTTTGCGCTCGATCTTGTAAGACTGATCATTACACTTCGCACAGCGAATTTGAACGGACGGACATTTGAGGGCCGGGGTAGAGGCGGAAATTTGACCGATCATGATGGATGGATGGAGGTGTGCTTCTCTAAGAGTGAACACCTTCTTGATGTTGATCATCTACGCAGCATGTGGAGAAGCCTTCGCGAATTGCCATCTCCAAATCGCGAAGTGATGAGCCACAAGGACATCATTCCTACAAATCTCTTAGTCAATGGCGAACACTTGGTTGGAGTGCTTGACACTGGCGGTTTTGCTCCTGCCGATCCATCGCTTGATCTCGTCGCCGGTTGGCATCTGCTAGATCGGGATACTCGAGCGGTCTTCCGTGAAGGTCTGCAAGTTGATGACCTTGAATGGCACCGAGGCGCGGCATGGGCATTCCAGCAAGCGATGGGCTTAGTTTGGTACTATAAAGACACGAACCCTATAATGGCCGACTTGGGCCGAAGCACAATTTCTCGGCTCATTGAGGATTACCCATCGCAGGTCTAGTTAATAGTTTTCAGTGACTGCTCATGATCATTCAATCTTCAAAACCACCGGTTCGCTTCTTCCCTTCGTTCCATTTAAATTCGACGCTTCACGCGCCAGACACACAAGCGCGAAAAGGCGACGGGGAATTAGCGGTCACTATATTCAGCGGCAAGTGCGCCGCCAGAGCAGGTAGATGCCGCCGGCTACGAATGCATAAGCAATACTCAGCAGTGGCCCGGTCACAAAGGTCACAACAAACGGGCAAGCAACATCATTGCATTCGTAGATCCCACTTAGCCCGGACCATACAGCCGTCTGATAGCCCAGGAAAATGCACAATACCGTCATTACGACGAATATAGTCGCAATCTTGAAAGCCTTCATGACTGGTGTTTCATGCATATTTGTGAGGCAGCGTTGGATGTTTACCTCGCTCTTGTTGCCAGTTTGCAATTAAAATCAGGTGCTTACTGCCTTTCGAAAGGGGTCGCACTTTCGGTGCCGTTCCACAACCAACTAACCTAAATGTTCAACACTCGCGTTAAATCGGCAATCGTAGCCACTTCGTCATTGCTTAGTCTTTGGCAATCCTTTGAAATCACGCTCCAGCAGTTCTGGAGGAATTGCGATATTAGTCCAACGTTCCCCGTCAAAGGTGTGAACACCATGCTTATAGTCGAAGTAATAAAGAACGTCGTCAACAGCCTGAATTTTTAGCGGCGTTGGAACGTTACGGTTTATACTGGCGTCAAGAACGGGTTTCAGTGGCGACAAAATGTGACCGTCAAACCAATGCAAAGCATAGCCTGAAGCAATGACGATCTGGCCATTAAACCGGGTGATGCTCAACAGACTTTTATCCTTATCACCATGAAAGGCGACATTGCGGAACCCGTCAGCCAAATTGCCTTTAAGAATTACTCCGCTTCCGCCAACTGCCCAGATTTGCTGAGGAGAGTCGATAAAAATGTCTCTCAATTCATCATCTGTACCTGTTTCAAGACGTTTCCATTCATCGTCTTTCTGCACCATAAGGAATCCAGTCGATACCTTTTCAAAACCTTGATCTTTGGCCCACCGCTCAGCTTGAGCGTTCAGTTCTTCAAAGCGTTTTAAATCGCCAGCTGCGGCAGCCTCTAACTGCGCCTTTTCGATGTCTTCGGGTGTTCTCCAGTACCTAGGAACAATAGTTCCGACTGCGTATAATTCTTCAGTCTCCGATTTCATCAAGGCAGAAAACCGACCTTGATGTGCGACAACGGCATCGCCTATCTGCACCCTTTGCCAGGACGCATTTGAATCTCGTTTATAGAGTTGCCCCCCAGCTCCAAATGCAAATAGTTGACCATCGATATATGAGATTCCTGTAATGCTGCCCGAGCCATCTGCGTCTTCGCTGTAAATTCCTGCTCCAGGAATTTTCTCAGTTGGCACCCCAGCATCAATAAAATAAATATCTCCTTCATCACTCACGGCGACAAATGGATTATTTTCAGCAGTACCATCAGGACGCGCAGTGATGCCAGAAATGTTCCGTTTGACTTCTATCCTGCTCCAAGGTTGAGGAAAATTACCGTCGTATTCAAGAATGATGGAAAATGGATCATCGGCGCGAAGCTCGTGAAGTGCAATACAGAAGTGGTTCCTAGAAATTGCGTAGGCCGCGCGAACATTTTGTGCTTCTTTCATTTTAATAGACATCAATAATGTCCTTTCCGCATAACTTCGATTGCATCATTCGACGGTAACGATACCGTAGTTCTTCCAGGCTTTGCCATTATAGGTAACATTTGCGCGAACGCTGCCGACTTTGCTATTTCCTTGCATTTTTCCGGAAGTTCTTTTATTGAGTCGATCGATACGGTTGCTGCCCTTACGATCCTAATCATCGGTGCAGTACCTGTTGGTACATTTTGTTGTCCAATTGCGTCGAGGTCTTTGTTAAGAGACTGGTGCAGACCAGTGTGCCATTCTTTAAGCAGACATATGGCCATGCCGTTTTGAAATGAAGGCGCTCCCTTTATCCGATTTTGCCCAGCTATTCGCTGGGCCCGGTCACCCCAGCCAAGCGCCATATCGGGAACAATATGATGGGATTCCCCTGGGCAGATTTTGCTTATTACGCTATGTGGCCCAACTAAACAGGCCCCCTTAGAAACACTTTCCGCCGCGACCCGGACATTCGCTTTTGCCAGCGCGTCTGCATTTTTTTTGCTCTCTTCGTAGGTTTGCGGACGGGCTACGTCGCGGCCCTCCAAAATACCTTGAATTTCTTCTGCTGTAGCCGTTCTTAGATCGACGGGCCTTCCGGCCAGTGACGAAAGTATATCATTCGCTAGAGGTATACGTTCCTCGGCTTGAATGACTAACCCATATTTACCTGAAAAATCCCAAGCGCTTCCGTCTGCTATACTATCCAGCGAGACAGGTGTTCTACCTCCCAGCAATTTACTGTTAATGATTGCGTTTTGCCCGGCCTTCGAGTTTACAATTTGAAATGAGCGAGCTTCGGCATCACGCTCACTAGCAGGCAGACTTGCGTCTCTCAGTGCATCTTCAATCAAAAAGCCGAGTACCCCCAAGCGTCGTAAAAGGCCTTTGCCCATACTCGTGGGTAGGTCTTTGGGGATAGAAGAAGGACGGGGAAGCGTTTGTGTGGGCGCACGCGAGATTCCATTAGCGGTAGTGGCTGTAGATCCAGCCGCAAAAAAGAGACCGCCCCCGGCATCAGTCATCGACCCCGTTGCTGCCTGAGCAACTTGCACTGGCTGATCTTGCCATCGCAGAGACCCCGGTACCTGGTCATCATCCTTCGGCGGATCATAGGTTGAGGTGTCCCGCACAAAGATCGCTTCGCCCTCTGTGTTCCCGTTGTTCATCTTGAACCGGTCGAGATGGCGAATGACGTAAGAGCCTTCGGCTCGAACCTGATCAGCATGACCAACGGGTTCGCAGATGCTTTCGACCGTGCCGGAATTGACGCCTTTTTTGACACCTGGCTTATCGCCATGCACATGGGTCGTGCAGGAGCGCATGACCATGGCCTTCTTTCCTGTGAAGCGCACAGAGGGCGTATAGTTCTGGTCGTGGCCGCAGAAGTCTACGATGGGGTATGGAATAGCGACAACGGATGAGCCGAGGGGTGTCCAGCAGACATCCGGGGCAAGCGAGACGATCCGCGCTTCGTCGAGATCGCGCAGGCCCTCACGCGGCTGTTTCGTCGTCCAGGGTTCGGGATAGCCCGGTTCGCCAAGGTAGGGGTCGCGGGGGATGCTCATGCGTTCTCCCTCGCTTGATTGGCCGATACGTCGGTCGATGGGTCTGGTGAGGGCTTCACCCGAACACGGGTCAAAGTCAGCGTCGTTTCACCAGCTTCCGGCAATGGGAAACGTACACGCCAGGTCAGCATCACGATATTCTCCGACCGCCAGTCGAAATGCACACCATCCAGTTTGAGAACATGCCACTCATCCCGGTCTTCGCGCTGGCAGTGAACACCGCATGTCAAGCCTGGCAGGCGGCCTCTTGCCTGGCCAAAGCGCGGATGAAGATGATCGAGCTGGTAGGCTTCGTCTCCCGTCAGATATGGTGTGGCGATCAGATCGGGATGAGCACACTGCCAGAAGCGGGCATCGAAATCTCGCGGGAGGAGGGGATGACGTTTGCTCAGCCAGGCTTCGTCATAGGTTCCAGCATATTGCTGCCGTGGCCTCCACCAAGGAGAGACAAGGCCTAACCCTTGCGGCTCGTATTGCTTTCGCCAGTCCAGGCTTTGATCGACATTGGTGATCTGTGGCGCTGGGACCGGTTCCGTATCGTGGGGCATATCCAAATGGACGATGCCGCAGCCGAGTGGATTGCGGCGCTCCACGTCAACAGGGCTCTCTGTGGTGGGATCGCCCGTACCTGGAATGATGCCACCGAATGCTTTCGACCAACACAATGGCACCATGCCTGTTGGCTGCGCTTGCGTCAGCGCCCAGTCCTTGATGACCCGCTTTGGTTCCTTGGCCGAAAAGCCCGCCCATTTTTCTTGAATTTTGGGCCGCCAATGCCGCTCGCCATGTACCTCGACAGCCTTGGAAACGGGACCGATACGAAGGATCGATTGCCATGACGTAGTGGGGTTGCCATCAGGCGCATAGGCGTTTCCGAGGAAGGTGATATCCGTACCCGGCTTGTCCGGCGTCAAGTCCGATTGCCGTAACAAGACGCTGGCATGCGGATCGGCTTCATAGGCATCCTCCCACTGAAAGCTCTCCTGCTGCGGTGCGATATCAAGGCCGCCGTCCTGGACATGCATAAACGTTCCCCGCATGGAAACGACGCAATCCAGATTGCCTTCGGAATCGAATTGCCTGAAGGCCATCGCAGGAAAGGGGAGGCGGTTAATCAGTTCCACCTGCCCACTCCTCAGTTCATGTCAATCGGCTTGCCGCGCAGCTGAAAGTGATCCGTGGCCACGAAATTAAACGTCTTGCCCAGGATGATCACTTCGCCGTTCGACTTCATGATGAACTTGGAGTCTCCGCATTCGATGACGAACTCTTCACCCACCGCAATCTTTTTGAACTTTCCGACGCTTTCCAAAGAGGTCTGCCCAACATTGGTGACCTTGCTAACCCCGATCTGCTCGGCCCGCGCCACACCGATGGTGTCGGATTTGAATGCGCCGACGATGGTATTCATGATGCCGGGCATTGGAAAAAGGCTAGAAGCATCATCACCAACGCCTGTGCCGGAACCGGCAAGAGCCGTGCCCGCATCTGTTCGTGGACTAGAGCCAGCCACAACACCTTCGCGAGCCATCAGACCACCCGCCCCTAAGAAACCCAGGGCAGAGGAGGCAAGCGTTGTGGCAAAGCTCGCAAGGCCTGGTCCACTACTGCCAGCGATCTGGCCCGCCTGAGCGAGCATACCTGCCGTCTGACCGGAAATACCTTGCACGGCTCCCATCAGAGCCATAGCCATCGGCCCAGTACCGCCGACCACTGTGTTTACCGATCCGCCGATCTCATGCTTCTGGTTGCCGCTAACCTCTACAGCGCGGTTGCCACCAATAGACGCCACTTCATGGCGGTCGATACGCTTGGTGCGGTCATTCAGCACGCGTGTCGTCTGGTCCTTCTGGGCATGGAAGAACATGTTCTCTTGGCCCTTCTCATCCTCGAAGGTCATCTCGTTGAAGCCGCTGCCCTTGTGGGTGTTGGAGCGCAGCACCATGCGGGTCTTGTTGGCCGGAAGGTCGTAGGGCACGGGATTGGCCGGATTGGGAACCACGCCAATCACCAGTGGCCGATCCGGATCGCCATCCACGAACGACACCATCACTTCCATACCAATCCGGGGAATGACCTGCGCACCCCAACTGCCACCGCCCCAGGCCTGATTAACCCGCACCCAGCACGTGTCGCTGCCATCCTTCTTTGCCTTGCGATCCCAGGGATACCAGAGCTTGATGCGTCCGTATTTGTCGGTGTGGATTTCTTCGCCCGATGGCCCTGCAACAATCGCCACCTGCGCACCCTCGATGCGCGGGCGCTTGGTCTCCCGGTGCGGCGTTAGCGGAACGCGTGATGGAATGGCCTCGAATGCGTTGGCATATTCCATCTCATTGCTGGCCGTCTCATAGGAGCGGTCCACCACCCGATGCATGATGCGGGTAATCACATGCTCTTCGTATTTATGCTCCGGATGCGGCTCCTCGTAAGGCGTGAACCGTCGGCCGGCTTCCAGAAAGCGGACATTGGACTGGCCCTTCACCCGCTCATGATCGGCTTCTGTCGCCTGGGTTCGAAACGTTTCCGCCTGTTCGGCCTCTTTGATATCGGAGATACGGGCCGGATATTCGTAGAGTTCGCGCTGCTTGGCCCCCGGCATCTGGATCAGTGACGGCGTGACATTCAGCGGCACAGTGCTGGGCGTCTCAAAATTCCAGTCCGCACCGGCGCGCTGGCCGGGGACATAGGAGAACTGTCGCATCCATTCGTTGATGTGGTTGCGGTCCGACGAGCCCTGGGCTAATCTGACTTTATCGACACCTTCTGCCGCAGCCGATGGCTTGCTCCAGGCCACCTTGCTGTCGCTGACCTTCAGGCGGTGAACGCCGGTTTCATGTTCAAACCAATAGAACAACCCGTCCTGCTCGAAGCGGCGCAGCAGGTAATCGATGTCCGTTTCATTCCATTGGACAGAATATTCACGTGATGGCGGCGTCTTGTGCAGAGGGGCGGATGCGGCGGCTGGAATGCCATGCTCGGAAAACAGTGTTTCCATCACCTGCATCGAGGTCATATTCTGCCAGATCCGGCAATCGGACCGGCGCGACAGCAGCCACAGTTGCGGACGGATGGTCAGTGTGTAGGAGCGCAATCCGCGGGTCACCGGCGGTCCCTCGGACAGATTGGTCACCAGCCCGTTGAACGGCCGGCGCACGCCATCACCGTCCAATTCGCCCTGGCGGATTTCCAGGGACACATCGACCAGCTTGCCGATCAGCTCTTCAGGCTTCACAGCCTCACGCTTGGCGCGCACCGACAGAGTGATCTCAAACAGACGATTGACACCTTCGTCCACCATCATGCTTTCCGGCAACAACTGGTCTTCGCCCAAGGGCGACGACAGTTTCAGCACACGGCTCGCTTGAATGAAATCGGTGGATGACAGAACGTCGTCCATGGAAAGCCCCCCACTTATCGCGTCATCAAATTTCAACAACTGCCGCGTTGAACGCCCACTCGGTCAACGCGTGAAAATATCTTGTTTGCGTCATTACCGTGTCGACAATAGACTTCCCTCCTAAAAGGTCAAGGTGCTGGCTGCCTTAGCGGAGGCCTGATTGCCAGGCGAACTTATGGCCTTTCGCTGTTCGGACTATATCCAGTCATTTACGACGGAGTTCAACATGGCAGTCACGGGCTCCCTAAGCCAATGCTGGCCCGGTGACAAAAATGCTGCGGTCTGGTGGCTGGCTTTTCGTCACAAATAGCTGAGGGCGTTTTGAGGTTCGCAGTGGATGCGGTTGCGGCCATGTTGTTTGGCGCGGTAGAGCGCCATATCGGTGGCGGCCATAAATTTCTGGAAATTTGAAAAATGATCGGCGGATTGGGCAAGGCCAAAGCTGGCGGTGATCCTGCCAGGTGCCAGTGGTTCGAGACAAATATTTTCCAGGCAGGTGCGTAGACGCTCGGCAATCGCCTGGGCTTGAACCAGATTGGTGCCCGGTAGAAGAACGCAGAACTCCTCGCCGCCGATCCGGCCTGCCAGATCGTTTGGCCGTAGATTGTTGCGGATTGTCTGCGCTGCTGCGATCAATGCTTTATCGCCCGTTTCATGGCCGAATGCGTCATTGATGCCCTTGAAATGATCCAGATCGAAGAGAAGAAGACACATGGGATCGCCGCTGCGGCAGGTCTCTTCAAGAGCCTCGGTCCCTTTTGTCAGAATGAACCGGCGGTTTGCCAATCCGGTCAGGGGATCGGTATTGGCTTGAAGGGTCAAGGTTTTGAGAGAGCTGTCCAATTCTGTTACCAGGGCTGAAACCGCCCGGGCGACAGTGCCGATTTCATCTTTCGTCTTGACCGCGATGGCAACAGGTGACCCTTCCTGCCGATATCGGGTTATGGACTGGTTGAGCTGGCGTAGCGGTTGAATGATCCGCCAGAGCGACAGCAGGCAGCCCGCCGTTCCGGCCAAGGTCGATATCAGCAAGACCAGCAGAATGCTTGCTTCACTCAGCGCACCGCCACCAAGGACATGGCCGACCACCGCCAGAAGCGGCACGTGAATGGAGATAAAGCAGATTACAAAAATCTTTGTTATCAACGACGAACGTATCGCCCGGGCCGTCATATGCGGCCATCCAGTCATCCAGTTTTTCTTGAGCATCCCTGTAAACTTCAATCGCCCTTTGTACAACCGCCAGGGTAGATAGGGATGATCGTTGCTTAAAAAAGCATATCCCAGATATTTTTAGGCTTTTTGGAATTTCGGCCATGCAAGCCGCCAATGAATCACAGTCCAATTTGTTTGTTTTCAAAACTATTTTATAGATTAACAAGATGGCCATTCATCGACATATGGATATTGCCCGCTCATTGAACGGGCAATATCCACCTTGTATCAAGGCAAAATCGGTAAGCTTATGGGGTGCCCGTGCTGGTGCCTGTCCCTGAACTATTGCCGGTGCCGCTTCCAGGCGTAGCAGGTGCGGTTGTGGTGCTGCCTGTTCCGCCGGTGCCACCGGTCGAGGAACTGGTGCCGGGGGTTGATGTCGAGCTTCCGCTATTGGAGCTGCTGTCATCTCCGCAGGAGGCCAGAAGCCCGAGAAGAGCAACGACCGGTACGATTTTCTTCAGCATGTGTATCCTCCTTTTATGCTCCGCACGTTTTTAGGTGCGTGAGCCTTTAAACCAGGAAAATGCCGCAGATCTTCGTCGCAAAGGCGGCATGTCCGCGACGTTTCCGTGGTTTAGCATAGCGCTTTCACGGGCGCGTTACCGCCTTTCAACCCTTCTGGCTCAGAATTGTTCCAGCAAAAGTGGAACCGATTTTGCGACCAAAAAACCGACGGGCTGACGATACCTGATGGCTTCATCAGGCGATTTTCAGGACATCAAGGCCTGACGCCCTCTCTCCAATGTGCATGGGACCACAGTATTTCCCCGGGCTGCTGCATAATATCTGCCTTACACCGGTTGGAGTTTGAGGTGAAAATTATGCAGCGGATATAAAGCGCTACAGTAAACCTGCTTGCGCCAAGTCGGTGCGCGGCGCTGTCGTGTGCGCTTGCGAGATGGATTGTGCGACTGCGAAAGGAATGATAGGTTTTTCAAGTGACGTTTTTCTCTATTTGACAAAAACGCTGATCCTGGATCTGCGACAAACTCTCTGAATGTTTGGCCAGTGCAGGGGAATGCGACAGGGAACTCATTCAGGACAAGATCGATGTTTCTACCTGCCGGCGCTTCCTATGAGGCTCTCTGTCATGCTTTTTCCTGGTCCATACCAGCTCGTTTCAACATGGGACGGGCCGTGTGCGACGAGTGGGCAGCCCGCGAGCCGGACCGGGTCTGTCTTGAGCATTTTTCACCTGACGGTGCGCATCGGACCTTAACCTATGGGGCGCTTGCTGCACGATCCAACGCATTCGCGGATGCTCTGAGCCAGCTCGGCATTGGTGCTGGGGAGCGGGTTGCCTTGCTCCTGCCGCAGGGGTTCGAGACAGTCATCGCCCATGTGGCGATTTACAAGCTTGGCGCGATCGCTCTGCCGCTGGCCTTGCTGTTTGGTGCCGATGCATTGGAATACCGGCTGAAGACGGCGGGCGCCTGCGCGGTCATCACCAATGATTTTGGTTTGTCGCGCCTGGAGCCGATCCGGGCCAGCCTGCCGGACCTTCGGCAGATTATTTCCATTGGCGAACCTTCGCCCGGCATCCTCTCCTTCGAAAACCTATGGCAGAGCGGTTCCACCTCTTTTGACGGGCCGCAGACCGGCGCTGATGATCCGGCGCTGATGATCTTTACCTCCGGCACAACAGGGGCACCGAAGGGCGCTTTGCATGGACATCGCGTGCTTGCCGGTCACATTCCAGGCTTCCAGCTTGCCCATGACGGTCTACCTCAGCCGGGGGACAGGATCTGGACGCCTTCGGACTGGGCCTGGGCTGGCGGGCTTTTGAATGTGCTGATGCCAGCCCTGATGCTGGGTGTTCCCGTCGTGTCGTCGCCTGCCCAGAAATTCGATCCCGCCATGGCCTTTCGCATCATGGCGGAGATGAAGGTGCGCAATGCCTTCATTCCGCCCACCGCCCTGCGGCTGCTCAAAACGGTGGACAATCCACGCCAGCATTATGATCTTGTGCTGCGTTCCATTGGTTCGGCAGGGGAATCTTTAGGCCGGGAAACCTATCAATGGGTCAAGACGGCGCTCGGCATCACCCCCAATGAATTCTATGGGCAGACCGAATGCAATTTCGTGCTGTCATCGGCGGCCCGGCTGGGCGTCACCAAGGCAGGCGCCATCGGCAAGCCGGTGCCGGGCCACCGCGTGGCAATTATCGATGACAAGGGCAGGGAACTGCCAGTCGGCAAGGTCGGACAGGTGGCGATTGCCCGGCCCGATCCGGTGATGTTCCTGGAATATTGGAATGATCCGCAGGCGACCCGCCAGAAATTCATCGGCGATTGGATGCTGACCGGTGATCTCGGGCGCCAGGACAGCGAGGGCTATGTGGAGTTTTTCGGTCGCGACGACGATGTGATTACGTCATCCGGCTACCGTATCGGCCCGGCGGAAATCGAGGATTGTCTGGTTGGCCATCCGGCTGTGCGCCTGGCGGCGGCGGTGGGCAAGCCCGATCCGATACGAACTGAAATCGTCAAGGCCTATGTGGTGCTCGCGCCGGGGTTTCAGGCTGGACCGGCCCTGGCCCGTGACATTGCCGATTGGGTGAAGCAGCGGCTGTCCATGCACGAATATCCGCGTGAAGTGGAGTTTATCGCCGATATGCCGCTGACCACCAGCGGCAAGGTGATCCGCCGCCTGCTGCGTGAGCGCGATGAACCGCAACAGGCACAGCCGGGCATGATGACGGGCTGATATTTCGCAATATCAGCTGTCTTTTTGCCGTCTGCCCAGCACTTTGTCACGCAGGATGCGGGCAATATTGCGGGTGTTGCGATAGAGATGCAATTGCGCCGCCACCTGGCGGACGTCGCGGTCAGCATTGCGCTTCAGGCCGATGACCATGGTTCCCATGTCTTCCCGCTCCCGCCAGAGCCTGCTCATCACCGGGTGATCGGGCATGGCGCAGGAATCGGTGCGCAGAATATTGGCATCGTCCAGATGCCATTCCGTCAATCGAGCCACCAGAAGCTTGCCCGGCGAATATCGTGCATAGCGCTCATCATAGGCAGTCTTCCACGTATAGGCTTCAGCACCCATAATGAAGACGACCATGGAGGCAATGGCCTTTCCATCGAGATCGAGCGTATGGATGCGGACCGAATCGCGCTCGGCCAGGTTGGTCATCGCCTCACGGGCAAAGGCGGCTCGCAGCCGGTCCATGACAAGGGCGCTGCGCTTGCGGCCTTTCCAGCCGCTGGCTTCGAGTGCCAGGAATTCCTCCATACGCACATGCAGATCCTGCGGCTGGCGGGCGACAGAATAGGTCAATTCGCCCTGCTGACCCAGCAGGCGCATCTGCCGGCGCATTTCGCGCCAGTGAGACTTGCCGATGGCTTGGCGAAGATAGGTTTCTCCATCCTCCAGGCTTTCGAGCATTGGGCGTTGGTAAGGATTTGTTACGGTCAGCGGCAGGTCACGGCTGATCGCCACGGCCCTTAGCAGTTTTGTGACCGGCCCATCCATTCGCAGATCCGGCAGGACCAGAACGGAGGGCAATTTGGCTTTTGGATCGCTTAGTCCCTCGAAAAGGTTGTCGAGCGTTTCCACCGCATCCTCAGCATCGACCAGAGGCGTGCCAAGCGGGCCGAAGGGGTTGGACCAGACGCGAACAATGGATGGACCGACTGCAAATCCCGGTTTTTCCACGGAGAAAGGCATCAGCAACCGGATCCGGCTACGGCCCTGCCGCTCGTCGCGGATCAGTGCCATGCGCACTTCACGCTCGTCCAGACGGGGGATGGCGGGGGCCAGAAACCGGGCCGAGAAGAAGACATTCTGCTCCAGCGCCCGGTTTGTCAGATAGTCCATTTCCTGTTCAAGGTCGTAGCTGGTCTGGCGCGGATAAAGCCAAAGATCGCGGCCAGGGCGTCCAACGGCAATCTGGCCATCGGCGGGCGGACGATTGACCGGTGCAGACACGGTATGCAGAATCGGGCGCTCGGTGCTCGTTTCCCGGCTGGTCTCGTCGGTTACCGGTAAAGTGTTCATATCCTACAACCTGGTTCGCTTCATGCGTGCCTGTCTTGCTTCATACGAGACAATGGGTCGGCAAAGGCAAATAAGACAATGCCAAGCGCATAGCGCACGGCAATGTGTAACAAGATCGCTTCCACCAACATTGCCGAGGCGGCAGCCGTTGCCGCGCCGGTGAGGCCATAAAGCGGAATTAGAGTCACATTCAGCCCGATATTAGATGCTAAAGCAATCACATATAGTAGCACACACAATTTTTGTCGCCCCGCCATGGTCAGGAGCATCTCACCGGGGCCGATCAGCGCCTTGGTAAGTGCACCGGCAAACAGAATGGCCATCAACGGATAGCCTGCCGTGAAATTCGGGCCGAACAGACCGAGCAAGACTTCGCCTGCTGCCAGAACCAGTAGACCGATGATCAGCGACGGCCAGAAGCACCAGCGGGCCATTCTGCCGGCAAACAGGGCCAGCGGTCTGATATCATCTTCGTTCATCAGTGCTGAAAAGCGTGGTCCGGCGGCGGCCTTGACCGCGAAATAGACGAATTGCACCAGGGCCATGGTTTTTGCTGCGGCAAAATAGATCCCGACCTGGTCGGGGGGCAGGTAAAGCCCGACCACCATGACGTCGGAATTGGTCAGCAGAAACAGGAAGCCCTCGATCAGGAAAATCGGGATAGCAACGCGAAACCAGACCATGAAATCGATCCTGCGAGGTCCCCGCAGATATTTACGCCGCAGGCGCCAGTGAATGGTGGCGAACTGGCTGAGCGTCGTGACATAGGTGGCGGCAAGGGCCGCCTGCATGGCGGTGGTTGCAGTGCGTGGCGCACCCAGCATGATGGCCAGCAGCATGAAGGCCAGGATCAGCACTGGCCTGACGATATAGGTGGGGCTGAGGGCGGCAACAGGCCAGCTATTGGCTCGAGCCGTCCCGTCGAGCACATCGCCAAGCGCAATCATCGGCAGTGCGAACAGGCCGAGAAACAGGGGCGTCAGATAGTAGCCGGCAATCCGATCTCCAAACAGATTCAACAGGATAAGACCGGTTACAGTCAGACAGCTGGCGAGGCCAAGAGCGAAGATCCGGATGGTGACGGTGATGCCACGGATTTCAGGAATTTCATCTCGAGCGTGATATTGCGGCAGAAAGCGGATGACGGTCGAATGAAAGCCCAGGCAGGATAGATTGCCGAACAGCACGACCAAGACCCAGACGAAAACGAAAATACCATATTCGAAATCGCCCATCAGCCGGGCCTGGACGATCTGCGAGAAAAAGGCAATCGCTGCGCTGACGATGCGGATGGCAAAGGCGATCAGCGCCATGCGCTGGGCGCGGGCCACATCGTCGTGAGCGGACAAGGCGGCGACGATCCTGCGCAGCGGGCCATGCAGCCGTGCTGGCAGGAGATGTTCCACCCTCTGGATAACCGCCATGATAAACACGCAACACTCACAGGCACATATGCGACAGGGCATTCAGTCTTGGCAGCTTAGGGTTAACAAAAGCCTGCCCGTCAGTGTCTGAATAGCCTATGCCTGGGAGAAATCGGCCAACGCATCTGGCTGGCCGATTTTGATTGTCTTATGCCAGCCTTATCTTACGCCAACAGGGCGCCGTGGCAGTGCTTGAAGCGCTTGCCGGAGCCGCAAGGACACATTTCGTTGCGTCCAACCTTGCCCCAGGTCGAGGGATCGGCGGGATTGCGGTTCTCAGGCGTGACGACGCCGTCTGCGGCGGCAAATTCATCCTGGCCGGTCTGCGGATCCTCGTGGTGACCATGCATGATCGGCAGGGTCGGCTCCGGGGGAGCTTCACGGACGATTTCCACCCGCATCATCTGGGCGGTGACGCCTTCACGCATATTGGCGAGCAGCGCCTGGAACAGTTCGAACGCTTCCGCCTTGTATTCCTGCAAGGGATCGCGCTGGGCATAGCCACGGAAACCCACCACCGAACGCAGGTGGTCGAGGTTGACGATATGCTCGCGCCACAGGTTATCGATGGTCTGCAACAGCACCGACCGTTCGATATAAGCCATGATTTCCGGGCCGAAGCGCTCGGTCTTCTCAGCCATCACCTCGTCAGCGGCTTTCTTGACCCGTTCAACGATATCGTCTTCGGCAATGCCTTCTTCCTGCGCCCAATCCTCGATGGGAAGGTCGAGGTTGAGGATTCCGGTCATCGCCGTCTTCAGGCCAGCCACATCCCATTGTTCGGCATAGGCCTTTTCCGGGATATGGGTGCGCACGATGGTGTCGATCAGCTCGTGGCGCATGTCGTCGATGGTTTCGGTCAGGTCTTCGGCATCCATCAGCTCGACGCGCTGTTCGAAAATCACCTTGCGCTGGTCGTTCAGCACGTCGTCATATTTCAACAGGTTCTTGCGGATGTCGAAATTGCGTGCCTCGACCTTTTTCTGGGCCCGTTCCAGCGCCTTGTTGATCCAGGGGTGGACGATGGCTTCGCCTTCCTTCAGGCCCAGCTTCTGGAGCATGCTGTCCATGCGGTCGGAACCGAAAATCCGCATCAGGTCGTCCTGAAGCGACAAGTAGAATTTCGAGCGGCCCGGGTCGCCCTGGCGGCCGGAACGGCCACGCAGCTGGTTATCGATGCGCCGGCTTTCATGGCGCTCGGTGGCGATCACATAGAGGCCGCCTGCGGCCAGCGCCTTTTCCTTCAGGGCTTTGACTTCCTCGCGGATCGCCTGTTCCTTGGCATCGCGTTCGGGGCCAGGCTCCATGCCTTCCAGATCGCGCTCAAGCCGCATGTCGATATTGCCGCCAAGCTGGATGTCGGTACCGCGACCGGCCATGTTGGTGGCAATGGTAACGGCGCCCGGCACACCGGCCTGGGAGACGATGTAGGCTTCCTGCTCGTGGTAGCGGGCATTCAGCACGCTGAAATCGGTAAATCCGCTCTGGCGCAGCATAGTGGCCAGCAGTTCGGACTTTTCAATCGACGTCGTACCGACCAGGACCGGCTGATTGCGGGATGCGGAGGCCTTGATTTCCTCGATGATTGCCTTGAACTTTTCCTCAAAGGTCCGGTAGACCTCATCATCCTCGTCGATACGCAGGATCGGCAGGTTGGTCGGCACTTCGATGACGCTGAGGCCGTAGATGTCCTGGAATTCCTCGGCTTCGGTATTGGCCGTACCGGTCATCCCGGCAAGCTTGGAATACATCCGGAAATAATTCTGGAAGGTAATCGAGGCCAGGGTCTGGTTTTCCGGCTGGATCGTTACCTTTTCCTTGGCTTCCAGCGCCTGGTGCTGGCCTTCCGAATAACGGCGGCCTGGCATCATCCGGCCTGTGAACTCGTCGATAATGACGATTTCGTCATTGCGGACGATATAATCCTTGTCGCGCTGGAACAGCTTGTGGGCCTTCAGCGCATTGTTGATATGATGGACGATGGCGACATTTTCGACGTCGTAGAGAGAGACACCCTTCAGCAGGCCAGCGTCTTTCAGCAGGTTTTCCAGCTTTTCGGTACCGACTTCGGAGAAATTGGCCGATTTCTGCTTCTCGTCGATCTCGTAGTCTTCGGCGCTCAGCATCGGAATGAAGGCGTCGATGGTGGTGTAGAGATCAGAGCGGTCGTCGAGCGGTCCGGAAATGATCAGCGGCGTGCGTGCCTCATCGACCAGGATCGAATCCACTTCATCGACGATTGCGTAATTATGGCCGCGCTGCACCATCTGGCCGCGCTCATATTTCATGTTATCGCGCAGGTAGTCGAAGCCAAGCTCGTTATTGGTGGCATAGGTGATGTCGCAGCCATAGGCCTCGCGGCGCTCATCGTCGTTCATGCCATGCACGATGACGCCGGTGGTCAGGCCGAGGAAGCTGTAGAGCTTGGCCATGATGGCGGCGTCGCGGCTGGCGAGATAATCATTGACCGTCACCACATGCACGCCCTTGCCGGACAGTGCGTTGAGATAGACGGCGAGCGTTGCCACCAGCGTCTTGCCTTCGCCGGTCTTCATTTCGGCAATGGCATTTTCGTGCAGGATCATGCCGCCGATCAGCTGCACATCGAAAGGCCGCATGCCGAGCGCCCGGCGCGATGCTTCGCGCGCCACGGCAAAGGCCGGGATCAGAATGTCGTCGAGCGTCTTGCCCTTGGCAAGCTCACCCTTGAATTCCTCGGTCTTTGCGGCCAGCTCGGCATCACTCAATGCCTTTATGCTGTCCTCCAGCGCGTTGATGGCGGCCACGCGAGGCTTGTTCCCCCGGATGCGGCGTTCATTCGAGGAGCCGAAAATTTTGCGGGCGATCCCACCAAGACTGACCATGTCCATGGTCCTTTCTGAATTCCGTCACGAGGTTGAAACCGAAGCCCCGGGTCTACTCCCGGTCGCTCACGGCCACATGACAGTGGAGATTGGCGTACCGCCTCCGGAAACTGCTCTGGACGCGGAGTTGCGTGACAGATAAGAGGGGGGTCGAATTATGTCAACGGGACAGCATGCACCACAAGTGCCACAATCGCGTGGTTTAGGGTGTTTTTGACCCGATTGACAGTCGCAATCGGCCTCTTTATCGAAGGGTTATTAAATGCTGCGTTCTCACAAACTCGTCCTGGCGGCCTGTGCCGCCCTTGTGGCGCTGTCTTCCTACGCCCATGCCGACGATGCTGTCGTTGCCAAGGTCGGCACTCTGGAAATCCACCAGTCCGAGCTGGATCTGGCGATTGCCAACCTCGATCCCCAGTTTGCCCAGATGCCGGATGACCAGAAAAAGGTTGCGGCTTTGTCCGGCGCCATCGATGTCAAGCTGCTGGCCGGCAGCGCCATTGGCGAAAAAATGCAGGACGATCCGGCCTACAAGCAGCGCATGGCTTTCATTGCCGACCGCGAATTGCACAATGCCTATTTCAAGAAGCATGTCGTGGACGTGACGACCGATGAGGAAGTCAAGGCGCGCTACGAGAAGGAAATCGCTGCTCTGCCGAAGGAGCAGGAAATTCACGCCCGTCACATTCTGGTGAAGACCGAGGATGAAGCCAAGGATGTGATCAAGCAGCTGGATGGCGGCAAGGATTTTGCCGAACTGGCCAAGGAAAAATCGACCGATTCCAGCGGATCGGACGGCGGTGACCTCGGTTTCTTCTCCAAGGGCCGCATGGTGCCTGAATTTGAAGAAGCTGCCTTTGCCCTGAAGCCCGGCACCTATACCAAGACCCCGGTCAAGAGCCAGTTCGGCTTCCACGTCATCAAGGTCGAAGAGATCCGCGACGCGGCTCCGCCGAAGTTCGAAGATGTGCAGCAGCAGGTTCGCCAGCTGGTGATGCGTGACAAGTATCTGGCCCTGCTGGAAAAGGCCAAGACCTCTGAAAAGGTCGAGATCGTCGATCCGGCTCTGAAGAAGGGCTATGAGGATATCAGCAAGCAGCAGGCCGATCCGGACGCTGCTCCAAAGCCATAAGCATTAGCTGGCCGCGCTGCACAGGGTGTGCAACGCGGCCATCACGTTTCTATCCTTGTCTTTTCCGGGGCCGTTTCCAGCTATGTCAGCCAGTGTTTCTCCTCTTGCGCCGAAATCTTTTGCCGACATGCCCGCGCTCCGCGGCGTCTCCATGGCAACAGCTGCTGCGGGCATCAAATACAAAAACCGTACCGATGTGCTGTTGATGGTGTTTGACCGTCCAGCCAGCGTTGCGGGGGTCTTCACCCGCTCCAAATGCCCATCTGCACCGGTGGATTTCTGCCGGAAAAACCTCGCCCATGGTGTGGCACGCGGCGTGGTGGTCAATTCCGGCAATGCCAATGCCTTTACCGGCACCAAGGGCCGGGCTGCGACCGAGCTGACGGCCAAGTCGGCGGCATCGGCGCTCAAATGCGATGAACATGAAATTTATCTGGCCTCGACTGGCGTGATCGGCGAGCCTTTGGATGCGACGAAATTTGCTGGTGTGCTTGATGATATGGCCTGCGACGCCAAGGGCGATTTCTGGCTGGAAGCCGCTAAGGCGATCATGACAACGGATACTTATCCGAAGGTCGCGACCCGCAGCACTGAGATCGGCGGCGTCAAGGTGACGATCAACGGCATTGCCAAGGGTGCGGGCATGATCGCGCCTGATATGGCGACCATGCTGTCCTTCATCGTCACTGATGCCGATATCGCGCCCGTTGCCTTGCAGGCATTGCTGTCGGCGGGTGTCGGCCCAAGCTTTAATTCCGTGACGGTCGATAGTGATACTTCGACCTCCGACACGTTGATGCTGTTTGCGACCGGGGCTGCGGCCAGTGACGGCCAGCAGCGTGTTGAGACTGCCGACGACGCGCGTCTCGACGGGTTCCGGGCAGCGCTCAACGATCTCTTGAAGGATCTGGCCCTCCAGGTGGTGCGTGATGGCGAAGGTGCGCGCAAGATGGTGGAAGTCACCGTCAAGGGCGCCGAAAGCGACGCCGCTGCCAAGGTCATTGCCCTTTCGATTGCCAATTCGCCCTTGGTGAAGACGGCGGTTGCTGGCGAAGACGCCAATTGGGGCCGGGTGGTTATGGCTGTCGGCAAGGCGGGCGAACTGGCTGACCGTGATCGTCTGGCCATTTGGTTCGGCGACGTGCGCGTTGCTGTTAACGGTGAGCGCGATCCGGATTATTCTGAAGCGGCAGCCACAGCAGTGATGCAGGGCCAAGACATTCCGGTCACGGTCGAGCTTGGGCTTGGGTCGGGGACAGCCACGGTCTGGACCTGCGATCTCACCAAGGAATATGTGGCCATCAACGGGGATTACCGGAGCTGATGGCGGTGGATCAGTCACCACACGCGCCGAACCTGCCGCAGGTCCGCAGGCTGGAAGCCGTCAGCTTTCGCGCCTGGCCCGCAGCCTCGGTTCAATATGACGGCAGCTGGCAGGTCCGGCTGACAGGCGGCCATCCGTCGAAGCGGGTCAATTGCGTGGTGGCGCTGGACCGCTCCGATATCCGCGATATCCGTCTGCGGCTGGAAAAGGCGGAGCGTAAATTCGAATCCTATGGCCGGCCCATGGTGTTTCGCGAAACGCCGCTGGCGCCGCCGCAAGTGATCGATGTGCTGCGCGAGGATGGCTGGACCCGGTTTGACGAAAGCCTGGTCATGGCGCTCGATCTGGCCGAGCTTTGCGATCTCGATGTGATGGACCACCTGCCGACCCAGGATATCGGTCGTTTCGTCGATGCCAGTCTGGCGCTGCGCAATGAGGATGCCGCGTCGAAGCCAGCTCTTGCCGAATTGATCAGCAATATCAAGCCGCCGCTTGGCCTGTTTCTGATCGAGGTGCCTGACAATGGCCCGGTAGCGGCTGCCATTTGCGTGCAAGACAATGATCTTGCCGGATTGTTGCAGCTTGCCGTGGGTGAAGCCTATCGGGGCAAGGGAACCGGTCTCGAACTGACCTATGCGGCCCTGCGCTGGGCACGGATCCGGGGAGCGAAAAGCGCCTGGCTCCAGGTGCAGGCCGATAACGGCCCGGCGCTTTCGCTCTATCAAAAGCTCGGCTTCAAGGAAGCCTACCGCTATTGCTACTGGCGTCACGAAACCGCCGCCAAGGCAGAGGGTGAAGAATGACAGCGCCAGTACCAGTGCTTCGGCCCATTCTTCTGGTTGCCGCCTGCGCTCTGCTGGACAGCGACGGACGCATTCTGCTGGCGCAAAGGCCGGAAGGAAAATCGCTGGCCGGGCTCTGGGAATTTCCCGGCGGCAAGGTCGAAACCGGCGAAACACCAGAGGAAACCCTGGTTCGTGAGCTGGAGGAAGAGCTTGGCATTGCCACGAAAATTCCCTGTCTCGCGCCGCTGACCTTTGCCAGTCATACCTATGAAACATTTCATCTGCTGATGCCGCTCTATGTCTGCCGTCGCTATGAGGGCATGCCGCAGGGGCGGGAAGGCCAGGCTATCAAATGGGTCAAGCCCCGCGATCTGCGGTCCTATCCGATGCCGCCAGCCGATGAGCCGTTGATCCCATTCCTGCTGGATTTGCTATAGGCTTTGCCTTTAGAGCTTGTCAGGACAACCGGAATCCGAGTCCGATTTCAGCAATTATCCAGCAGATTTGCCCTTTGGGCCGGTGTGAAATGCCGGGATAAGCCCACCAGATGGGCCATTGCTCACCGGTTTTTATCGGCGATTAATAGAAAGTTAATCCTCAAACCGGCATTATTCCCTCATCATGCACAGGCGCTTCGTGCATCGTCTTATGTGCGTTGGGCGTCGGATGGCATGATCGCATGGGGCGCGGTATCGTTCGATAAAAAATAACGCAGTGATCTCAGGGCTTTACGGTTCTATCGTGCAGGGTTTCACCTGCTGCGGTGTATTGATGTCGAGACCCTCTTGGGCGCGATATCAAGAATCGAATCGGGTCATGGGGTGAGCAACAGGGGCTTTGCATTGTCAGTGATGCAAAACCTCCTGATCTATCTGGTCGATTGTGGGGCAATCGTCCGGCGGGCCATGGTCCGGGAAGAAGCCCTTTGGATTTTGTGAGGTTTGCGATGACGCAGAAGGATTTCGGAAAGGGCGGACGGCAGTCGCGACGTGCGACTTCCAGGTCCGGCAGAGTTGGCGTTGTCAATCTTGCCTTGCTGTTTGCCGTCACGGCTGTTGCGGTATCGCTGGTGCTGACGCCGATGCTCGCAGACAAGACCACGTCCGGCCAATTGGCCGCACGACCCGCTGATGTCGATCGGATGAGCACCGGCTCCATTCCCGGCGAGCGCGACGCTGGAAAGCGCTATACGATCCGGCGCAGCGTCTTGCAGGAGACGCCCGGTTCCGTCTGTATCGTCAATCCCGGTAATGGGGATGCCTGCTGATAACCCGTGATGGTATGGGCTACTGCATAATTCTTTAAACCGGAATCGGTTTAAAGAGAAAATTATGCAGCAGATATAAATCGCTACAGCGAACCTTTGTGCGCCATATATGACGCACGGCGCTGTAGGCGGTTTTGAAACCGGAAATATTTGAAAACAAACAGACAGAGCGTTTTGGGATGACAAAACGTTCGCTTCGATCACCCATGCGGGGGCGCATGGTTTTAGGCTAGGGGTATGATGGGGCTTTTACGCCGGTTTTCCGGCTTGTCGGCGATTTTTCGCCAAACGTCTGGTGCAACTGCAATCGAGTATAGCCTGATCGCCGGGTTGATCGCGGTGACGCTTTATCTGGCGCTTGGCGTTTATTACGAAGCGCTGGACAGGCTGTTTGATTCCATTATTGCTGCCATGCCGCAAGCCTGATCGGCGGCGCTTTCAGGCTTGCGAAAAACACTTGAATGATCCTTTACGGCTTGCCGCTACGGGTTTCCGCCCAGTGCGTCGGCGAGGCGAATTTTTGCAGATCCCGGCTTGAGCGGTTTGGGCTGGCTTTCATGCGGGGCCCAGCCTGACATGTAGATGATCGAGAAACTGGCGCGAATGCGGCCATCGGCATCGCTATAGCGTTCGGCATAAAGTTCGGCGGCGCGCAGGAAAAATTGCCGTGTCAGCGGTTTGCGGCTGCGGGCGGCCAGCGGATTGGCCATGCCCATGGCTTTGAGATCGCGCATCAGCGCCAGAATTCCATCATATCGCACCGTATAGGTCTCGACATCGACGACCGGAAGGGCAAAGCCCGCCCGCTGCAACAATGCGCCCATATCGCGCACATCGGCAAAGGGCATGATGCGGGGGCTTGCTCCGCCGCTGATCTCGATCTCGGTCGTCAACAGCACATCGCGCAATTCGCCAAGCGTTCCGGCTCCGGGCAAGGCTGCCAGCAACAGACCGTCAGGCTGGAGCGTCCGGCGCATCTGGATCAGCAGGCCCGGCATGTCATTGGCAAGATGCAGGGCAAGCGGCGAAAGCAGCAGATTGGCGCTTTGCTCGCCAAGTGGCAGATGCTCGATAGGGCCGGGGATCAGCGTTTCCCCCTGTCGGGCGAAGCGGCTGCTGGTTTCCACCCGCTGCAATTGGTCGATCCGTCCTGTTTCCAGACAGGCCCTCCCGACCCTGCCATCCATGCCATGCAATTCGACTGCCTTCTCAAACCGGCGCTCGACCACGGCCAGTCGCTCGGTCAGTTCTTGCGCGACGATATCCAGCAGGAAACCGGCTCCGGTATCACCTGCGCCGAAAGCACGCTCGCGGTTGCGGACGACGAGATCAGGATCGAATAGCGGCTCCATGGGAACCTCCCGTTGTTGTTCTTCGAGAAACCAAGTGCCTACTGCATAATTGCGGCAATCGAAATCGATTTGCGTAGAAAATTATGCAACGGGGATCACGCAGTCGCATGTTTACCCCAGGAATACGGGTTCTGGACGGGTCTTTGCTGAGCATGCTTTCAAGCGGCTTGAATTCATTTGTGATTCGGATGCAATATGTGTTTTCTTCTCCTTTGTGGTGTGTTCATCCGGCTTGGATGAGATCGACTAGGGTATACCGCCGGGGATGCGGGCCAAAGGAGGCGGCATGGCACATATCCGGCAGGCCAACGACAGCATTGTGGCCCTGGCGCATCGCGGTTTTCGGGGGACGCAAACGCTTGGCCGGTCGCTGCGCGATCTGGTCTATCCCCCCGGCTGCGCCACCTGCGGTCTGCCGGTTGCCAAGGCTGGCAGCCTGTGTTCCGATTGCTGGTGTTCGGTGCGGTTCATCGAGCGGCCCTATTGCGAAATTCTCGGTCTGCCTTTCGGTTTTGATCCAGGCCAGGCCAGGGCATGGTCTGCGCCGAAGCCATTGCCAATCCTCCGGTTTTCGACCGGCTGCGAGCTGCCGCTGTGCATGATGGCGCGGCACGCGATCTGGTCCATCGGCTGAAATATGGCGACAGGACCGATCTGGCGCCGATGATGGCGCATTGGATGATCCGGGCTGGTGGCCAGGAACTGCTCCGGGCCGATGCAATCCTGCCGGTGCCGCTGCATCGCTGGCGGTTGTTTTCGCGCCAATATAACCAGTCAGCGGAACTCGGTCGGGCGCTGGCCGGGCTGTCAGATAAGCCTTTCCTGCCGGGGGTTCTGACGCGGGTGAAACGGACACAAAAGCAGGTCGGGCTGACGGAAAAGGCTCGGGCAGACAATGTTCGCGGGGCTTTCAAAGTGGCGGAAAACCGCCGCGATCAGGTGTTTGGCCGTCATCTGGTGCTAGTCGACGATGTCTACACGACAGGGGCCACAGTCAGTGCCGCCACCCGTGCGCTGAAGCGGGCGGGGGCAGTGGAAGTCACGGTCTTGACCTTTGCAATGGCGCTTGTAACACCTATATGAGGTTACAATACTGATAGACATTATTTCATCAACAATGAACCGGAGACGAGCATGGCGTCCGTGATCATCTACACGCGGAAATACTGTGAATATTGCGCTCGCGCCAAGGCGCTTCTGACCACCAAGGGTGTTGCTTTCACCGAGGTCGATGCCACAGGCAATGCGGCACTGCGCCAGGAAATGGTCGACAAATCCGGTCGTAACACCTTTCCGCAAATCTTCATCGACGCCACCCATGTCGGCGGTTGCGATGATCTGCATGCGCTGGAACGGGCCGGAAAGCTTGATCCGATGCTGGCGGCCTGAGGATAGATCATGACCATTGCGGTTGCAGCCCTGCAAATGTGCTCAGGCACCGATCTTGAGAAGAATGCCGCTACCATGGCGCGTTTGGTGCGCCAGGCAGCAGCAGCAGGGGCGATCTATGTCCAGACCCCGGAAATGACCGGGGCCTTGCAGCGTAACAGGGACGCTTTGCGGGCCATGTTGCGCGATGACGAAAATGACTTGATTGCCGTGACGGCGGCTGAGCTGGCTGCGGAACTGAAGATCCATGTCCATGTCGGCTCGACGGCGATTGCCCGTGCCGATGGGATGATTGCCAATCGCGGTCTGTTGTTCGGGCCGAATGGTCGGCGGATCTGCACCTATGACAAGATCCATATGTTTGACGTGGATCTGGACAATGGTGAAAGCTGGCGGGAAAGTGCCGCTTATGCGCCCGGCAAGAACGCTTGCGTGGCTGATTTGCCCTTCGCCAAACTCGGCTTTGCGATTTGCTACGATGTGCGGTTTCCCTCGCTGTTTCGCACCGAAGCCATGGCGGGTGCCGACATTCTGACGGTGCCGGCGGCTTTCACCCGGCAGACCGGCGAGGCGCATTGGCATATCCTGCTCAGGGCGCGGGCCATCGAGAATGGTGCGTTCGTCATTGCCGCCGCCCAGGGCGGCACCCATGAGGACGGACGCGAAACCTATGGCCATTCGCTGATCATCGATCCCTGGGGAAAAATCCTGGCGGAAGGCCCGGCTGCGGGCGAGGCCGTGGTGATGGCCGAGATCGATCTTGATGCCGTCAAAGCGGCGCGGATGAAGATCCCCAACCTCAAAAATGGCCGTGATTTCAATCTCGACATGGTTCCAACGCTCGCCAAGGGAGGGCAGACGGTTTGATCCGCTATTCCCTCATCTGCGATCAGGCCCATGAATTTGAGGGCTGGTTTGCGCAAAGCGATGATTTCGACCGCCAGAAAGCCAGCGGCTTTTTGACTTGCCCGGTCTGTGCTTCCGCCTCCATTTCCAAAAGCCTGATGGCGCCGATGGTGTCGACGGCGCGGGGCAAAGAAGAACGCCAGAAGGTCGCCTATGACGCTGCCCAGCGTGAAGCCTTCCTGAAGTTGAAGGAGGTGGTTGCGACCGTCAGGGCCAATAGCGAAGATGTCGGTGAGCGGTTTCCCGAAGAGGCCCGCAAGATCCATTACGGTGAGGCTGATGCCCGGGGGATTATTGGCAATGCCAGCCCCGACGAGGCGCGCGCCCTGATCGAGGAAGGGATCGAAATTGCGCCTCTGCCGGTTCTGCCTGACGATGTGAATTGAGCATGTCATCCACCCATCATCTCGCGCTCTATAATTTCGGCCTGCATGTCGCGCCATCTGGAGATCCGATCATTCAGGGCTTTGTTGACCGCGAGCCCCTCAATTTTGAAGCCGCTACGCGCTCCACGGGTTTTATCGGTCGTTCGGGTTATGAGGGCGAACCGGGGCCGGAAAGCTGGGGCGTGCAGGTGTTTCCGCGTTTTATGGACGGTAGCGGCTTTACCTCCGGTCCATCGTCTCTTTCGCTCTGGCAAGACCCGGAGACGCTGATGGCCTTCACCTATAATGGGGTCCATGCCGACGCCCTGAAACACGCTCGCCACTGGAATGTGAAGCAGACCTGGCCATCTTTGGTGCTGTGGTGGGTGCCTGCAGGCAGCAGGCCGCAATGGTCGGAGGGGGTGGAAAGGCTCGAGCATCTCGCCGATCACGGCCCGACGCCCTTCGGTTTCACGTTCAAGCAGGCTTTCGCTGAGGATGGTACGCCCTATCACCTTGATCGAGCGCGGATAAAGCAGCTTGCCAGCGACAATTGCTCTCGTCAGCAAGACTTGCTGGAACGTCTCGTCTCAATGCCGGTATGAGATGGGCCGGTCTGAGATGGTTCACTCTGGGGTGGACGTCGGCCTGCGGGTCAGCATCATGTAATTGACATCGGTGTCGGTAGACAGATTCCACTGATTCTGGAACGGGTTGAAGAATACGCCGACAGTCTCAGACACGTTCATGCCTGCGCCGAGGATTGGTTTTTCCAATTCTTCTGGGCGTACCAGTTTTTCATATTGATGGGTGCCCCGCGGCAGCCAGCGCAGAACGTATTCGCAGGCGCCGATGGCGAGAGCGGCAGCCTTCAGGGTGCGATTGATGGTGGAAATCAGCATGATTCCGCCGGGTCGCACCATGGAGGCGCAGGTGGAGATGAAATACTCGACATCGGCCACATGCTCGACGACTTCCATGTTCAGGACGATATCGAAGCTTTCGCCAGCAGCGGCGAGGGCCTCGGCGGTGACGGCCCGGTAATCCACGCTTACGCCGGTCTGGGCGGCATGGGTCTGGGCAATGCCGATATTCTTGGCTGACGCATCGGCGCCCAGCACGTCGGCACCCATGCGGGCAATGGGTTCCGATAGCAAGCCGCCGCCACAGCCGATATCGAGAACCCGCAGGCCCGATAGCGGCTGATTGGAGCGTGGATCGCGCTGATAGTTCTCGCAGGCCTTGTCGCGGATATAGGCAAGACGCACCGGATTGATCTTGTGCAGCGGCTTGAATTTGCCGGTCGGGTCCCACCATTCGGCAGCCATGGCAGAAAAGCGGTCGACCTCGGCCTGATCGATGGTGCTCTTGGCGGTCTCGCTCATCGGGTTCTCCTGACTGGGCTGCATTCCATAGCTTTGTTGATCCGGGCGGATATCTCAAGGCTCACTACCGCGTTTTACGCTGCCGCGCCATCCTTGAGGCGCAGCCGCTTCGCCGTCTCTTGCGTGAGGTCGGACGATTCAGGCTTAAAGTCAACAGTGAGCGACACTTTGTCATCTCTATAAAAATGGGGTCATCTCCATGACATTGCCCGCTCCTAAAATACGCTGCCTCAAAAAAGCCGGAGGACATTGCTTGACATAAGCGGGTCAAATGCGGGTGGGGCGCGGGGGGAACAAATTGCTCCTGATGGCGTTATCATGCCGCATGAACCCAATTCCAATTGGCGGGACAAGCCAAGGTCAGGGACGGCCAAGGAGATCAGATCGATGAAACCACTTTACCTGTCGGCCTTTGCAGGGCTGATGGCAGTTGCTTTGCCGGCTGCCGCTGAGGCGGCCCAGGCATTTGCGACGGCGAATGTTAACCTGCGGGCCGGGCCCAGCACACAATATCCCCCTGTTCTGGTCGTTCCAGCCGGTAATTCCGTGCGGATCTTTGGCTGCCTGTCTTCGGCCAATTGGTGCGATGTCGGTTATGCGGGCTATCGCGGCTGGATTTCCGGCAGCTATTTGCAGACCCAGTATTCCAACCGCCGGGTCTATGTGGATCCGGATTATTACCAGCCGCTCGGCATTCCGACCGTCACCTTCCAGGTCGATAATTATTGGGACCGCTATTATCGCGGCCGCGATTTCTATCGCGAGCGGGATCGCTGGCGCCGGGCGCCGCCACCGCCGCCGGTCTGGCGTCGCGATGGTCCACCGCCCCGCTTCATGGGTGGTGATGGCCCCCCGCCTCCCGGCGCACCTGACATGGATCGCCGTCGTGGACCTGATCCGAGGATGCAAGATCCGCGAATGGACGGCGACCGTGACCGGATGATGCGCGATGACCGGCAGAGGCCTCGCCCGGATGATCGTCGGCCAGATGACAGGCGACCAGATGACAGACGCCCGGACGACAGGCGTCCCGATAACAGAGGGCCGGATAACATGCGCCCCGGTGATATGCGTCCAGGCGATCAGCGTCGTGACCAGATGCAGCCGCCACAAGGCCAGCGTCCTGATCGGCCAGACCGCAACGCTCCGGATGGAAACCGTCCGCCTCCTCCGCCACCGCCGGGTCAGGCTGCCCCGCCTCCGCCGCCGCCGCCACCGGGTGCAGCCTGCGCGCCCAACACGCCGAATTGCCCGCCACGGTAATTGGCACGGACACGGGATACAGACATCGAAAAGGGCCGCTTTATGCGGCCCTTTTTCATGCGGTTAATTTAAAGCTTGTCGCGCACTCTATATGGTGTGCAAAGGTCATATGGTGCGCAAAGGTAGAGCAGGATGTGAGCGCCGGGCCTGCTTTATCAATCCAGCTTGCGGGTTTTCAGCCGATCCAGAAGCAATTTGGCCAGGGCTTCATAGTCGCCATCGAAATGGTGACCGCCTTCAAGCTTGACGACATCGACCTTCTTGGGGTCGAGCTTGTGGCAACCGTCATCTTCCTCGTCATCGGCGCCATACAGGCATTGCACCAGGCCTGCCGGCATTTTGGCGACTTCTTTGGTGGGGTCACCGCCAGCGCCGCTGCTTTTCGCACCCAGCCAGCCGGTTACGGAAATCTCGAAATCGGATGCCTGCGACATTGACAGGAGCGATACCTGGTTGATTTTCTGGCGGATATTGTCTGGCAGGAGATTATAGACCGGCGGGCTAATGTCCGCGCCGAAGGAGAAGCCGACCAGCATCACATGCTTGACTTTCCAGCGTTTGGTAAAGGCGGTGATGATGCGGGCGAGATCGTCCGCCGTTTCCTGCGGTTTGCGCTCCGACCAGAAATAACGCAGGGAATCAACGCCGACGACGGGCAGGCCTTCACTCTGGAAATAAGAGGCCATTTCGCTGTCAATATCGCGCCAGCCACCGTCGCCGGAATAGATGATCGCCATCGTATCGAAGGCGGGTTTGTCGACCTCCATCAACGTCAGCGGCAAGCCGAGAGGCGAGGCCTCCTTGGCGGTGGCCGCGATCATCACGTCAATGCCATCCGACAGGGTCTGGGCAGCGGGCTTCTGGCTGTCGGCCACGTCGATATCGGAATGATCCTTCAGGAGATCGGCCACATGGGCACGCCCGGCAGGATCGGCAGAGGGCGAAAACCGGACGCTTGCCGGATCGGGAAGCGCGCCGTCAGTCAATCCATAGACGATGCCGCCATTCTTTTCGGTCTTCACCGCCGGCGTGCAGAACTGCTCGGGCAGGGGAATGACCTCGCCGGGATCGACAGCCAGCGTTTCGCCGATGGTTGCATTAGGTGTCTGGGCCAGGATCGCCAGCGCCAGCGTGCCGCCTTCGCCGATGCCCGCCACCAGCGGCGGCAGGTAATCCGCACCGCCGACACGCCGCTGGATCTGATGGGACAGATCCTCGATGTCGGAAACGGTATAGATGCAATCGTCCTCATCGGATGACTTTAGATCGGCCTGCAGGGATTGCAGATAGCGCGGCGTATCGATGCCGACGACAATCGAGCCGTTACTGCGCAATCTTTCAGCCTCAGTCTTCATCTTGTCGCTCCAGCCGTCCTTGTCGGACAGTAGGAAAACGATGGATTTCGGTTTGTCGTCCGGCATGGCGATGACCGGATCAGGTATCGTGCCTGTTTCGTATTTTGAGTCCTCGGCCAGGGCTGGTTGCACGAAAACAGCCGTGGACGATGCCCATGCCAGAACGGCGGCGGCCAGACAATTACGGGCCAGACCGCCCTTGGTGAGACGAGAAGTTGACGATTTCATTTCTTTACCACGCCTTTCAGACCGCCACCGATCAGGAGAGTTGCGTCCAGGAGCGCGATGACCGGACTGAGGCCGCCTGACACGGCGAGATAGCGGGGTTGCCATTCGGGATGAAACTTTGTCTTGAAAGCCCGAAGCCCCTTGAAATTATAGAAGCGCTCACCATGCTCATAGAATGTGTTGGCAATGCGATCCCAGACCGGGGCCACATCGCGTCTCGACAGGCCTGATAGGGGCGCCATGCCAAGGTTGAAATGTCCGTAACCTTCGCTGCGCAGATGGGTCAGCAGGCTGACGAACAGATAGTCCATCGATCCCTTCGGTGCCTCTGGCGAAAAGCGCATCAGGTCGATGGATGACTCGGCCTTGGTTTCCGTCACCAGAATATTGGCAAAAGCGACGATCCGGCCTTCGAAACGCAGCACAATCACCGGCTGGCTCAGGATATAGTCATCGGTGAAGGCGCCGAGGGAAAAGCCCTTTTCCTTGGCGCGGTGCTGGGCAAGCCAGCCATCCGACACAGCGCGCAGATCCTCGAGAATTCCAGGCACGTCGGCGAGGGCGATGATTTCATAACTCAGCCCGTCGCGCTCGGCCTTGGCGGCGCTCTGGCGCAGATTGGCCCATTTCCCGCCCTTCAGGTCGAAGCGAGAGAGATCGACGACCGCCAGTTCTCCCAGTTTGAAGGCCTGCATGCCGGCATCGGCAATCGCCGGCAGCAGCACGGGCGAAGCCTGGTAGAAGACGGCCCGGCAGCCGGCCAGACGAGCCGATTCGACGAATTGCCAAACCAGTTCGTCGCGGGACTTTTTCGGCCCGACCGGATCGAGAAAGGCGATCCACGAGCGGCCCTGCTTGCCATACATCAGGAATGCCAGGCCATCCGGTGAAAACATCACGGCCTTGTCGCCGGTGCGCACCAGATTGCTATCGGCCACATCCGACTTGCTGAGAATGGTGACGGCCTTCTCGATATCTTCCGGGCTTGACGGCGTCACCGCGGGCGCTGCGGGGCGTAGTAGGCTGAAGACCGCCAGCGCTGACGAGAAGATCGTCAGGCCCAGCATGGCGCGCAGCGAACGCGGCGCTTCTTCCGAAAACTCGAATTCCCACCAGAGCGAACGGGTGTAATCGACATCGCGATAGACGAAGAACAGCATGAAGCAGGCAAAAATGCAGATCAGGGCGATGGCGGTCAGCCAGGACGAGGTCAGCACCTGGCGAAACAGAGAGGCGGGGCGAATGAACAGCCGCTTGCTGGCGAACAGGCCGATCAGCAGGATGGCCAGCGCCGAGGCTTCCAGCACCGCAAAGGCTTTCAGCAGCGACAGGACCAGGGCGGTCGATGCTCCGACCATCGCCGCCCACCACGCGCCGTCCAGCCGCTGGGCAAGGCCGCGCGCCGCGATGACCAGAAACAGCCCGAGCAGGCTGGTGAAGAAATGTGCGCCTTCCACCACGGGCAGCGGCACGATGTTTTGCAGGAATTCCAGATTGCTTTCCGGCGTCGGCGTGACGCTGGAGAAAATCAGCATGACGCCGAGAATAAAGGTTAGCGCGCCGAGAAGTGCAGGTGATATTCGGGCCGCCGTGCGCCCGACCCCAGCCAGCGCCGGGGTTTTGGAATAATGGCGCAGCTCGGTGATCGTCACCAATACGATGGCCAGAATCAGCGGCAAAACATAATAGATCAGGCGGTAGACCACCAGCGAGGCAAGCACCGCGTCGATATTGGTGGTCGGGCCAAGGGCAGCGATGATGACGGTTTCAAACACGCCGATACCGGCAGGCACGTGGCTGAGCACGCCGATCCCGATGGCAATGGAATAGATTGCAAAGAAGGCCGGCCAGGAAATGGCGGCCTGTTCGGGCAAGAGCGCATAGACGACCGAGGCGGAAAAGGCCAGATCAGCCACGGTGACCAGAAACTGCCGCGACAGGGTCGGGGTATCGGCCATCCGCAGGGTCACGCCGGCAAAGGTCAGGCTGCGGCGCTGGCCGATGACGATCAGCACGGCAAAGCCAAGGACGATGGCAATCGCCAATCCGCGCAGCCAGAGCGGGTTGATATTCAGCAGCGGCGCGATTTCCGACGACATCGGAATAAGCGATAGCGCGGTGACAGCGGCAAGCCCCAGGCTGAAGGACAGGGTGACGAAGGCGATGACACGACCGATTTCATCCGGGGCAAGGCCTGCCCGCGAATAGGCCCGGTAGCGGATCGCGCCACCCGACAGCATGCCGAAGCCCGCCGCATTGCCAACCGCATAGGCACTGAAGGCGGTCAGCGCCACTTCCGCCATCGGGCGTTTGCGGCCGATGAATTCCATGGCGTTCCAGTCGTAGAGACACAGTGACAGGAAGCTGAGCGCGGTAAACACCACTGCCAGCAGGATCTGGTCATACCCTGTGGTGGCCATGGCCGAGACGACGTCGTCATAGCTGACTTCTTCCGTCAGCCGGTAGATCGCCAGCGCCACGGCGGCGAAAATGACCAGCGTGAACACGGCGGCAATCGCCCTGCCATAATCGGCAAGGGCCGCCCGCCATCCGGACCTGGTCGGCGACTCCGCGCTTTCCTGGTTCTCGGATTGTATTTCGGCTGCCATGCGATCGTCCCTTTCATTGACTGCTTTTGACTGCCGTGACCGGTTCGCGGCAGCACTTTATATGTAGCGCCTATGCCCAGTTGGCATCCGCCGCATGAATTTCCCCTGAAACCCTGACAGGTTTAAGGAAATATGCGGTAAATCTTATACCAACTGCCATTAAAAATGGCAGTTGGTATTCCTTTTTCGAATATCTCAAGCCTTTGACGCATTTGAGATATTCGAAACTCGCTTAAGGCGAGGATGCGTTAGCATCTTCGAGCCTTGGTATTAACGGTATTGGACATGTTGCCGTTCTCTACTGAATTATCGCTGAATGGGGTATCCCAAATTCATGACAAAAACGTTTGCATAGAAAGCGGCACCGATGCCGCCTCAATGCAGTGAACTTGCCGTTGCACCTTGGCCCCGAATTGTCTAAAAGCCCGCCAGCCGCATTGTGAAATGCAGAGATTGGTTTCAGCCGGACATGTCCGGCACAGGTTTGAGGTCGAGACGGTCGGGCCATGGCGCGCATTGTGATGAAATTCGGCGGTACATCCGTCGCCAATCTTGAACGCATTCACAACGTGGCGCGGCATGTGAAACGTGAAGTGGATGCCGGCCACGAAGTTGCCGTGGTGGTTTCGGCCATGTCCGGCAAAACCAACGAATTGGTGGACTGGGTCCAGACCATGCCCAAGGTCGCCGGTGCTGCTTCGCCTTTCTATGATGCGCGCGAATATGACGCTATCGTGGCCTCTGGTGAACAGGTGACATCCGGTCTGCTGGCCATCGCCCTGCAATCGCTCGGTATCAATGCCCGCTCCTGGCAGGGCTGGCAGATCGCCATCAAGACCGACAATGCCCATGGCGCGGCTCGCATCCAGGACATCGACGGTTCCGATATCATCCGCCGCATGGGCGAAGGCCAGGTCGCCGTAGTCGCCGGTTTCCAGGGCATCGGCCCGGACAATCGCATTGCCACGCTAGGCCGCGGCGGGTCCGATACCTCGGCGGTGGCAATCGCGGCAGCTGTCAAGGCTGACCGTTGTGACATCTATACCGATGTGGATGGTGTCTATACCACCGATCCGCGCATTGAGCCCAAGGCACGCCGCCTGAAAAAAGTGGCGTTTGAGGAAATGCTGGAAATGGCTTCGCTTGGCGCCAAGGTATTGCAGGTGCGCTCCGTCGAACTGGCCATGGTACACAAGGTGCGCACGTTTGTGCGCTCCAGCTTTGAAGATCCCGATGCTCCGGGCATGGGTGACGTGCTGAACCCGCCCGGAACGTTGATTTGCGATGAGGAAGAGATCGTGGAACAAGAAGTTGTGACCGGCATTGCCTATGCCAAGGACGAAGCCCAGATATCCCTGCGTCGGCTGGCCGACCGCCCCGGTGTCTCGGCGGCGATTTTCGGGCCTTTGTCCGAATCGCATATCAATGTCGATATGATCGTCCAGAATATTTCCGAGGACGGTTCCAAGACCGATATGACATTTACCGTCCCGTCTGGTGATGTGGACAAAGCGCTGCAGGTGCTCTCCGACAACCAGGAAAAAATCGGCTTCGACGTGGTGCAGAGCGAAAAGGGCCTGGTCAAGGTCTCGGTGATCGGCATCGGCATGCGCAGCCACGCAGGGGTTGCGGCGACCGCTTTCCGTGCACTTGCCGATAAAGGCATCAATATCAAGGCGATCACCACCTCCGAGATCAAGATTTCCATCCTGATCGACGGTCCTTACGCCGAATTGGCTGTTCGCACTTTGCATTCCTGCTACGGTCTCGATAAGGCTTGATCAACGGGTGGGAATTTGCCACCCTTGATCACTACCTCCGGGCGCATTTCGCGCCTGGATTGTCATTATCGGGAGCATGCACGCGATGAGAGACCTTTCCGCAGGTCCGCGCGTCCTCCTCAAGCGGCTTCGCGAATTGATGGCGGAGCCCCTTGAGCCTCAGGAGCGTCTTGACCGTATCACTCGTCAGATCGCGAGCAATATGGTTGCCGAAGTTTGCTCCGTTTATGTGCTGCGCTCCGATGGTGTTCTGGAGCTTTATGCGACCGAAGGTCTCAATCCCGACGCGGTGCATCTGGCCCAGCTGAAAATGGGGCAAGGTCTGGTCGGTACCATCGCGGCATCCGCCCAACCGCTCAATCTTTCCGATGCGCAGGCGCATCCCGCTTTCCGCTATCTCCCTGAAACCGGTGAGGAAATTTATCATTCCTTCCTCGGCGTGCCGATTTTGCGGGCTGGCCGCAGTCTTGGCGTTCTTGTCGTCCAGAACAAGGCGCAACGGAATTATCGGGAAGACGAGCTTGAAGCGCTTGAAACCACGGCCATGGTGCTGGCCGAAATGATTGCCACTGGCGATTTGAAGAAGATTACCCGGCCTGGCCTTGAACTGGACCTGACGCGGGCCGTGACCATCGATGGCGACAGCTATAGCGAGGGCATCGGCCTTGGCCATGTCGTGCTGCACGAGCCGCGCATCGTCGTCACCAATCTGTTGAACGAGGATACCGAGACCGAGCTGAAGCGGATGGCCGAATCGCTCGGCTCGCTGCGCATTTCCATCGATGACATGCTGTCGCGCCGCGAAGTGGCGATGGAAGGCGAGCATCGCGAGGTTCTGGAAACCTACAGGATGTTTGCCCATGACCAGGGCTGGGTGCGGCGCATGGAAGAGGCGATCCGCAACGGCCTGACGGCGGAAGCCGCCGTCGAAAAGGTTCAGAGCGATACCAAGGCGCGGATGATGCGCCTGACCGATCCCTATATGCGCGAGCGCATGCATGATTTCGACGATCTTGCCAACCGGTTGCTGCGCCAGCTGACCGGATTTTCCGGCAGTAGTGCGGAAAGCTTCCCGGCTGATGCAGTGATTTTCGCTCGTGCCATGGGTGCGGCGGAACTGCTCGATTATCCACGCCAGAATATTCGCGGTCTGGTGCTTGAAGACGGTGCCGTCACCAGCCATGTGGTGATTGTTGCCCGCGCCATGGGCATTGCCGTGGTCGGGCAGGCAGCCGGTGCCGTGGCGCTGGCTGAAAACGGTGATGCGGTCATCATCGACGGCGATGACGGCAAGGTGCATGTGCGCCCGATGGTCGATCTTCAGGCCGCCTATGAGGAAAAGGTCAAGCTGCGCGCCCGCCGTCAGGAACAGTTTAAGGCGCTGCGCGATGTTGAGCCGCTCAGCAAGGACGGCCAGCGAATCAAATTGCAGATGAATGCCGGATTGATGGTTGATTTGCCGCAATTGGCGGAATCGGGGGCCGAGGGCATCGGCCTGTTCCGCACCGAGCTGCAATTCATGATCGCCTCGACCATGCCCAAGGCCGATGAGCAGGAAGCGCTTTATCGCAATGTGCTGAAACAGGCGAAGGGCCGACCGGTCACCTTCCGCACGCTGGATATCGGCGGCGACAAGGTTCTGCCCTATTTCCGCAGCCATGAAGAAGAAAACCCAGCTCTCGGCTGGCGCGCCATCCGGTTGTCGCTGGACCGGCCCGGCCTGTTGCGTACCCAGATGCGGGCATTGTTGAAGGCCGCGACCGGCGGCGAATTGAAGATGATGCTGCCGATGGTCACGGAAGTGTCGGAAATCCGCGCCGCCCGCGAATTGCTGCAAAAGGAAGTGCATCATATTTCCAAATTCGGCCACGGCCTGCCAAAGCGGCTGCAATTTGGTGTGATGCTGGAGGTCCCAGCCCTGATGTGGCAACTCGATGAGTTGATGCAGGAAGTGGATTTCGTCTCGGTTGGCTCCAATGACCTGTTCCAGTTTTCTATGGCGGTGGACCGGGGCAATGCCCGGGTGTCCGACCGGTTTGATAATCTGGGCAGGCCTTTCCTGCGCATTCTGCGCGATATTGTCCGCGCCGCTGACCGGCATGATACGCCGGTGACGCTGTGCGGCGAGATGGCGGGAAAGCCGTTGTCATCCATGGCGCTGTTTGCTATCGGCTTCCGCTCGGTGTCGATGTCGCCGACGGCCATCGGCCCGATCAAGGCCATGCTGTTGCAATTGGATATCGGCAGGCTTTCCGCTGAGTTGAACGCGCTGCTGGACGACAACAGGCCAAGCGAGCCGATCCGGGCTTTCCTGACACGGTTTGCCGAACAAAACGGCGTTCCGGTCTGATTTCTGAAGAAAAACAAGAGGTAAAGGGTGGCGAAGCTTCCTGTCGATAAAATGCGCGAGCTTGAGCGCCGGTTTGGCGAAATCGAGGCGCGCATGTCCGCCGGGCCTGCTGCCGATGTCTATGTCAAGCTTGCCTCGGAATATTCGGAGTTGCAGCCGGTGGTCAAAGCCATCCGGGAACTGGGGCTGGCGGAAAAGGAAGTTGCCGATCTGAAGGCGCTGCTGGCCGACAAGTCCACCGACCGCGAGATGCGCGATCTGGCGGAAATGGAACTGCCGGATGTCGAGGCACGGCTGGAAGGACTGGAAAAGGAAATCCAGATCCAGCTTCTGCCCAAGGATGCCGCTGACGAGAAAAGTGCGATCCTGGAAATCCGCGCCGGAACGGGCGGGTCCGAAGCGGCGCTGTTTGCTGGTGACCTGTTTCGGATGTATGAGCGCTTTGCGGCGGGCAAGGGCTGGAAAGTCGAGGTCCTGTCTTCCAGCGAAGGCGATGCCGGCGGCTTTAAGGAAATCATCGCCACTGTGACCGGCCGCGGGGTGTTTTCCAAGTTGAAATTCGAATCCGGTGTTCACCGGGTGCAGCGCGTTCCCGATACGGAAACGCAAGGGCGTATCCATACATCAGCTGCCACCGTGGCGGTTTTGCCCGAGGCCGAAGAGATTGATATCGAGGTTCGGGCTGAAGACATTCGCATCGACACGATGCGCTCCTCCGGGGCAGGCGGCCAGCACGTCAACACCACGGACTCTGCGGTGCGCATCACCCATCTGCCGACTGGTCTGGTGGTGACCAGCTCGGAAAAATCCCAGCACCAGAACCGGGCGAAGGCCATGCAGGTGCTACGCTCGCGTCTGTTCGACATGGAACGCCAGCGGGCCGACAGCGAACGGTCGGCGGATCGCAAGAGCCAGGTTGGCTCTGGTGACCGGTCCGAGCGGATCCGCACCTATAATTTCCCCCAGGGCCGGGTTACCGATCATCGGATCAACCTGACCCTCTACAAGCTCGACCGGATGATGATTGGCGAAATCGATGAAGTGGTCGATGCCCTGATCGCCGATTATCAAGCTGGGCAATTGGCACAACTCGGCGAACAGGCATGACAGGCGCACCGGTGACGCTAAAGCAGGCGATCACTGCCGCCCGTCTCCGGTTTGCGCAAGCGGCTATCGCCGATGCGCCAGGTGATGCGCGGACCTTGATTGCCGGTCTTCTTGGACTGACGGCGACCGATCTTATCGTGCAGGACAGCCGGGTATTAAGCGCCGATGAGACGAGCCTGATCGAGGCCGCAATCGCGCGGCGGCTGATGTTTGAGCCTGTCCACCGGATTTTGGGACGCCGGGCCTTTTACGGTCTGGAACTGGCCCTGTCGCCAGCAACATTGGAACCGCGACCCGATACGGAAATCCTGATCGAGCGTGTTTTGCCGCATCTTCATGCCATGGTGGCGAAGAATGGTAGCGTCCGCCTGTTGGATATGGGGACGGGCACCGGTGCGATTGCATTGGCGCTTTTGCAGGAATGTCCGGCAGCTACGGCATTGGCGACCGATATTTCCGCCGAAGCGCTGGCCATGGCGCGGCAGAACGCCGCAGCCAATAACCTTGCAGACCGGTTCGAGACGCTGCAAAGCCATTGGTACGAGGCTTTGTCAGGCCGTTTTGACATCATTCTGTCGAATCCGCCCTATATCGTCAGCAGGGTGATTGAAGATCTGGCCCCTGACGTTCGGCTTTACGATCCTGCCGTAGCACTTGACGGTGGCGACGATGGGCTGGATGCTTACCGTGCAATTGCCGCTGGTGCAGCCGATTTTCTGAAACCGGGCGGTCTGGTTGGGGTAGAAATCGGTTATGATCAGGCGATGGCGGTGACGCAACTTTTCGCAAACAATAGCTTCGTTCTTGTGGAAAGCGCAAAGGATCACGGCGATAATGATCGGATTCTGCTGTTTGCTCAGACCGGACCGCAACTATAGTGGTATTCACCAAGGAACTTTCTGCAATGCAAAGAAAGGGCTTGGTTTTCGAAAGGAAGCGGGATAGGTTGCAAACACGCACCGGGCAGCGGGGAATGAACAAAGATTCGTTTGGCTCTGGGTCGACCGCAAACATGCCTCCTTAAGGAGACGGTAGCGGCGCGAATGATCCTGGTGCGTGGATCAAATAATTTACTGCTTGATTCCTTAAGCCGAGGTCGGGTTAAGGGCGAAAATTATGCAGAATGTTAACGTGTTACAGTCGACCCTCACGCATTTTATAGAATGCAAGGAGCTGTGATAGTCACCAGCGGCCGTATGTTGCATTGGCGCAGTATGCCCCGCAGCGCGTGGAGCCCCGGTTCGATTGAGCGAACGGGCCGCGTCGCCCTCATATCAGCAAGACAGAAATCAGGTGAGTAATCGATGAGGCCAGGACAGCAAAACAAGCGCAGTCGGGGGCGTAGCAGTGGCGGCAGCAATAATAACAACGGAAACAATTTCAACCGCAAGGGCTCCAACCCGCTGACCCGCACCTATGACAGTTCGGGCCCTGACGTGAAGATCCGCGGCACGGCGCAGCATATCGCTGAAAAATATATGGCGCTGGCGCGCGATTCGCATAGTTCCGGTGACCGGGTCATGGCCGAGAACTATTTGCAGCATGCAGAACATTATAACCGCATCATTGCCGCCGCTCAGGCGCAGATGCAGGAGCGGGTCCATCGCGACGATCGCGACTATAATGACCGCGACGGTTCCGACATGGATGGCGACGAGGGCGATAACGGTCTGGACCGTGGCTACCAGCAGCAGCCAGAAATGCCTGTTCAGCAGCCCCGCATCCAGCAGGAACGGGTTCAGCCAGAGCGCGCCCAGCAGGAGCGCACCGAACGTCAGGACCGTCCAGAACGGGCCGAGCGGCCAGAACGCACGGAGCGTCCGGACCGCCGCGAGCGCACTCATCAGGACCGCCGACCACAGCCGATTGCCCAGCCGCAGCCTGAGCTGGACATTGCCGGAAGCGGACCGCAGCCGGTGATTGAGAAGACCCCGGTCGAAGCTGAATTTGCCGCTGAGGAAAGCGCACAGCAGGCCAGCGCAAAGTCGGATCGGCCCCAGACCCGCCGCCGCACGCCCGCTGCCCGTCCGCGCCGTCCGCGCCGCACAGCTGAAGAGATTGCGGCCGAAGCGAATGGTGAGGCGAGTGCCGAAGGCAAGCCACCGGCCAAGGGTCGCGACAAGGCCAATAATGGCGATGCTCCGGCTCTTGCCGATATCGTTTCGGAATAATATCCATCGGTGATTGAACCAGACAGACTCTGGCCAGACACACTCGGAAATGACCGATGACCAAAATTAGCCCCTTCTCCTTTTCTGGAGCAGGGGCTTTTTACTTTTGGGTGGTTTGTTTTCGGTCGTTTGCGCTTCATCAAGAGCGGCTGTTTTTTTGTCGCAAGCCGCTCTTTAAAGGGCAAAATCGCCTCCCCATATCAGCTTTGACGAATTGAACGGAATCCCTTTAAAGGATTGGATTCAATCACCGGGCCTGCCGAATGGGGGCCTGATCCTCAAAAACCATGCCGTGCCTTGACGGGCGGCCTGGAGACTGGAGAGCGAAAATGAACGTTGAAAAATATTCCGAACGGGTGCGCGGCTTTTTGCAGTCTGCCCAGACGCATGCGCTGTCGGAAGGCCACCAGCAATTTACCCCTGAACATGTGTTGAAAGTGCTTCTGGATGATGAGCAGGGCATGGCCTCCTCGCTGATCAGCCGCGCGGGCGGCGATCCAAAGGAAGTCAGGATTGCCAATGATGCGGCGCTTGCCAAGCTGCCGAAAGTGTCTGGTGGCAATGGTCAGGTCTATCTTGCCCAGCCCCTGGCCCGGGTGTTTTCCACCGCAGAAGACGCGGCCAAGAAGGCGGGCGACAGTTTCGTTACCGTTGAGCGGCTGCTGCTGGCCCTGGCGGTCGAAACCTCGGCATCCACATCTGCCAGCCTGAAAAAGGGCGGGGTTACGGCTGCGGCGTTGAACCAGGTGATCAATGATGTCCGCAAGGGACGCACCGCCGACACCGCCAATGCCGAACAGGGCTTCGACGCTTTGAAGAAATATGCCCGTGACTTGACGGCAGAGGCACGAGAAGGCCGGCTCGATCCGGTGATCGGTCGCGATGATGAAATTCGCCGCACGATGCAAGTCCTGTCGCGCCGCACCAAGAACAATCCGGTCCTGATCGGTGAACCCGGCGTTGGCAAGACGGCGATTGCCGAAGGCCTGGCTATTCGTATCGTCAACGGCGATGTGCCCGAAAGTCTTAAAGACAAGAAACTGATGGCGCTGGATATGGGCTCCCTGATTGCCGGGGCCAAATATCGCGGTGAATTCGAGGAACGCTTGAAGGCCGTGTTGAACGAAGTTCAGGCCGATAACGGCGAGATCATCCTGTTTATCGACGAAATGCACACGCTGGTCGGCGCGGGCAAGAGCGATGGCGCCATGGATGCGTCCAACTTGCTGAAACCCGCACTGGCGCGTGGCGAATTGCATTGCGTTGGGGCAACGACGCTGGACGAATATCGCAAGCATGTGGAAAAAGACCCGGCGCTTGCACGGCGTTTCCAGCCTGTGATGGTGGATGAGCCGACGGTGGAGGATACGATTTCCATCCTGCGCGGCCTCAAGGAAAAATATGAGCAGCATCACAAGGTTCGGATTGCCGATTCGGCCATCGTCGCAGCTGCGACCTTGTCGAATCGTTACATCACCGACCGCTTCCTGCCGGACAAAGCCATCGACTTGATGGACGAAGCTGCCTCGCGTCTGCGCATGCAGGTGGATTCCAAGCCGGAAGAGCTGGATGAATTGGACCGCCGTATCATTCAGTTGAAGATCGAGCGGGAAGCCCTGAAAAAGGAAACCGACATCGCGTCCGCCGACCGCTTGAAGCGGCTGGAAAGCGAATTGGCCTCGCTGGAAGAAGAAGCCGATGCGCTGACGGCCCGCTGGCAGTCGGAAAAACAGAAGCTGGGTCTTGCGGCCGATCTCAAGCGTCAGCTTGATGAGGCGCGCAACGACTTGGCCATCGCCCAGCGCAAGGGCGAATTCCAGCGTGCCGGCGAACTTGCCTATGGCGTTATTCCAGGCCTCGAAAAGCAGTTGACCGATGCCGAGGCAAAGGATGCCTCTGGCGCGGCCAGCATGGTGCAGGAAGTGGTGACACCCGACAATATCGCTCATATCGTCTCGCGTTGGACCGGCATCCCGGTGGACCGGATGTTGCAGGGCGAACGGGAAAAGCTGCTGCGCATGGAAGACGAGCTGGCGAAATCGGTGGTCGGGCAGGGCGATGCGGTGCAGGCCGTATCGCGGGCCGTGCGCCGGTCGCGGGCCGGACTTCAAGACCCAAACCGGCCGATTGGTTCCTTCATCTTCCTCGGTCCGACTGGCGTCGGCAAAACAGAGTTGACCAAGTCGCTGGCTCGGTTCCTGTTTGACGATGAAACGGCCATGGTTCGCCTCGACATGTCGGAATATATGGAGAAACACTCCGTATCCCGGCTGATCGGCGCGCCTCCGGGCTATGTCGGCTATGAGGAAGGCGGCGCTCTGACGGAATCGGTGCGGCGCAAGCCTTACCAGGTCGTGCTGTTCGATGAGATCGAAAAGGCGCATCCCGATGTCTTCAATGTGCTCTTGCAGGTTCTGGATGACGGTCGTCTGACCGATGGTCAGGGCCGCACGGTGGATTTCAAGAACACGATCATCATCATGACGTCCAATCTCGGGGCCGAGTACCTGACAGCCCTTGGTGAAAACGAGGATGTCGATAGTGTTCGCGACCAGGTGATGTCTGTGGTTCGGGCTTCTTTCCGTCCCGAATTCCTCAACCGTGTTGATGAGATCATCCTGTTCCATCGCCTGCGGCGCAGTGAAATGGGTGCGATTGTTGAGATCCAGATGCAGCGGCTCCTGGCTCTGTTGGCTGAACGCAAGATCACTGTCGATCTTGGTGGAGATGCGCGTGATTGGATGGCCAATAAGGGCTACGACCCGGTTTATGGGGCAAGGCCGTTGAAACGGGTGATCCAGAAATACTTGCAAGACCCGCTGGCCGAGCAGATCCTGTCAGGTGAAGTGCTAGATGGTAGCGAGGTGAAAATCACCGCCGGTTCGGACCGGCTGCTGATCGAGCCGGTCAAGCCGATGGATCAGGTCGCAGCCTAAGACCATCCAGCGTCCCCTTTATTCGAACCTCATTGATGGCGGCTTTCGGGCCGCCATTTCCATGTCATGTCGATTGTTGCATCAATTGTTGGCAGCAAGCTGCCGATTTTTCTCGGCACTGCTCAAGAGATCGTCGATGCGCTGCCGTTCTTGCTCGAATTTTGCCAATGTGCCGCCGTTCAGCGACTTGCCGTCCGGCAGACGAACCTTCATCGGATCGACCTTGGTGCCATTGACGATGATTTCATAGTGC
>NZ_CP192696.1:2907500-3020000 GCF_021462805.2 Allorhizobium sp. Av2 | reverse complement strand
CACTCTGGATCGTTCGTTGTTCATCGTCTTTGACGATGTCTGATGAATGATCGGATTACCGTTGCCTGACCGCGCGGTACCGGATTTGATCTCGAGAAGCTGGTCTTAAGATAGACTGCAAGTGAGCTGCTCGGCGTAGCTCCAATAAAGCAGATCTATCGAACACGTCGATGGCATCATTGGTTTGGTTGGGTTGTAAAAGGTAACCCGGCCTGTTGCTCGTTTCCTTTGGAGGCGACAGCGAGATGATGAGCATTGGCAATGAGAACGATTAAGTGTCGTAAGGGCATTTGGTGGATGCCTTGGCATGCACAGGCGATGAAGGACGTGATACGCTGCGATAAGCCGTGGGGAGCTGCGAATAAGCTTTGATCCATGGATTTCCGAATGGGGAAACCCACCTTAAATGCTTAGAAAATCCAAACTGTCAGTGATGACGGCTTGGGTTTCTAAGCATTGTTAATAAGGTATCTTATCCTGAATACATAGGGGTAAGAAGCGAACTCGGGGAACTGAAACATCTAAGTACCCGAAGGAAAGGACATCAACCGAGACTCCGTAAGTAGTGGCGAGCGAACACGGACCAGGCCAGTGGCAATGAGGAATAAAGCGGAACAAGTTGGAAAGCTTGGCCATAGTGGGTGACAGCCCCGTACGCGTAGAACACTCATTGTCCTAGAGTAGGGCGGGACACGTGAAATCCTGTTCGAACATGGGGAGACCACTCTCCAAGCCTAAGTACTCGTGCATGACCGATAGCGAACAAGTACCGTGAGGGAAAGGTGAAAAGCACCCCGACAAGGGGAGTGAAATAGAACCTGAAACCGGATGCCTACAAACAGTAGGAGGGCGAAAGCCTGACTGCGTACCTTTTGTATAATGGGTCAACGACTTAGTGTAACTAGCAAGCTTAAGCCGGTAGGTGTAGGCGCAGCGAAAGCGAGTGTTAATAGCGCGATTGAGTTAGTTGCATTAGACCCGAAACCGAGTGATCTAGCCATGAGCAGGTTGAAGGTTGGGTAACACCAACTGGAGGACCGAACCCGCATCTGTTGCAATAGATTGGGATGACTTGTGGTTAGGGGTGAAAGGCCAATCAAACTCGGAAATAGCTGGTTCTCCGCGAAAACTATTTAGGTAGTGCGTCGATCGAATACCTCAGGGGGTAGAGCACTGGATGGGCTATGGGGACTCACCGTCTTACTGATCCTAACCAAACTCCGAATACCTGAGAGTACTAATCGGCAGACACACGGCGGGTGCTAACGTCCGTCGTGAAGAGGGCAACAACCCTGACCTCCAGCTAAGGTCCCCAAGTCATGGCTAAGTGGGAAAGGATGTGAGGATCCCAAAACAACCAGGATGTTGGCTTAGAAGCAGCCATCATTTAAAGAAAGCGTAACAGCTCACTGGTCTAAATAAGGGTCTTTGCGCCGAAAATGTAACGGGGCTAAAGCCATGCACCGAAGCTGAGGATGTGCAGTAATGCACGTGGTAGCGGAGCGTTCCGTAAGCCTGTGAAGGGACAGTCGTGAGACATCCTGGAGGTATCGGAAGTGCGAATGTTGACATGAGTAACGATAAAGGGGGTGAGAGACCCCCTCGCCGAAAGACCAAGGGTTCCTGCTTAAAGTTAATCTGAGCAGGGTTAGCCGGCCCCTAAGGCGAGGCAGAAATGCGTAGTCGATGGGAACCACGTTAATATTCGTGGGCCTGGTGGTAGTGACGGATCACACAAATTGTACAGTCTTACTGGATTGATTGTGCAGTGGAGTGGTTCCAGGAAATAGCTCCACCGTATAGACCGTACCCGAAACCGACACAGGTGGTCAGGTAGAGTATACCAAGGCGCTTGAGAGAACTATGTTGAAGGAACTCGGCAAATTGCACGCGTAACTTCGGAAGAAGCGTGACCCCTTTTTACGCAAGTGGAGAGGGGTGGCACAGACCAGGGGGTAGCGACTGTTTATCAAAAACACAGGGCTCTGCGAAGTCGCAAGACGACGTATAGGGTCTGACGCCTGCCCGGTGCTGGAAGGTTAAAAGGAGAGGTGCAAGCTTTGAATTGAAGCCCCAGTAAACGGCGGCCGTAACTATAACGGTCCTAAGGTAGCGAAATTCCTTGTCGGGTAAGTTCCGACCTGCACGAATGGCGTAACGACTTCCCCGCTGTCTCCAACATAGACTCAGTGAAATTGAATTCCCCGTGAAGATGCGGGGTTCCTGCGGTCAGACGGAAAGACCCCGTGCACCTTTACTATAGCTTTACACTGGCATTCGTGTCGGCATGTGTAGGATAGGTGGTAGGCTTTGAAGCTTGGACGCCAGTTCGAGTGGAGCCATCCTTGAAATACCACCCTTATCGTCATGGATGTCTAACCGCGGTCCGTTATCCGGATCCGGGACAGTGTATGGTGGGTAGTTTGACTGGGGCGGTCGCCTCCGAAAGAGTAACGGAGGCGCGCGATGGTGGGCTCAGACCGGTCGGAAATCGGTCGTCGAGTGCAATGGCATAAGCCCGCCTGACTGCGAGACTGACAAGTCGAGCAGAGACGAAAGTCGGTCATAGTGATCCGGTGGTCCCGCGTGGAAGGGCCATCGCTCAACGGATAAAAGGTACGCCGGGGATAACAGGCTGATGACCCCCAAGAGTCCATATCGACGGGGTTGTTTGGCACCTCGATGTCGGCTCATCGCATCCTGGGGCTGGAGCAGGTCCCAAGGGTTTGGCTGTTCGCCAATTAAAGCGGTACGTGAGCTGGGTTCAGAACGTCGTGAGACAGTTCGGTCCCTATCTGCCGTGGGTGTAGGAATATTGACAGGATCTGTCCCTAGTACGAGAGGACCGGGATGGACATATCTCTGGTGGACCTGTTGTCGTGCCAACGGCATAGCAGGGTAGCTATATATGGAATGGATAACCGCTGAAGGCATCTAAGCGGGAAACCAACCTGAAAACGAGTATTCCCTATCAGAGCCGTGGAAGACGACCACGTTGATAGGACGGGTGTGGAAGCAGGGTAACCTGCGAAGCTTACCGTTACTAATAGCTCGATTGGCTTAATCGTTCTCATTGACCATGCTCATCAAAGCCTTCGGCTTTGATGATGCCATCTGTTTTGTCCTGACGCTGTCGGCTCTTTGAGCCTTCGCTGCGGACGGCCCGCACCATCAGGTGCGACGGCCCTTGGCCTTGCGAGCGGAGCTCGTCACGGCCACGGAAACAAAAAAGACGTGTTCACACAATAAGAAAACGGGCAACGCCCACCAGCTTCTCAATTATGCAAAGCATCAATACGGTTCCGTATCAACGCTTTGGCACCCTTCTGAGCGCAAGCGAAGAAGATGGGTTTGCCAAAGAAAAGGGAACAATGTTGATGCGAGAGCATCAACATTGCCCTTAGCTGACCTGGTGGTCATGGCGGGGCGGCCGCACCCGTTCCCATTCCGAACACGGCCGTGAAACGCCCCTGCGCCAATGGTACTTCGTCTTAAGACGCGGGAGAGTAGGTCGCTGCCAGGTCTGCTAATGGCAATGTTGTAAAGACATCAATCAAATCAATCATCTTCTCTCCAAAAATTCGGCCCTGCCGACAACAAAAAGGGTCGCATAAAGCGACCCTTCTTACGTTGAAAAATACACTAAAATATAACGCGGGGTGGAGCAGCCCGGTAGCTCGTCAGGCTCATAACCTGAAGGCCGCAGGTTCAAATCCTGCCCCCGCAACCAAATAAATCACCGCAATACCATCAAAGCCCCTCAACCGCAGGGGCTTGGCGTTTGTCATTGTCATGGTGACCTAGCCTCGTTGAAATAATCCATTTTGAAGTAAGCTCTGGGCCATGCCATGTATGGTTTCGTCGGGAATCTAGCCCTCGGCTTAACCTCGTAAACACCCTCAATTTCGATGCTACCGCTTTTCGAAATTGCTTTTGTGTAATTTGCGAGGGGGTTGACGTAGCGCAAAGCGGTGTGAGCAGACATCAGTCATTTATGTCCGGAAGGCTTATGTCTTCTGGATAAATCGAGGATGGTGGCGATGGCACAGTTTAATTCCGCTTCGAACGAGAATTCAATCGCCTTGGAGGCATTGCATCGCGACGTTATTGACCTTCGCGCTGACATTGCTGCTCATGCGCAAGATTTGTTGCAAGGTCTGTGCGGCTCAGCGGTGGTTCCCGCGCAACATAGACCAGCGATTGAGAACCTTTGTCACTATCTTTCACTGCGCCACCGTGACCTTCGTGTTTTGCAGCGCGAGTTGATGTGGAGAGGGCTGTCGTCTTTGGGACGTCTGGAAAGTCGCGTGCTTCCAACCTTGGATGCCGTCTCCGCTGCGCTGTCGGGACTACAAGGTGTTGCGTCACACCTGGATGAACTGTCAGAGAGTAAATTCTTTGCCGGAGAGCGATCGTTGCGGGCGGCAACAGAGGAATTGCTTGGACCAGCCCGCTCTTCTCGCCGTGGGCGGATCATGGTGACCATGCCGAGCGAGGCGGCTGATCAGCCGGATTTTGTGCTTGATCTCGCCGCACGCGGGATGGACATTGCCCGGATCAATTGTGCACATGATGACGAGAAGGCGTGGACAAAGATCGCAGGCCACGTCCGCGCGGCGTCAGAGATCATTGGTCATAAACTCACCGTGTTGATGGATATCGCAGGACCAAAAATTCGCACGGAAGCCGTTGCGGGGGAGAAGCGCAAACTTCAGGTCGGGGACAGCCTCAGATTGGTTGCGCAAGGAAAGCCGCGACCAACAGAGGATGTCGGGTTTGCGGCGACCGTGTCGGTTCCCGAAATCGTCACCCGCGTCGCTGTGGGCCATCGGGTTCGATATGATGACGGCAAGCTTGAAGGTGTCGTCGAAGAAACGGGTCCAAACGAAGCGGTCATTCGTGTAACCCATACCAAAACCGGTGGTGTCAAACTCAAGCCCGAAAAGGGTTTAAATCTGCCCGATACAGCGCTTGGTCTTTCGCCGCTGACGACGAAAGACTATTCCGATCTAGAAACCGTTATGGCACAGGCGGATATGCTGGGCTATTCCTTTGTCAGTCATGCCAATGACATCGACCTCTTGGAGGATGCACTGGCAAAATTTCCGGCTCGGTTGCAGCCGCTTGGCGTGATTGCCAAGATCGAGCAGCCGCAGGCTGTGACCAACCTGCCGGAATTGATCGTGCGAGCCCGATGCCGCAACCGCCCGTTTGGCGTGATGATCGCGCGGGGTGATCTTGCGGCTGAAATCGGCTTTGAGCGCGTAGCGGAAATGCAGGAGGAGTTGTTGTGGCTCTGCGAGGCTGCGGCTGTACCCACCATATGGGCGACCCAGGTTCTCGAAGATCTTGTCAAAACAGGTCTGCCCTCCCGTGGAGAGATGACTGATGCCGCCATGGCCGCCCGCGCCGAATGTGTGATGCTGAACAAGGGGCCTGCGGTGGGTGAGGCAGTGAGCCTTCTCGATAGTCTTCTTGCCCGTATGGACGGACATGTGTTCAAGAAGACCCCGACGCTTCGCGCCTTGAAATCATGGTAGCGGACGATTTCTAGAGCATCGGACCGAAAAGTGGGAACCGGTTTTCGGATAAATCCGATGCGCAAACAAAAACCTAGAGCATCGTGCTGGTTCCGATTTTCTGTACGATGCTCTAGTCGCTATCATCTTCTGATATTTGACCCTCTCGGCGCTGGCGGAGAGGGTCAAATATATTTCAATTGTTGTTTTGTGGGTCGCCGTTACAGCGCTTATTCCACGTAGTATTTGTTGTATTGTTTACGGAATTTCTCCGAACCGCCAAAATCGCTATAGCGGGTCAGGGTCTGCATATCGGTCTTGTTCAAGAGAACGCCAAGGACCTTATTGCTGATATGCGGTTCTGCTTCGAGTAGATCGGAGACCAGCTTCTTTGGTGTCTTGCCCCATTCGACAACAAACACAAAGCCATCTGCCAGGGGCGCGAAGGCCTTTGCATCGACGACCGGGCCAAGTGGCGCAAGGTCGACGATAATGTAATCGAACGATTGGCGAACATTTTCGAGCAAGGCATTCATTCCAGGTGATGCAATGAGCTCGTTGGTATGCGCCAGAGATCTGGCTGCTGCGCCTGGAACGATAGGCAGGACGGCAAGTTTCGTTTCCTGATCCACCTTGATACAATCCTGCCAGGAGACCTCACCAAGCACGGCTTGCACGAGGCCGGTTTTCGGGGCGGGCTGTAGAAGCCGGCTAAGGCTCGGATTGCGCAAGTCGGCGTCGATCAGCAATGTCCGCTTGCCGCTGGAGGCAAGCAGAACGGCGAAATTTGCTGCAACCGTGGACTTACCTTCACCAGGCAGCGCCGACAGAATACCGATCACGCGGCTTGTCTTACCCTGCAGGATAATATCGGTGGCAAGCTTGGTATTGCGCAGGGTTTCGGTAAAGGCGGACCGGGGCGCTTCGATTACGGTTCGCATCATTCTGTCGAGTGATACATTTTCTGCCCCAGGAACGACAGTTGCTCCCTTAGGCGCTTTTTGACGCCAGCGGGCGAGTTTGGGGTTGATTGCCTTTTTCAACTTTGGACCGAGACGGGGCAGGTAACCTAGCGATTTTTGGCCAAGTGTGGTGCGCACATCGCTTTCCAGCCGGAAATACCGCTCCTGCATTTCCTGAAGAAAGGCTAGCCCGGCACCGACCATCAGGCCGAGAACCATGGAAAGAGCAATCACCATTGTCTTTTTAGGGCTGGATGGTGAGGCGGGTATACCAGCCTCCGAGATGACCCGCGCTTTGGCCGCTGGCAAGGACTGGCTTTGGCTGGCCACTTCGTAGCGATTCAGGAAAGCTTCATAGAGGGTTTTGAGCGCTGACGATTTCTGCTCAAGCTCTTTCAGATGCACCAGCGATCGATTGGCATCGGAATTTGTGCCGGTCAACTTTTCCAGGCTGCCGCGCAGCGATTGCTCGCGCGATTTGGCAACGTCGAATTCATTGCCATAGCTTGATGTCAGCTGTTGCAGTTCCTGGAAAATCTGGCCGCCGACATTGTCTTTTTCAGCCTTCAGTGCTTTGGCCTGGGGATGGGTCGGGCCAAAATTGGCAACGATATCCTGTTCACGCTTTTCGATCGACAAATACCGGCTTCGCAGATCCTGAAGCACCTGGTTGGCGCCAGCCTGTCCGGAAACGATGGCATTCTTCACCGCATTTTGCGGGCCTTGCGTGACGATGCTTTTATATTGCTCGTAGCGGGCCTGGGCGCTTGCCGCATCGGCCTGGGCAACGATCAGCTGTTTGTTGAGGTCGGTCAACTGCTGTTCGGACATCAGTTCGCCGCCCGTTTGGGTCAGGCCGTTTTCTGCCTTGTATTTTTCAACGTCCAGCGAGGCCAACTGGGCACGCTTTGCCAGATCGTCCAAGCGACCTTGCAGCCACAGCGTTGCTCGCTCACTGGCATCGAAATTGGCGTTCAACTGATCGGTCAGAAAGGCATCTGCGTAGGCTTTGGTGACTTTCGCCGACAGCAGAGGGTCGGGAGAGCGATAGGATACGGCAATGACCGCACTTCGCATCACCCGTTCCACGGTAATGTTCTGCTGTAGCATGGCAGCGGCCTTGCCGCGCTTGCCTGCTGCGATTTCCGCATCGGTCAATTTCGGTCCAGGGCTGACCAGCCTTTTCACGGACCTCAACATGTCCTTGACGAAGGATACTGGCGAGGCGGGGGGATTGGTGACCAGCTCGTTATCACTGAGCTTGGCCTCGTCAACGACCCGCAGGGCCATGCTGTTGGATTTGAGGATTTCCACGGCGCTGGCCAGTTCCGTATCGGCCTGGGAACGGTCACCGGGCGCTGCCTTGTCGTCCTGCGTGTAGCGCGACAGGCTGTCATCCAGCAGGATCTGCGTCATCGACGTATAATAGGGCGTCGTGAAGAGGAGATAGGTAATGCCGAGCATCACGAAGAGGGCGATCGACAGACCGACGATCCTGGCCCTGCGCACGGCAATGGTCAGCAGTTTATCAAGATCGATAAAGGAATCGGCTTCAGGCTGCTCCCGTTGCAGAACGGCTTTATAGGGATAACTTCTCTCGTTCATGGGGCGGCTCTTCATAATTCGTTGCGGAACATAGTTTGGTCCAAGGATGTCTCGGCGGCACCAGGCATAAGCCGGAAACCGGCTTCAAACGTGGTTGAGGCATGGATGGCTGTCAGGAAAAGACCTCCGCTGACCTGCCGGGATCCATTTAGGGTTCGTCTCCCGCCAATGCCGTGCGGGCGGGAGCTCTTCGTCCGGGCATGGTCTGTCAACGGACAGCTGGACCGCCGCGACTGCTCATGCACATTGGAAAAACTCACACTCATACAGCACTCCAAACCCTTGATCTCGACAGATGCTCGTTTCCCGGCTTCGTCAGGCTCGGAATGATCCTGCCCGGACGAAGCAAATTGTAGAACAATGTTGATTTTCCGGCGCCTGATGTCATCCATGACGAACAAAGCAGACCCAGGCACTTTATAGTCAAGCATCGCTTTCGCCTTAAATCGATTTCGGACTTAAGGATTTTGCACTATAGGACGTCTTGGTCCGCCTGAATACGGCCTTCATGCGACGGAACCAATTCCTTTAAAAAAGAGTAAACAGCGCAGGTCAAGATCGCTCCGGGTTGGGACAAGGGCATCACTGATTTTGGCATTGGCGTGCAAGGATCCATGTCACTTCTCTCTAAAGTGGTGGGTTAGCCCTTGATGGGCGGATCGGCAGAAGACGTAGCGGCGTTTGATGTCTGGTCTTTCTGCAAACTCTTTATCAGTCGCTGGAGACGAACGGAGATTGGCATTTTTAGATGGCGCAACGCCAAGGGGTTGGCAAGGGCGGTTTTGATAACGCCCGACAGCGATCGTGCCTTGAGACTATCGATCAGATTTATGAAAGCGCGCGCTTCCTTCAGGCTGCGGGTCCGGGCCGTCTGGGCCGCAAGGGCTGCCCCTTTCAGCGGATAGCGAGAGATGAAGCCGGCATCGGCGGCCATCATAGCATCGACATGATGGAGGCGAAGCACCCGCGAGATCGATCCCTCCCTGATATAATAGAGATAACCCGCTGTCGGCTCTATCGTGCAGAGGGCATTCTCGGCCAAGGCCGAAGCCAGCAGCAGGTAATCCTCGCCGATTCTCAGGCTCTCGTCGAAACGCAGGCCTTTGTCATTCAGGAAACTGCGCAGGAACACAGGCTTCATATAGCCGAAATTATGCTCGGATCGGAACAGGATGTTGGAGCCGATAAACCGCGCCAGGTCGATTTGGCCGATATGTGCTAGCGCGTCTTCCAGAAACATCGTCCGGCAGGCGCCATTCATGTCGATGACATCAAGATTATCGACGACGACCTGAGCCTTTTCGTCCTCGGCACGCTCGATCATTCGAAACAGGCGCATCGGTTTGAATGTATCGTCTGAATCCAGCACGGCGATCCAGCGACCACGGGCGGCGTCTATTCCCGCATTCCTGGCACCGCCCGGGCCTTTATTGCGCTCCAATGCGATCAAGCGAATGCGTGGATCGGTGAGGGCTGCGACCCGGTCGCGGGTATCGTCGGATGAGCAATCGTCGACAACAACAACTTCGACTGTGACATTGACCTGCGACAGGGCGCTTTCAATGGCGCGCTCAATGGTTTCACCGGTATTATAGGCGGCAATCACCACCGTGACATCGGGGGTCCAGGCGATCATGGCTTGGCAGTCTCCAGCGATCCGTATTGGTGGATTTCACGAAAGCCGAGAATGCCGGAGATGGCGCCGAGATGCAGGATGCCGCGCAGGACATAACGATGACGATGGATTGGCATGAAGGCGAAAACCAGTGCGGCCAGAAAGCAGAAAATAGCCTTTGCTCCGGCCATCAGGATTGCCTTGAATTTCGTCAGGGTTCCCTGGCCTTCAGCCACCAGCCGGCCATGGGTCTGGCCCATGCGGTAGCGGCGCTTGGCCAACCAGTCGAACCGGCTGCGCGATGGGGTCACGGGTTCATGGAGAAGGGCGTTCTCGGCATAGGCGATCCTGCCGCCATTGCGGTATATATAGGTGAAATACTCGGTATCCTCACCGCCGGTCTTGCCCAGCGCCAGGTTGAAACGGCGCTCGGTAAGGCGTGGTGAACGCAGATCGAGAAGCACGTTGCAGGTATAGCCGGTGCGGATTTCACCGCCGACAAAGACCGGGAATGTCGAGTGAAAATCGCCTTTGCGCATCCATTCCGGCGCGTTGTCACTATAGCTCGCCTTGACGGGACCAAGTACGGCATCGGCACCGGTCTGGCGGGCGACCGTCAGCAGTTCGGTCAGCCAGCTTTCCGTTGCGGTCTCATCATCGTCGATAAAGGCAAGGTAATCGGCATCGCTGGCATCCAGGCAGGCATTGCGGGCAATGGATATATTGCCAGCCGGGCAATGGACGTAAATCAGCCCGCAGGGAAGACGTGGGCGCAGGCTATCGACCAGGGATGCGGCGCTGGGCGTCTGATCATTGTCGGCAACGATGATACGCAGGGAAACCCCGGTGGGAACGTCGATCATGGCGAGCGACAAAAGAGCTGTCTCAAGCTCGGGCCGCCGGAAGGTGCAGATGCCGATATCGATGCGGATGGGATGGGCGGCATTCATGACGCAACCTCTTGGCTGGGCGGCAGCGGATAGGTTTTACGATTGCGAAAATCCAATATTTCCCGCCAGAAACCGGCTGACCAGGCAAAATGCATGATCATTGCCGAGAGGGCGGCCAGCGGCCCGAGCGGTTGGCGCTCGCCGATGGCGAGCCAGACGCCGTAACCAAGGCAGGCCAGCGCCCAGACGAGAAGCGGGATGAGTGCGAGCCAGCTGAACACACCCAGCAATGCGAAAACGGCAACCGGAGCCACAGCCAGCGGAATGAGCTGACGCAGGCTTGGACGGGAGCGATGTTTCAGGAAATTCTGGGCGCGGCCGCGGCCATAGCCAAAATATTGCCGGTAGAGCGGCAAGGGGCTGGAGCGTGGATAATAGACCATGCTGGTATTGGCGGTCATCCAGACACGAAAGCCGGATTTATTCAGTCGGTAGTCGAATTCCGCGTCTTCGTTATGACGGAAGGATTCGTCATAGCCGCCAATCGCTTTATAGGCGGCAATGCGAATCAGGGCGTGATGGCCGTGATCTGTCCAGTGACTTTGGGCGCCGGTACGATGCTTGGAGCCACCGTTGCCGAGTTTGGAATTCTGGGCCAGCGCCGTTGCCTTCTGGAACGTTCCGAAGCCAACCGTCAACATGCCGACAACGACGGAGTCGGCCCCGGTTTCCAGGGCCTCTGTCACCAGTGTCTGGCAATAATCTTCAGGATAAGTGCCGTGGGCATCGATGCGAATGATATAATCGTAATCACCGCCGAATTGGGCAACGGTCAAGTTGACGGCGGCGCTCTGGATCTTCTTCGGATTGTCGATCAGTCTGACCTTGGAATTCGCAGCGGAAATGCGCGAGACGATCGCCTGGGTCTGATCGCGGCTGCCGCCATCGGCAACGACGATTTCAGCGTTCAGATCGTCAAGCGCCTTGGCCAGATTGGCGATGACGCCCTCGATATGCTTTTCTTCGTTGAGGCAGGGGATGACGATCAGGCATCTTACGGATTTCAGCTTGTCAGCCATCATGAACGTCTACCTTGTTCGAAAGGGTTGGCTTGGTTGAAAGGATCGGCGCCTTCAGGGCGTTTGAATTGAGCGAGCGGGAGGCCAAGGGATCTGCGGGAAGCGCTGCAAGTCGGCGCACCAATGTCTCGCAATCGGCTCTGGTGAGCGTGAAGCTGTGTGGATCCTGGGCGGCAACCGCATCGAAGGCGGACTGGTAACGCTCGGCAGTCATGGTTTCAAACAGTGAAACGAGGGAGGAGACGCTTGCATCCTGCAATTCAAAGCCAATGCCCTTGCGGGCCAGGTAGCGTGCTGTCTCAGTTCCCTTCAGGGCGATGGGAACGGTGCCATAGCGGCATCCTTCATAGAGCCGGTTCGGCAAAAGCCAGCTTGAATTCTGGCCTTCCTCGTAGAAATCGATGGCCCAGACAAATTGAACCTGCTGGTAAATCCCGGCCAGATCCTCAGGATTTTTGTAGGGTCCATGAAAATTGACATGCGGTTCACGCGCGACCTGAGCGTCGAAATTCTCAAACTCGATATGGGCGGGCCGTCCACGCATCTCGACAACTGCCGAACCCTGTATCGACCGGGTGAATTCACCAAGCAGTTTAAGGGATTTCGAGCAGCGCAGGGCGCCGAACCAACCGATGCGCCAAGGCTGGCCGGGAACCGGAACCCGCGGTGTCAGCGCCAGCGGGGCGTCTTGCCCGGACAGGTCGAGAACCTGGTTTTCAAGCAGCATGGTCGGCAGATCCAGACCTGAAAGCGGTTGGAAATACTGCTCGACAAAGGCCGGAGAGCTGGTGATCAACAGGCTTGCCTGGCGACCGAGCCGCGCTTCCAGACCGCGCAGCGATTTGCCGAGCGGATCATTGCGCAGCATCAGCCTGTGGATGTCGAGACATTCATAGACCATTGGCACGGCTGCACCGAAAATATGGCGGGCGCGGCGGCCGATGGCCAGCATTTCGAGATTGCGGGCAATGATCACGTCCGGGCGGGGCAGATGGCCAAGTTTGGCGGCGGCTGACAAGCTGGCTTTCAACACCGTTGCCGCGCGGTGAGCAAAGCGGCCATCGGCGGTTATTCCAAGCTCAATCGGCTGAACCCCTTCCACCGCGGCCAATTTGTTTTCATCGCGGCGAAAGCCAGCCAGCATCACGTCCGCGCCACCGGCACGCAACATCATCACCCTGCGGCGAATGGCAGGATCGGCAAGGTCATGCGCAAGGTATAGCACACGTATGGTCATTGGCCCCCTTTGTGCAATTGTGTGGAAACCCTCGCCAGAGAGGATCGGGTTTCCCGCGAAATTGCGTCTTCATGGAAAGGTAAGCCACCCATGGCTTACCTCGCCCCCAGTCATGTTTCAGTGATGCGACATGTTTTTTCTTGAACCTTACCCGGATCAAGCCATGATGCAGCAGTCTGGCAAGGTAGCGTCCCTATTAACGTAAGGCCGCCCTCACATTGCTCGGTGTCAATTCAGCGTGCAAGCGACCGATTCCGGGAACTGGCACTTGTCGCCCAGCGCCGTGAATGCCAGTCTCTCTACGGTCATGGTCTGCGGTCCGGAATAGGAAAACGACCCCATCCAGTCCTTCAATGTATCCGTACCCCAAAGGCTGAAGAAGATCTTCTGGCTGTGGCTCGGCAATTTGGCCGGATCGGTCACGTCCTGAACCAGCTTACCGTTGACATAGTAGCGCAGCCTGTCCTTTTCCCAGACAAAGGCATAATCGTTGAAGCCCTTGTTGGCGCCGTTATCGACGGCAGCCATTTTTTCATTACCACCCTTGGCCGAGATATACTGGTTGACCTGAACCTCGTTCAGGTTCTTGCCGAGGATCTCGAAGTCGATCTCGTCATGGGGAGTTTTGTCGCGCGGGCCGATAAAGGTGAAAAAAGCCGAATTCAGCCCGGACGCATCGGCGGTCTTCAGGCGCGCCTCATAGGTACCATAGCTGAAGCGCTGCTTGGTCTGAATTTCGGCACAGGAATACTGACGCTCGCCCAGGGGCTTGTCGTCAAATGTCAATTCCAGATGGCCATCCTTGATTTTCACGTTCTTCTTGGTCCACGTGCAGTTCTGATGCGGTCCGTTATTCCAGCCGTCGGAAATATACCAGCGTTTTAAATCCAGTTTGTCAAATGTATCGACAAAGGATTGGCCTTCGACGGGTTGCTGGGCATGCGCCGTGGACAAGGTCATCAAAACCGTTGCGCCAAAAGCAGAGGCGCAGAGTAGCCGAGAAAACAGACCTCGGAAAAGCGAGGGGTGGTTCATGTCAGTCTCCTTTGCTGAAGGCAAGCGCCCGCCCGGCTGCCACGTTCTTGTTCTTGTCTCTGCCGCTTGCATTGCGCTGGCCGGTCATGACCCCGTAAAATCCGGGTGTGAGCCGGATCGCCAGGAAATGGGAGGCAAGCAGTAGGCAAAAGGTGACGGGCAGCGCAAGGACGTAAAATAGAGGGTAAGGCCCTATATCGAATTTCTGCCAGATCATCCATGCGGTCATCAAGATCGGATAATGCGCGCAGAAGATCCAGAAACTAAGCCCGCCGGGTGCGGCGACCAGTGTTTTGCCAAGGCGGGTATTCCTGAGCAGCCGGGTCATTTCCCAGGCTCCCAGGCCGCCAATCACCGTAATCAGACCATATATCACATCAAGCCAGAGTGGATGCTCGTTAAAGCCTGTCTGATACATGCAGACGAAGACCGCCATTGCGCAGACCAGCACCGCTGCCACAATCGGCAAGGCATAACGGTCGAGCTTGCGGATATCGATATTGTGTATCGCTATCGCTGCACCGGCCGAAAACCCGAGAATGATCGATTTTTTCAGGAAAATCATATTGGGCACCGGCAGGACGACATACAGCAACATAACCCCAAGCGTCAGGGCGGGTTGCCGTTTTACCAGGAAGCCAATCAGCGGCGATAGAAGAAAGCAGAGTAGCAGGTCGCGCAGGAAATAGAGTGGCAGATTGATCGGCCAATCTTCCGTTGCCAGCGCCAGGGTAACGAGTTCCCGATAGGATGCGGTGAGAACACTTGGAAAATATCCTTCGCCATAGCCCATGGATTGCGTTGTCAGCACATACAGGAAAACGATGCTGTTCCAGAGCAGGAAAGGCAGCAAAACGCTCGAACTTTTCGAGCGAAGCACTTTCTTGTAATCGAAACCGTCAAGGCCTCGGCGAAACATCAGCAGGCCGGAAATCGCACTGAGGCAGGGAACGCCAATGCGAAACAGCATATCGCCGAGAAAGGCGCGCAGCCAATCAAAGGCGCCGTATTGGCCCAGATAGGCGTTCGACTGCGGATCGAAGGGGACATGTACGAAGACAATGCCGACGATCAGCATCAACCGCGCCATATGAATCCGCGCGGACAGTTCCTGGTCGATCTTCACGATATTCGGTACTCCTGTCTTCAATATCCTCTATTGTCCCCATCACCCTAAGGCCCATCACAGTATGGGCCAGCACCTTCACATTATGGGAATGTGCCTGTAAAAATGTGGCAGTGCAGCAAAAAATTTACCTCTTGATCTTCAATTTTTTGCAGTTTGCCCAGTGAGCTCGGGTTGGATTAGCGGGGTAATAGTAGGATTTTTTTGATAAAATCTTGAAAATTCAGCGGCTTAAATTTATGCGTTTATTGCTATATTTCTATTCGCGTGTGCGAATATTTTTTTGTCCAGAGCTCGAAAAAAGCTAAGGAATTGCACCGCCTATACCATCAGTTTTCCCGGATGAGGGCAGAATGGCTCGATAATGAGGCGGCGCAGAGCGGTTTGCATGGCTTACATTATTCTGCAGGTGCGGGCGCCGCGGATCTGCGGTTGCGCACCATGGTTTTCAGTTTTCTCAACAATTCGGCCTCCGTCAGCACAACGAATACACCGTAGATTGTGCCGCCGATCAAACCACCAATCAATACCTGCAATACTGGATTGGGGACCAGATACCCATAAAAATGCAGAAGGGCGCGAACCATGCCGGCCATGACCAGGGCGGTGACCATCGGCCGTGTGGAAATAAACATGCCCTTGAGGAACGGCATCTGGTCAGCGCGGAACACCACCCAGGAATAGCCGAAGAGCACGACGACATTGACAACGCACAGCGCCACCATGGCATCGACCAGGTTTCCGAAGGCTGCGGCAACCGCGACGGCAACGGTGGTGACGATTGCCCGGATGACGGCCCACCAGAACAGCGTACCGCCGTGTCCAACGCCTTTAAGATAAGGGATAAACGTACTGCACGGCGTGAGAATGCCCTTAGACAAGGCAAGCAGACCGAGAACCGGCCAGGCCCAGGCCCATTGCGGTCCAAACAACACCAGCATGGCCGGCTCGGCCAATGCCCACATGCCGAACATCATCGGCGCCAGCAGCACGGTCGTCACCTGAGTGCTCAACATCAGCGCCTGAGAGCGGCGATCCCGGTCATGCATCATGGTGCTGAAGGCGGGAAACAGCACGCCCATGACAGCGGACAGGACGACCTGGTTGGGAATGCTGGAAAACCGGTTGGCGGCGGAATAAGCGCCGGCATCCGACAGGCCGAGATAGCGGGAAATCACCACCATGGGAGATTGGAAGGTGATGAAATTGGCGATTTCCGAGCCCATCATTCCGAGGCTGAAGCGCCCCAGCGCCAGGATGCGGCGCGGCTTGAAGGCAAAGCCCGGGACATAACCGGATACATAATAGAGCCCGCAAAGCCGGATGATGGAGGAGGAAAACAATTGCGCCACCAGCGCCATCACCCCATAACCCATCAAGGCCATGCCGACCGCAATCAGTGCGCCAGCTGATTCGGAAATCATGCTCCACAGCGCGTCCTGGCTGAACTGCATTCGCCGGGCCAGGAGAGCATAGGCAACGTCTCCGGTGAGTTGCAGCGGAATAAGCACCGCCATGATGCGCACCAGCGGCGCGGCCTCGACCGCTCCCAGCATGGCAGAAATCGGTTCGGCAAACACGTAAAGGAGGGTTGCCATCAGGCAGGAAATGATCAAATTCGCCCAGAAAACAGAATGGATCGTCTCCGGCTCTTCCTTTTCCTGGATGACCAAAGCTGCACCGAAACCTGCACCGCCGATCATCGCCAGAAATTGCACCACGGTTAACGCAACGGCGACAGCACCGAATTGATCAGGGGTGAGAATGCGCGCCAGGATCGGGACCGTGACAAATTTAAGCCCGAAAGTGCCTGTCTTGGAAAGGACGCTCCAGCCGACATTCCGGGTTACGGATTTCGCATTGACGGTTGGCGGCATGGGCAAACATCCTTGGGTCTGGGGGCGAAAGAGCGGTTACAGGTCGAAAGGCTTGTGGGAAAGCGCCAAAATTGTATGGTTATGGAGCGTTTTTGCTTTCAGGGTGGCAAACAACACAAGCGCTATGGCGAACCTGATTGCATCATGGAATATGGTGCAAAGCACCATAGTCTGATAGCGCAAGGGTACATAACAGGCAACTGAACCTCTTTCTTGAGAAACGACAGGGCAAAAAGATGGCGAAGCTGACGGTGATTATTCCCTTCTATCAGAAGGAAGCCGGAATTTTAAGACGGGCGCTGGGCTCGATTTTTTCCCAGACATTCCAGGACTTCGACATTATTGTGGTCGATGACCAGTCACCCTATTCCATCGATTTGGAATTGCAGTCGCTGGAGCCGGCACATCGTGCCCGTATTCGGGTTATCAAGCAGGAGAACGGTGGTCCGGGCGGTGCCCGCAATACCGGGCTCGACGCAATTGCCGCCGATTGCGATTTCGCCGCCTTCCTGGATTCCGACGATGAATGGGCGCCGGATCACCTGAAAAATGCCTATGAGGCCATGACCCAATTCGGTGCGGATTGCTATTGGGCATCGATCCACGGCGGAGATGATTTCTACTATCATTTCAGTGTTGCCGAGCTGAAGAAGACCGAAAAAACCGTGCAGCTTCAGGAGACGCCACTGGTGCTCGAACTGCCGGAAATGCCAGTGGTGATGCTGAAGAACTGGAGTTTCCTGCATCTGTCCTGCATGGTGATTGGTCGCCCGCTGTTTGAGAAAATCCGGTTTGAAGCCGAGCTTCGGCTGGCGGCTGAAGATGTACTGTTCTTCTGTGATTGTGTGCTGGCGGCCAAGCGCGTCATTCTGTGCGATGCCGCTGGAGCCGAGCGCGGTGAAGGAATCAATATTTTCCACAGTATTGATTCAAGTTCTCCCGCCTTTCTGCAGCAGCAGTTGAATACCTGGGTGGCGCTCGACACGCTTGAACGTCGATTTTCCAATAAACCTGAAGCCTTGAGCTTTATTCAGCACTATAAGCAGACAGCTCGTAAAAATGCCCTCTGGGGTCAGATGGGCATGGTAAAACGCCGTAAGCTACCGCAGTTCGGCGTGCTATTGCGATGGATGAGACGGGATCCTGCCATCGTCCAAAGTGCTTTGGCCCTTGCGGTTGGTAAATTTTCCCGCTGATATAAAAGTATCTTGAAATGCAGTGATCATGCATTCTCATCGGGCGTCTGCCTCGCCCCGTAAAGGAACATTCATGCAGCCTTACTATTGGGAATCCGCCCATGGAAACTTTGGTGACGACCTTAACCTCTGGTTATGGGATTTTCTCATGCCAGGTTTTCGGGATGTGCATCCGGAAACGTTGCTTGTCGGCGTCGGAACTGTTCTCAATCGCGCTCTTTTGCCGGAAGGCCAGCATAAGCTGGTGATCGGCAGCGGTTTTGGTTATGGAAGCCTGCCGGATATGAGCCGACCGGAAGAATGGGATATAAGGTCCGTGCGCGGTCCTTTGACTGCCAAGGCGCTTGGTCTGCCGCCGGAAAAAGGTGTCATCGATCCGGCTGTGATGCTGGCGGAAATGCCTGAATTCCAAAAGCTGCCAAAACTATACAAAAAGAGTTTCGTTCCTCACTGGGAATCGGCGGTAGCGGGCGTTTGGGCATCAATTGTGCCCAAAGTGGGTCTCACCTATATCGACCCCTGCGGCGAGGCAAAGGCGGTTATTCGTCAGATTCTGCAATCCGAGGTGATTATAGCCGAATCAATGCATGGCGCGATCATTGCCGATGCTCTACGCGTTCCATGGGTCGCGGTCAGCACCTCAGCTTCCATCAATAGTTTCAAGTGGAACGATTGGGCTTCTACTCTTGGTGTGACTTACAAACCCCTGCGCGTCCCACTGTCCAGCCGAGCTGAAGCCCAGATAAAGGGCGAAAGCTTTTGGGGGGTGAGCTTTAAAAACCACCAGCCAGCCCCAGAAAATCCGAATGATCTGGCTGTAGATGCAGCGGTTCTGGAACAAGCACGCGGTCCGAAGCAAACCGGATTGCGCACCGTCGTCAAACAGATCCTGGCAGGGCCAGCCATGCTTAATCTATGGAAGGCAAGTCAAGCAGAACCGCAACTGAGCCGAGATTCAGTTTTGGATGAGCGTAAAGCCCGCTTCCTGGAGGTTATTGACGGCGTCCGTCGTGATTATGGGATCGGCGCGGCTTCCTGATCCGACCTGCAGCATAATTCAAGTGTTACAGCGCTGTGCGTTTTATCAAACGCACAGCGCTGGAGGTGCCGGTTGTCTCTGTTAAATACTATTGGACAATTCTTTAAGTCGGAATCGGTTTAAAGAATTATGCAACAAATATAAGGAGCTACAGCGAACCTTTGTGCGCCATATGTCGTGCACGGCGCTGTAGAGCATCGTGCAGACAATCAGAATCAGCACGATGCTTCCAGTTTTTGTTTACAGACAGGATTTATCCGAAAACCGGTTCTTAACTTTCGGTCCGATCCTCTATCGCTGGTCGGCATCCGCGATGGCAGGCAAGAGATAGCGCAGAGGCCCCGAGGACTGGGCAGATTGAGGGCGTTGGCTACTGCCAATCAGCGCATCTTTCTTATCGGCTGCAATCCCGCCGATGATGGCCGGTATGGCAACAGGATGGGTCGCCGCATAGGAGATGGCGGACAATGCACCTTGATTATTCTTTAAATCGAGGAAATGTCGCAGCTCATAGCGGTCGCGGATGTGCTTTTCATGCTGGAGCAGCAATGATCTCTGCTCCTGCGTCAGGTCTGGATTGGCGAGGATGGAGCGGTCAGCTTCGTAAAGCCGCTTTAGATCTTCGGTTCTATGCTTGCCGCTGAGCGAATCAGGACGGACAACAGCACCATAACCGCAACTATGAATGATCTTGTAGCGGGCACCAGCGACAAGCGCACGTGCATAAAGATCATAATCTTCGCCGAGGCGAAGCCTTTCGTTATATCGCAAGCCATGGCGATCCAGAAAGTCGCGCCGCATGACTGGCTTGAGGAAGCCGATTTCCCCGCGTTGCGCGCCTCTCTGGGAAATATTTCCAGCAATGAAATCCTCAAGCACCAAAAGGCGCGCCTGACGCCGGAAACGTTTGACCTCGGTACTGACCTGGGAAACGCATTCCTCTTTCACAAAGACGATATTGTCGGCGATGAAATCCCAATGGTCTTCAGCCATCATCTGAGTGAAGCGCCCTGGCAGGAAAAAATCATCTGCATCGAGAATAGATAGCAAAGGTGCCGTCGATGCTTCAATAGCACAGTTGCGTGCGGCGGCTGGGCCGCGATTATGGTCGAAGCGGATAATTTTCAAGCGACCGCTGTTGTCGTCGGCGGAAAAAGCTTCTGCGCCGGTGCCATCCACCGATCCATCATCGACGACAACAACTTCCCGCGTTTCGGCTTCCGCCAAGGCAGAACGCACCGCCCGCGCCACAGTGGCGCCAGCGTTTTTAGCGGCAATAATAACGCATACGGTGGAATTCATCATCATTACGGTCCCCCGTATTCTAATCTGACGCGCAGGTAGCGCGTTTCTGATAAGAACAGATGACGAAGCAAAATTTCCCCTACATTACGGCAGGAACCGGAAAGGCAGTGGATGTCTCCCGGGGTTCTAATCGCCTTGCTCCAAATCAACCGTTTTCCAAGCCAAACGCGGCTTTCAAACACAAATGCTTGGCGAAGTGAGCCGTGTCAACGGCTTTCGCGCAATCTTTGCCAATTGATTTTGGCTGAAACGCGGCCGGGCGAAAAGAAGGCCGGTTAGTTGTTGCGCAATGCGGTCTGACCGGTCTTGCCAAGTGCGCGGATTGCGCCATTGCTGGCTGTCGCGTCGCTGGTCCCGGTCGCCTGTGTGCGGCGCTTTGATTCTTGAAAAACAAGATAAGCAACACAACAGAAGTAACCAACCTGCAAAAGAATGGCGGCTAAAACTGTTTTAATGAGCGTGCCAGCAAGCGAGCCTGACAGGAAATAAGTCGCAACTGCAAACACCAGCAGTGCACCAATCATGCTAAAGAAGACCTTAGGCGCATGCATAATTTAGAGCCTCCCCCCGGTACATTGATCTTGAGATCATAGCCATTGCCTTCTCCTCAGAGGCATAATGAATATAGGCACCTTGCCTCATTCTTTCAATCTTCATGTTTGTACGGCCCTTTGGCTGCGATCTTGGCACGACAATAGAGCAAATGGCTTGCAGGACCGTTACAAAAATCAGTCAATTTTTCTCGCGGCTTTAGGGAATTACTAACTATTTCCTTGGCTTGCGATAGGGCGTCAATGAAGGTCATTGCGTCTTTGAATAGGGACGACCTTGGCTTGGGGGAGGTGGCGATCGAGCCGAAAACCTATATTTCGCCTTTCTGAATTCATTAAATCTTTACCTAATTCGATCACGAATTGTTTCAATATTAGGATATCGTTTTAAACCTATATGCGTCGCACCATAATGATGCAATGCAATATCCATGTCGGAGGACATCAACCTGAGCCGCTTTCCTCCATTTCACATGACGAATTTATGAAATTTCATTGAGTTCCCATATATATTAAAAGTAATAAACATTCCATTTGCGGGAAGGTTAAAGGATTTTCATTGCAAAATATCCAAAATTGGAAACCTAAGTGTCACAATGGGACGTTAAATACTTAAATTGTAGTGTGAAAGAGACACATATTTTAATCGCTATCATTCCATCCTCTGGAAGGTTTTCTGCAAAGGCTATTGCGAAGGACAAATTATCACCACACACTAGGGATCAATGACCACGGACGCGTCCCGCCGGGACCCGACCAATCGCCCACGTAAATGGAGTTACCTCTATGAAGTCCGCGACAAGATCGGCCAGTTCGCCGTTTTTTACGACCGCCGCATCCGGTACCCAACCGGTTGGTGGTCTTGCCAAGAGAGGGTTTGATATTTTCATCGCCACGATGGCGCTGATTATCTTCAGCCCGATGTTCTTGATGATTGCAGCCATGGTGAAATTTACCGATGGCGGCAGTGTATTTTACGGCCATCGCCGTATCGGACATAACGGCCAGCAATTTCATTGCATGAAGTTTCGCACCATGGTGCAGAATGGCGACAAGGTTTTGCAGGATTACCTGCGGGCCAATCCGGAAGCTTATGAAGAATGGCGTGCCACCCGTAAGCTGCAAAACGATCCCCGTGTGACGGCGATCGGTTCCGTGCTGCGTAAGCTCAGCCTGGACGAGCTTCCGCAGCTCTTCAATATCATTAAGGGTGAGATGAGCATCGTCGGACCCCGGCCTGTCGTCGAAGATGAGCTGGAAATGTACGATAGTGCTGCAGCTTTTTATCTGCAAACCCGCCCTGGCCTGACTGGTCTCTGGCAGGTGAGCGGCCGCAACGATGTTTCCTACGAAACGCGGGTGGCTATGGACACGCAATATGTTAAGACATGGTCGCTGGCCAGGGATGTACTCATCATGGTCCGCACGGTTCCGGCAGTGTGCCTGTCTCGCGGCAGCTACTAAAAAAAGAATGTCATAAGGGCGGAGCCGATCGGGCTGCTGCCCGAAATGACGTTTAGACGTGCCGACTTTTTATAGAATACGCATAGGATCTGCCATGAAGGCTTACGGATTTGCTGGAGGATTTCGGTCATCCAAGCGCATTACGACCTTGAACGTTGCAGCACTCACGCTTTGCCTGTCCTTGGCTGTGCCGGGATTGACATTGGCAGATGACTACCGTTTGGGCGTAATGGACAAGGTCCGCGTTCGGGTGGCGGAATGGCAGACGGCCGAGGGTGCCGTACGGGACTGGGCCGCCGTCAGTGGCGACTATTCCGTCGGTGCTGCGGGTCAGGTGTCTCTGCCGTTCATCGGCGAATTGCCGGCCTCCGGCAAAACCACAGCCGAGGTTGCCGACGAGATCGGCAAAAAGATGCAGCAATTGTTCGGTCTCAGTGATCGGCCGTCCGCATCGGTTGAAATTTCCGAATATCGCCCGGTCTACATGGCTGGCGCGATTCAGTCGCCGGGCGAATATCCCTATGCACCGGGTATGACGGTTTTGAAGGCCCTGAGCGTGGCGGGCGGCTTGAAGCGCGCCGATGCTGGCCAGCGTTTTGCGCGTGATTTCCTTCAGGCACAGGGCGATGGCGCCGTTTTGGTCTCCCAACGCAACCGTTTGCTGGTTCGTCGTGTGCGCGTTCTTGCGGAAATGAATGAAAAACAGACGATCGAAATTCCTGAGGAACTGAAATCCATTCCCGACATCAACCAGTTGGTTGAGTCGGAAGCGGCCTTGATGAATTCCCAGACCGCCAAGCTCAAGGTTCAGTTGTCGTCGCTCGCTGACCTAAAGACCTTGCTTGCGGCTGAAATCGAGGCGCTCGGTAAGAAGTCCGAGACCCAGACCCGTCAGTTGACGATGGTTCAGGAAGATCGCGATAAGGTCAATAGCTTGAGCGAGCAGGGATTGGCGCTGAGTTCGCGTCGTTTGGCGGTCGAGCAGCAGGTGTCAGATTTGCAGTCGGCGCTTCTGGATATCGATACCAACACGCTGAAGGCCAAGCAGGACCTGAACAAGGCCCAGCAGGACGAAACCACGACCCGCAACGACTGGGATGCCCAGCTTGCCCAGGAATTGCAGGATACCGAAGCGGAGCTGGACCAGATCGCGTTGAAGCTTTCCACTAGCCGTGGCCTGATGGCCGAATCCCTGCTGCAATCTTCGGAAAGCGCCAGTGCCAAGAATGCTGATGGTGAAGCCAATGTCGCTTATTCCATCGTCCGCGAAAAGGATGGGAAGCCCACTGAAATCGCTGTTGACGAGAATACCTCAGTAGCGCCCGGCGATGTGATCAAGGTTACGGTAAAGCTGTCTCAGCCAGCCATGCGGTAACGGTCGATGCGGATCGCCAAATCGCATTTGATCGACCCGGAACGCAATGGTCTCTACGCCATCACAGCGATTGCGCTTTCCTACTTCGTTTTTGCCTATTCTGCCCGTTTCGGGCAGATTTCCATTCTGGCCTATTACGGGGTCTGGCTGCCGCTGATTGCTGTGAATTATCGGCGCGTGCTCGGTAACTACGGCCTTTATCTTCCGATCTTTGCCTTCAGCATTCTGACGATCCTGTCGATCTTCTGGTCGGCGGCGCCACCGGTGACGGTCAGGGCCTCGCTGCAATATTTCTCGCATATCGTCTGTGCGTTGATTGCCATGCGTGTGGTGGGCATAAGGTCCTTTTTGAGGGGATCAATGATCGGCACCGGTATCGTGCTGGTCTATTCGCTGCTGTTCGGTTCCTATTTTCTGGATCCCCTGGACGGTTCCTTCAGCTTTGTGGGTGCCTTCTCGTCAAAGAACCAGCTGGGCTTTTATGCCTCGCTCGGCGTGTATTTTTCTTTCGCCGCGATCATTATCCTGAAAGAACGCAGCATATGGATGCTGCCGCCCGCTGGGCTGGCTTTGCTATCGGCCTATTGTCTGTTTGCATCGGAGTCGGCCACATCGGTCATTACCGTCATGGCGGTGGTCGGGGCGTCCCTGGTGTTGAGAGCGGTCATTCTCCTATCGCCGCGCCATCGTATTGTGCTGGTTGTGGCTGGCGTCGTGCTTGGCGGGCTCGGGGCGGCGGCGTTCGTCTATGCTGGTGGCGTCGATTTGATCCTGGGAGCATTCGGAAAGGATTCGACCCTGACCGGGCGAACCTATCTTTGGCAGCAGGGCATAGCGGCAGCCTGGGCGAATCCGATTTTTGGCGTCGGTTACCAGGCCTATTGGGTCCAGGGCTTTTCCGAGGCGGAGCGGCTATGGGATGAGTTTTATATTCCGACCCGGGCCGGGTTTCATTTCCACAATACGTTCATCGAAACCGCTGTTGAGACCGGGATTATCGGCCTCGTTCTGCTGGTTGGAATGTTGGTCTTCGCATTGATCGGCAATCTCAAACGTCTGCTCGTTAATGCCCGAGATCCAGAGGCCGGTGTGCTGTTCGGTCTCGCCATGCTGCTGGTCGAGCGGGCCTTCGTGGAAATCGATATTATCTTCGCTTATCAGATCGGCTCCTTCCTGCTTTATTTCATGCTGGGCAAACTCGTTCAGCGCCGCGCCGTCCCGGTGACACGCTCAAGTGTCGTGCGTTATTATGGTGATGGGACATCGAGCGCCCGCAACCTTTAAAAAACAAGGGCGCTGTAGCCGTTGTAAAAGAAGCGCTACTGCATCATATATGTGTGAGGGTCTGCTTTGCTTGCAGGGTGCTGCCTTTGCCCCTGCTTTCGTTGGCTGGCGTTGAATTTAGATAAGGTGCTGTGTGTTTAGCCAAGCACGAAAGGCGCCATAGAACTTTAAAGATGCTGTACAATGTTTCCTAAATCAGGCTCGATTTAAGGAAACGTGCAGTCACCGTCATAATCGACAGTCGATTTCCTGACCGTATCCCTTTGCTCAAGCCCGTTCATTCGAAGGATTAAGCCATGATTCGCTTCACCACCATTACCGATGATGCCGCACCGGCAAAAACGCCAGCCGTCAAGGCGGTTTCCAATGAGACTGCGCCTGAGCAGCAGCCTGAGCCGGCAAAAACCGAAAAGCGCCAGAAGCGCAGCAAGCCGGCAGATGGCGGTGAAAGACTGCTGTGATGATTGGATGGGTCTACTGAACGACGATTGCGACGGTTTGCTCCCTTCGGGAGCCCGGTGATCTCTTCATGTTTCTGAAATATGCGAGCGAGAATAATGCGATGGCTTTAACCTTCCCCAATAGTAGCCGCAGTTTCGATGAGAAGGGTCACCGCATCCGGTTTCTCGGTTACGACGGCATGTTTGAAATTCGGTTTTTCGTGGAACTCGATGCGATATCCAAGGCGATGGCCAAGGTTATCGTCGGGGAACACGACTTCCTCGCCGCATTTGACAATCTACGCGGGTCTATTCTGGATGTTGCAAGAAAAGCCTATGGGAAAAAAGGCGGCAACAACATGTATCTTTTGACCGCAGCGGATTTCCGTTGACTGTAGAACCGCAGGATCTGCCACGTTTACACTGAACCGGACGAATTTGGGGAAACCAGGGTCCATTTCTCCCCGACAACCTCTCAGCAAAGGGATTTTATATTGACTGATCAAGATGAGGATCTGGTTGAACGCCGCGCTGTTCGCGCCCAGGAAAAACTGGTGAAGCAGCAGGAGGGGCAGCAGGCGATGGATGAACATCTCGCTGCCCTCGAGCGGCAGAAGGAAAAGACCTTGCGGCTGCGCGAATTGAGACATGCCCTGGAAGCAGAGAAAATCCGCGCTGCCGCCAAGACAAAGCCCACAACCAAACGCGCTGGTCAGCTGTAAACGGCTTTGGACGGAGAGGCTGCATTGCGTCTTTCATCCATCGCCCGAGAGCTGTCGTATCAGGTGGTCGCAGCTGAGGCGAAATTTACGTCCAGGAACTGCTTGCTGATCGATAGATCGAGTTGGGTGAGATTATGCCCCGATGGCAGGGTGTCGTGGCTGACCGTATGACCCACAGCTTGAAGTGAGCCGACCAATCGTTCTGCATTGTCAGCGGGAATGATTGGATCCATCGCTCCAGATAGCACGAGAACTGGTACGCCAGCGCCACTGTCATGCTCTACTGGCGGGGATTGAAGCGGTGCCATGGCCCGCAACAGCACCGCACCGGCCAAGGTCTGGCGATGCAGCAACAGCAGAGCGGCGGCAATATTGGCGCCATTGGAAAATCCGACGGCAACAGGGGCCGCCAGGTTATGAGCCGCACGGGCCTCCTTTATGAAGCCGGCCAGATCCGCTGCCCGCACCCGCAGGTCATCTTCATCGAACACACCTTCCGCCAACCGTCTGAAGAAGCGTGGCATGCCGTGTTCCAGCACTTGCCCACGGGGGGATAGCAGAGCCGCACCCGGTGAAATGGCAGCGCCGAGCGACAAGAGATCATGTTCGTTGCCGCCTGTTCCATGCAGTAAAAGCAAGGGCGCAAGGTTTGGCACCGTCGCCGGAACGAACTGATGGATAAACGACGAGCTGGGGGAATGGGTCATGTCGGATTTCTCCTATGCGGCCCCGATGTGAGGCGCGAGATGTGCAGCAGACGTAAAGTGTTGCAGCATGCGAGTGCTTGATAAAATGCACGATCGTGTGTCGGCGGCGTGTTTTGGTAACGCGCCGCATTTTTGAGCGTTTGGACGTCAGCATCTCCCAGAAAACTGGAATCGGTACGATGCTGTCGTTTCTGTTGTCGCATCGGATTTTCCGAAAACCGGATTTCACCTCTGCCTGACGAACTCTAGTCCTGCTGAGCGACGCTGAGATCGCCGAGATCGGGTAGCATCCCCTCAATCTTGGCCCGGAAACCTTCCAGGCCCTTCGGCAGCTTCAGTGCCTGACCCAGAGTTTCCGCGGGTTCATCGACGGCAAAGCCTGGGTCGAGCGTGGCGATTTCGAACAACACGCCGCCCGGAGAGCGGAAATAGATCGAGCGGAAATAGTCCCGGTCTTTCTGTTCCGTTGTCTGCAAGCCGTGATTCTTGCGCAGTTTTTCAGCCATTTCCGCCTGTTCGGCATCGTCCTTTGCTCTGAAGGCAACGTGATGGACCGAGCCGGCACCTGGCCGGGCGGGCAAAAATTCACCGGCAGCGCGCAGATCCACCACCCCACCGATCTCCGTGCCAGGCACATGATACCGGGTGACATACCCTTCCTTGCCCTGCTGTTCAAAGCCGAACACATCGGTCAGGACAGCAGCGGTTGCGTCGATCTTGTCCAGCAGCAGCGTCACCCCGTGAAATCCCCGCAGCGCGTGCTCGGCGGGAATGCCCGGTGCAGCCCAGGCGGCTTCGTGGTCGATGTCTTCAACGCCGACCAGGGCAAGTCGCATCCCATCCGGGTCCTTGAACGGCAGAACTGTCTGGCCAAAGCGCTGTTCGATCTTTTCATGCACGACGCCCTGTTCGATGAACCGATGCGCCCAGAAGCCCAGGGAGGATTTCGGGACCCGGTAACCGGTTTCCTGGGTTTCACCGATGCCGAGGCGGCCCGGTGCGGCATGTTCCCAGGGGAAGAAGGTCATGATCGTACCGGGATTGCCGGCCTCATCGCCGAAATAGAAGTGATAGGTGCCGGGATCGTCGAAATTGACAGTCTTCTTGACAAAGCGCTGGCCGAGAACCCGCGTGTAGAAATCGAGATTGCGGCGCGCTGGGCCAGCAATTGCTGTGACGTGATGAATGCCATGTGCCATGTGAACTCTCCTTTGCTTGGTCAGCATTGAGGACGCCGTGCGGTTTGAATTGCCGCTAATCGGGTTCTCTGGTCCGTGAAAGCAGGTGCAGGATTGGACTTCGGTTCCCGATGTCGGCAATGATGCGGCGCTTTCGATGACCAAGAGATAGGCGCTTGCCGTTCGGATTGCAGCTGGTTTTGCTTGCATTCATGCAAACTTGACTTTGCGCAGTAAGAAACCAGAATGCATTTTGGAAATATACGTGGAGGCTTATGATGCGGGCAGCAAAATCCTTGGCCTGGGACGATCTGCGGCTCGTCAAGGCAATAGCGCAGGCCCAGGGGATGGCCGGGGCAGCCGCGGCACTGGGGATTGACCATTCCACCGTGTTCCGCAGGCTGGGCGCCCTGGAAGAGGCACTGGGTGTGCCGCTGTTTGAGCGCAGGCGCTCCGGCTACGCACTGACGCCGACCGGGGAAGAAGCCGTGCGCACTGCCGAGCGGATCGAGGCGGAGGTCGCGCAGCTGGAACGCCGCCTGCAAGGCCGGGAGATTGCGCCGGCCGGTGAAATCCGGGTGACGACGGCCGACAGTCTGCTGGTCTATTTGCTGACGCCCTTGTTTGCCCGGTTCCAGCAGGCCTATCCTGATATTCAGCTGGATGTGGTGATCGGCAATAATGCTTTGAACCTTTCGCGGCGGGATGCAGATATTGCCATTCGTGCAACAGACAATCCGCCGGACATGCTTGTCGGACGCCGCATCGGCCTGATCGCCTGGGCGCTTTATGGTCGCGGACAGGATTTTGCCGCTGCATCCAGTCCGTCGCCGGAAGAACTCGACGCCGCACACTGGGTTTGCCTAGGCGAAGACATGGCGGGGTTGAAAGTGGTCAAGGCGGCCAGGCAACAGCTGGCGTCAAAACAGCTGCGCTACCGCGCCAATTCGGTGCTGGCATTGGCCGATGCGGTGGAGGCGGGCATCGGCATCGGCCATATTCCCTGTTTCATCGGCGACGTACGCCCCGCCCTGGTTCGGCTTTCGCCGACCATTCCTGATTATTCCGCCAGCCTTTGGCTGCTGACTCATCAGGACCTGCGCCATTCGCCCCGCATTCGTGTGTTTATGGATTTTATTGCCGCGCAGTTGATCCCGCTGCGACCGCTGATCGAAGGGGTATCGCCTGGCCGTTCCGAGGCCCTCCAGCAGCCTTGATCTTGCTGAGGTCGTCTTCTGGGTGTCGAGGTTCCCCACTCGGGATCAAGATCAGGTCCGGGAAAGTTCACCTTGCTATGCGGTCTGCGTCTTTACGGAACAATCTTTGCCGTGCTTTTCCTGTTGAAAGTCGGCGGGTGAGAATTCGTTAAGATTGTTTGAATAGTGTCAGCGTAGAGAGGGTATCTTGAAACGACCGTAGAAGGTCGCTAGTAGTTTGTTGCGCCCACCGTCTGCGATGGCAGTCGCACTGTGGAAGCGCCAAGGAGTTGTGCGAGTGGAGAGTTACCCGTTGAAAAAGGTTGTCGCAGTTTTTGTTACTGCGGGTCTTGCTGCATGCGATACTCTACCGGCGTCAGGGCCGCTTTCCTCGCAGATCGAGAGCCAGGCAGGTAAGTCAAGGCAGGAGCTAAACAGGCCCAATGCATCGGTTTTCGATGTTGTGGATGTCGATCAGCGGACTGCCCGTACGGTTTCCGGTTTTTCCAATTCGATGTTCAGCCGCCGTTTCGGTATTGGCGGACGGGCTGGCCGGGTGGTGATCGGGATTGGCGATCAGTTGAAGATCAGCATTTTCGAAGCCGGATCGGACGGGCTGTTTTCAACGAGCCAGTCCAAGCAGACGACCATCGATGTGGTGATCCAGCCAGATGGAACCGGCACCATTCCCTATGTCGGACAGATTGTCCTGGCCGGAAAAACCCAGGAAGAAGCGCGCAAGGCTATCCTGGCCAAGCTGGTCAATAAGGCCGTGGAGCCTGATGTCCTTGTCACGGCAGCAGGCACCGCTTCGCGTTCCGTCACGGTTTCCGGCTCCGTCGGCAAGCCTTCGAATGTGGAGCTGACCCTGGCCGGAGACAAGCTCACCGAGGTGATCGCACGGGCTGGCGGGGCTTCCAGCGAACCCTACGAATCCTATGTAACTCTGGTACGCGGCACCAAATCGGCCAGCGTGCTGTTGAAGTCGCTGATCGAAAATCCGCGTGAAAACATTTATGTCGAGCCGCGCGACCAGATCTATGTCACCCACGATCCGCGTACCTTCACCATTCTGGGTGAAGTCCAGAAGAATGGCCGTGTACCCTTCGGCGCCAATGATCTGAACCTCCTTGAAGCCATCGCGCTTGGCGGCGGCGGTTCCGACAGCCAGGTGGATGCGGAAGGCTATTTCGTGTTCCGCTACGAGGAGCCGGAAATCGTCATGGATATTCTGGGTGCCAAGCGGTTCCACGAATTGCAGTCCAAGGGCATGGTGGCGAGCAAGGATGGCCGATACCCGATCGTCTACCGGTTCAACATGCGTTCACCCGATAGCCTGATTGTTGGCCAGAATTTCCCGATCAAGAGTCGCGATGTCATCTATGCGTCGCGTCATCCGACGGTCGATTTCATGAAGTTCATGCAATTGATCGCAACCCCTGTTGGTACGGCCTCCGGCGTTCGCAGTTTGACGGATTGATTTTGAGGGGAGTTATATCAGGAGTCATTGAAAATGACGCCTGATATTCCCCGTCAAAACAAGTCAAGTGCATGATGTTGCTCATAATCTATAGGGTTGCTCGTGGTGAGCTTTTTCGGATAACAGATCATCCTCCGGCGGCGGTTTCCTGCGTGTCACACCGGTGGTCGATGGCTGTTTTGCCGGTGCTTTCGGTCGCCGCCGGGATTTTGTCGGTCCATACCTCGTGCACATAATATCGACCGTGGCTGCGACATTGGCCTCCATGTCCCCTTCGCTCGGAATGCCGGCTACACCAAGCAGCACAGGTTCATAAAGACCGGCCTCGCACAGCGCCTTGAATTCCCGTGCGGCCTGCGCGCTATCGGGTGGGACAAGTTTACCTGATATTTTCATCGTCTCGAAAATCTGTATGAAGCGGTCCAGCACCCGGCGCGGACCGATGTCGAAGTAAATCGCGCTGAGATCGGTGGCCCTGCCTGCTTCCGATACCACCAGACGGGTGATTGCGATGATCTTGGGGCGTAGCAGCAGCCTCAGGTAGTTCATTCCGAGCGCTTTCAGCGTATTTGCGGCGTCCTGCTCCTTGTCGATGACATCCATCAACGGTGCAAAGGCATCTTCGCCTGCCTGAACGACAAAAGCGGCAAACAGATCCGCCTTGCTGGGGAAATAGCCGTAGAGCGTTCCCTTGGATCCGCCGACTTCTGCCGCCACCGCCGCCATCGATACCTGGGCATAGCCGTGGCGAAGAAACATCGACCCGGCGATGTCGACAATGGCCTGGCGCTTGGCCTGGGTTCTGACACGCATGGCGCCTCCTGAAATCGTACTGGGATGTACGTTTATAACTTGACGTCTGTCACATGGCTGTATATGTACAATATCGTACGGTTATGAAAGGTCAATCCGATGACAGTCCCATTTCCAAATAAGCCTGAATTTACTGGATCGCTCTACAAGCCGGCCCGTTTTGAAGGCCAGGTTTATGATCTCGAAGTGGAGGGCAAGGTGCCCGAGGAGATCGACGGCACGTTCTTTCAGGTTGCTCCCGATCCGCAATATCCCCCTATGCTTGGTGAGGACATTTTCTTCAATGGCGATGGCGCCGTCAGCGCCTTCCGGTTCAAGAACGGCCATGTGGATTTTCAGCGTCGTTACGTGATGACCGAGCGATTGAAGGCCCAGCGCGACGCCCGCGCCTCCTTGCACGGGATCTATCGCAATCCCTTTACCAATGATCCGAGCGTCAAGGATATTTCCAACTCCACCGCCAATACCAATGTCGTTGTTCACAATGGCAAGCTGCTGGCGCTGAAGGAGGATAGCCCACCTTATGCCCTCGATCCGATCACGCTTGAAACCATCGGTCTTTATGATTTCGATGGTCAGTTGACCAGCGCGACCTTCACGGCCCATCCGAAATTCGACCCAGAAACCGGCGATCTGCTGTGTTTCGGCTACGAGGCCAAAGGTGAGGCCACCCCCGACATCGTCTATTACGAGATCGACAAGCATGGCCGGATGAAGCGTGAAGTGTGGATCACCGCACCTTATGCCGCAATGATCCATGATTTCGCGGTCACGGAGCATTTCGTGATTTTCCCGTTGATGCCGTTGACGGCGGATCTGGAGCGGATGAAGCAGGGCGGCAAGCACTTCCAGTGGCAGCCGGGTCTGGATCAGCTCTTCGGCATTCTGCGCCGGGATGGCGACGGACGTGATGTTCGTTGGTTCAAGGCGCCCAACGGCTTCCAGGGCCATACGCTGAACGCCTTCGATGATGGCGGCAGGATCTTTGTCGATATGCCCGTCACATCAGGCAACATCTTCTATTTCTTCCCGCAATCGGACGGCACGGTGCCGCCGCCGGAAACCCTGTCTTCGCAGATGATGCGCTGGACCTTCGACATGCGGTCGAACGGCAACAATATCGAAGTGAAGCCGCTCACCAGTTTCGCTTGTGAGTTTCCCCGCAGCGACGACCGCTATTGTGGCCGGCAATATCGCCATGGCTTTGTGATCGCCATGGATCCGACCAAGCCTTTTGACGAAGCCCGGATCGGTCCGCGTCCGTTTCAGTTCTTCAATCAACTGGCGCATCTGGATATTGCAACCGGAAAGACCCAGCTCTGGTTTGCCGATGACCAGTCCTGTTTCCAGGAGCCGGTCTTCGTGCCGCGCCGGCCGGATTCGCCTGAAGGCGATGGCTATGTGATCGGTCTGGTTAATCGGTTGGCGGAGCGCGCTACGGATCTTCTCGTGCTGGATGCGCAACATCTGTCTGACGGTCCGATTGCGACCATCAAGTTGCCGATGCGTCTGCGCATGTCGTTGCACGGCAATTGGGTGCCGGGCGATCAGCTGAAGGCGGGTTGACATAGCCTGAAGGACGGCATTGGGCTGGAAACCGGGAACGATTTTCAGCCCAATGCGATAAAACCAAGACTTAGATCATCGGGCCGATCCCGATTTTCTGCACCGTTTTCTACAGTGGCATGCATTTTGTCAAGTGCATGTAAGTTACTGTAATAGTTCAAATTTTCGACATAATTTCGCATTGGATCGAGTTCAATCTAAGGAATTATGCGGTAAGGATATGGGATATTCGAAAGAGTATACGAATTGTCATATTTCATGACTTTCCGACTAGACATCAATCCGATACCGGACCCCGTTGCCGCCCTTGAAGAGAACCGACCGCATGTCTCCAGCAACAAAAAACACCACACGTGGCGATGTGAACCGGTGGCGGCGTCGATTTGTTTTCTTAAAAGGCCCCAGCGTCAGCTTTGCCTTGCGCACCACCATTGCCGCTATTCTTGCCATGGCATTGGCCACATTGCTGCAAATTCACCATCCCTACTGGGCGGCAATGACTGTGTGGCTGGTCGCCCAGCCCACCCGTGGCCTGGTGGTCGAGCGGGGACTGGCGCGGCTGGCGGGAACCATCGTCGGAGCCCTTTTCGGCTTTCTAATGCTCTGGCAATTGAGCGCTGCACCTGGCCTGCAGCTGTCGGTGCTGATTTGCTGGGTCGCGCTGTGCGCTGCGGCGGGATCGTTCTTTCGCCATTTCCGGTCCTATGGGCTTTTGCTGGCCGGTTACACCGCTGCCGTCGTCACCATGTCGGGTCTGATCGAGCCCCAGCTTGGCCATGAATTGGCCTGGTCGCGGATCGCCTGTACCCTGATCGGTGTGGTGGCTTCGCTTGTCGCCACGGTGCTTTTTGCACCGGGGGCAGCCAAGGACATGGTTCATACCCGCTCTCTTGCACTTCTGCGTCAGGCTCTGTCGCTTTCGGCGGCCCTGCTGAAAACCCCTGGGGAAACCATGGGGGGGGGCGTGGGTGAACCCGTGCAACAGTTCTTCTCGGTAGTCGTCCAGATGGATACTGATCTCGACACACTGGCTGCGGGCTCGCTCACAGGGCACCAGCGCGCCCGGTTCGCCCGTCACATTGCCGCCGCCTCGACCATTCTGGTCACCGAAGCGATGACGGCCCGCCAACTCGGCGAGCCGCAGATGCGGACGGAAAAGACCGCTGAAACATTGGCCGCTGTCGATCTGGCGCTGGGGCGTGGCGATATCGAGGCGGCCCATACTGCTGTCGCGGCAATCGGCGAGCACGCCCCGCAACTGTCGGCCGCGGTGACCGCTGCCATCGGTTACCTGGGTGAGCTTTCCGCTGTCCAGCCGGTCAATCGCCTGCTGGATCTCAATGCCTTGCGCATTTCGGACAAAAGGGCGGCAGCAATTGCCTTTTGCCGGACTTTCCTTGCGCTGAGCGCGGTGGCCCTGGTCTGGAAGCTGACTGGCTGGTCGTTGGGTCCGGTCATGCTGATGACAGCTGCGGTATTCGTGACGCTGTTTTCAAGCCATGAAGCCCCTCAGCTCGCGGTTGGCGAGGCATTGAAAGGGACGGTGTGCGGCGCAACGCTTGGCTTGCTCTCGCGGATTTTTCTGTTGCCGCATGCGGAAAATTCGCTGGACATGCTGTTGATGGTGGCGCCTTTCTTGGCCGTGGGCGCTTACGCCATGTCGCGTCCGAAAACCGCCAAAGCGGCCATTGATGGCAATATGTCATTCCTACTCGCTGCCCAGCCGGTTTTTCCGGTGGCGGTATCGCCTTGGCTTTCGGTGGAGCAGACCTTGGCGATGGTGGCGGGTGTTGCTGCTGCGGCACTCGCTTTTCGTTTTGTCTTTCCGGTCAATCATCGCCTGGTGCTGACAGTGCTGCGCAACCGTCTGACAGAAGATCTTGAGGTAACGGCCCGGCTTGCCAGCCATGAACAGGTGCTGCAACGCCGCTTCAGAATGATCCAGCGCATCCTGCGTATGGGAAGTCTGCGGCTCGTTGCGCCTTCAGAAACCAGCCGGGACGTGTTTCTGCTTCTCTGCCTTGTGACCATGCTGGGCCGTCTTCTGGAACGGCGTGGGCGTGATGACATCGCCTCGCTCGACAGGCGCTATGTCGATTTTGCACTCGAAGCACTGAAAGCCGCTCCTGAAAACTGGGAGCATCACCATTCGGTCTTCTTGACCCTGCTGAAACGGAATCCGGTCCTGGTTCCCCATACATCTCTCTGAATTTCAATTGTGGAGAAAAGCAATGAACGCGATCAACCGGTCGGAACCCTATTGCGCTTACAGCGGCCAATATATTGGCGGCGTCTGGCGTCCTGGCACCACAGGGGATGTCCTTAATGTCAACAATCCCTATTCCGGTGAGAGGATTGCCGAAATCGCGCTGGCCTCGGTGGAGGATCTCGATGCGGCCTATCTGGCCGCCGAAGCGGCGCAGCGCGATTGGGCAGATAGGCCCGCCAGCGTAAAGCGCGATGTCTTTCTGCGCGCCGCGCAAATCGTCGATCAACGGCATGCTGAAATCGTCGATATGATCATCGCCGAATCCGGCAGCACGCGCATCAAGGCCGAGATTGAGTGGGCTTCGGTGCGCGATACGATGCTGGAGGTGTCCGGCATGCCGTCGCGCGTCCAGGGCCGGATTATCCCCAGCGAAGTGCCGGGCAAGGATGTGCGGGTGCATCGCGCTCCTCTCGGGGTCATCGGGGTTATCAGCCCCTGGAACATGCCAATGCATCTGTCGCATCGTTCGATCGCGCCGGCGCTGGCGCTTGGCAATGCGGTGGTTGTCAAACCGGCGGAAGAGACCCCGATCAGTGGCGGGTTGATGATTGCCAAGATTTATGAAGAGGCTGGCCTGCCGGGCGGCCTTCTGAATGTGGTCGTCGGCCTTGCCGGGGTGATCGGCGACATGTTCACGCTGCATCCCGTGCCGAAGTTCATTTCCTTTACCGGATCGGCACGGGTCGGTCGTCATATCGGGCAGCTTGCCATGCAGGGCTCAACCTTGAAACGGGTCGGGCTTGAGCTGGGCGGTAATGCGCCTTGCGTTGTGCTTGATGATGCGGATCTCGATCTGGCCGTCCGGGGCGCGCTGTTTGGCCGCTTCCTGCACCAAGGCCAGATCTGCATGAGCACCAACCGGATCATCGTTGATGCCTCGATCTATGACGAGTTTGTCACTCGCTTTATTGAGCGCGTCTCCAAGCTTACCTATGGTGATCCCAGCCTCATTGGCACCAATATCGGCCCGATCATCAGCAAGCGCCAGCTTGATGGTATCCTGGCAAAAATTGAAGAAGCCAAGGCCTCCGGCATTCATCTGGCGCTGGGCGGCGAGCCGCAAGGCCAGGTCCTGCCGCCACATGTGTTTATTGATGTCGATAACAACTCGACGCTGGCCCAGACTGAACTGTTTGGCCCCGTTGTTCCGATCATCAAGGCTCATGGTGAGGAGGACGCGCTAAAACTCGCCAACCAGACCGAATTCGGACTTTCCAGTGCGGTTTTCACACGGAATGAAGGGCGTGGCCTGCGGTTTGCCAAGCGCATCCATGCCGGCATGACCCATATCAACGATATTTCCGTTGCCGATAGCCCCAATGCGATGTTCGGTGGTGAAAAGAATAGCGGTATCGGGCGGTTCAACAGCGATTGGGTCATCGCGGAATTCACCTGCGATCACCTGATCACCACCCAAAGCATTCCCCTGCAATATCCCTTCTGACCGAAGGCGCTTCGTTTATCGCACGGACACGACAGCATCAGACGTTTCATAAAACGCATGATGCTGTCGTTAATAGCCGTAGGCCAGCATTTCAGCGGCCATAAAGCGTCAGGATGGTGGTGGATGCATTTTTCGCTGCGGTCTCGATTTGCGCGTCATTCGGGCGATCAATCAGGCCCCAGAGGCAGTGTTCATAAAGACCCGCTTCGGCCACTGCCTTGAACTGTAAGGCCGCCATTGCGATATCTGGGATGGCAAGCGCCTGGCGTTCGACCAGATGCTCCAGCTTTTTTTCGATCTGGTCCAGCGTGGCCCGGGGTCCATTCTGATAGAAGATCCTGCCAAGCTCTTGAAAACGTGGCGCTTCGGCAATCACCAGCCGGTTGATGGCGAGAACCTCCGGCGAAAGCAGCAGCCGCAGGTAGGCGCGCGCATAGGCCGTCAGCGATTTTTCCACGGTGTCGCCAGCCTGATTGCTATCGGCCAAAGCTGCAAAGGGTTCGCGCCCCGCTTCAATCACATAGGCTTCGAACAAGGCTTCCTTGGAGGGGAAATGATTGTAAAGGGTCGATTTCGATCCGCCGACCGAGGCCGCGATCTGCGCCATATTGACGGCCCCAAATCCATGCTCCCGGAACAGATCCCCGGCAATCGTCAGGATCTGGCGTCGTTTCGTCTCGCTTTTTGTCCGCATTGGTTCTCTGGTCGGAATACATCGAAGATGCTGATGTATCCACACATTGAGGATCATCGCTATCCCTGATGCCTCATGGCTTCAAGTGTTCATTCTCCACGAGAATTATCCTAAAATTCTTGCCAGGTTAAGGTTCTATGTCGCAGAAGGAACAATCTTCTTCAGCTTTGATGTTCTGCATCCAGCGTCACGGTGAAGACATCGTACTGCGCCGTGATTGTCAGGTCCAGTGAATCTCCTGGCGAAAAGACCAGCGTATCGAAGCGGTGCAGGGAAATGGTTTGTCCATTGGCGATGATGGTGGCATCACCGTTGAAAATGGCCAATGTCGTGGTCGTGGTCGTGGTCGTGGTCGTGGTCCTGGGCCTGGGCCTGGTCGCCTGGCCGTGCAACACTTCCAGATTGCCCCTTTTCATGGTGTGGCGAAAGCGGCTGCGCCGGGTCATGATATTGAGATCCACCGTTTTGCTGCCAAGATTGCGACTGGAAACGGCCCAATCGCCGGAAAAGGCGAGGGGTTCACTGCCTTGTTTGAGTGCCACATCTTGGCCGTCTGATAGGGACAGAACCATGCCGTCACCTTCCAACAATCCAATACTGCGGTCCACACCGGGAAAGGTCGAAAAAGGGCCGTCCGCGCCGACATGGGCGATGGACAGCCGGTAATCGAAATCCCCAAGGCCACTGTCGGGCGGAAAAATCAGGATTTCCTCTGTCATGCCCTGGCCGTTCTTCCAGGGCATGCGGCGATAATCTTCCCGACGCAGGATCTGCATGTCAATTGCCCAGAATGCCAGGCAGGCGCAGGCCTTTTTCCTTGGCGCAATCCAGTGCAATGTCATAGCCCGCATCGGCATGGCGCATGACGCCGGTGGCCGGGTCGTTCCACAACACCCGCTCCAAGCGCCGTGCGGCATCATCGGTGCCATCGGCGCAGATCACCATGCCGGAATGCTGGCTAAAGCCCATGCCCACACCGCCGCCATGGTGCAGCGATACCCATGTGGCACCCGAGGCGCAATTGAGCAGCGCGTTCAGCAAGGGCCAATCGGATACGGCATCCGAGCCGTCCTTCATGGCTTCGGTTTCGCGGTTGGGCGAGGCGACGGAGCCGGAATCCAGATGGTCACGGCCAATCACCACCGGGGCTTTTAGCTCGCCGCTGCGGACCATTTCGTTGAAGGCCAGACCCAGTTTGTGGCGATCGCCCAGACCCACCCAGCAGATGCGGGCAGGCAGGCCTTGGAAGGCAATGCGCTCGCGCGCCATATCCAGCCAATTGTGCAGGTGCTTGTTGTCGGGCAACAATTCTTTCACCTTGGCATCGGTCTTGTAAATATCCTCTGGATCACCCGAAAGGGCTGCCCAGCGGAACGGACCAATGCCCCGGCAAAACAGCGGACGGATATAGGCTGGCACAAAGCCGGGGAAGGCAAAGGCGTTTTCCAGCCCTTCTTCCTTGGCGACTTGGCGGATATTGTTGCCATAATCCAGCGTGGGCACGCCCATGTTCCAGAAATCGACCATGGCGGCGACATGCACTTTCATCGAGGCACGGGCGGCGCGCTCCACGGCCTTCGGATCGCTCTCTTGCTTGGAACGCCATTCGGCCACCGTCCAGCCAGACGGCAGATAACCATTGATCGGGTCATGGGCCGAGGTCTGGTCTGTCACAATATCGGGACGGATGCCGCGCTTGACCAGTTCGGGGAAAATATCGGCGGCATTGCCAATCAGGCCCACGGATTTGGCTTCGCCTGCCTTGGTCCATTGGTCAATCAGCGCTAAGGCCTCATCCAGCGTGTGGGCCTTGGCATCAACATAGCGGGTGCGCAGGCGAAAATCGACACGGGTTTCATCGCATTCTACCGCAAGGCAGCAGGCACCGGCCATAACGGCTGCCAGCGGCTGCGCGCCACCCATGCCGCCGAGGCCGCCTGTTAGTATCCACTTACCTTTGAGGATGCCGTTATAATGCTGACGGCCCGCTTCCACGAAGGTTTCATAGGTGCCCTGCACAATGCCTTGCGTGCCGATATAGATCCACGAGCCTGCGGTCATCTGGCCATACATGGCCAGTCCCTTCTTATCCAGCTCGTTGAAATGGTCCCAAGTTGCCCAATGGGGCACGAGATTGGAATTGGCAATCAGCACCCGTGGCGCATCTTTATGGGTTTTGAACACACCGACTGGTTTGCCTGATTGCACAATCAGGGTCTCTTCTTCGGTGAGGGTTTTCAGCGTGGCAACAATGCGGTCAAAATCCTCCCAAGTGCGGGCAGCGCGGCCAATGCCGCCATAAACCACCAGCTCATGCGGACGCTCGGCTACGTCTGGGTCGAGATTGTTCATCAACATGCGCAAGGGAGCTTCGGTCATCCAGCTCTTCGCCGAAAGCTCCGTGCCGGTTGCGGCCCGTACATCGCGGATATTGTGGCGTGGGTTGGTCATGATCATTCCCCCTTTTGTTTCAGTTGAAACGCAATCTGTTCGATCCGCTCCAGAATGGCTTTGAGATGGGTGCGCAAACGACCCGCCCTGTCTTCATCATAGGCAAAGGGCGGTGCCTCGGTGGCAAGGTGCGAGGCTTGCGCCAACTCCATCTGAATGGCGTGAATGCCCGTGTCCGGCTTGCCATAATGGCGCGTTGTCCAGCCGCCTTTGAAGCGACCGTTGAGGATGGAGGTGTAACCTTCCGCTGACGCCGCGATCTCCACCGTTGCCGCTTCAATGGCGGCATCACAGGTACGGCCCATGTCGGTGCCGATGTTGAAATCCGGCAATCTGCCTTCAAACAGAAAGGGGATGTTGGCGCGGATGGAGTGGCAATCATAGAGCACGGCCACACCATGGATGGCTTTTGCCCGCTCGATTTCCGCCAAAAGGGCGGCGTGATAGGGTGCGTGAAAGGCTGCCAGACGTTCAGCAATATCCGTTTGCGTTGGTTCCTGCCCATCAATCCAGATCGATTGTCCGTCAAAATCCGTCTCTGGAATAAGCCCCGTGGTGTTTTGGCCCGGATAGAGGCTCACCCCCGCCGGATCACGATTGGCATCAATGACATAGCGATGGAAGGTGGCGCGAACCGTGGTGACGTTTGGCAACAGGTCTTTGTACAGATTGTGGATATGCCAATCGGTATCGGCCAGCAGTTTGCCGTTGTCGTTCAGGCGGTCCCAGATGGCAGGTGGCACATCCGTCCCCGTGTGCGGGAAGGCGAGGATGACGGGCGATGTGCCTTGGGTGATTTCGAAGACATTGGACATTTAAAATGATCTCCCTTGGCGCCTGGAGTTACCCCCCTCTGTCCTGCCGGCGTTCGTCTTTTGAAACGATTCGCTGGATCGTTTCATCGGCTTTGCCGACCAATCCTCACCCCCCACAAGGGGGGAGATCAGCAAGACGCGATGCCGAGTTCCATTATTTGGCCCCGCACTTTTCAACGAGTCGATCTCCCCACTTGAGGGGGAGATGGTCGGCAGACCAGAGGGGGGTAGACCCCACATAAAAACGCCCATTCCGCTCACCCCTCCAACCCCGGCAAAATCCCAGCCGATACACTGCCCACCAAAGCCCCATCAGCCACCAGAGCGCTGGCTGCCGCCAAGTCCGGTGCCATAAACCGATCTTCCTCCAGCGTCGGCACAACGGCGCGCAGGGTGTCCATGGCCTTTTGCAGCTCCGGGCTGGTGGTGAGGGGTGCGCGAAATTCCACGCCTTGGGCGGCGGTGAGAGCCTCAATGCCAATGATGGCAAACAGGTTTTCGGTCATTTGCAACAGGCGCCGCGCACCATGGCAGGCCATGGAAACATGGTCTTCCTGATTGGCAGACGTTGGCGTTGAATCCACGGAAGCCGGATGGGCCATCTGCTTGTTTTCACTCATCAAGGCAGCAGAAGTGACTTCGGCAATCATCAGGCCGGAATTCAGGCCCGGCCTTTTCGCCAAAAACGCAGGCAAGCCGTAGGACAGGGCCGGGTCCACCAACAGCGCAATACGCCGCTGGGCAATGGCACCGATTTCACACACGGCAATGGCAATCTGGTCCGCAGCAAAGGCCACCGGCTCGGCGTGGAAATTGCCGCCAGACACCACACTGTCATCGGAGAGCACCAGCGGATTATCCGTCACTGCATTGGCCTCGATTTCCAAGGTCCGGGCGGTCATCCGCAGCAGATCAAGGCAGGCTCCATCCACCTGCGGCTGGCAGCGGATGCAATAGGGGTCTTGGACGCGCTCGTCACCATCCAGATGGCTTTGGCGGATCACCGAGCCTTCCAGCAAGGCGCGCAAGCTTGCAGCCGTATCAATCTGGCCCTTGTGGCCGCGCAGGGTGTGAATATCGGCCGTAAACGGTGCCGAGGAACCCATGGCGGCATCCGTAGACATCGCCCCGGTAATCAATGCCGCTTGCGCGGCACGATGGGCGCGGAAAAGGCCTGCCAAAGCCAAGGCGGTCGAGGCTTGCGTGCCATTGATCAGCGCCAGTCCTTCCTTGGCTGCCAAAACAACCGGAGTGAGGCCAGCGCGTTCCAGCGCAATCCTGCCCGGCAGTTTTTCACCCTGATAGAAGGCTTCTGCCTCACCCATCATCACCGCAGCCATATGGGCCAGCGGGGCCAGATCACCAGAGGCCCCCACGGAACCCTTTTCCGGGATCAGCGGAATCACGCCTTTTTCCAGCATGGCCTCAATCAACCGCACCAGTTCCAGCCGCACGCCGGAAGCGCCACGGCCCAGCGAAATCAGCTTGAGTGACAGGATCAGCCGCACAATATTTTCAGCCAGTGGCGTGCCGACGCCGCAGCAATGAGAGAGAATGAGGTTACGCTGAAGCGTGGCGGTATCGGCTGCATCAATCTTGATGGAGGCCAGTTTGCCAAAGCCGGTGTTGACGCCGTAAACCGGCTCATTGCCCGCAGCAATCGCGGCAATGCGGCTTGCTGCGCGCTCAATGCCCGCATCAAAGCTGCGATCCAGAACGGCAGGCTCACCATGCCAATAGATTTTCGCCAGATCGGCCAGCGGCACGGAGCCGGGGTGAAGGGTAATGGTCATAATGGCCCCTTGTTGTTATGCGTCATTGTTATTGTGTTTTGGCCGCGCCACACCCGCTGGTACAGCGGGTTAAAGCCCATGCGGTAGACAAGCTCAGACAGTTCAGAAATATCCCAGATGGCAAGATCAGCCGATTTTCCGGCCTCCAGCGTGCCAATCTGATCAAGCCGACCCAGTGCGCGGGCGGCCTCGCGGGTCACGCCAGCTATGCACTCCTCCACTGTCATACCAAACAGGGTGGCGCCCATATTCATGGTCAGCAGCAGCGAGGTCAGCGGCGATGTGCCGGGGTTGTTATCGGTGGCTAGCGCCATCTTGGTGCCGTGTTGGCGAAAGAGATCAATCGGCGGCTTTTTCGTCTCGCGGATGAAGTAAAAGGCACCCGGCAGCAGCACTGCCACGGTGCCTGCTTTCGCCATGGCATCGGCTCCTGCCGCATCGGTATATTCCAGATGATCCGCTGAGAGTGCGCCATATTCGGCAGCAAGGGCAGCACCCGACAGATTGGAAAGCTGATCAGCATGGAGTTTCACCGGCAGGCCCAAAGCCTGTGCCGCATCAAACACAACGTGCATTTCAGCGGGTGAAAAGGCAATGCCCTCGCAAAACCCATCTACCGCATCAACAAGCTGCTCTGCATGGGCGGCTGTCAAACCGGGAAGCACCACCTCGCGGATAAAATCACCATTGCGGCCCTTATACTCTGCGGGCGTGGCATGAGCACCGAGATAGGTGGTAGTGATGGAAACGGCGCGCGTATTGCTGAGTTTTTTTGCTGCCCGCAGCATTTTCAGCTCATCGTCCACCGTCAGCCCATAGCCGGATTTGACCTCAATGGTGGTGACACCCTCGGCCAGAAGCGCATCCAGACGTGGCAGCGTTTCGCGCAGTAAATCCGCCTCACTCGCCGCCTGCACCTTTGATACGGAAGAGACAATGCCGCCACCCGCCCGGGCAATTTCCTCATAACTCGCACCTGCCAGCCGCATTTCAAATTCATGGGCGCGGTTGCCCGCGTGGACCAGATGGGTATGGCAATCCACCAGACCGGGAGTGATCCAGCGGCCCTCGCAATCAGTAACCTCGGCGGCATTCAGCAAGCTGATGGGCAGTTCGGCCATTGGGCCAGCGTAAACAATCTGCCCGTCGCGCACCATCAGCGCACCATCCTCAACAATGCCGAGGCCCGAAAGTTGCGGATTGAGCGTTGCCAACCGCGCATTGGTGAAAATGCGATCCAGATCTGTCATGCTGATCCCTTGTTATTGCGGTTCAGGCTGCATTGCGCCTCACCGATTTTCCTATTATGTATATACTTAATGGGCCAAGGCGCAAGTCAGAAAATGAGAGGGGAAAGCCATGACGACACTCCACGCAAAACAGGCGCTGCTGCCGGATGGTTGGGCCAAGAATGTGCGGCTGACACTGACGGGCCTCGCCATTTCATCCATTGAGCAGGGTGTTGAGGCGCAAGCGGGCGATGAGCGGCACGAGGTGTTGCTGCCCACAATGGCCAATTTGCACAGCCACGCCTTTCAGCGCGGTATGGCGGGTCTGGCGGAATTGCGCGGGCCAGACAATGATAGTTTTTGGAGCTGGCGCACGGTGATGTATCGCTTTGCGCTGACGATGAATCCTGAGCAGATGCAGGCTATTGCCGCCCAGCTTTATGTGGAAATGCTGGAGGCCGGATTTGGCCGGGTGGGCGAGTTTCACTATCTCCACCATGACCGTGATGGCAGCCCTTTTGCCAACCGCGCCGAAATGGCCGAACGTATCGTCGCCGCGAGCAGCGAGACTGGAATTGGCCTCACGCTCCTGCCCGTGTTTTATGCCCATTCCGGCTTTGGTGGTCTGGCTCCCAATGAGGGCCAGCGGCGGTTTATCAATGATGTCGATGGTTTTGCAGAGCTGCTGGAGGGGGCGAAAAAAGCGGCATCAAATCTGCCCGGTAGCGTCACGGGCATTGCCCCCCACAGCCTGCGGGCCGTGACGCCGGAAGAATTATCAGCGCTGCAACAGCTCTCTTTCGATGGACCAATCCATATTCATGTGGCCGAGCAGGTGAAGGAAGTGGAGGACTGTATCAAATGGTCTGGCCAGCGCCCGGTGCAATGGTTGCTGGACAATGCCGATCTCACCACTCGCTGGTGCCTGATCCATGCTACCCATATGACGGATGATGAAACAGTGCGGATGGCCAAGAGCGGTGCCATTGCCGGTCTTTGCCCGATCACCGAGGCCAATCTGGGCGATGGCACATTCAATGCTGACGTGTTCTTGGGGCAGGGCGGGCGTTTTGGTGTCGGCTCTGATTCCAACATTCTGATTGGCATTGCCGACGAGTTGCGCCAGCTGGAATATTCGCAACGTCTCGCTCATCGCGCCCGTAACGTCATGGCTGTTCCGGGTGGATCAACGGGGCGGTATCTGTTTGATGGTGCTGTGAGTGGTGGTGCTGCTGCGTTGATGGCGGACAGTGGGCTGGAGGTGGGTAAGCCTGCCGATGTTGTCAGCCTTAAGCCGCGGCATGATCTTGGTTTGAGCGGAGATCAGGTTTTGGACAGTTTTCTCTTTGCCAATGGCGCAGCAGTCGATTGTGTCTGGGTGGACGGTGTCAAACAGGTGGAAGCCGGGCGGCATATTGCGCGAGAGCGGATTGCAGCGCGATTTGCGGGCGTGATGCGGGATTTGATGGCGGCGTTTTGAGAGGGCCATAGTTGGCATTGGCGCAAGGTACCCCCTTGTATCTACATATTGTCAATCGTGTAAGATTGTAGCGACTGTGCCTTCGACCGGGTGGCCACCCGGTCGAAGGCGTGGCGAAGTCGCCCGTCCCCCCACCGGTTACAACCGCGGCAGAGCCAGGGACCTTCGCCATCGTCACGTACAACCGAACAGTCGCTTGGGTCCAACCGTACGCACAAGGCAGGTTACCGTGAACAGGATCATTTGTGGAGTGGATGTTTCGAAAGATTGGCTGGATGCACAGATCCGGCCGGGGGCCGTTTTCCAGCGCTTTTGCAATGATGCATCGGGCATAGCGGAGCTTTTGGCTCTGTGCCGGGCGCATGGTGTCACGCTTGTGGTGATGGAAGCATCCGGCGGCTATGAGCGCGCTGCCTTTCTGCTTTTGTGGGAGATGGGAATGGCTTGCGCATTGGCCAATGCGCGTAGCGTTCGCTCTTTCGCCGATGCGATGGGCATTCTGGAAAAGACTGACCGGATCGATGCCGGTGTGATTGCCGCCTATGCCGAGGTCAAGAAACTGCGTCCGACGCCCGCGCCAAAGGCGGCCCAGCTGCGGCTTTCGGCTCTGGTGGCACGGCTTTCGCAGATCACGGGCGATCTTGTCGTCAACAAGCAGCGGCGGCATGTCGTGCGCGATGACGAAACCCGGCAAAGCCTTGATGAGGTCATCGCTCTTCTGGTGCGCCAAAGCCGCAAACTCGAAGGCGAGATCGCCTCGCTGATTGATGATGATCCGCTGTGGGCATGCCTCGACAAGGCGTTTCGCACAGTCAAGGGTGTTGCTTCGCGCACTGTGGCCCGGCTGATGGCAGAGCTTCCCGAGATCGGTCACGTCTCCAACAAGGCGATTGCCAAACTGTCTGGTCTGGCACCGATGGCCAACGACAGTGGGAACCGCACCGGTCGTAGACATGTGCGCGATGGACGGGCCGGTCCGCGCAGCATCCTCTTTCTCGTCGCTGCCATCGCAGCAAGATACAATCAAAATCTTGCTGATTTCCAGCAAAGATTGCAGAGCCAGGGAAAGCCAAAGATGGTCATCCGCATTGCACTTGCCCGTAAACTTCTTGTCATTCTCAACGCGAAAGCACGAGATGCGCGAAGGGAATTCGAAAATGCAACTTGACAGCCCAGATAGTCGCTCTGTCCTGCCGGGCATCTCCCCCTTAAGGGGTGAGATCGACTCGTTGCATATCTCTTGGTCCCTCTCAACGTGAGAGATATCGGCACTCAGAGTAAGGTAGTGGGAATGAGCGGTCGCGTCTATCTTATCTCCCCACCTGTGGGGGAGATGGTCGGCAGACCAGAGGGGGTGATCTTGCTCAGTTTTATTTGATCATCCCACCATTCCGCGCCACCGCATAGCGATTGACCGGCATCGACAACCCCAAATTCTCCCGCAATGTCTTGCCCTCATACTCTTCCCGAAACAATCCGCGCCTGCGCAATTCCGGCAGCACCAGCTTTACGAAATCATTCAAGCTGGCGGGCAGGGTTGGCAGCATCAGAATAAAGCCATCGGCGGCCCCGGCCTGGAACCATTCTTCCATAAAATCAGCGATCTCGGTGGGGGTACCGGTGATGCCGTTGCCGGTGCTTTTCTCGGCGTAGAAGCGGATCAGTTCGCCAACGGTGTGGCCTTCCATGATGAAATCGCGCAACCATTCAAACATGGCTTTCGAGCCTTTTGGCTCTGCTGGCAGGCGCTCCAGCGGGAAAGGCTGATCAAGCGCCACGCCAGAAAGATCGGCCTCCAAAAATTCGCCCAGCATCCAGCGGCCCACATCGGGGTGCAGGTTGTCGATCAGGAAATCCACCTTGGCTTGGGCTTCCGCTTTGGTTTCTCCGACATTGACCACCAAGCCGGGCATGAGCTTCAGATCGTTGGTAGAGCGGCCATATTTGGCCATGCGACCTTTGATATTATCGGCAAAAGCCTTGTTGCGCTCCAGATTGGAGGCAAGGCTGAAGACGATTTCGGCGGTGCGGGCGGCCAGTTCCATACCCGCTTCCGAGCCGCCAGCCTGCGCAATCACCGGGCGGCCTTGCGGGCTTGCGGCAATGTTGAGCGGGCCGCGCACCTGAAAATGCTTGCCCTTGTGGTTCAGCGTGTGCAGCTTGTTTTTATCGTGGTAAAGGCCTCTTTCCTTGTCCAGCACCAGTGCATCTTGCTCAAAACTGTCCCACAGGCCAAAGACAACATCAACAAATTCCGAGCCGCGCTCATAGCGTTCTGCATGGGGCGGCAGGCCGTCAAAGCCGAAATTATAGCCCGTCTCGTCATGGTCGGAGGTCACAACATTCCAGCAGGCGCGGCCACCGCTCAAATGATCGATGGAGGCAAAGATGCGGGCGATATTGTACGGCTCGTAATAGCTGGTGGAGGCGGTGGCGACAAAGCCGAGCTTTTCCGTGAGCACGGACAGCGCCGAAATCAGCGATAGCGGCTCAAACCGGTTCATCTTGGTGGGCGAGCGCGCCAGTGCGTCTGCATCGCCAATGGCGGCGGCTGGGGAATCGGCCAAAAACATAAAATCGAATTTTGCCGCTTCCGAGATTTTCGCCACGTTCAGCAGGTGATCAATCTTGTTGGCCCCGTTCACATCGGCCTCCGGGTGGCGCCACGCTGCCGGGTTGAAACCGAAAGTGTAGACGAAGGTTCCAAGTTTCAATGTGTCGGTGCGGGCCATGGTGATCTCTTCTTTTCTGATCAGGCTGGGGTCATAATGCGTTGGGATGGGGTGAAGCGAGCGGTAACGGCATGGCTGGCACCGGGATAGGTCAGGCGCACTTGCGTTACCGTCTCATCCAGCCGCCATGTCTGGCGTTCCACCACCAGAACCGGGGTGTTGGCAGCAATATTCAAGATTTTCGCTGCATCATCATTGGCGGCTTCGGCGGCAATGCGGTGTTCGGCGGCGTTCCATGGAATATGGTCCAAAAGCCACGGGCCGGGGGCCAGATCGGCAAAATCGGCATCGAGCGCCTGCGGCACCACGCCGAGATTGATAATACGCTCTTCCAGACAAAAAGGTTTGTCATTGGCATAGTGCAGGCAGGTGATGGCCAGCAGTTTGCGACGCGGGCTGAGGGAAAGGTTCTCCGACTCCGCCTTGGTGGGGTTGCGAATGACCCGCGATAAAATGCCATGATGATAGGTCTTTTCGAGTGAATTGACCTCATCCTTGATGTCGTAAATCTCCAGAATGGCGCTTTGCGAATTCTGCGGCATCACAATGCTGCCGGTCTTGCGCTTGCGCAGCACAAGGCCTGCGCGGGCAAGCTGGGTCAGCACCTTGTTCACGGTCATGCGCGAGCAGGCATATTCCTCGGTCAGTACCTGTTCGGAGGGGATTTTATGGCCCGGCGGCCATCGGCCTGAGAGGATATTGCTTTCAATATCATCCAGAATGCGCTGGTGCAGGGATTTGCTGGGTGTGTCGGTGTCGTCTGTCATCATGCCAGCATCGATGCGCCGCGATCCAGATAGGTGTCAAGGAACTGCTCCAATCTCGGATGGCGCGGCTTGGCAAAAACATCGGATGGCGCGCCCGTAAACAGCAGTTTGCCGTGATCGAGAAAGCTGATCTGCTGGCCCACCGTGGCGGCAAAGCCAATCTCGTGGCTTACCACCACCATGGTCATGCCTTCAGCTGCCAAGTCGCGCATCACGGTCAGCACTTCCCCGGTCAATTCCGGGTCGAGCGCCGAGGTTGGCTCATCAAACAGCATGATTTTGGGCTGCAAGGCCAAGGCGCGGGCAATGGCCACGCGCTGTTGTTGCCCGCCAGAAAGCTGGGAGGGATAATGACCTGCGCGGTTCTCCAGCCCCACCTTTTTCAGCTGCACCATGGCGCGATCTTCAGCTTCGCGTTTGGGTATTTTATGCACGGTTTTCAACGCTTCAGACACATTGCCAAGGGCGGTCATATGCGGCCAGAGATTGAATTGCTGAAACACCATGCCGATGTGCGAGCGCACGCTGCGGATTTGGGCGGCGGGCAGGCGTTCGCGCTGGCCATCTGGTCGCTCAAAATAGCCGAGCGCTTCGCCGCTGACGGTGATCATGCCTTCGCTGGCCTCTTCCAGAAACGCCATGCAGCGGAGCAGTGTGCTTTTGCCCGAGCCGGAAGGGCCGATCAGGCAGGAGACTTTGCCCTCGGGGATATCGAGGTTGATGTCATTCAACACGGTGTTGGTGCCAAAGCGCTTGACGAGTTTGGAGACGGAAATGGCGGGAAGCGTCATGGCGCGGAAAACCTCAATCTGCTCAAACGATATTCAGCCTTGCGGGCCGCCCAGGCGGTGGCCTCCACAATGACCCAGTAAATCACCGCCAACACGAAAATCGCCTCCAGAAAGGCATATTGCGCAGACCCTATGGCGCTGACGGTGGCGGTGAGTTCGGGAACGGTGATGATCGATAGCACCGCCGATTCTTTCAGAAGAATGATGGCGAGATTGACGCAAGGCGGCAGCACGATCAGCGCCATTTCTGGCAGGAGAATGCGGCGGATGGTTTGCAAGCGGCTCAAGCCGAGGCATTCTGCGGCCTCGACATGGCCATGGGGAACGGAGCTGTAACCAGCCCGGAAAATCTCGGAATAATAGGCGGCAGAATAGATGGTGAGGCCAATCAAGCCGCAAGGAATCGGGTCCAGCGACAGGCCCACATAGGGGCCGCCGTAATAGACCAGAAAAATCTGGATCAGAAACGGTGTGCCGCGCAGCACTTCCACCATCAGCCCCAGCGGAATATCCAGCAACTTGCCGCCGTAGCGACGGCCTGTTGCCACCAGAAAGCCCACGAGCACGCCCAGCAGCATGCCGACAATCCAGATCCACAGCGTGGTGATGGTGCCGCTGAAAATCTCCGGCAGATGATCAAGAATGACTTTGGGATCAAAAATCATTTGATGGCTCCCGGAAGCGCGCGTTCCGCCACTCCGCTCACTAGCGCCACGCTCCAGCAGATGATCAGATAAATCAGCGCAGCCGATGAAAACAGCTCAATGGGAAGATAGGTGGAAGCGGCTAGATCCTGTGCCATGCGGGTTAGCTCAACAATGCCCACCACCGATACCAGCGAGGAGGATTTGAGGATCATGATTGCTTCATTGACCAGGGCTGGAAAGGTCAGCCGAAGTGCAATGGGCAGTTTGATGCGCAGAAACGTTTGCCGTGCTGTGAAGCCCGCCATATCGGCAGCTTCGATCAAGCCTTTCGGCACGCTTTCAAACCCGCCCCGCAGATTTTCGGCCTGATAGGCGGCGGTGCAGAGCGACAAGCCAATAATGGCCGCCACCACGCTTGGCACGTTTATGCCAATAAACGGTAGAAGATTGTAGATCAGCAGCAATTGCACCAGCAGCGGCACGCCGCGAAAGAAGCTGATGAACAGCTCGGTTGGCATTGTATACAGCCGTTTGCCGGACAGCATGGCACCGGAGAGGATGACGGCCAGCACAAAGCCGATGGTGATGGAAATCACGCTGATGCCCAGCGTCCATCCGGCAGCCTTGACCAGCAGGAAGAAGAGTTTGAATGACATGGCTCTCCGGTCTCCGCTGTTGCGGACTACAATAAATGATAGCGTTCGGGATACCCCCCTCTGTCCTGCCGGACATCTCCCCCTCAAGGGGGGAGATTAGATCACCACGACTTGCTTAAACTGACGCAGCCACAAAATGCCGTTCTGGCTGATAGACTGGGCGCTTCGAGCGAGTCGATCTCCCCCCTTGAGGGGGAGATGCCTGGCAAGGCAGAGGGGGGGTAGGCAGCATATCAGGAGATTATCTGTTGTTCCAAAGCACAGCCTCAGGATAGATCACCTCAAAACGCTGGGTCTTTCACGCTATCAGGCGTATCAAACTTGGTGCCAAACCACTTTTCCTGCAATTTCGCCATGCGGCCATCGCCCTTCATCTTGATGATGGCAGCATCAACGGCGTCGATCAGGCTGGCATGGTCTGCATCCTTGGTGCCAACAAAGCTGAAATAGCTCTTTTTGCCAAAGGGTGGCACCACCACTTCAAAGGCTCCATTGCGCTGCTTGGCCACGAAAGCGATGTTGGGCAGCGAATTGGCAACGGCTACCACGCGGCCTGCGGCCATATCGGCATAGGCATCGTTGAAGGAGACATATTCACGTACATCAATTTTCTTCGGCAGGGTTGCGGAAAGCTCCTGCAACTGCGCCAGCTGGGCTGTTGCTTTGCCGACACCAACCGATTTACCCGCCAGATCTTCCGGCTTGGTAATGGTCTTGTCGCCTGCTTTTTTCAGGATAGCAACGGTGGCTTCGGCAATCGGCGCGGTAAAGCGGTAGCGCTCCATGCGGGCTTTGGTGACGGTGGCGGGGCCAGCCACGATATCGAACTTGCCAGCTTCAAGGCCGGGCAAAACGCCGTCCCATGGCAGGGCGATCCACTCGATCTTCACGCCAAGTTCCTTGCCGATTTCGGCAAAGAGATCAACGTTGAGGCCAACGTGGTCGCCAGCATCAATAAAGTCAAAGGGTGCAAAGGCGGTTTCCGTGCCGACCTTCAATGTGCCAGCGGCTTTGATCTTCGCCAGCGCATCTTCGGCATGGGCCGACACGCTTGCGCCAAACAACAGGGCAGCACCAAGCGCCGCCTTCAGCAACAGTCTTTTCTGCATCACAATCTCTCCAGTTGCCCGCTACCCGGCGATCTCTCGTACCGGTGCAATTCCCCTCAGCCGTTTCTCGGCCATTTGACTATACAAATAGAGCGAGGAAGGGGGCAGCTGTCAATGATATTGTGCGGAAAATAAGCGTGCTTATTTTGTAAGCAGATTTTTGGTGGGAGTCGAGAGGCATCCCACCCTGTTTCCAGGAAATATACGGTTTCACGCGATGGCGACGATATCAACACTGATATCAGCGGGCCGCGATGCTTCAATCACCAACCGGCCATTCGGCAAGTCGTTACCATTCAATTTCCAGGCGATTGCGGCATCGTCCAGTCCGTAATGAACCCAACGGTCACGCAGGCGCTGTTCCAGCACCTCCAGCGGTGGGCCGACGAAGACCGTCAGGTCGAAGCAGCTTTGCAGGCGGGTCCAGGGCGCGCGATCGAGAAGCAGGTAATTGCCCTCGACCAGAATAAAGCGGGTTTCCGGCGCAATTGGCCGGGCCGAGGCAATCGCCAATTCGCGGTCGCGGTCAAAGACCGGTACGAGAACCTCCTCGTCGCCAGCCTTTACCGCCGTGACGATGTCGAGAAAACCACGCACGTCGAAGGTTTCCGGTGCGCCCTTGCGCTTCAGCAGGCCGCGCTGTTCCAGAATGCCATTGTCCATGTGAAACCCGTCCATCGGCAGGATTTCCGCGGTTTCGCCGCGCTTAATCAGCGCCTCGCGCAAGGCTTCCGAAAGAGTAGACTTGCCCGCGCCTGGCGGTCCGGCAACGGCGATCATGAAACGGCTGGCCTCTTGGGCCAGCCGGATTATATCATCTGTCAGCGAGGAGACGGAAACCGTCATGCGGCAATCGCTTCAGCTGGGGCTTCCTTCGCACCCGTCATGAAGGCCACGGCATCCGACATGGTGTAATCCTTCGGATTGATCACGCAGAGGCGCTTGCCAAGCCGATGGATATGGATGCGGTCGGCCACTTCGAACACATGCGGCATATTGTGCGAGATCAAAACGATCGGCATGCCGCGCGAGCGCACGTCCTGGATCAGCTCCAGCACGCGGCGGCTTTCCTTGACGCCCAAAGCAGCGGTTGGCTCATCCAGAATGACCACCTTGGAACCGAAAGCCGCAGCGCGTGCCACGGCCACACCCTGCCGCTGGCCACCCGAGAGGGTTTCCACGGCCTGGTTGATGTTCTGGATGGTCATCAGGCCAAGCTCGGACAATTTTTCACGGGCAAACTTGTCCATGGCGGGCTTGTCGAGAGCACGAAACAGGCTGCCCATGATGCCGGGTTTGCGCATTTCGCGACCCAGAAACATGTTGTCGGCAATTGAGAGGGCCGGAGACAGCGCCAGATTCTGATACACGGTTTCAATGCCAGCCTTGCGGGCATCAATCGGCGAACGGAAGTTGATGGTCTTGCCTTCGAGCTTGATCTCGCCTTCATCCGGTGTCACGGCGCCGGAAATAGCCTTGATCAACGAGGATTTACCAGCACCGTTGTCACCAATGACCGCAAGGATTTCACCCGGGTACAGATCAAAATCGGCGTTGTCGAGGGCGGTTACACGGCCATAACGCTTGACGAGGCCACGGGCGGTGAGAATGGGTTCTTGTGCCATTAGCCAGCTACCTTTCTGATCCATTGGTCAATTGCGACGGCGGCAATGATCAGCACGCCAATCAGCATATAGGTCCATTGCGGGTCGGTGCCGGCCATACGCAGGCCAAGCTGGAACACGCCGACGATCAGTGCACCAAACAGCATGCCCATGATGGAACCACGGCCACCAAACAGCGACATGCCGCCAATCACCACTGCGGTGATGGATTCGATATTGGCAAACTGGCCAGCTGTTGGCGAAACCGAGCCGATACGGCCAATCATCGCCCAGCCACCCAGCGCACAGATCAGGCCGGCAAGCGTGTAGACGGAAATCAGCATGCGCTTGACATTGACGCCAGACAATTCCGCTGCATCGGGATCGTCGCCAACTGCATAGAGATGGCGGCCCCAGGCGGTGTTGTTCAAGACATACCAGAGCACGGCAACCAGAAGGGCGAGTGCGATCACACCATAGGTCAGGACGGCACCGCCCAATTTAAAGCTTTGGCCAAAATATTGCAGGATGGGCGCATTGGTGCCCAGGTCTTGCGAACGGATGGTCTCGTTGCCGGAATACAGGAAATTGGCTGCCAGCACGATCTGCCACATGCCGAGTGTGACAATGAAGGGGGGCAGCTTGACGCGGGCCACCAGCACGCCATTGATGAAGCCGCAAACGCCGCCGACGGCAAAGCCGCACAGCACGGCAAGCGGGCCAGGCACGCCATAGTGAACGGCAAATTGCCCCATGACGACAGAAGACAGGACCATGATGGCCCCCACCGAAAGGTCAATCCCGGCGGTGAGGATAATCAGGGTCTGGGCTGCGCCGATAATGCCGGTAATGGCAACCTGCTGCAAAATCAGCGTCAGGGCAAAGGGCGAAAAGAACTTGCCGCCCAGAATGACGCCGAACGCGATCAGTGACAGAATCAGCACGATCAACGGCACGGCAGCCGGGCTGGAATGCAGGAAGTGCTGAAACTTTTGCAATGGCGTCTTGTCGTTGGTATCGAACTGCGCGACCGCAGTGGCACTGCCCGACAGCACATTCTCGTATTCAAGATGAGGTTTGGTGGCGGCTTTTGGCTCGCTCATCGGCTTTCCTCCCGTGGACCTCTTCTGAGGCTTGAGGGCCGGGCTGGACCGTGGCACCAATTGCCGACGGCCGCCTGCGGCATTGTAGAATTTACTTATTCAACCAAGGGCTATTGCTGATAGCCTTGGTTGCAGAAACCGCTTACCAGAAGGGCGGCCTGAGCCGCCCTTCTACTGCGAATTTTTTTGGAGCAGATCAGCCCCAGCACTTCTTCAGGCCTTCGGCAACGTCGATCGAAGGCACGCCCTTGGCAGCCTTGTCGGTGACGAGCGAAACGCCCGTATCAAAGAAGTCCTTGCCAGCGGTTGGCTTTGGCTTTTCGCCAGAGTCAGCAAACTTCTTGATTGCTTCGATGCCGAGTGCAGCCATCATCAGCGGATATTGCTGCGAGGTTGCGCCGATCACGCCTTCCTTGACGTTTTTCACGCCAGGGCAGCCGCCGTCAACCGATACGATCAGCACGTCCTTCTGCTTGCCAACGGCCTTGAGGGCTTCGTAGGCACCGGCAGCAGCAGGCTCGTTGATGGTGTGAACGACGTTGATGTTCGGGTTTTTCTGAAGAAGATTTTCCATGGCCGTACGGCCACCTTCTTCGTTGCCGTTGGTGATGTCGTGGCCCACGATGCGTGGATCAGTTTCATCGCCAATCTTGTTCGGGTCCTTCGGATCAATGCCGAAGCCGATCATGAAGCCCTGGTCGCGCATAACGTCCACCGATGGCTGGGCAGGGGTGAGGTCGAGGAAAGCAACCTTTGCGTCCTTGGCCTTGTCGCCGAGCGTTGCAGCAGCCCACTGACCAATCAGCTTGCCAGCCAGCAGGTTGTCGGTTGCGAAGGTCGCATCCGCAGCATTGACCGGGTCGAGCGGCGTGTCGAGGGCAATAACCAGAAGGCCGGCGTCACGGGCTTCCTTGACGGCAGGCACGATGCCCTTGGTGTCGGAGGCGGTCAGCAGGATACCCTTTGCGCCATCGGCAATGCAGGTTTCGATCGCAGCAACCTGGCTTTCGCTGTCGCCGTCGATCTTGCCGGCATAGGACTTCAGCGTAACGCCCAGTTCCTTGGCCTTGGCGGATGCGCCTTCCTTCATCTTGACGAAGAAGGGATTGGTATCGGTTTTGGTGATCAGGCAGGCTGACACGTCAGCGGCCTGCGCGCCTGTCGAAAAGACAACGCCAAGAGCCAGGGCGCCAAGCGTGGCGCCGATCAAATTGGTCTTCATATGGATCCTCCCAAGGACAAAGATAAACGCACCCTCTCAAGGGGCCGTCCGGTTCGCATGGTCCATCACCTCTCCCGTGTTGGCCCCCCATGCTTCCTGCCTCAAGAAAACACTATTCCAAATCGCTGTCAATAAATAAATCGAGTTGAATTATTAATCCACTGTGGCATGCTTGGCGCGGTCTTGGCAGGGCGGGAGGAGCCTGTGCCGGGTTGATACGGAGCAGGATGCTCAGCAGAATTGGTTGCCGGGCCAGGATGGCGAAATGCCGATCCGGCGGAGCTCGGGGCCTGGAAATTCTTGTCGCACGCGGCTCTCTGGCCGGGTTGGGCGGGATGGGAGGATGATCGATGACAGAGGGAATGAATGCGGGTCTGGCGATGCCGCCCGCTGCCCTCGAGACGAGTGGCGGCGCCAATCAGGTCGGCGTGCGCGCCTATAACGAGCGGCTGGTCATGTCGCTGGTGCGCCGGCATGGCAGCCTGTCCAAGGCGGAAATTGCCCGGCGCAGCGGTCTCTCGGCCCAGACGGTGACGGTGATCATGCGGGTGCTGGAGCGCGAAAAGCTGCTGGTGCGCGGAGAGCCGGTGCGCGGACGCGTCGGCCAGCCTTCGGTGCCGATGCGGCTCAATCCGGATGCGGTCTATTCGTTTGGGGTCAAGATCGGAAGACGAAGCGCCAATCTGGTGCTGATGGATTTCGTCGGCACGATCCGCCATGAGGTGCGTCGGACCTATCCTTATCCGATGCCCGGCCTCTTGCTGGATTTCATCGTCGGCGGCATTTCCGATATTGAGGGCAGGCTTTCCGTCGCGGAGCGGGCCCGAATTGCCGGTGTGGGTATCGCAGCCCCGTTCGAACTGTGGAGCTGGGCGGAAGAGACCGGCGCGCCATCAGAGGAAATGGATGTCTGGCGCGATACCGATCTGAAAGCCGATGTCGCGGCCCGGATTGGTTATCCGGTCTTCATCCAGAACGATGCGACCAGCGCCTGTGCTGCCGAACTGGTGTTCGGGGTCGGGCCGCACTATCCGGATTTCGTCTATTTCTTCCTCGGCTCCTTCGTGGGCGGCGGCATCGTGCTGAATTCCTCGCTGTTTTCCGGGCGCACCGGCACGGCTGGCGCGGTTGGGCCGTTGCCGGTGCAAAGGCGCGATGGCAAAACCGTTCAGCTTTTGAAGATCGCGTCGATTTTCGTGTTGGAAAACCTGTTGCGCGACTATGGACAGGACAGCCAGTCCCTGTGGTATTCGCCGAGCGACTGGGTGGACTATGGCGAGCCGCTGGAAATCTGGATCCGCGATACCGCCGCAGCGCTGGCCCAGGCGATTGTGGCGGCGGCATCGATCATCGACTTTTCCGCCGCCGTCATCGATGGCGGTTTTCCGCAATGGGTGCGCCAGCGTCTGGTCGTGGCCATCCAGGAGGCAGCGCGTGATCTCGACCTCCAGGGCGTATTGATGCCCGAGATCGTCGAAGGCGCTGTGGGCCACCAGGCACGGTCGGTTGGCGGTGCCAGCCTGCCGCTGTTTTCCCGTTATCTTTTGGATCAGAATGTGTTGTTCAAGGAGTTACTGTAAATGCTGAAGGGCCTCAACCCCATCCTTAGTCCCGAATTGTTGGCCACCCTGCGGGCCATGGGTCATGGCGATGAAATCGCCATTGTCGATGGCAATTATCCGGGTCTCGAACATGCAAAGCGGTTGGTGCGGCTGGATGGGCTCGGGCTTATTCCTGTGCTGGATGCCATTCTCTCGGTTCTGCCCATCGATGATTTCGTGCCGGAAGCGATTTTCCGCTCCACCGTCGGCAAGGATCGCGATGCACTTGACCCGGTCCATGCCGAAATCATCGCCTGCTGCGCCGCCCATGAGCCAAAACAGCCGGTCGTCCCGCTGCTGGGACCGGATTTCTATCCCCGCGTCAAGGCGGCCCATACAGTTGTGCAAACTGGCGAACCCCGCCTTTATGCCAATGTCATTCTTAAGAAAGGCGTGATATACCCGCAATAACCTCTGATTGTAGTAGCCGCACTGGCGGACCTGCGGCTGCAAAGGGTGAAATGCCCTGGATGAGGTTTTGAGGTAGATGAGGCCGTGCGGGGCGTCCTGCACGGCCTTTTTCGTTTCGTGTTTTTTACAGAGACGGTTTCAGCTCACGGCTTCGACAGCCTTGCCCGGGTTGAGCGCGGCGTCGAGAGAATGAGGCTGGTTTCGCTATTGGTAATGCCGGGAACCAGTCGCACACGTCGCAAGACACTGTCGAAATCCGTCAAGGTCGCCGCGCCCAGCTCGACGATCAGGTCCCAGCGCCCATTGGTGGAATGTACGGCGGAAATCTCGGGAAAACCGCTCAGAGCGCGGATCACCTTGTCAGTGACATGCCCCTGGATTTCGATCATCATGATGCCGCGTACACCCAGATCGACCGTATCGGCCCGCAGGATCACGGTATAGCCAAGAATGGTGCCATCACGCTCCAGCCGTTCCAGCCGCGCCCGCACCGTTGCGCGCGACGCGCCGGTTTCCAGCGCCAGATCGGAAATGCTGCGCCGGCCGTTATGGCGCAGAAGCGTGACCAGCCGTTCATCGAGATCGTCCACGGTCTTCTCACTTTGAGCAATAAAACTGCCATAACGATAAGCCATATGGACATTATTGCCAATCTATATCGTTCAAATCGCCAGTTTCAAATGGTTGAATAGTGACAACAACAGGAGAGACGCATGGAGTGCAGATTGATCGGAGTTCCCTTGCAGATCGGCGCGGGCCGTCTGGGCTGTGAAATGGGACCGAGTGCGCTGCGCATTGCCGGGCTCGGCCCGATGCTGGAAGATCTTGGCCATCGCGTTACCGATCTCGGCAATGTCGCGCCTGCCGCCTTCAAAACCCTCAGTCATCCCAATCCGGCTGTGCATCACCTGCCCGAAACCGTTGCCTGGATCGAGACCTTGTCCGAGGTCGCTTACCGCGAAAGTGCGGACGGTATGCCGATATTTCTGGGTGGTGACCACGCGCTTTCGGCTGGCACGGTGCCGGGACTGGCGCGCCGGGCGGCGGAACAAGGCCGACCGCTTTTCGTGCTCTGGCTGGATGCCCATACCGATTTCCATACGCTGGAGACCACGGAAAGCGGCAATCTGCATGGTACGCCGGTCGCGTATTTCACCGGTCAGTCCGGTTTTACCGGTTATTTTCCTGAACTCGCCGAAGCGGTCGATCCGACTCATGTGGCAATGATCGGCATTCGCAGCGTCGATCCAGCCGAGCGGGCCGCTTTGCGCCGGACCGGTATCACCGTGCATGACATGCGAATGATCGATGAGCATGGCGTTGCCGTGCTGTTGCGGGCCTTTCTGGACAAGGTTCGGGCCGCGAATGGCTTGCTGCATGTCAGCTTCGATGTGGATTTTCTCGATCCGATGATTGCGCCCGCCGTTGGCACCACGGTGCCGGGTGGCGCCACCTTCCGCGAGGCGCATCTGGTGATGGAAATGCTGCATGACAGCGGCCTGGTCTCCAGCCTCGATCTGGTCGAACTCAACCCTTTCCTGGACGAGCGGGGCCGTACCGCCATCCTGATGGCCGATCTGACGGCAAGCCTGATGGGACGGCAGGTCATGGATCGTCCCACACGCGATTACGCCGGGAGCGTTTGATGAGTGCTATTGCCAATCTGAATATCGTCCCCTTCGTCAGCGTCGATCATATGATGAAACTGGTGCTGCGGATCGGGGTCGAGACCTTCCTGACCGAACTTGCCGAAGTGATCGAGGAGGACTTTCGCCGCTGGGAGGTGTTTGACAAGACGCCACGCATTGCCTCCCATTCCAGCGATGGGGTGATTGAGTTAATGCCGACCAGTGACGGCACGCTCTACGGCTTCAAATATGTCAACGGCCATCCTAAGAACATGCGGCAAGGCCGCCAGACGGTGACGGCCTTCGGTGTGTTGTCGGATGTCGGCAATGGCTATCCGATGCTGCTGTCGGAAATGACCATTTTGACGGCATTGCGTACGGCGGCAACCTCGGCTGTGGCGGCCAAATACCTGGCCCGGCCCGATGCCCGCTGCATGGCGGTGATTGGCAATGGCGCGCAAGCCGAGTTTCAGGCGCTGGCCTTCAAGGCGATCTGCGGCGTGACGCATCTTCGGCTCTATGATATCGATCGTAGCGCCAGCGACAAATGCCTGCGCAATCTTCAGGCAAGCGGATTGGCGATAACGCTGTGCCATTCCTCGCAGGAGGCGGTCGAGGGCGCCGATATCATCACCACCGTCACCGCCGACAAGCAATGCGCCACCATTCTCACCGATAACATGGTCGGCCCCGGTGTTCATATCAACGCGGTTGGCGGCGATTGCCCCGGCAAGACTGAATTGCACCGCGATATTCTCAACCGCGCCGATATTTTCGTTGAATATCCACCTCAGACCCGGATCGAGGGGGAGATCCAGCAAATGCCGTCCGATCATCCCGTCACAGAACTGTGGCAGGTCATGACCGGCACGGCCAAGGGACGGAGCGATTCGCGCCAGATCACCTTGTTCGATTCGGTCGGCTTTGCCATCGAGGATTTTTCGGCCCTGCGATATGTGCGCAGCAAGCTGGCCGAAACCGGGCTTTTCACCGAATTGGACCTGCTGGCCGACCCCGATGAGCCCCGCGATCTCTATGGCATGGTGCTGCGCAGCAAGGTTTCCGTCGGTTGATGACTAAAATTTCATGATCGGCGGTATGGATCCTTTTGCCTCGATCCCCATTTCTGCATGGAGTCAAGTTTTACAAAGGATCTATCATGGACGTCGTGCGCATTCTGTTTGCCATTCTTCTGCCCCCGGTCGGCGTTTTTCTCCAGGTCGGTATCGGTCTGCAATTCTGGCTGAATATTTTGCTGACATTGTGCGGCTATATCCCCGGCATCATCCATGCGATCTGGGTCATCCTGCGCCGATAACCTCCTGAATTGACAGTTACCGGCTGGCGACATGCGATTGACAATGGCGCCAAGCCGGACGACTTTGCCACTTGTGGCAACGGTTGGAGGACCCGCGCCCGTGTCGCTTGGGAGGCCTGCCGTATGACTGTCGATCTGGTCGATTATTTCGACGCCTATGCCCGTGATTATCAGTCTTATAAGGGCGGCAGTTGGTGCTATGAGGACGGTTGTCTCTATGCTGGGCTGATCGCCCTTCACGAGGCGACCGGTGATACCAGATGGTCGGCGCATCTGAAGCGGCTGGTCGATGGCCAGCTGGATGATCAGGGCCAGATGCGTGATTACGTGCTGACCGAGTATAATATCGACAATATCCTGCCGGGCCGGGCGCTGATTTTCCTGCTGAAAACGACGGATGACAATCGTTACCGGATTGCAGCGGACCGGCTTGCCCGGCAATTGCAAAGCCATCCGCGCCTGGGTGCCGGTCCCTATTGGCATAAGCTGCGCTATCCCCATCAAGTCTGGCTGGATGGGCTCTATATGGGCCTCGCCTTCAAGGCCGAATACGGCAAGCTGGCTGGCCAGGAGACGATGGTCCGCGATGCGCTGGAGGAATTGCTGGTCACGCTCGACCTGACCTCGGATGGTGTGAGCGGGCTTTATCGCCACGGCTACGATGAGGAACGGCTGCAAGCCTGGGCCGATCCGCAAACCGGCCTGTCGCCCGCCCATTGGGCACGGGCGATCGGCTGGCTGGCGATGGCTATGGTCGATCTCTACGGCCTGGTGCCAGAGGGAGCGGATAAGTTGACGCTGGCCGAAAAGCTTGGCGGACTTCTCACTCGGCTTTCACACTTGCGCGCGGCGGATGGCCGCTGGTTGCAGGTTATCGATCAGCCCGATCTTACTGGCAATTATCCTGAAAGCTCTGCCACGGCGATGTTCGCCTATGCCTCTCTGAAGGCAGCCCGGCTCGGAATTGCGGGGGCAAAGCCGGAGATTGGGGCGGAGGCATTGGAAAGTCTTCACCGCCATGCGCTTGATCCCAACGTCTCTGGCCGGATGGTGATGAAGCAGATTTGCTGTGTGGCCGGACTGGGCGGATTTGGCGGCGTCTATCGGGATGGCACGCCCGCCTATTACCTCTCCGAAGCGTTGAATGACGACGACATCAAGGGTGTCGGCCCATTGATGATGGCTGAAGCGGAGCGTCTGCGTTGCGCGACACACTCCGCATCTCCCGTGCTTGGCTGACGGGAGATGCCTTTTTCCAGTTGTTATTTGAGATTGAAGCGGAACGGCACCGTAATCGTCTTGCTGACACCCGGTGGAGGTGCTGGCACCGGCGAGGCACGTTTTATGGCATCGACCGTTGCCTGATCCAGATTTGCAAACCCTGAAGATCGGGAAATCGACACCGAGAGAACATTGCCGCTGTCATCGATCTGGAAGCGGGCATAGGCGGTGCCTTCCTCCTTGTTGGCGCGGGCTTCGCTTGGATAGCGCTTGCGTCGCTCAAGATAGGAAGCCAGCCGTGCCTGCCAATTTTGCGGGCTGACACTCGATGAAAACAGGCCGGAACTGGTGTTGGAGGCCGCCGTCCTGTCCGATTGCGTCACCTCTGCCTTGGCCTCGCGCTGGGCTTTTTGGGCCAAGGGTTGCGGGGCAGCTTTAGGTTGCTTCTTTTTAACCGGTGTCGTGTCTGCGGTCTCCACCGGCTTTTGCACTGGGCGAGTTACTGGCAGCGGGACTTCCACATTTTCCAGTTCCTTGGTTACCTGTTCCTCGACCGTCGGTTCTTCCACCGGTTTGGGCTCCGGTTCCGGTGGTGGCTCGGGCTGCACTTCCGCGACGTCGGGTGGCGATGGTGGTGTTTCCTCGACTTTTTCAGGCGGTGTCGGTTCCGGTGGCTGCACCTCGGGTGGCTGTGGCACGGGTGGCGGCTCGACCGGCTGTGGCGGCTTCTCCACCGCCTCGGATTTTACCTCTTCGGCATCCTGCTGATCGGGCGTTATCTGGTTTTCCTCGACCTTGGTAGCAACCGGTTCGGGAGCCAGCTCAATCATGATGGCAGCGGGCGGAGCACCGTCGGCCAACGGCTCTTCCGGCTGTTGCAGCATCAGCGCCACGGCACCGGCATGGGCGGCAAACACCAGGGTTCCGGCTGTACACCAGAGCAGCCAATCGAGGGCGGAACTGCGCCGCCCTGTCGGGTCCGCTTGCCTGCTCATTGGCCGTTGGTATCCTCTGCGGGCGGCGTAATGCTGGTCGCCTGCGGCAATGTTTCCACCCCAACCAGGGCGATCTTCAGATAGCCTGCGTCGCGCAGCAGGTTCATCACCGTCATGAATTCGCCGTAGCCGACATTCTTATCGGCGCGCAGGAAAATCCGCGTGTCTTTATTGCCCTTGGAGACCTGTTCCAGCACGGTCGGCAGCCTGTCGCGGCTGACCGTGTCATTGCCAAGCGCCAGGCTGAGATCCTGTTTCAAGGTCAGATAGACCGGTTCATCCGGCCGTTTCGCCGGTGCGGCGCTGGAGGCGGGGAGGTCGACATTGACATCGACAGTCGCCAGCGGGGCCGCCACCATGAAGATGATCAGCAAAACCAGCATGACATCGATGAAGGGCGTGACATTGATCTCGTGGTTTTCAACCAGATCGTCGCCGGAATTTTCGCGGATACCTCCAGCCATCGGATTACTCCGTCACCACCTTGAGGCGGGCGGCACGCACATCGGCCGGCACCTTGCGGAAATCGAGATCCCGGCTGACCAGCCGCTCCACCGCCGTTGCCGCATCCAGCAATTGCTGGCGATAGCCGGTCACCGCGCGGGCAAACACGTTATAGATCACCACGGCGGGAATGGCGGCAACCAGACCGATCGCGGTGGCCAGCAGCGCCTCGGCAATACCCGGTGCGACCACGGCAAGATTGGTGGTCTGCGATTGCGAAATGCCAATGAAGGAATTCATGATGCCCCAGACGGTGCCGAACAGACCGACAAAGGGGCCGATCGAGCCGATGGTGGCAAGAATGCCGGTTCCGGCGGTCATACGGCGTCCGGCGCGCGATTCGATCCGCGACAGAGCCGAGCTTACCCGTTCCTTGACGCCGTCATTGCCAGCATAATCGAGCGCAGGCTCTGACAGTTTCAACTCGCGTGCAGCGATCAGTAGCATGTCCGGCACGGTGCCGCGCCGCTTCTGCAATGCGCCCGCGGCCTGCGAGAGGGATCGCGCTTCCTGCAGCACAGCCAGACCGCGCCGCAGCCTCGCCTTTGAGCCGGAGAGTTGAAGGGTTTTGACAAGCAGGATGGTCCAGGTTGCGACGGAGGCAAGGCCAAGGGCAATCATCACTGACTTCACCACCCAGTCGGCGGCCATGAACATGCCAACAGGTGAAAGATCGTGGGGAATGTCGGAGCGCTGCACTGCGGCGGGAGCCTCCACTGCGACGCCTTCTGTGGGCGTGGGTGACGGAGCTGGCGTGGCGGTATCGGCTGGTGGAGCTGCCAAATTGGCAGGTGACGCAGGCGTCTCTTGCGGCGGTGTTTGCGCAGGCACGGCTGGGGCCGGTTCGCTTGTGGTTTGAGCGGGTGCCGCCCCTTGCTGGGCCACGGCGGCGGACGAACTCATCAGCGTGCCGGTTATCAGCAGACCCGAGCCAATAACCACGGTCATGCTCACGCGAGCGAGCGAAGAGGAGCGACGATACGCCATCAAACAACCTTCCGATCAAAATCCATTGCCGGTGCCGGCATGTCCCGCGCATGGCGGGGCAGTGCCTTTAATTGTTTGTCGATATTAAAGTTGAGTGATGTTTTCAAGTATAATCTTGCCAAGGATGCATTTTCCCTGAGCTTTCCCCAGAGCTTGCCAGGGAAAAGTGGCTCCCGGTTTTCCCGATCAGGCAAGCTCAAACAAAAGATCAGAGAGACTGCCTGGTTCAGAATGAAGCGGGCAGTTTCTCGCGCTTGCCAGGGAAAAGTGGCTCCCGGTTTTCCCGAGTAGCGGGCATGGAGCATGGCGGATTATTGCCTGCGAAGACCATGGGAAATTGCCCCTGCCGGGTGTTGCCCCTTGCCAATGACGGAACATTTTCAGTCGCTTGCCGTTCTCCTGCCGATAATTATTTCAAGGAGCCTGTCATGCTGCACTGGATTTTGATTTTTCTGCTGATTGCCGCCGTCGCCAGCCTTCTTGGCTTCCGAGGTGTGGCCGGGGCTTCTGCCGGTATTGCGAAAATCCTGATCTTTATCGTGTTGGTAATCTTCATCATCGCGTTGGTCAGCGGCATTGTCATCGTCGCATAAAATACATGCATTAAAATAGACCTGCCTTATCCTGCGTCATTCGGCGCGGGAGAAGATGCCCGTTCCTTGCCCCCCAAGGCGGGCGAAGCCGAAGTCCGCCGGGTCTCCAGCTGACGGACTTCGGTTTCTTTGTTATGAGCGAAGAATGATATTATATCGTTTGATCTCGAACAAAAATCACCGGTCAGATAAAAGGACGGCGCATGACGCCATCGGGCGTCCAGTTTGCAGCAGCCTGAAGACCGGCGCTATCAAGGATTTCGCACCCACGGTCCAGCCAGCGGATCAGGCCACGGGCGGTCAGCTTTTTCAATGTTTTGTTGGTGTGAACGATCGAAAGTCCGAGCGTGTCGGCAACGTGGACCTGAGTGATCGGTAAATAGGGTTTCTCCGCGTCGATAAGCCCGGCCACCCGGCCGCGATCATCCAGGAAAGCCAGCAGATAGGCAGCGCGCTCCAGTGCGGTGCGCCGGCCAATGCTGATCAGATGATCGTCCAGCATGCTTTCTTCGCGTGACGCGATCCAGGTCAGGTCGTAGCCAAGGCCTGGATGCTTTTCAAAAAGGGAAAAAAGCCGCTCTCGCTCAAAGACGCAAAGCCGCATGGGCGTCAGTGCTTCGACGGAATGGGCCATTTCATCGAAAACCGCGCCCTGCAAGCCGATCATATCGCCGGGAACCACGTAATTCAGAATTTGCCGGCGACCATCCTCGAGGATTTTATAGCGAAAACCCCAGCCTGTCAGGGTTGTGTAAAGATGAGCACTATGGCTGCCTTCAACAAGGATTGTCGTGCCCGCGTCAGCATGAAACTCACCCTTTCGGAATGCGCGGACGAATTCGAGCTCGCCGGGTGTGAATTCGCGGAAATGGTCATTGAGGCGGATGGGGCAGACCAGACAGGCCGTGTGAATTCCATTCTTGAGCCGTTCTCCATGCCTTGCCGGTTCCTCTGGCATTCCGCCTCCTTATTTGCTTTTATTTTCAGTAAAGTATCAGGAGGAACAAATGTTCCTGATTGAGGACGGGTGACATGTCTTTTTTAAATGACCCGCAGCGAGGCAGCACCGATAAGGGCTTTTAAGCAAAAAGGTTAATCAATGACTGAAAAACCGCTGCATGTACTCGTTGCTGAAAAACAGGCCTTGATCGCGATCGAGATCGAGGTCGTGCTGACGGAAGTGGCTGGCGGCAAAATCACCGTTTGTCTCCCTCGCGATATGCCATTGAGATTGAGCGAAGCCCGCTATGATGTGGTGCTGATCGATGCGACCATCATGCCGGAGCAGAACCGTACGCGATTCGATCTTATTCGAAGTCATCATGCCGGGGTGGTGTTTCTGACCTCCTTCGACGAGGTGCCGGGGTTTAGCCAGCCAGAACCTGGCTTTGCACTCCTGACAAAGCCGTTTGACGAGCAGAGGCTCCTGGCCGCGGTATTCGAAGCGGCAGCCAATCGAGATCCGATGGGTGCTGGTTTAGAGACAAAGATCGAGGGGAATGGCGCCGATCAGGGGCCAAACAGATGACAAGCAAATCTTCCGGTCGGCGCGACCCGCACGCCGACCGGAAGATGTCATTATACCGCAAATGCGCGTTTCGTTACCGCAGCGTCATGGGCGTCGGGTCCGAAATCGCCTTCACCGCTCACACCAAGAATTTCCTGCAGGCGGTTTCGCGCCCGATTGATCCGGCTCTTGATGGTGCCAACAGCGCAACCGCAAATTTCCGCTGCTTCCTCATAGGCGAAACCAGAGGCACCCACCAGAATAATGGCTTCGCGCTGGTCGCTCGGCAGTTGATCGAGCGCCTTTTTGAAGTCCTGAAGGTCCAGCGAACCGTATTGCTGAGGATGAACAGCCAGCTGTGAGGTGAAAATGCCGTCGGGGTCCGAGACCTCGCGGCCGCGCTTGCGCATTTGCGAATAGAATTCATTGCGCAGAATGGTGAACAACCAGGCTTTCATATTGGTGCCCGGTTCGAAATGATCCTGCTTTGCCCAGGCTTTCATGATCGTATCCTGGACAAGATCGTCCGCAACGTGATGCCGTCCGGCCAGCGACACGGCAAACGCACGTAGATTGGGCAGGGCAGCCAGCATATCTCTCTTGAAGCCGCGATCATCCGATTGCTTTTCAAGGGTCATCGAGCAGTGTCCTTCCTGTCGCACTGTTTCCCCGCATTTTGTTCGGCGGCATCCAGACGCTCAAGCAAGTCCATGAAACGGTCCGGAATTCCCTCCTCCTGGACGGAATCATAGAATTGCCGGAGCTTGCTGCTGATCGTGCCGTGTGCCTCAGCCGGGATTCCCCCGGTTCCATCCTCTCCTGCGTCACGATGATTATGCTGGTTGTTCATGATGTCTCTGACGGTTGATTTTAATGTCAGGCTTAACGGACCATATCTGAGAAGGTTCCGCTTCTCCCTGCATATTTTTTCTCCGGGTTAGTCTCTGGCGTCAGACATGAGGTGAGGAGGAAATTATACTGAAAATATAAAGTGTTAAATTGAAATTTCGCATATCACGCACAAGATGTCGAGTGATAGCATTTCATCAAATTAAGGTGAAATGATAACGGTCCTCAATTGCCGGCGGTCGAAGACAGCGATCTCTGGAGCCAGACGGTGTGCTGCGCTTGAGGCGGGCAAGAATTTTCCAGAGCTTCCAGATTGTCGCTAGCGGGTTTGCGACAAAAAATGACGCCTTGACGAGGCGGATGGAACTTTAGCCCCAGCTTTTCGTTTCTAAATCAGTTGATAACGGAGTTCAAATCCATGCTGTATTATTCTCTCGTCTTTCTCGTCGTCGCTCTTATCGCCGCCGCATTGGGTTTTGGTGGCATTGCTGGCGCTTCGGCCGGTATTGCAAAGATCCTGTTCTTTGTCTTCATCGTGCTCTTCCTGATTTCGCTGGTAAGCCGTCTGTTCAGGCGCGCCTGAACCCTGCGAACTTGACCCCTGCGAAATGATAATAACAACAAGGCCCGGCAATTGCCGGGCCTTGTTTCGTTTGCGGACTGAAATGGAAAGCAAAGCGAGCGTGTGACAAACCTCACAATGCCCTCTCGCTATGCCCTTGGAGTGTCCAGGGTTTTATGGATATCTGGGAAATTTCAGAAGCGGTTATTGTCCAGGGCCACAGCCTGCACCTGTTTTTGGGAACCGCCCTGGCTTTTCAGCGCTTGCAGTTCGCGCGCTCCCATGATGAAGCGAATACCGGTTTTTCCTGCCAGCAGGCCGGGTGCGACGGGAATACAATCCCCATACATCTTCAGGGCATAGCCTTCCAGACGACGCAATTTTTCCGGCAGATCTGCCCGGCACAGGTTTGCATCGGCATAGTCGATCACTGCGACTGGCCGGTCTATGCAATCCGTTCGTTCGGGATGACAAGCAACAATCACCATTATTGCCGCAAAGCTCATCATGGCCAATCTCCTTACCCTTCAAGAGGGTAACGGCCCTGCTATTCGCTTGTTCCTGATGGGACTGGCGGGAGAAGGGCAACATGGGCATGCTGTGACCAAAATATCACGGTGTCCAGCTGCGAGTACCCGGGGAACCCGATAATTCCCCGGTGCAGGTCGAACTCAGAAGCTGGCTTTATGCGTGGCTCCGTGAATGAGATCATGGATATATTGCAGTTTCACCAAGACGGGCGCGGACAGCACAAAGGGATAGAGATCCGGTTGACCCATGCTGCGGTTGATACTGTTGACGGCGACGGTCAGCGGAACCCATGCATCGATCAAGGCTCTGACACCATCCACTTTATAGGGGTCGAAATCGACTTTCACGGTCAGGTTTTGTTCGTCGATGATCGGACGGGTGCGCAGGCCGAACGCGTAGGCTGTTTCCAGGGCATCGACAATATGGATGTAGTGAGCCCAGGTTTCGGCGAAATCTTCCCAGGGGTGGCTGGCGGCGTAGGCGCTGATGAAACTGCCCTCCCAGCCCGGAACCGGTCCATTGGCATAATGCCGTTGCAGGGCTTCGCCGTAATCCTCTTCGTCATTGCCGAAAATTGCCCGGCATTGTGCGAGTTGGTTGCCGTCGCGCACCAGGACGTTCCAGTAGTAATGGCCAACTTCGTGGCGGAAATGTCCAATCAGGGTCCGAAACGGTTCGCCCAGGGCGACGCGCCTTGCTTCACGCTCAGCATCTGAACCCTCGGCGATATTCAGGGTGATCAGGCCTGAATCATGGCCGGTCATGACGGGCTGCCCGCCGGTGCGGGCTGAATCGTCTTCCAGGAACTCGAATGCCAGCCCGTCCGGGGTCGCTTCGGTGCGAGTGACCAACGGCAGGCCGAAACGCTGGAGCGAATAAAACAGCACATGCTTGGCATTCTCGATCTTGCGCCAGTTTTCGAGATTGTCGTTGCTGGAGAGATCCGGAATAACCAGATTATGGCGGCAGGCGAGGCAAAATTCCTCACCGTCCTCGACCAGCCAGTTGCAGGCGTCATGGCGCGCATTGGCGCAGAGCCGGATAAAGCCCTGCTGCGGCACGCCATCGATCAGAGCGGCATTGCTGGAATCAATGGCGATAAACCCGTTATCGGATGGGCGAAAACCCAGCAGGGAATGGCAAGACAGGCATTGGGTGTTATCGAAGAACACCATGTTTCTGCAATTGGAACAATTAAAGAGGCGCATCAGGGCTCCATGGATGGCTCCCGCACAATCGCTCGCAACCCGGTATGGTGTCGCGACAGGATTATGCAGCAGGTTTGAATTGTATCGCAAGCGGATTTGCATCGTCTCCGACGCACCATATTGCGGCGGGGTGAAATGTTGCGGCGTGTAAACGCATCCGCATCCACAAAGCCCGCACGCACAAAAGCCCGCACTCACGAAAGATTGGCGAGAGGAATAGGTTCCCTGGTCAGGGATCGCAGCGTGAAATACAGTTATTCATGCAGTTCGACTGGAAAGGTCAGTTCGTAATAGACGCTTTCCTTGTCGAACCGATGTACGACATGGCCGTTGACGGAGGCGGGTACGACACGTTCGAGCACCGTGCTGCCGAACCGTCCCCTGGCGCGTTCCAGATCCTCGCCGGCCAGCGTTTCAATCGGCTCGTTCCAGGTCACCCTGATTTCCTCGCCATTGCGTGTCCATTGCTGATGACAGGAGACCTCGATTTTCTTGCGTTGACTGATGAAGTCGCCGTGGCTGACTGCGTTGACGATCAGTTCATGCAGGGCGAGCCCGATATGCAGGGATGCATTGGGTGACAGCAGAACATTGTCACCGGATACCTGAACGAGATTTGCCGTTTCCGGAACGTATTTTTCCAATTGCTGGCGGACCAGATCCTGGAAATAAGCGCCACGCCAACTGGAATCGGTAATCAGGTCCTGCGACATCGACAGTGCATGCAGCCTGCCGCGAAACTTGCCCAGAAACTGGTCGAGCGTCCCGGAATACCGGGCTGTCTGGAAAGCGATGCTTTGAATGATCGCCAGCAGGTTTTTCGAGCGGTGGCTGACTTCACGCAACAGCGCACGCAATAGGCGTTCACGGCGCTTTTCCTCGGTCCGGTCCACCAGGATCGTCATCATGCAGACGTCTTCCGGGCTGATGCGGATCATTCGGCAGCGAAATTCAAACACCGTATCGTCGCCTGGCTCCACACTCAGTTCCGCACCCTGGTCCGCCTCCACCAGCCCGGCTTTCAACTCCCGCAACTGGGCGCCGATTTCGGGTCCGAAAATCGAATCGTCACTGGGTTCTTCGCCATGGGCGAGCGGCCAACGCTGGGGCAGGGATGTAATGCAGATATAGCGCCCGTCCATGTCCTGAAGGGTCAGACTTGCGCCAATATCCAGCAGAGCCGTGATAAAGAACTCACGCAAGGGCCTGTCAGCACGCTGCGGTTCGAACCATGTCAACCGATTTACCAAGTGCTTCTCTCCAGCGGCGGTAGCCCTCTTTCAAGGGCGCGCGGCATCCATGCGCCTGCATAGTTTCACCAACATCGCAATGACGACCCGTTTTATCCGGCGCCTCGTGCTTTGACGCTATCCCCTCATTGATTGCGATGCCGAACCAGACCGGTCCAAAATCGCATGGCCCCGCCCTCAGGCATCCTGTTTGGCATGTTCGTTGAAGAACAGTGCCTGGCTGATCAGTGCCTTGACCATATCGGGATTGAACGGCTTGGTGACGAGAAACGCGGGTTCAGGCCGCTCGCCAGTCAGCAAACGCTCCGGGAAGGCGGTAATGAAGATCACCGGCACGGTATCCACCTTCAGGATATCGTTGATGGCGTCGATGCCGGAGCTTCCATCGGCAAGCTGGATGTCGGCAAGCACCATTTTCGGGTTGGTTCGGCCATAAAGCTCCACGGCTTCCTTGTGGGTGCGGGCAATGCCTGTCACGCGATGACCGAGATCTTCCACCATCTGCTCAATATCGAGCGCGATCAGCGGTTCGTCTTCGATGATCATGATGTCGGTTGCCACCTGGCGGGAGATTTCGACGGCGGCCTGGTTGAACAGACCCCGGAATTCGCTATCGCTGACGCCGAGCACTTCCGCAGCTTCCTCATAGGTAAAGCCTTCGACTGAGATCAGCAGAAACGCGTGGCGCTCACGCGGAGGAACGGCCAGAAGATTAGAGGCGGCCCGTTTTTCCCAGGCAAAAGGCGAGGTCATCGGCCGGATTTCGACATGGGTCGAGCCGAAAATCGTGACAAACAGTTTATAAAGCGAAACCCGATCACTGCTGGCTTCGGGGTAGACCGAAAGATCGGCGATCAGAGCCTCCAGAACAGCGGCGACATAGGCGTCGCCCGATGTCTGCGAGCCCGTGACAGCTCGGGCATATCGCCTCAAATAAGGAATATGAGCAGCGACGCGGGTGGTAAGGGACATTCAGCTTCTCCAGTTTGCACGAATGCAGCATAAACTCGCTAGCAAACGTGGGGATCCAAAAAAAGTTCCAAATTTCGTCCGGCTATTTGCCCGATCCGTGCGGGGTGCCGGTCGATATCGATCCATTCTATCCACTTCATGACCTGCACCTCTATTACGGTGCAGAGAGACTGATGTGTCCTCGCCTCGAAGAGATCGCAATATATCAAATCTGTCAAAGGCTTGAGATATTTGCAAAGGGTATGATGAACGATCTTCAATGATTTTCGTCTTTATGGGCAAGGCAAACCACTGTCGCGAGACTGGGAAAAGAATGGGCAGGCGTTAAAATCAGATGATGCTCACGAGCTTATGCCAGCGGACCGGTGAAGTTCAAGACGCAAATACTGCGGCAATCCTTTCCTGCCAAAATCATTGAAGGCTTTTCGGTCAGTAGGGACAAAAGGGTTTTTATTCGACCAACAACCCCTGGATTTCTAGAATTGCTATAGATATCCACAGTGGTTTAAACAAGCAGCGATATTCATTCTGATGTTCAGGATCAATGCATCGGATGCAGTTGATTTATATGTTCGAATGTTCGGATCTCTATTTGACAAAGATCAAGAAAGCCACGCCCGACATTGTGCTATTATCTTGTTTGTAACCGTCTTGGATACAAAAAACCAGGATTGCTCTTGCTGCGATCTATTTCTTGATAGAATGCATATCATATAACAAGCTCCCTCTCCAGGCCGCAGGCATTGACATCATGTCCGAAAAAAAGTCCTCGAAATCCGTCAAAGCTCCGGCAAAGCAGAGCCAGGCCAATGCCATGATCGCGGCGCGTTTGAAAACCTATTACGATGAGCTTGTCGAGGAGGGGACCCCGGATCACTTTCTGGACCTGCTGGAGAGGCTCGATGCTGCCGAGCAGGCGGCGAAGTCCAAGTCGGATAAAGCCTGAAACCGGTGTTTACGACACACGAGGTGACGGGAAATATAGAAAAAGCGTCATGTGTTTTGCAAATCACATGACGCTTTTGTTGTTCAAACCAGTCTTTTCAGTGAAACCGGCTCCGGCATTTTTCTGAAAATGCTCTTATGAAGCGATAATCGCCCGCAACATCCACAATGCTTTTTCGTGGAAGGTCAGTCGCGCTGTCAGCATGTCTGATGTAACCAGATCGCCAGCTTCGTCGGCAGCCTCGCCGACCTCACGCATCTGGCGCACGGCAGCCTCGTGGTCGGCGATCAGATCCTTGACCATGTCGATGGCGGCGTGATGCTGGGTCTCGCCAGTCTTTGGTGCGAAATTGCTGCTGCTTTGCAGATTGACCGGGGCAAGATGCCCGAGGGCGCGAATACGCTCAGCAATAATGTCGACGGCGGCAAACAGCGTGTTGTAATGCTCTTCCGTCAGTTCGTGGATCGGCTTGAACAGCGGACCAACAACATTCCAGTGATAGACCTGCGTCTTGATTGTCAGCGCATAGGTGGCCGCGAGAATCTTGGAGAGATCCTTGGAGGCCTGCTCGCGGTAGGCGTCTTCGAGTCCGATGCTGATTTTTTCGTCGCGGGCTCTAGGCTTCAATACTTCTGCAACTTTGGCCATGAATTTGGTCCTTTCCGTAAAAATCAAGGCGACGAAAAGCCCCGCCGAAACAGGGTTCCGCCGTCGGTTGAGGGTATGACTGCACTTACAAACTGCGACAGGCTCAGCCGTTACTTACGGCCGATCCCCTGGCTGCGCGCAAACAAATAGGCAAGCATGCCGACCGCCGCGACCCCGACGATGGGGTTGACCTTCAGCATTCCGGGCAAACGCCCCATCAGGCCCATGGTCAGTGGATCGGTCGCTGCAAGCGTCGCGGTTTGAAGAAATGCCCGCCTGCGTGCCTCGCGGCGATTGATGATGGAGACGGTCGCTAAAGTGATCAGGCCGATCAACACTGCGATGCCTGCAATCACCAGCCCGGCGGGGCCAGCACCGATCTCCGCCGCCAGGAAGATCCAGCCGGAAACAATCGCCGCAACGATGGCAATCAGGAAACAAAACCCGGCAATAGCGCCAGCGATGGCGTTGCGCCGAGCTTTGTCGATCCTTGGCTTCACGCCTTCTGCGGCCACTAGTGTCAGACGTGTGAGCAAACCGAACATTGATTAGCGCCGTGACAGCAGGGCGAAAATAAAGCCGAGACCGGCGGCAATCGCCACCGACTGCAACGGTTTTGCCCGAATTTTATCTTCCAGATCCTGTTCCAGCGCAGAAACGCTGCTGCGTGCGGAGCTGATCGCATCCGATGCCTTGTCGCCGACCTGATGCAATGTTGCGCTGCCGAGGGAGGCGAGCGTGCTCGTCAGCGAGGCAACGTCCTGCTTGAGCTGCTCGATCTGTGCTTCGAGTTCCTTGGACCGTGCTTCTGCTTCCAAATCGTTGACGGCTTCATTGATATCGACCATGGACGAACTCCTTCTGGATTTTAAGGCTGCGCAAACCGTTATCTCGTCTGCGGCTCGAACTCTATCAACAAACGTTGCTCAGGCCCAAGGGTTCCATTTTTCAACTATTTTCGGGTCACCCCTCTCGCGTGGCATGATGTCAACGGTCGTCTACCGTCGCGCCACATCGGTATAATCGGAACCTTCAAGGTTGCATGACGTTAATCTCATGCTAGCATGCTCGGACCGCTGATGTTTGACGGCGGCACGGGCTTCTTGAAATCGCCAATCGGAAGAGGAGACCGCGATGAACTGGAACCGTGTTGAAGGCAATTGGGAACAATTCAAGGGCAAGGCCCAGGCTCAATGGGGCAAGCTGACCGGTGACGATCTGGATGTTATTGCCGGTAATCGCAAACAATTGAGCGGCAAATTGCAGGAACTCTATGGAAAAGGCCAGGATGAGGCCGACCGGGAGATCGACGATTGGGTCAAACGCCACTAATATACCCTAACCGCAGTCTGGCGACATGATGTCGTCTTGCGGGTGCGGCGCTGGAAACCATGATGGTTCTGGCGCCGCTTTTTTATGACCTGATGGTCATGCTGGCAGCATATGCAGCAGCGTTTCCAGCAGGTCGGCATCACGCGGGAGTTTGTCATCCCGCAACCGCGAAATCCTGGGAAAGCGCATGGCGACGCCGGATTTATGCCGGGTGGACCGGTTCAGCCCTTCAAAGGCCACCTCTACCACGAACCCATGATCCGGCTCGGCGCGGATCGAGCGGACTGGTCCGAACCGGTCGATGGTGTTGTTGCGCACATATTTATCGAGAATTTCCAGCTCTTGGTCGGTAAAGCCGAAATAGGCCTTGCCCACCGGCACCAGTTGGTCGCCACCTTCTGGCATATGCATCCAGACCCCGAAGGTAAAATCGGAATAATAGCTGGAGCGCTTGCCATGGCCGCGCTGCGCATACATCAGCACCGCATCGACGTTCAGCGGTTGCTTTTTCCACTTGAACCATGGCCCCTTGGCGCGTCCCGCCTGGTAGATACTGTCGCGGCGCTTGATCATCACCCCTTCGATGACCGGATCGGGCGGGGCGTGCCGCAGCGCGTCCAGCTCGTCCCAGCTGGAAAAAGCAATCAGCGGCGAGAGATCGAAGCGCGTGGCCGGGGCTTTTTCGACAATTTCTGCAAGCAACCCCCGGCGTGCCTCATAGCCAAGATTTCGTACATCCTGATCGCCGGTAAACAACAGATCATAGGCACGGATAAAGGCCGGGTAATCGCTGAGCATTTTCGTCGTGACGCTCTTGCGGTTCAACCGTTGCTGAAGATCGGAAAAGCTGCGGGTCGGCTGGTTGGAGCGGGCGGTGCCGCCGACCAGCAGTTCTCCATCGATCACTCCATCGAAATTCGCCGCCGCGACAATATCGGGAAAAGCCCCGGAAATGTCGTCGCCGGAGCGGGAGTAGAGGCGGCAGGTGTCTCCATGGCGCGAAAGCTGCACCCGGATACCGTCCCATTTCCACTCGGCGGCATAATCGGCGGGATCGAGACCATCCAGATCGCCATTGCCGACCGGATTGGACAGCATGACCGAATGAAAGATAGCCGGTGTCGCCAGCACGGGCTTGTCTCCGCCGCCCTCAAGCCAGGCAAACAGGCTCACATAGGGCGGCTCCAGCCCATGCCACAGCGTCTCGATCTCCCCGACATCCTTGCCCGACATGTCGGAAAGAGCCTGTTTGGCAAGTCTTGCCGAAACCCCGATCCGCAAGCCGCCGGTCGCAAGTTTGAGAAAGGCAAAGCGGCCTGACGTGTCGAGTTGGTCGAGCAGATCGCGCACGGCGCCTCGCACCTGGGTGCGACTGAGCGATTGCATGAGGGCCACGACCTCGCCAAGGCTCGGCTCGGCAATCTCGGCCTTTTCGCCGCGGTCCTGGTCCCAGACCAGCGAAATGGTTTCGGCGAGGTCGCCGACATAGTCATAGGAATAGCCGAAGAGAACCGGGTCCATCCGCTCCAGCACCAGTTCTTTCAGGAGGGCTGGTTTGACTGTCTTCAGATCGAGCGTTCCGGCCAGAACGCCCAGCGCATAGCCCCGGTCCGGGTCTGGCACGCTGGCGAAGTAATCGGCCAACAGCTTGAGCTTGGCATTGCGGCTTGGGGTCAGGACGAGGCGGTCGAGAAGGGTGGCAAAGGCACGCATCAATCGCCCTCGTCTTCATAGCCAACCAGATGCAGCGGCTTGGCGGCAATACCGTTCAACTCGCACCAGCGCACCAGCGCCTCTTCGCGCCCATGCGTGACCCAGACGGCACCGGGTTGCAATTCGCTAATCGTCTCGATCAGTTCCGGCCAGTCGCAATGATCGGAAATCACCAGCGGCAATTCGACCCCGCGCTGCTTGGCCCTTTGGCGCACCATCATCCAGCCAGAGGCGAAAATCGGCAGTGGATCGTGAAAGCGCCGCGCCCAGCGATCGGCAAAAGCCGAAGGCGGGCCAATGACGATAGCGCCTTCGAAATGGCTGGAACCGCCGCTTTCCACCGTTGCGGGGCGCAATTCTCCCAGCTCGATGCCCTGGCTCTGGTAATAGTCGCAGAGCTTGGCGAGCGCACCATGAATATAGATCGGCTTGTCATAGCCCGCTTGACGGATCAGCGAGATCACCCGCTGCGCCTTGCCCAGCGCATAGGCCCCAACCAGATGGCTGCGCTGCGGAAACTGTTCCAGCGACCGCAAAAGCTTGCCGATTTCCAATGCCGGATCGGGATGGTGAAAGACCGGCAGCGCAAAGGTTGCCTCAGTGATGAACACATCGCAAGGTACAGGCACGAAGGCCGCACAAGTGGCATCGGGCCGACGTTTGTAATCGCCGGAAACGACGATGCGGGTTCCCAGCCGCTCAATCGAAATCTGCGCCGACCCCAGAACGTGTCCAGCTGGGTGAAAACCGACGGCAACGCCGTCCATCGTGACGGTTTCGCCAAAATCAATCGCCTGGGACGATCCGGCAAAGTCCGCACCGTAGCGTAATGCCATGATGTCGAGCGTCTGCCGTGTGGCCAGCACTTTATCATGGCCAGCGCGGGCATGGTCGGAATGGCCATGCGTAATCAGCGCCCGGGCCACAGGCCTTACCGGATCGACATGAAAATCGCCGGTCGGACAATAGAGACCGGCAGGGGTCGGATGCAGCAGGGCCTCGGGCTTGATCATGATGCTAAAATAGGGCGGGAGGCTTGAGAAGTGTAGAGCGAATTTGCTCTTGACCTGTCCCTTGGGGCTGCTTCCATACGTATGGCGGTCAACAGCGAACGAGGTGATTCGTGACATATTCCGCTCAATATCTCAATGCTTCCGAGGCCGCGAGCCGGCTCGGCGTATCCATGAAGGCCCTGCGGCTCTACGAGCAGAAAGGGTTGATAACGCCGGTCCGCACCACTGCGGGATGGAGGACTTACGGTCCCGCCGAAATGGCTCGCGCCACGGACATCATTGCCCTGCGAGATCTGGGCCTCAGTCTTGCAGAGGTCAAGCGCGTGCTGGAAGGGGACCCGCAATGCCTCGAACCGGCTTTCGCGCGGCATCAGTCCGCGCTTGAACGGACCATCCGGCAGACCGCGCAAGCCCTGGAGAAAATCCGGGCGCTGCGCCAGGATATAGCCGTCGGGATAGTCCCGTCATTTGCCGATTTGATGGGTCTGTCGCGTCGCAGTGGCGACGTTCGGCTTGCTCTGGATCTTCCGTGGCCGTGGGGTGGAGAACGCTTCGAGCTGCTGGATATTCGTCCAATCAATTATATTGTCGGACCACTCGGCTGCGGCAAGACCAGGCTTGCCCATGCCATCGCCGCCGCCTTGCCTGATGCAGCATTCCTTGGTCTGGACCGGCTTGAGGACATGGGCAGTGCGGCGAAGGCGAGCCTCGATGCCGATCAGTCTTTAAAGGAAAGGATTGAGCGGGCCTTGGCTTGGCTTATGGAGGAAGGGGCTGTTCCTTCTGATGCCTTGACGGCCCTTCTGGTCGGGCTGGAAGCGCACGGCCCGGCCTGCCTGGTTATCGACATGGTGGAGGATGGCCTGGATCGCGCCACGCAGGAGGCGTTGACCTGTTACCTGCGCCATCACTGCTCCCAGTCACGTCCGCTGTTTCTCATGACCCGATCGGCGTCGATCCTCGACCTGGATGCGGTGACGGGGGACGAAGCCATCATTTTTTGCCCGGCGAACCACAGCCCACCAAGCGTAGTCGCCCCTTATCCCGGTGCGCCCGGCTATGAGGCCCTTTCCACATGTCTCGCCTCACCGGAAGTTCGGGCACGCAGCCGGGGTGTTGTTGCCTTCAGGCCTCATCCATAAGTGCTGCTGACTGGAGGATTGCCGTTCGCCTGTGCATCCATGCGCAGGCGAGACCTGCGATTGCAGGGTGACATCCCGCTTGTATTTGCGGTATCGGATAAAGACAGTGTGGCATTGTTTTCTCAGGCATTGCCTGCACGGTCTCTCAGACTTTTCGACGCGCAATCTCAGGATCTATTTCCATGAAACCCATTTTCGTTCAGTTGCAATGTGTTCCCGGCAAGACCTATGAGGTGGCCGATGCGATCTATAAGGCGGAGATCGTCTCAGAACTTTATTCCACCTCGGGCGAATATGATCTGCTGATAAAGGTCTATATCGAGGATGGGCAGGACGTCGGCAAATTCGTCAACGAACAGATTTCGGCCGTACCCGGCGTGGTCCGTTCGCTGACGACAATGACGTTTACCGCTTTCTAAGCGTCATCAGGCGAAGCCTGTGCTACCAGCCTTCGGTCAGGACCTTGTCCAGCATGGCCACGAAGAAGCTGGCGCTTTCATAGGTCAAGCAGAGCGGCGGCTTGATCTTCAAGACGTTGAGATGGTCACCGGTCGGCTGCATGATGATGCCGAGGTCGAGCAGCCGTTCGCAGATCGCGGCGGTCTCCTGGGCCGCCGGTTCCAGCGTCTGGCGGTCGCGGACCAGTTCGAGGCCGAGATAAAGCCCCATGCCGTGCACGGCACCAGCCAGGGGATGGACGGCAACCAGATCCTCCAGTTTTTCGCGCAGGAAATCGCCGACATCGCGGGCATTGTCCTGCAAGTTTTCGTCGCGCATGATGTCCAGCACCGTCATGCCGATCACCGAACTGACCGGGCTGCCGCCGGAGGATGAGAAGAAATAACCGTCCTGCTCGAAGGCATCGGCAATCGCCTTGGTGGTGATGACGGCGCCGAGCGGCTGGCCATTGCCCATGCCCTTGGCGATAGTGATGATATCAGGGATGATGCCCTGCTGCTCGAAACCCCAGAAATGATGGCCGAGGCGGCCATAGCCGACCTGAACTTCATCGGCGATGCATAGCCCACCGCGCGCCCGGATCAAGGGATAGACGCCCTGGAGATAGCCGGGCGGCAAGGCGATGCCGCCAGCATTGCCAAACAGGCTTTCGGCAATGAATCCGGCCAGACCCGCACCTGCGGCATCGATGTCCTCCAGCGTCTTTTCCACCTCAGCGACATAGGCGGCAGCGCTGTCTGGCCCTTTATACGGGCCGCGATAGCTGTTGGGCGCGGTGACGGGCCATACCCAGTCCGGCCTGGTTTCCAGGGCGCGGGGATTATCGGCAATCGAGGTGGAGACCGCGTCGCTCGCCATGGTCCAGCCGTGATAGGCTTCCTTCAGGCTGACGATGTTGCGTTTGCCGCTGGCTGCCCAGGCAAGCCGGATGGCGAGGTCCACGGCTTCCGAGCCGCTATTGACCAGGAAGACCGTGTCCAGTCCTTCCGGCGCAAGGCTTGCCAACCGCTCAGAAAATTCGGCGACGGCGCGGTAATGAAAGCGGGAATTGGTGTTGAGACGCGACCACTGCGCCCAGGCGGCATGGGCAAGACGGGGGTAGCCATGGCCGACGGTGGCGACATTATTGACCATATCAAGATAGGCGCGGCCCGCCATGTCGAACAGATGCTCACCAAAACCACGCTCGATCTGCGGCGGATGGGCATAATAGTGCTTTTGCGGGCTGGCAAAATGCTGGCTGCGGGTCGCAAGCAGGGCTTCGCCGCTTGCCAACGGCGCATCCAGATCGACGCCGAACAAGGCGGCGGGCGACAGGCAGACGCGCCGCCACGCATAGGCGTGATCGGGTCTGGCAAAAAGTGGCGGCACGAGGTCGGTGTCGCGGCACAGCTGCAATCGCAGCCCGCCCACGGACCCTTCGGCACCGGCAATCCGGCCGAGTGGCGTTCCCGCCTGCAATGGCGTGCCGTCTTCAAACTGGCATTCCAGCCCATGGATATGCAGGGCCAGATCCGGCGCCATCAAGATGAAGTGCTGGCTGGTGCGCTTCAGCACGCAATCGAAGGGCACAACGGCCTCGGTTCCCGCTGGCAGGCAGGCATCGACATGCAGCGCAAAGGTTGCTGGCATGCGCGGTGATAAAAGCCTTGTATAGGACAGGCGGCATTCACCGTAGCGGGTTGCGGCAACGCCGGTATCGGCGGCGGCCTTGGCCAGCAGCTTCCAGTCGATCTGGGCATCCGCCCAATCGTCCTCGATCAGCGCGGGGCTGAGAGTGGACAGGTCGGTCAGGTGCACGCTGAGCGGATCGATACCGGGCAGAAGCCGGCCAAGCACCGGGTGCTCCTCCGGTTGTTCCTGGCCAAGCGCCGCCAAGATCGCTGCTTCCATGACCGAGAAGGGCAGGGAGGTGGCGAGGGTGAAAATTTCCCGTTCATGTTCCAGATTGCTGAAAACATAATCATTGTCGGGATCGATTGACAATTGCTGCTCGCTGCTGGCCACCAGCACGGCGGCGCGCGCGACGATAAGGGGCCAAAGGGCTTTGATCTCGGCTTCATTCAACGGATAAAGCGCGTGAAAGGCCTGGATAACCGGCAGCACACCGAAGGGATCGCCATCGGCCTGGTGCAAGAGTGCCGCGCAGGTGACGGCAAGGTCACCCACCAGCCAGCCGGTCACCAGATCACCGAAATCGATCACGGCTTGCGGCAGAAGCCGACCGGCGGCATCGGGCGCGCCCATGATGTTGTCGCCGGTCAAGTCGTGATGCACGGCCTGAAGGCGCAGGTCGCCCAGCAACGGATTGATATGACGCATGGTGACGATCATCGCCTTGGCGACATCGTCACGGCGTTTTGGTTCGCTGACGGAGGCCAGCAGATGCAAGGTGACCGGTCCGGCACGCCGCAGGTCCCATTGCAGGTCCCGCTCCAGGCCGGGATGGTCGAAATCGGTCAGTGCCAACGCCATGCGGGCGCAAAAGCTGCCGATGGCGCGCATGGTCGCAGGCGCAAGATAGCTTCGCTGGCTAAGGGATTCGCCCTCGATATAGGTCAGCAGGCGGGCGTAATAGCTTTCCTCATCAAGCGTGACGGCCACGATCTCCTCTCCGCTGAGGGAGGGTACCGGTTCCGGGGCCTTCGGGGCATCGGGGATTTGCGTCAGATGCCGCAAGGCCGCATTCTGGGCTTCCAGTTCGATGCTCGCATATTCCTGGCGGCAGATTTTCAGAACGAAGCGGCGATCACCGGTATCCACGCGGAAATTGCGGTCCTGTTGCGAACCCAGCTCCTTGACGGTGCCTTCAAGGCCATACTGCTCTTTCAGCAGGGTCACTGCCGCCTCAAGCGTCACGTGAGGCCGCGCAAGCCCAGTGCGCTGAAAGAGAAGGGTGTTTGGCATGGACTGCCTCCTGCAGAATCAATCGGCTGAGAGCTGGGCCTGTCCGGTCTGAACTCCGGTCCGACCTGCATCATGCAAGCTCATGTCTGTCTTCTTTTGGTTTCTCGCATTGGAAAGCCGATAACCATGTTTCATGACAAACTCTAGCAGAGAGAATCCGCGCGTCCATCGCTCATCCATAAAATAACATGGGCAATAAACGTTTGAGGTGTGGAAAGAGCCGATTTCGCCTCAGGTGCGGTCCGACTCAATCCGTAAATGCCTGGTTATCCCATGCGTTCCGACGCATAGGAGCCTGGGCTGGCTGGAAAAACCACGCTCTTGTTGCCGTTGATGAAGGTGCGGTGATGGATATGGGCGTGGATGGCGCGGGCGAGAACCTGGCTTTCCACATCGCGGCCGATCGACACGTAATCCTCGGCGTTCTGGGCATGGGTGACACGCGCGACATCCTGCTCGATGATCGGGCCCTCATCGAGATCGGCGGTGACATAATGGGCGGTGGCCCCGATCAGCTTCACGCCGCGCTCGAAGGCCTGCTTGTAGGGATTGGCGCCTTTGAAGCTTGGCAGAAAGGAATGGTGGATATTGATGATCCGGCCTGACATCTTCTGGCACATCTGGTCCGACAGGATCTGCATATAGCGGGCGAGGACGATCAGCTCGGTGCCGGTCTGTTCGACGATATCCATGATGCGGGCTTCGGCTTGTGGCTTGTTGGCCTTGGTCACTGGAATATGGTGGAAGGGAATGTCGTGGTTCACGACGACCTTCTGGTAGTCGAAATGGTTGGAGACCACGCCGACGATATCGATGGGCAGGGCGCCGATTTTCCAGCGGTACAAAAGGTCGTTCAGGCAATGGCCGAAGCGTGACACCATCAGTAGAACCTTGACCCGCTCTGTCGCATCGTAAAGTCCGATCTCCATCTGGAAATTATCGACAACGGGTGTCAAGCCCGCCTCGATTGTTTCGCGGCTTGCGCCCTGTTCGGAAATGAAGCTGACGCGCATGAAAAACCGGTCGGTCCCCAGATCGTCGAATTGCGAGCTGTCAACGATATTGCATCCCATTTCCGCCAGATATCCGGAAAGGGCCGCGACAATGCCGCGCTTGGATGGGCAGGATACCGTCAGAACATAACTCGTCATCTCGTCTTCCTCTGATGTGGCCGGTTTGTACGGCCTCTTTCCGTTAAAGCGTCCTCCGCCTGAAGAAGCGGGTTGTTAGCCTTCTGATTTATGATGCATAATCCATTGTCAATCCCGATCAATCCAGGGGTTCTTGCCTCAGCCTAGTAAACTATTTTTCTTTTAAGGAAAAGTGTCGAAGGCCGTGAGAATGAAACTGCCGGGTTTGTGGGGCAAAAGGTGGTCCGATTGCGTCTTCATGCGCCGAATTGTGTCGCAACGTCGGGTTAGGGCGCCGAATGACAGCGCAAATAGGTCCAGTCGCTGTTTGCCAGCACAACAGCTGCCTGCGTGACAGAACGAAAAACGAGGATAAGAAAATGGCAGCGATGACGACGGACAGGTATGAGAGCGTGTTGAAAAGAACCATAACCATGTCTGTGGCTCTCACGCTTTCGGTGGCACCGGTCATCAGCGGGCAGGCTTGGGCCGGTCAGGCCTGCATGCGAGGGGTCAACCTTTCTGGCGCGGAATTCGGCGAGATTGGCGGGGCACCGGACAGGGCCTATACCTATCCCAGTGCCAGGACCATCGATTACTTTGCCGAGAAAGGCTTCAACTCCGTGCGCCTTCCCTTTAAATGGGAACGTCTGCAACCCAAGCTCAATAGTGCCTTCGACGCTGACGAGCTGAAACGCCTGGATACAGCCGTTGCGCAGCTGAAGGCGGCGCATCTGCGGGTCGTGCTCGATCCGCATAATTTCGCGGTCTATCATCAAAAGCAGATCAATGGCCCGGACGTGCCTGTCGATGCCTTCGCGGATTTGTGGATGCGGCTGGCCGCTCACTATGCCAATGACCAGACCATCGTTTTCGGCTTGATGAATGAGCCCTATGACATGCCCGCCAGCCAATGGCTTCCGGCAGCCAATGCCGCCATTTCCGCCATTCGCCAGGTTGGGGCGAAAAATCTCATTCTCGTGCCGGGCGTGTCCTGGACAGGTGCGCATAGCTGGCAAAGCGATGGCTATGGCGGTGCTAATGGCGAGGTCATGCTGGGCGTGAAGGACCCCGGCAATAATTATGCCTATGAGGTTCACCAGTATTTCGACGCGGATTTTTCCGGTACCAAGGATGAATGCAGCCGGGCAGGCGACGCCGTTGCCGCCATCGAGGCCTTCACGAATTGGCTGCGCAAGAATGACAAGCGTGGCTATCTCGGCGAATTCGGCGCGCCGGGTGGAGAGCCCTGCGTCAAGGGCATCAAGGACATGGTGGCTGTGGTGGAGAACAACCCGGATCGCTGGGTTGGCTGGGCCTATTGGGTGGCCGGTGACTGGTGGCCGGAAACCGAAATGCTCAACATTCAGCCGGGCAAGTCCGGTGACAGGCCGCAACTAGCCGGTCTGACCCCTTATTTGCGCGATTTCTCTGCGGCTGCGGGGGACTGCCCATCATTGCGGTCCCGGTAGGCCAGGATTTTGGTCCAGTCCACCGCATCGGCGGTGCCGATCAGGAACCACATCAGGGCGGCGGTCTTGATCGAATAGAAGGAGTTGCTGATCAACATCAGCAGCAGAAGATAGATTACCATCATGCCCCGGAAGGCCCAGGCCCTGGGGTCTTTCATCGGTGAGAGCACGAAAGCCGCCCAGAGCCCGACAAAGCCGAACAGGCCGAAATTGGTCAGCGTGTAGGAAATGCCGGAATCGGCGGTAAAGGCATCGGTGGTCTTTGCGCCGAGAACCACCTGGAAATCCAGGCTGTTGAGAATGCCTGCCGTCACTTTCAACCGGCCTGACAGATCGTTGGCACCGCCTTCGGCGCCGACGATCAGCCCATAGGCGGCAATCACGGCGAGCAGCAGGAACGGGGCGACCAGCCAGACGGTTTTCGGAATGAAGCGGTAGAGCGGCAAAAGCAGGGTAATGGCGACGCAGGTGAAGAAGCCGAAGCGGGCATCGGCCAGAACAATGCTGATCATGGCCAGCGCCATGACGATCAGCCGCCACGGCATGGCGGGTCGAAACAGCGCCCAGGCATAGAGGATGACGCCGAAATTGCCGGCTGAGACCGGTTCCAGAAACACCGAGGACACCCGGTGCTGGCCGAGAAAGGGCAGGAGGGTGCGCGGCTCCGGTCGCAGGCCGGAAATGAACAGACCCCGTGTCTGGCCGAAGCTTTCCTGAAGTGTCACGGTGCCGCGGGCGATGTAATAGCCGAGCACATTGAAATAATCGAGATAGCTTTCAAGCGCCAGATATTCGTAAAGCGCCACGGTCAGCACGATCAGGCCGCAGGCGATCACCAACCGGTCCGCCAGCCCGACATGGGCAACCCTGCGGCCCATGAAATAGAACCCGACCGGGATGAAGATGTCGCGCAGTGCTTTAAGATCCAGCGCGCCGCGCAAGGCAAAGATCATCAGCATATAGCTGACGAACAGCAGCAGGGTCAGATAGAGGCCGGGGCGCCGGTCGACCGCCAACAGGAAGGCAGCGCCCAGCGTGGTCATTTCCCCCAGCATGACATGGGTGTCGCTGACGGGCATGATCCGGGTGTTAACGAAGCAGAGAAACAGATTGAGCACCAGCCCGCCGATGACAGCGAAGGAGGCAAGCGCCGAGATGAGCCATTCGGGAAGAAACGCCTGATGCTGCGTCTCATCCTCCGTCAGGGACCGGTCGCCGGTGCCGGTCGGCCCGGTTTGCGCCGCCACCCTCATCCGGCGGTCTCAAGCACAATGCGACCCACGACCCGTTCTGCGTCTTCGCCCATCCGTATCAGCAGTTCATCCAGGGCGGCGGTCTCGTCTTGCGCCGTGGTCAAGACGAGAATGACATCGGCCTCGGCGGCAAGGGCAGTAAGATGCTGCTCGCCCCCAACACCACTGGCATTGAACCCGGCGCCGCAGGCATTGATCAAGGTGAAATCGGTTTCCGCCTGAAGGCTTTGCTCGACAAATCGTGAATAGGTGGGACGACCGGAGGAGGCTGATGCTCCCGCTGCTGGCCGGGCTGGCTGGTTATGGGGCAGGGCAATACGCTCGTAGCGCAGGATATGAGAAAGAGGTGCGTCTTCAAGATCGGGCTGCTGCAATGCCTGGGCAAGGCTTGGTCGCGCATTGGTTTTTCTGTGCGAGCGGATCGCTAAGCGATGATCGCGCATGGTGCCATTGGCCAACAGCACGCCGCGATTCCGATCAACCAGCTTCTGCGCCACATCGCCAATAAAGGCGCTGGCCACCGGCCTGCCGGCTGCAACGAAGAGAACGGTCAGATCAGCATAGCCTTCCCCGCATTCGATCAGAAAACCGGCTGTGTTGGCAACCGCATGGGACCACGCGCCGCCCGCAGCCGGTTGTTGTGTGTTTGCCGGGTTGGATGCTGGGACAAGAGGCGAAACCAGCCGACGGCCAAAGGCGGTGATAAAGCTGAACGGATTGCGGGATCTAGGCCTTTTCGGCTCCGTTGCGTCAGCAATCAGAGCGATATGACGTGATGACGCAACCGGCGGCGCTAATTGTGGTTCACTGTTGGTAGGGGTCGCGGCGACAGGCACGATGCGGTCTTGCCGGGGGGCGTCGATATCCTTGCGCGACAGCAGTTCCAGCACCACCGCCAGCGTGCTGCCGAAGGCCAGACCAAACAGGATGGCGGCGGCAAGGATCATCACCTTGAGAGTGGTGACCGATTTTGCTGTCGCCACCGCCTCGGTGATAACGCGGGAATTGTTGATTGAGATTGTCTGTTCCTGGCTCAGTTCCTCGGCGCGGTTGAGGAAGGCCTTGTAAATGGTGCGGATGGCTTCCGCCTCGCTTTCCAGCTGGCGCAGGGTGATCTGGCGGGCGCCGCTGTCGAAACTGGTCTTCGTCAGGCTTTGCAGTTGGGTTTCCAGCGCCTTGCGGTTGGCAACCGCCCGGTCATAGTTGAGCTTCATCGACTGGCGCACACGGTCCAGCTCCTGCTGGATGGCCTGGCGCATGCTCGCCACCTGCGAATTGATCGCCTTCAACTGCGGGTGATTGCCGCCGAGATTGGCGGAGGCTTCGGCCTGGCGGTCCTGTAGCTGGACATAGCGGTCGCGCAGCAGCCCGACCGTGGTGGATTGCACCGCTTCTGGAATATTGCCGTTTTCAACGGCGGCAACAGTGAGATTGCGGGTTTGCTGGTAAATGGCCTGCTGCTGTTCTTCCGCGCCGCGTGCTGCGATCAATTGCTGGTTCAGCCCGGCCAATTGCTGGTCGATCACCAGCCCGGTGACGCCGGTGCTGGCCAGACCGTTGGCTGAGCGGAATTCCTCGACCGCCCTTTCGGCCTTCAACACCCGGTCGCGCAATTCACTGGCCTGTGCCTGGAAGGCGGCGCTGGCCCGGCGCGCGGCATCGGAGCGGGCTTCGTCCACCTGTTTCAGGTAGACGGTGGCAATCATATTGGCAATGTCGGCAGCCGTTTTGGCGATGCGATGCTCGACCGTAATCGACATGATGAAGGACTGGCCTTCGCGCTCGACTTTCACATGCCGGACCAGCCCGCCGATGGTGGCAGCCATGATCTCAGCGGGGGATGCGGCGCTGTCTGGTTTGCCCGCATAGAGATAGGGGTCTTTCGTCAGGTCGAGGCGGTTGACCACTTCCCCCAGCACGGCGCTGGAAAGCACCACATAGATCTGGCTGTCGAGGCTGGCCGGGTCGCTTTGTACGGCGGCTGTCGGCTGACGGCTGTCGTTGCTGGTGGCCGACAGGCCGCGCGGATCGAGCAGGATCTGCGTGGAGGATACATAGACAGGCTTCAGGCTGAGCGCATAGAGAAGCGCCAGACCGGCAAACAGTGCGGCAAAAAACGCCAGGTAATACCAGCGCCGTCGCAAGATCCCGGGAATTTGAAAAATGTCGATGTCCATTTTCATGTCCAGGACCGGAAAACTCCAGCCGGTTGTCCTTCTGAGGGCATTGTCATACCGTTGCTCCGAGGCGGAAAATCCGCTGGCTAACCGCTAAAATGGCAGGCCATGGTTAATGATACCTAACAATTTGGCCCGTTAATCACGATTCTTTACCGCGTTTGTGCAAGGATAGGACATTTATGCACAAGTTGCTTTACCAATGTTTCAAGGCATTCTAACCAAACGATCAGGAAATTGAGGTTCTTTCCGTTTAAACCCGGGGGTATTGGCATGATCATCGGCGCAAGGCGAGCGGCAAGGGAGGCCAAGCCCTCATCCGCACCTTTGATCGTCCAGGTGGTGCGGCAATATCCGCCGGGCCGGGGCGGATTGGAAGATGTGGTCTCCAGCTTGAGCAGGGAGCTGTTACAGCGCGGGTTCAGGGTACGGGTCGTCACCCTCGACCGGCTGTTTTCCGATCCGCACAAGGTCCTGCCAGCCTTTGAAGTGATTGAAGGCGTGGAGGTGGTGCGCATCCCCTATCGCGGCAGCAGCCGTTACCCGCTGGCCTTTTCCGCCTTTCGCCATATCCGCGATGCCGACCTTGTCCATGTCCATGGGGTGGATTTCTTTTTCGATGCTCTGGCGATCGGTCGTTTCCTGCATGGCGCGCCGATGGTGGCGACCACCCATGGCGGTTTTTTTCACACCCGCAAATTCGCCGCGATCAAGCAGATCTGGTTCAGCAGCCTGACCCGGTTATCGGCGAGCGCGTATCGTTCGGTGGTGTGCTGTAGCGCCTCGGACCTTGCTCTGTTCAAGGTCATCCAGCCCAGGCACTCGGTGTTGATTGAAAATGGCGTCGACACCAGCAAGTTTTCCGGACTGGCCTCGCGCCAGCCTGTGAAACGGATTGTGACGATTGGCCGTTTCTCGGTCAACAAGCGGCTCGATCATTTGTTGCAGGCCATGGCCGTGCTGGTGAAGCGCGATCCGCAGTGGCGGCTCGATATTGCCGGTTCGCCATCGGATCTGTCCGCCCAGGATGTCAGCGCGCTCATCGACGCCAATGGTCTGGCTGATCATGTCGGCCTGCATCTGCAACCCGACAATCGCCTTCTGGGCGAGCTGATGTCCAAGGCATCGATCTTTGCCTCGGCATCCGATTATGAAGGCTTCGGCCTGGTGGCCGTGGAGGCAATGAGCGCCGGTCTGGTGCCTGTCCTGCATGAAAACGATGCCTACCAGGCGCTGGCAGCCCAGCATTCCGGCATTGAGCTTGCCGATTTTGCCGATGCCGCGCGCGCAGCGACGTCGATTGAAACGGCGTTCGCCCGGCTGGAAGCCCAGGGTGCCGATCTGCGCCACGCGCTTGCCGCTGATGTCAACCGCTATTCCTGGGAAGGCGTGGCGGAACGCTACATTGCCCTTTACCGGCGCGCCCTGCCTGCCATCCACCGCTGCGGGCAAGAGGCTGCGGCATGAGCAATGCCCAGGTGATGACTGATGTTAAACCGCCCCGTCATGTTCTTGTTGTGACCGGGCAGCATTTCGCCGATGCGCCGCGCAAGGTCGATCTGCATTTCATGGCGGACAGCCTGCTGTCGCAGGGCGACAGGGTGGATTTTCTGGTCTGGCGGCTCAGCCCGATCAGCCGGCTGCTGAAGGATGGGCGTTACGCCTTTGCTCGCACGCATCGCCTCAACCAATGGGAGGCTTTAGGCGATGGACTACGGCAATTCATCTGGTTTCAGCTTTTCCACCCCATAAACCTGAAATTTTCCTGGCTCAATCGCCTGGCCGATCCGCTGTTTTCGCGCGTCAGTGCGGTTTTGCCCAAAGCGGTCCGCGACGGACTGTCTTCCTATACCCATATCCTGGTGGAAAGCGGTCCTTCGCCGCTGTTGGCCCCGGCGCTTCGCCAACATGCGCCGAAGGCCCGGATCATCTACCATGCCGCCGACCGGCTTTCGACCATCGGCGTGCCGCCTGCCGTTTACCGGACGCTTGCCAAGACCATCGGGCTTTACGATAGCGTCCATGTGCTGGCGCAGGCGCTGCTGGCGGATTTTCCCAGCGATGCGCCGCTGCTTTACCTGCCGCATGGCATTGACAAGGCAGCCTTCGATGCGAGCGGTCAAAACCCCTATCAGAGCGGTGCTTACCAAGGCCACAAGCATGCCGTCAGCGTTGGCGACATGCTGTTTGATGCCGATGCCATTGATGTCATGGCCGCGGCCAACCCGGACTGGACCTTCCATCTGTTCGGGGCCAAGTCATTGCCGCGCCGGGTGCTGCCCAATATCGTCGCCCATGGTGAACAGGCATTCGAGCGGATCGTGCCGTTCATCAAATTCGCCGATCTCGGCATCGCGCCTTACCGGGATGGGGCAAGTGCCGATTATCTCAGCCAATCGAGCCTGAAGATGATCCAGTATAGCTATTGCCGCTTGCCGATTGTCGCGCCGCATTTTGCCGCCATGGGGCGGGACCATGTCATGGGCTATGACCCCGCCGATCCGGACTCGATCCGCGCAGCGTTTTCAGCCGCAGGGGATTTTGATCGACAGACGATTGTGACCGATGGTGTTTTAAGCTGGGACGAGACGGTCGATGTCTTGTTTGCGGGGTGATGAAATGGATGGCAGCCTTGTGGACACGGAGAACACCACGGACATGGTGAGGCAATGAGCAATGGAATAGTCGCAAATTCCGCGTTCAATGCGGCGGCGGGGCTGACCCTGCTGGCGACGGGATTCATATGCTCGATCTTCACGGCACGGGTTCTTGGCCCGGAAGCCAATGGCATTATCGCCTTTTCCGTCTGGCTTGCCTCCACGGCGGCACTGGTGGCCGAACTTGGCACCGGCGTGTTATTGCTGCGTCTGCTGCCGCAGCTGAAAGGGCAGGGCTATGGCGAAGCCGACCGCAAAGGGTTCGCCGCCTATCTGCTTTGGCCGGTGGTTGGCTCGACATTGCTGTTGCTAGCCTTCTATTTCCTGTTTTTCTGGGTGGCTGAAAGCAGGCATTGGGCAGAAACCGCGCCTGAGGTGCTGGTGGTGACGGCGTTGTTGTTTGCCACGCAGGCCATTGGGATGTTTGCCAAGAATTACCTGATTGGCGAACAGCGGGTGGATATTTTCTTCCGCATGACCTTGACGGCCGGGCTGCTGCAACTGGTCGGTGTCATCGCGGGCACACTGCTGTTTGGCGTACCGGGCGCGCTGTTCGGTTATGTTCTGGCCTATATTTCCCAGTTTCTCTTTGCTGCCGCCCTGTTGCGCCACAAGGTGAAAAGCTGCGGCATCGGCCTTCGTTATCTGCTTGGCTCCTCCTTCGTGCTCTCGCTGGAATTCATGGTGGATTCGATCTTCCTGAACCGGATCGAGCTGTTCTTCCTGCAACGCTACCAGGGGATCGAGACCGTCGGCTACTATTCCGTGGCGTTCTCGCTGACCAATCTTGCCTTGCAGGTGCCGATCCAGCTTTCCGGCAGTCTTGTGCCTTATTATGCCGAACATCTGCACCGCGCGCCGGGCGGACGGTTGCCTGTGGCGATGTTTGAAAGCGTGGTGCGCAGTCTGGCCTATTTCACGCTGCCGATGAGCCTGGGTCTGGCGGCGGTGTCACATCGGCTGGTCACGCTGGTGTTTGGTGATGCCTTTGCCCCGAGCGCGCCGATGCTGACGCTGCTAGCGCTATCTGTGCCGGTTGCCGTTGCCTGTCAGGTGGCGACACAATATCTGTTTGCCCTCGATAAAATCCGCCAAAGACTGTTTGTCGGGCTGGGCGGTGCGTTTATCATGCTGGTTGGGGATGTTTTGCTTGTGCCTTCCTACGGGGGAGAAGGTGCGGCTTTCGTGCGGATCGTGGTGTTTACCGCCATGAGCCTGGCGATGCTGCGCTGGATGCGGTTCGAAGGGTCATTGGCGCCGCTGGGGTTTAGTCTTTTCAAGGTTACCGTAGCTGCTGGCTGTTGTGCGGCGGCGGCTTTGGCGGTGCAGGATGTGGTGCCGGGTATCGGTGGCCTTGTCCTTGCCATTGTCGGCGCCGTCAGCGTCTATTGCCTGGCGCTGCGGCTGTTGCGGGCCGTGCCGGAGGCGGATGTATCGGTCATGGCAGGGCTGATTGCCCGTTTGCCAAAACGGCTGGCGGGGCCTTTGAATGTGGTTTTGATGTTGCTGACCGCGACACCCAACCGGAGCTGAGGGGGCTACAGCCTCCCTTGTGCTTCCGGTTGGAACAAGGTCTGCTGGCGTCCTTTATATATGCTCAATAATTTTCACCTTAAATCCATGGAGATTTAAGGGATTATGCAGTAGCCGTCTTTGAGAGAGTGCCGTGGGGCAAGGAAAGGGCAGGTTGATGGAAGCGATAACCGAGCGGGTTGGCCCGGCATCTGGCCAGCGGCTTCAGCCGCACCAGCATGCTGTGGCTCAGCCGGTCAGCTTTGCTGGCACCTTCGGGCTCTATCAGCCGGCGGAGGGCGCCAAGCAAGGTGTGGTGCGCAAATGCGCGGTGCTGTTTCTCCAGCCCTGGGGCTTTGAGGAAATGTGCACGCACAAGCTTTTCCGCATCATTGCGGAAGAACTGGCGTGTGAGGGCATTGCCAGTCTGCGCTTCGATTATCCCGGCACGGGCGATGCGCTGGACCCGCCGGACCGAACGCTTGGCCTGTCGCTCTGGCAAGATACGATCCGCGCGGCGCTTGAGGTGCTTGCCGAAAAGACCGGCGGCCTGCCGGTGATTTTACTGGGGCATGGGCTGGGTGCATCGCTTGGCGTGGGCATGGCCGCAGAACTCGATGGCCTGGCGGGATTTGTCGCCATGGCTCCCGTGGCCTCGGGTCGTGCTTATCTCAGGGAATTGCAGTTCTGGGCGCGGGTCATCGATGACGGATTGGGCCTGGCCGAACATTTGCGCCTTAGCGGGATGACGGCCATTGCCGGGCATGTGATGCCGGATGCAAAGGCCTCGGCCTTGAAGAAAACTGATTTTTCCGCCGTGCAGCCGCATCGCTCCATTCCACATCTGTTCGTCAACCGGGCGGATCGGCCCGGTGACGGGCAAATGGCAAAGCAGTTGGAAGCGAAAGGCGCCCGCGTCGAGAGCATCGACTATCCGGGCTATGATGCGATGGTCGGCAATCCCGCTATGGCCCGCATGCCCATGGTGGCGGCTGAACATGTCATCAGCTGGATCGTTCGCCGGGCGGCGGCGCTTGGCGAGCAGAAGCGTCCGTTGGCTATCGATCCTTCAGCAGTATCCGTACAGGATGAAGATCAGGCGCACCTGGATGGCGGGGATTTTCGCGAGACGGCCCTTCGGTTTGGCCGAGGCAAACGGCTTTATGGTATTTTGTGCGAGCCGACTGGACCCCGCAGTGGCGCAAGCGTTCTGTTGCTCAACACTGCCTATGACCGCAGTGCGGGATGGGGACGCTCGGGTGTCGCCATGGCGCGCAAGCTTGCAGGCGACGGTATTGCCTCTCTGCGCTTCGATGTTGCCAATGTCGGCGACAGCCCGCCGGTGCCGGGCCTGCCGGATCAGGTGCTTTACGCCGAAACCCAATATGACGATGTGGAAGCCGCGCTTGCCGTTCTCGAAGAGCGTTCACTGCTGCCCAGTGTGGTAGCCGGACGGTGCAGTGGCGGCTATCTCGGGTTTTCCTGCATGACCAAGGATCACCGCATTGCCGGAGCCTGCCTGGTCAATCCCTTCGTCTTCTATTGGGATAAGAGACGGCGCGTGGAAGACGGGCTAGCCGTGGTGCCGCGTTCGCTCGATACCTACAAGCATCGGCTGTTTCAGATGCAAACCTTGCGGCGTCTCTGGCGGGGCAAGGTGGATGTGAAGAACGCGACCCGCAATTTCGCTCTGGTTGGCGTGCGTCGTGTGTTGAACCGCCTTGGCCTCGCCCAGGTCTTCAGCCGCGATGTCCGGCTGGAACATTGGGCCGTGCGTGTTGCCTTTGCCGCTCTCGCAAAGCGAAAAACGCCGCTGGTGCTGCTCTATAGCGAGCAGGACGTTGGTCTTGACCATTTCTATCAGCATTTCGGCTCGCAGGGCCGTAAGTTGGAACGCTATCCCAATGTCCGCACCGACATTCTGGCGGAGACGGATCATAATTTTTCTCCCGCCGCTGCCCAGCAGCGCTATTTCGAGGAAATCAAGGCGCTGGCGATGACGGTTCAGGCGTCGAAATTGCCTGCCCAGCAGATCAAAGCCGGTGTATCCGCAGGCAAAGAACCCGTCTCAGAACCGGAAGCGTCGTAAGGCAGAGCCACTGAGGATTTCGCCGCTGGGTTTCTCCGGTGTTAGAAGCCTGACCCGGCGGGCAAAACCCGGCGCCAGATGAAAGAAATCATCGGTGCTGCGGCCGTCTTCAAGGGCGATATGGACGGATTGGGCCAGCCGGTCGGTTTCCAGCATCAGCCACCAGCCATCCTTTTCCTGCGACAGCGTGGTACGGATCTCTGCGTCATGCATGGCCGGGGCGCGGCCTTGCGGGAAGTGAAAGGACTGACTGACGATCTCGCCGTTTTCCGCGTTGCTCAGGGTCGCCACAGTGACGTCATGGGCGGGCGGCCCGAAGCGGAAGGCATAGGTCGTGTCGAAAAACGCTCCAAACAGATCTGTGGCATGCAGTGTTATGCCGCTCTGCGGGGGCAAGATGACGGCGCGCCTTGCGGCTACGACCAGCGATTTACCGTCGCGCAGGCAGGTGAGATCCAGGGTCAGAGTATGTTGCCGCATCGTGTCATTGCAAAGATGCACATCAAGCCCATTGGTGCCTTCATCGGTCATGGTGATGCGGATGGGGTTGAAGGCGCGCCGCGCTGCGTACCAGACGGGTTTCGGCGTACCGGTCGCATCCACCAGTCCCCAGCCGGGACCGATGGTCAGGTCCTGAAAAGTCCAGATCAGCGCGCCATTGCAGGATGAGCCGGGACGTCGCCATTCCGCATAGGTTTCCTCCAGTACCTCTCCGCTGACCGCTCGCGACAGATGCAGGTAACGCGCCGGATTTTCCCGGCGCAACCGGGCCGGATCGACACCGTAGAGCAGGGCGAGATAATGGTCGCGAATATCCTCGAAATCCCAGGAGGCACCCCGGTCTCGCGGCACACGCGTCTTCCAGCGAGGATCATGAACCGGCGACACGGACAAATGGCTGTCGAGCGTCTGTTGCTGGGGGACATGGGCAAAGGCCAGGCATTCGGCGGCAAAGCGGATATGGGCGCGGCGTGCATCCTCAAGCGGGCGGCAATAGGCGCCAACGCCGTAATAATGGGTGACGCCGGTATCCGGGCTGAAGGGCATTGTGCCACCCATCGGTGAATTTTCCACATAAGGCAGATGTGGTGCAAAGCGCGCGCAGAGCTGCGGCAGAAGGCTGGTGAAGACAGGGCCTTTCCAGCTGGTTTCCGGCAGGCCCAGCATGGCGCCCTGCTGATAGACTTCGCTGCCGCCGCACAGGATCGCCAGCGAGGGAGAGGACTGTACGGCGCTTAACAGTTGCTCCACTTCCCGGCGGATATGGTCGGAAAATGCCTCGTCGGCAGCGGGATAGTCGAAATTGGCCAGCATGATATCCTGCCAGACCATTAGGCCCAGCTGATCACAGAGCCTGAAGAAATCAGCGCTTTCATAGGTCATGGTGCCGCCAATGCGGATCATGTTCATGCCAGCATCCGCGGCCATGCTCAGCCAGGACGCATAATCCTCGGCGGTGCTGGGCAGGCGGGTCAGGTTGGCATTGGTCCAGACGGCACCCCGGCAGAAGATTTTCACGCCATTGACGAAGATCGCGAAATCCTTGCCATCCGCGCCCCGGTCAACCCGGATGCGGCGAAATCCGGTGAGACCAAGCGAATGCGGCTTTCCATCCAGCGTCAGGCGAATGTCGTGCAGCACCGGCTCACCATGGGTGCGCGGCCACCAGGGCGCAACAGTGGGAAGACGAAGCTGGCCCGCGACATGGCCGTCGGCATCGGCTTTGAGATCGAGAGTCTCACCCGCACATGTCACGGATATGGCTGTCACACTGCCAGTCAGCTGGAATGCGATGTCGAGCAGCCCGGTGCCGTTTTCATCGAGATCGGCGTGCAGCGCGAGGTCGGTTATCGTGCTTGTGCCGGGGCGGATCAGGCTGATTGGCCGATACGGCCCGACTGCATGAATATCAGGGCACCAGCCTGGCATATGGCCAAGGGCGGTTGTGCGCACCAGCCGCAGGCCCTGGTCGCTCATCATCTGCGGTCGCCAGCGGGCTCTTGGGCCTCGTCTTTCCAGATGAGGCTTGAGCGCGCGAAAGCAGATCGACAGGTCGTCCGAGCCGGTCAGGATTACATCGACATCATGGGCCTCGAACATGCTCTGCGATGACAGGATCAGCCTGTCGTTCAAATAGACCTCGGCAATGGTCGCCAAGCCTTCGAAGCGCAGCACCGCAGGGCCGGGCTGTTCGCCGGTCAGGGGGCGGAGATACCAGATGTCCTTGCCATGCAGCGGGCTTGGATGATCAGGATCGAATAGGCCCGCCTTGGTCAGCGCCTGGGCAACGGTGCCGGGTACTGGTGCCTGAAGGCGGGCGCTGGCGCGGTGCAATGCCTTCGGGCTGTCATAGGTGCCTGGCTCGCAGACCAGCAAGGTCCAACCGGCTTCCAGTGGGCGGATGTCGGCATCGAGATAGGTGATCATCGGCTATGCGTCCCTTTAGAGCATTTCCAGGAAAAGTGTGAAGCGGTTTTACGTCCGGAAATGCGCAAAACAAAGACCTGGAGCATTTCCGCGATTCAACGAAGCGCTGAAATGCTCCAAAAGCAAGACGGTGCCTGAATGACCCGATCTGGTCTCAGCCGATCTTGCTGGCAAGCCCCGTCATCAGCCTGTCCCATGCGTCAATCGCGGGGTCAAGCGCTGCTTTCAGTGGTTCGAATTTCTTGCGGGTGATGGCGCGGGCCAGCTGGAACTGGACCGTTTTTGCCAGTTCGGAAATCCGCAATGCTTCGGCAATTTCGCTCGTATAGCGCCCATCTGCGGCGAGCCAGTGCAGATGACTGGCCAGAAGCTCGAAATTCGCCCCGAATTGCCGCAGTGTGTTGAAGGCATAGGTATGAAAATAGCCGAAGGGCCGCTCCGCGATGGCTTCCACCTGGGCCGGAAAAACCTCTGCAAACGCCGCAAAGGGATTGTCTTGCGGGCGGCGGGTAAAATGAAAGGCGAAAAGCCGCTCAGCGACCTGACGCAGATGCGTCTCGTCAGGCCGAGTTTCGGGGAATTTGGCAAATTCGGCATAGGGCAGGAATGGAAGTGCGGTCTCCGGTGCTGCTAATTGCCAAATTCCGTCGAAATCCTCGGCTTCGAGCCGGAAAAATCCGCCATTGTGGAAATAATCCATTGAGCGGCCTGCGAGATCCAGCCGGTTGATACCGACCGTGGTCTTGCCGTGGTGCTGGCGATAACCGACACCAGCGGTGTCTGGCATGAAATAGCTGTCCATTTCGACAAGGCACAACCGGCCACGGCTGATCTGCTGGGCCACATGCGTCTCGGCCCGGTCGAAAATTGCCAGCTCCGTGACGCGGATACCGTAAAGCGCTTCGAGATCTTCCAGTGGCACCTTGAAGAAGGTGAACTGGTCGCCCTCGAAATCCTGGGTCAGGGTAAAGCCCAGCATGGCCTCCGGCGGCAGGCCCAGCACGGACAGGACCTCGATCCACAGATCGACATAGCAATTGGTTTCCGGCCACATGCGCTCCGCCGAATGCAGCAGATGGGGAGTATAGCGAGCCGGATCGAGCGGCAGGACCGTGGTCATCGTCAGCCCCAGAGTGCGCTGCGCACCGATTGTGGCCAGGCCTTGACGTCCAGCCCGTGGTGATGGAACAGCGCCAGCGCGATCCGTTCCAAACCGAAACCGACGCAAGCGGTATGGGCAACCGAACCATCTTCCAGGTTCAGGCCCCATTTGCTGCCAAAGGCATCCTGATGATAGTTGAAGCTCATGCAGGCCGTGGGTTTATCGACCGAGGTGATCGGGATCAGCAATTCGAATTTCAGGTTCTGGTCGCGCTGGTTATTGGCCAGCATCTTGCCGGCGCGTCCGAAGAACGGATCGTTGGCAATGTCGATTTCAACCGGCAATTCCACCTCTTCCATCATTTTCAGGCCGCGATCCATCCAGGTCTGGCGAAAATCGGTGACATGGCTCTCGGAACCCATGCAGACATATTCGCGCATGCGAAACAGCTGCTGGCGGGCCGGATCGGTCGAGGGTTCATGGCGGAAACAATAGGATTGCAAGTCAAACAGCGCGCCGGAGGCGGCAATCGGACCACGCTTGGCAATCGTCGGATAGAGTGGATAGCAGGCGGCGGGCGTCAACACGATATCCGTCGCTTTCTGGTCCTTCGTCCAGTCCTCATCGGCATCCATGCATTTCAGCAGGCTGACATGATCGAGCTCGTTACCGCAGAAGCTGTGCACGGTGCCGGCCAGCTGCGGAAAGCTCTTCATATAGCCGCTGGTCTCGAAAAAAGCGCGGTTCATGCCCGGCGGAAAGCGCAGAGCTTCAGCACCATCTGCGCCACCGAACCGGTCGATCAGCCGCTCGAAAGCGGCGATCACATCTTCGAACTGGCCGCTGCGGCCATAAAGCCCGTCCACGCCAGTATCGATCAGCAGGCCGGCATCGAACAGCCGGTCCAGAAAATTGGCTTGCGTATCCATTTGCTTACCCCAGCAGACGTGTGTCGAGTTTGTGGACCAGCAACATCGTTGATGTGTTGGCGAGAATGCGATCATTGGAAATCATCAGCCGGGCGGAATGCGCGTCGCGCAGATGGCGGCCAAGGCTGTAGGGTGTGCCGTTTTTGTAGCCCATGATGCCGCAGATCAGCATGGCCTGATTGATGATGTCGATGATCGTCTCGGACGAGGCAATCTTGACATTGTTCATCGCCACCGAAAAACCGAAGGACGACAGCTTGTCGCCGTCATTTTTGGCCTCTTCATAGGCTTTGAGCGCCGCCACCACATTGGAGCGCACCAGCTGCAACAGATTGGCGGCTTGCGCCAGATGCAAGGCACCGGGCGGCATCTGGCCTTGTTGCGAGCTGTTCTGGCTCTTGCGGGCGGCGGCGCGCACGAAGCTCTGTGCTCTCGCCACAGCATCAACGGCGATGCCGTACCAGACGCCGCTCCACAGAATATGGGAGGCGGCCAGCATCGACTGGGCGGCAATGTCGGCAAAGGGTTTTGGCAGGATCTGGACGGCGGGCGCTTCGCCCTTGAACAGGAAGCCATCGGACCGAGTGCCGCGCATGCCGAGTGTGTCCCAGTCCACGGTCTTGTCCAGGCTATATTGGCCCTTGAGAAATACGGTCATGACCTGGTCGGACGGTGCGGCATCCTTATGGGCGCGCGAGGTGATCAGGATCGCATCGGCCTCTGATCCATAGGAAATGACGGTGGCGTCCTTTTCCAGCCGGCAGGTGTCGCCATCGACCTCAATGGCGCAGATGGAATTGCGCAGATTGCCGCCAATGCCGCCTTCGGTCGTCGCGGAGCCGAGCAGCAATTGTTCATCGGCAACCCGTGCCATGAAGCTGCGCTGCCAGGCATTGTCCTGGGCATGTTCCACCAGGCTTGAACATTTGATGTGATGCATGGCGAAAATCATCGCGCTGGAGGCGCAGGCCTGGCCAAGCGTGGTGCAGATCTCGGCAATTGCGGCAAATCCGGCATTTTCACCGCCAAGTCCTGCGGGGATCTGGATGCCGAGCAGCTGCTCTGCCTTCAATGCGTCCACGGTCTCGCGCGGAAACCGGCCTTCGCGGTCGACATCCTCGGCATATTTCGCGGCAATAGCGGCAACGCGGGCTGCCCGTTCGGAGAGATTACCGGCGGGAGTCCTGACGTTGAGGGCGTGAGTAGCCGGAGCGGTCATCAGGCGACCTTCCGACCCTCCAGGATCTGGCGCACCGTGCGTTCGATGGCCTCGATGCTGGCAAAGGATTTGCGGTTGAGCAGATGGTCGGGAAATTCAATGTCGAAGGCTTCTTCTATGCCGAGCATCAGCTGCACCGATGCAAAAGAAGACAGTCCTAGCGCATAGAGATCGGCATCTGCCGAGATCTCTGTAACGGCAACCTGTAAGCCGCCAACTCTGCCCAGAATAGTCCGAATGGTCTCGTTCATCTCAACCCCTCATAGGAAATCTGTCTGATCAGGAGAATTGCAATAGACCAGAAATCGTAAGATTAGGCTAATATGAATATCTCAATTCTTTTGATCCTGTCTAAAATTCTACCAGGATCGTTGAAATTTCAAATCTTTAAGGTTTAATATTCTCGGCTTTTTTTGGGTTTATCTGAATTTTATAAAGGTTGTATATTTTAAAATAATATACTTTTGATTGTGGTGGCTATTTCTATTGATCACGATAAATATGGTGATGTCCATGGAAGTCCGTGACCCGATAATGATCGCCTTCCTTGCTGATCCGGCTCGCATCGATCGGCGCCTTGCCGTGGCCGCCGGGAATATCCAGCACGTAAGTCGGCTGACAGAGACCCGACAGATGCCCATGCAGGGCCGAAACGATCGCCTGGCCTTCCTCTATGGTGAGGCGGAAATGGCCGGTGCCGGGCGCAAGATCGGGGTGATGCAGGTAATAAGGCCGGATATGCATGTCGACGAAAGCGCGCATCAGATCCGCCAGCACGGCAACATCGTCATTGACGCCCTTCAGCAGCACTGTTTGACTTAAAAGCGCAAAGCCAGCTTGCAGGAGCATTGCGCTCGCCGCCCGGGCTTGTGGCGTCAGTTCGCGTGGGTGGTTGGCGTGTATGGCGATATAGGTGGTCTTGCCGCTCGCCTGCAAGGCTTCGATCAGATCCTTATCGATACGGGCCGGATCGGCGACGGGAACACGGCTGTGAAACCGGATGATCTGGACATGATCGATGGTGCCCAATTGCTGCAAGATCGACCGCAGCCGGCGTGGCGACAGAACAAGCGGATCGCCGCCGGTAAAGATGACTTCCCAGATATCCTTGTGGTCACGGATATAGGCAATGGCGGCGTCCAGCGCCGGGCCTGAGAGCAGGCCATCGCCTTCCGGCCCGACCATTTCGCGGCGAAAGCAGAAACGGCAATAGACCGGGCAGCTATGCACCACCTTCAACAGAACCCTGTCGGGATAGCGATGGACAATGCCTTCGACCGGGCTGTGGGCATGGTCACCGATCGGATCGGCCCGCTCCACCGGCTGATGCTCCAATTCACCGGCTTGTGGCACGAATTGCGCGGCAATCGGGTCTTTGGGGTCGTTTGGGTCGATCAACGCCAGCATGACGGGGGTGATGGCGATGGCGTAGCGGGCAGCGACCGCTTCCAGTTCCGCACCGGTTTCAGCAGCAACAAGTCCGGTCTCGACCAGTTCTCCGACAGTTTTCACGGTTCTGACGGGAGCGGTCACGGTTGCGGCTCCGCCACCGGTGTCCACAACACCTGCTCGATCCGCTGCGCACCGGTCGCCAGCAGCACCAGCCGGTCGAAGCCGAGCGCGATGCCTGAGGCTTCCGGCATGATGGCCAGCGCCTCCAGAAAATCCTCGTCCAGCGGATAGGTCTCGCCGTACACCCGCTGCTTTTCCGCCATTTCCAGCATGAAGCGACGGCGTTGCTCCTGTGGATCGGTCAACTCGCCAAAGGCATTGGCCAGTTCGACACCGCAGGCATAAAGTTCGAAACGTTCGGCGACGCGCGGATCGTCGGCCGCAGGCCGGGCAAGGGCGGCTTCCGCCACGGGATAGCGATCGAGAATGGTGGGCCGGCCAAAGCCCAGATGCGGTTCGACTTTTTCAACGATCACCCGGCTGAACAGATCGGCCCAGCCATCGTCTTCGGCAACGCGCATGCCTACCTGCCGTACCTGTGCGGCCAGATGGTCGCGGTCGGTTTCGCCGCCGGCAAACACGCTGCCCAGAAGATCGATGCCCGCATGGCGCGCGAAAGCATCCGCAACGCTAAGCCGCTCAAACGGCGCAAAGGGATCGCAGACGCCGCCGCGGAAGGAAAATTGCCTTGTTCCTGTCGTTTCGGCGGCAAGGGCCAGGATGGCGGCACAATCGTCCATCAGCCGCTCATAGGGTTCCCCGGCGCGATACCATTCCAGCATGGTGAATTCCGGGTGGTGCAGGGGACCACGCTCCCGGTTGCGATAGACATGGGCAAAGCAGGCGATCCGTGGCTCGCCGGCGGCCAGCAGTTTCTTGCAGGCAAATTCCGGTGATGTATGCAGGTAAAGAGGATACGCCTGCCCGTCATTGCCAATGGCGCTCGTTGCGAAGGCATGCAAGTGCGCCTCGTTGCCGGGCGAGATCTGCAAGGTTGCGGTGTCGATCTCCAGGACGTCGTTACGGCTGAAATAGAGCCGCAGGGCGGCCTGGATGGCATTGCGGCCAAGCAGGAAGGGGCGGCGGTCTGCATGGACCCGCGGTGTCCACCAAGGGGAGGCGGAGAGGCGCTTTTCGCTCATTCCAGTCATTGCACTCTTAATCTTTCGTCCTTGGCCGGCAATTCGGCTGCAACACGGGCTGGCTATTTCGGCAAATTTGGGTTAGGTGCGCCCCATGCAACGTCACAGCATGTCAAAAGGGCGCCGGGTCGTCCTTTACGATGTGTGTTTGAGAGATACAAGGAATTCCGAATGGTCAAGGTCATCGCCTCTTCGGTCCGCAAGGGCAATGTTCTCGAAGTCGACGGCAAGCTCTATGTCGTGCTTACCGCGCAAAACTTCCATCCCGGCAAAGGCACGCCGGTGACCCAGATCGACATGCGCCGCATCGTTGACGGTGTGAAAGTGTCGGAACGCTGGCGCACGACCGAGCAGGTTGAGCGTGCTTTTGTTGAAGACGTCAACCACCAGTTCCTTTATGAGGATGGTGAAGGCTTCCACTTCATGAATCCGGAAAACTACGACCAGATCGTCGTTGATGTCGATACCATGGGTGACCAGAAGGCCTATCTCCAGGAAGGCATGACCTGCGTTATTTCCATGTATGAAGGTGTTGCGCTGGCGCTTGACCTGCCGCGCCACGTGACCCTGGAAATCATGGAGACCGAACCGGTTGTCAAAGGCCAGACGGCATCCTCGTCCTATAAGCCTGCGATGCTTTCCAATGGCATCCGGACCCTGGTACCGCCGCATATCAATGCCGGAACCCGCGTGGTGATTGCCACCGAAGACAATTCCTATGTCGAGCGTGCCAAGGACTGATGTTCGGCACTCCGGCGCTTCGAGCTGTCGTTTCTGCCTGATGTTTGATTAAAGAAAAGCCCGGCTTGCTTTCGCGAGCCGGGCTTTTTGGTGTCATGCGGGAGCTTTAAAGACGCTTGCGCTCGGTGCTGTCGGCCACACGCAATGCAAACAAAATGACCGTCAATAGAAAACGCCCGGCGATCAGGATCGCCGGGCGTGTGCATGAAAAGTCTGATGCTTACTTGGCTTTGGCAAGTGCGGGCGGGATATCCGCAGGCTTGACAGTGGCTTCAATAGCCTGGGCCTTGCCATTGAAATTATAGCCGCCGCCAATGGCCACATTCAGTGTCACATAGTCATTGGCCATTTGCTGGATCGACTCGGCAAGGCTGGCCTGAGCGGTGGTCAACTCACGCTGAGCATCCAAGACGTCGAGCAGGGACGAAGCGCCGTCCTTATAGGATGCGGTCGAAAGTTCGAGCGCTTCCTTATAGGACTTTACATAGGCGCGATTGGCTGCAACGGCGCGAGCATCGCGGTTATAGGCAGCAAGCGCGCTTTCAACGTCTTCGACGCCGTTCAGCACAGTCTGCTTCCAGGCCAGGTATTTTTCACGAGCGACCGACTGGGCGTTCTTGACATTGGCACGCAGCGTACCGCCATCGAAAATCGGCAGGTTGAGCGACGGGCCGAAGGACCAGGTATTGGCTGTGCCGTGGGTGTTGGAATGCACATAGGACGGCGAAATCGAGCCGCTGAGCGTGATCGAAGGCAGCAACTGCGCCTGCGCATTGCCGATGTCGTAAACGGCGGCGGCCAGATCGCGTTCGGCCTTGCGAATGTCAGGACGGTTGCGGATCAGATCAGCCGGAATTCCCGACAGAACCACACGACGGGCAACCGGCTGAGGAGCATGCTTCTTCAGATCGTTGATGAGCGTCGAGGCCGGAAGGCCAAGAAGCGTCGAGATATGATAGGCATTGCTATAGAAGTTGGCTTCAAAGCCCGGAATATCCGCCAACTGCGAGTTGACCAGACCTTCGGACTGCACGACGTCGAGGCGCGAAGCAGCACCGGCCTCAAGCTGCAGCTTGGTCAGCGCAAGGGTTTCGCGGCGAGATTTGACGGCTTCGTTGGCGATTGCGATTCGAGCCTGATAGTAGCGGGCATCGATATAGGCTGTTGCCAGATCGGAAAGATAGGTCAGGCGAGAGGTATCGACGCTGGCATAGGCGGCATCAAGCGATGCAGTAGCGCTCTGCTTGGCGCGGCGATATTGACCCCAGAGATCGAGAAGCCAAGACGCGGAAAGTTCACCTTTGGATTCCCAAGCGCGAGGTTGAGAATTATAGCCGCCATTGGTCTGGCTGCCGCTTTCGCTTGCCGTGCCCGTCAGGCTTGGCAGGCCGCCCGCAGATGAGGTGACGACGGTCGCGCGCGCCTGTTCGATCCGCTCCAGTGCTTGTAGAACGTCAAGATTCTGGTTGACGCCCTGGTTGATCAGCGTGTTGAGGCGCGCATCGTTGAACGCCGTCCACCACTGAACGGTGGTTGTGTCCTGCGCAGATTTGGTCCCACCCTCTGTAAATTTGGCAGGAAGTGCGGTTTGTGGCGGGCTGTGCTCGGGCCCCATCACGCAACCTGACAGAAGCAGCATTGCAAAGGGCGCAGCTAAGCGTACGGAGACCATCTATTCTATCCCTGTTTCAATCCGAAGGCGCGCCGAGCAAGCAATGGGCCGCGACCGCCACAATCTCGAAAATGCCGCGCTTTTTTTGGGAGCGCGGCAACTGTTTTTTAACCTATCGTTTCTGCTCAGCTTGTAACAGCTCTTCTTTGGCTTTTGCACGGTTTGAAGCGCGTCTGACAATGACAAAAAAGGATGGAACAAAGAAAATTCCGAGCAGTGTTGCAGAAAGCATACCACCGAGTACGCCGATGCCGATTGCATTCTGCGCTGCAGAGCCCGCGCCAGTAGCGATTGCCAGCGGAACGACGCCCAGAATGAAGGCGAGAGAGGTCATGATGATCGGCCGAAGACGGAGTCTTGCCGCCTCCAGGGTCGCATCCATCAGGCTCAATCCGTGTTCCTGTCGCTCCTTGGCGAACTCGACGATCAGAATGGCGTTCTTTGCCGCCAGACCGATTGTGGTAAGCAGCCCGACCTTGAAGTAGACGTCGTTGTCCTGCCCCATCAAAGTTGCTGCCGCAACGGCGCCAAGAACACCGATCGGCACGGCCATGATCACCGAGAAGGGGATCGACCAGCTTTCGTAGAGTGCCGATAGGCATAGGAAGACGATCAACACCGACAAGGCGTAGAGCAAGGGCGCCTGCGAGCCTGACAATCTTTCCTGATAGGAGATGCCCTGCCAAGCGACGGTGTAGCCGCCATCCATCTTGGAAACCAGACGTTCTACTTCATCCATTGCGTCGCCGGAGCTGACGCCGGGCGCCGCAGAACCGTCGAGCGAGAAGGCGGTGACAGCGTTGAAAGCCGAAATCGAAGGAAGCCCGTTTACCCATTTTGCGTCCGTGAACGATGAGAAGGGGACCATCTCATTGCTCGAATTGCGGGCATCCCAATATTTTATGTCCTCGGCCTGCATGCGATAGGGGGCATCGGCCTGGACATAGACCTTCTTGATCTTGTTGTTCAGCGTAAAGTCATTGACATTGGTGCCGGCGAAAATGGTCGTCAGCATAGAGTTGGCGTCGGAAATCGTCACGCCCATGGCGCTAAGCTTTTCCTGGTCGAGAATAAGCTTGACCTGACTTTCCTCATCGCGGTCGTTCGGGCGCATGGCGGTGATAACGCCGCTGCTATTGGCCTGCGCCAGCAGTTGTTTCGCAGCGATCGACAGTGCTTCCGAGCCGTGGTTCCCGTTATCAACGAGATACAAGGAAAAACCGCTGGAATTGCCCATGCCCTGAATGGCCGGTGGCAGAATCGGAAAGACCTGCGCTTCACGAATGGTCATGAAATAACCCATCGCTCGTTGGACGATGGCACTTGCGGCCATATCCGGCTTCTTGCGCAGGTCGAAATCCTTCAGCTTGGCGAAAACCAGGCCATAGTTCTGGCCGCTTCCGTTGAAGCTGAAACCATTGACGGCGAAAACCGAATCGACAACGCTGCTTTCCTTGTCGAGCAGGTAATCCTCAACCTTTTTCATCACTTCGCCCGTCTGCGCCGAGGTCGAGCCATTTGGGAGCTGGACGATCGTCATTAGCACGCCCTGGTCTTCCTGCGGAAGGAAGGAGGAGGGCAGGCGCAGGAACAGCCAGGCGCAACCGCCGACCAGTACCGCGAATATCAACAGAAGCCGGAGCGGGCGCTTCAGCAGGTGACCAATGGACCATACGTAGCCATTGGTCGTGCGGTCGAAATTGCGATTGAACCAAGCGGCTGGACCGGTCGTCTTCCTATGACTCTTGTCTATCGGTTTCAGTATCGTCGCGCAAAGCGCAGGTGTCAGGACCAGTGCGACAACTGCTGAAAGCAGCATCGCCGAAATGATGGTGACCGAAAACTGACGATAGATAATGCCGGTCGAGCCACCGAAAAATGCCATGGGAACGAACACGGCCGTCAGCACCAGGGCGATGCCGACGATGGCGCCAGTGATTTCACCCATGGATTTCTGGGTCGCCTCCAGGGGGGGCAGGCCCTCTTCGGTCATGATGCGTTCGACATTTTCCACCACGACGATGGCATCATCGACGAGAAGGCCGATGGCAAGCACCATGGCGAACATGGTCAGTGTGTTGATCGAATATCCCGTCAGCGCCAGAATGCCAAACGTACCAAGCAAAACGACGGGCACGGCGATCATCGGAATGAATGTCGCCCGCAGGTTCTGTAGGAAGATCAACAAGACGAAGAAGACGAGGACGATAGCTTCAATCAGCGTATGAACGACCTTTTCGATCGAAAGTGATACGAAAGGCGTTGTGTCGTAAGGATAGATGATGCTGACATTCTGGGGCAATGCCGGAGCGATCTGCGCCAGCTTGGCCTTCACACGGGAGGCCGTATCGAGAGCATTCGCTCCCGTTGCAAGGTTAACCGCGAAGCCGGATGCCGCCTGACGGTTCGACCGCGAGGTGGAGGTGTAGCTTTCCTGGCCGATTTCAACCCGTGCCACATCGCTCAAGCGGACATTTGCACCGCTGGTATCGACCTTCAGGATGATCCGCTCAAAGTCCGACACAGTGGTCAACTGGCTCTGAGCTGTCATCGTGACGTTGATCTGCTGTCCCTCGACAGCTGGAAGACCGCCAACCGAGCCAACCGAAATCTGGGTATTCTGTGCTTCAATGGCTGAGGTGACATCCGCAGGTGTCAGCTGAAACTTGCGCAGCTTGAAGGGATCGAGCCAGACGCGCATGGCAAAGGCGGAGCCGAAGGCATTGATATTGCCGACGCCTTCCAGGCGCTTTACCTGGTCTTCGATCTGAGCGGAAAAGATATCGCCGAGGTCTGCTGAGGTGCGCTTGCCATCCGTGGACACGAGGGCGCCAACCAACAGGATACTGGAGGTCGATTTCGTCACTTCGATGCCGAGATTTTGCACTACGGACGGTAATTGCGATTCCACCAGTTGCAGTTTGTTCTGGACCTGGACCTGGGCCATGTCCGGATCGATACTGTTGTCGAAGGTCAACGTGATGGATGATGATCCAGACGTCGATGAAGAGGTCATATATGTCAGTCCATCCAGCCCCGTCATTCCGTCCTCAATGATCTGAGTAACGGTCTTCTTGACGGTATCGGCGCTGGCACCTGTATAGGTGGCGCTGATTTTTACGGATGGTGGTGCGATTTCCGGGTATTGCGAAATCGACAGGCTGGTGATCGCCAGCCCGCCACCCAGCATGATCACGATCGCGATCACCCAGGCGAAAATCGGTCGCCGTATGAAGAATTTTGACATGAGTTAATTCCTGATCACGATGTTGCAGGAGATGTCCTCTGACATCATGATTTCGGTGCTTCCGTCGCAGTCTTGCCTGCTGCCGGCGCAATAACAAAGCCCTTGGAATCGATTTCCGAGGGAACCGGCTTGACCGTGGCGTTGTCGGTGATCGACTGGAAGCCATCGAGGATCAACTGGTCGCCTTCCTTGATGCCGTCATTGACCAGCCAATTGTTGCCAGACAGCTTGCTGCTGCGGAATGTCCGGGTTTCAACTTTGTTGTCTGCGTTTACGAATTTGGCGGTCAGGTCGCCATTGGCATTGCGGCTGGCAGCGCGCTGAGGAATGAGATAACCGTCTTCTTCGCCAACGGTGATCGTAGCACGGACATACATGCCGGGCAGGATGAGATTGTCCGGATTGTCGAACAATGCACGAATCGTCACTGTTCCCGTTGAGGTGCTGACCGCCATTTCAGACATATCGATCTTGCCGACATGCGGATAGTCAGTGCCGTCCTCCATCGTCAGCCGGATATCGGTCGTCTCGGCATCCGCCTTGTTGCCGTTGCGCTTGAGATTGCTGGCGGCGATGGCGGCGCGCAGGCGCAGGAGATTAACGCTGGATTCGTTCAGGGAGATATAGATCGGATCAATCTGCCGCAGAGTCATCAACGATTCTGTCTGGCTGGCCGTGACCACGTTGCCGATCGAATAATTGGTCGCCGATGTGACACCATCGAAAGGCGCCTTTACGGATGTCAGATCCAGATTGATCTGCGCGGTCTGAAGAGAAGCGCGCGATTCAGACACGGATGCCTTTGCCTGGAGCAGTGTCGTTTGGGCATCTTCATATTCTTTTTGCGATGCACCAGTATTGGCCAGACGCTCATAGCGCTGGAGATTGGCCTGGGCAGCCGGGACGCTCGCCTCAGACTTTTCCAAGGTAGCCTTGGCTTCATCCAACGAAGCCCTATAGGTATCCTCGTCGATCTTGTAGAGCAGATCGCCAGCCTTGACGAAGCTGCCTTCCTTGAAGGCGATTTCCTTGATCACGCCGCCGACCCGTGGACGAATGTCAGCAGATTGGAAAGCTTCCGCGCGGCCCGACAAGACGGTCGTCAGCGGTGCCGTGGATTTTTTAATTGCAAGAACACTCACCGGGCTTGGTGGTCTTTCGCCTCCGGGCCCCCCTGGTCCTCCCGGGCCGCCGGCTTGCTTTTTCCCGTCATCGCTGCATCCGCTCAGCGCAATCGCCGCCACGAGAATAATGGATGACAGGGTGAGATGTCTGGCCATGCGCAGATCCTAATTTCCGAGATAGTCTTGTTCTGACAGTTTCAGTAAAAGAAAATGATCACAAGACAATAACATTCCGTAACCGCTCTATCGACCGATGTTTTTTGCGCTATGGCATCAAGGACACGGCTCGCCTACAAACGGCTTATCTTGTGACGTAAATTAACAACCGTCACTTTGCAAGTGGATTTTGCAGTGCGGTAGTCACCAGGCCAATCAGATCCCGGCAGCGAATATGGAGAATCTCGGGCTTTTCCCGCGTGATTGAAAGTGGATGGATAACCCCTTCCAAAGCGGTGGCAATGACGGATGCAGTATGACGCGGATCGGTTACGAAAAAGTCGCCCGTCGCCACGCCTTCAAGGACGATGGTTTCGAAAATTGCGCAAATCTTTTCCCTGTAGAGATCGGCGGCGGTGAGTTCCAGATCGGTGGTCAGCACGATCATTTTGAACAGGTGCGGATTGTCGCAAACGTCCTGCAGCAGTTTGGTCAGGAGCTGCTCGGCCATTTGCAGCAATTTCATCTGAGGTGAAGGAAGCAGTTCCAGGTCAGCGAGCCCGGCCATTAGTTTTTCGAGATGGGCTGTCGCGATCGCATCGACTAGCGCGGTTTTGGAATGAAAATGCTTGAATACATTGGCCGGAGACATTTCCAGCTCGGCTGCGATATCCGCCATCGCTACCTGTTGGTATCCGCGCTGGCGAAACAGTTCCTCCGCTGCGCGCAGGATTTCCTGGCGAGTTTCTGCCGCCGGACGACGTGACCTGCGCGGGCGGCATGGTTCCCGCTTGCCAGCGCCTCGTCCGGTGGGTTTGCCAGTGCTTTTTGGCGCTGTCATGATCGTCAGCGCCGGTCGAGATAGGAAAACAGATTTGCTTTCACGCGATCTAAGGGGGTTTCACCGGAGTTATCGGCCTGGAACGTCAATCCTGTGATGGCCTCATAGGCCTGGATATAGACTTTGGAAGTTGCCTCGACCAAGTCCTGTGGAATTTCTGGAATGTCGTCCTTATACGGATCGCATCGTTCCGCCACCCATGACCGTACGAAGTCCTTGTCGAAGCTGGCCGGCCGGGTTCCCTGCGCAAAGGCCTGTTCATAAGTTTCGGCAATCCAGTAACGGCTGCTATCTGGTGTATGGATCTCATCAGCCAGAAGGATGTTCCCGGCCTCGTCTGTGCCGAATTCATATTTGGTATCGACGAGAATAAGGCCGCGTTCTGCCGCCTTCTGTTGGCCGCGCGCGAAAAGAGCCAGCGCATATTGAGAAAGCTGCTGCCATTGATCAGGTGTCAGCAGGCCATTATCGATAATTTCTGCCGGTGTCAGCGGTGCATCGTGACCACCGTCAAATTCCTTGCTGGTCGGCGTAATGATCGCCTGCGGCAGTTTCTGATTATCGCGCATGCCGTCTGGCAATGTCATGCCATACATCGTTCGCTGCCCCTTCTTATAGAGTGTCAGGATCGATGTTCCGGTCGTGCCGGCCAGATAGCCGCGCACCACCACTTCCACAGGCAGGATCGTCAGGCGTTTGCCGATGACAATGGCAGGATCGGGATAGGCTATGACATGGTTGGGACAAATATCGGCGGTCTGCTCGAACCAGTAGCGCGCCGTCTGCGTCAGGACCTGACCTTTATAAGGGATGCAAGCCAGGATACGGTCGAAAGCGCTCAAACGATCTGTCGATATAATGATACGGCTGCCATCCGGCAGATCGTAATTTTCCCTGACTTTGCCGCGATAATAGTTGGGAAGCTCGGAAAAAAAAGCTTCTTTCAAAATGCGCATCGCTCGGCCCCTTTTATGTCGCTGCCATCTCGCGTTGGTGATCTGGTTCAAGCGCGTAAATCAATTTTATAGCTCAAACACGTCATGAACATTCCAACCGGCTGCTCTCAACATGATGCAGTCCTAGCGCGCCTAACCCATCGCGGTGGGATTTTCAAAGAAAAAAGCGCGCGGCCAACGCACGCGCGCCTCTCATTCTCTTAAATTGCGCTGATCTCAGGCAAAGGTCAAACGGTCGATCTCGGTGATCTGGCTGGTCACGCGAAGGTGCCTTATTCGCCGCACGGCGAGCACGATGATAAACGTGATGCATGCCTCAATGGCAAAGACTGGTGCATAAGCAATGACCCAGCGCCCCCAGTCGGCAAAGGCAAGACCGTCGTTAGAAATAGCCAGCCAGAAACCGACCATGGCCGACACTCCGGCATAATAGGTGGCATCCAGCCCCAATACCCTGGCGAGATTGAAGCGCTTGCCGACTTCTCCAGAGAAAAGACGCTTCCCAAGCGTATAATGCACCAGCATCATCGGCAGCATCAGTGATAGGGCATTGACGCCGAGATGAGGAATGTCCCCCGGCTCGAATAGAAATGCCTGTAGGACGAGGCCAAGCGCAAAGCCAAGCATGGCGGGCGTAAAGCCGAAGAGAAGATAAATGGTGGTCGCCCCGATTAGGTGCAATTCCGATGGCCCTACTGGCAGATGCCAGACCTGCATCATGATTGAGAAAGCAACAGCGGCAAGCGCCGTCTTAGGGAGCATCAGAGGATGACGCCAAAGTGCAGGCAGTTGAGAGGCAACCAGTGACAGCGCTGCGGCATTGGCAAGGGCTATCCTG